>NZ_ATZJ01000018.1 GCF_000428145.1 Chitinilyticum litopenaei DSM 21440 | reverse complement strand
GGCAACGCCGGCTTCGAGGAAACGGCGTCGCCACAACATGATGGTGGGCGCGGTTGTGCGCAATTGCAGGGCGATTTCCTTACTGGGAACGCCTTCGGCGGTCATGAGGATGATGCGGGCGCGCAGCGCCTGCTTTTGTGGTGTCGAGCCGCGGCGAACCCAGGTTGTCAATTCTTGGAGATCGGCCTCGGAGAGTGAAAGGGTCATTGGTCGTCGCATGTAAACAATGACCTAATAAGTAAAGATTTGTTCCGCCCTATGCACTAGAACGGCCGGGCGTACGCCGCAGCACGCGCCCGAACGCCGGACAAGACGAAGCCCCGCACGCGGGGCTTTCTCCATGTATATCGATGCAGCCTTTACAAGCAAAAGGCTGCAGCCACATACCCATGCAAATACTCGCAGCCGCTCACGACCGGCTGCCGACGCAAGCAGGGTGTGCAAATCCCGCAGGGGTTTGCGCACCGGATGCGGTTCGTCCAAGCCGCAGCGCATCTTCAAAGATAGCGCCGCGTGCGCAAATCAGGATTTGCGCACCCTACATGGCTGGACGCAACGAGCATCGCAGGGCACCCCGCATAGCGGGGCGGCTGTCCGGGCTCGCCTGTTGGCTGCGCCGAAACTTCGTTTTCTTTGGTTCGTTTCTTTTGGCGAGACAAAAGAAATGAACCCGTCCGCCGGCGACCGCAGGAAGTCCCTTTTGGGAGCGGAACCGGCATCAAAACACCGTGCCGCAGGCACATAAAACCCGCCCCAACTCATCACCATTCCAGGCAACATCGCTACACTGCGAATGCGCGCCAACTATCAGGAAGCACATCCGCATGCCGCGAATCGTGACAGCACTACTGGCCATTCTCGCCACTTCCACCCTCACCCATGCCCGCGTCGATCCGGCCTATCTGGAAACGGCCGCAGCCACCGGTGGCGAGGTGATCGATGCGCCACGCGCCGTCATGGCGGCCGGCGACGTGCCGCTGTCGCTGCAGCGCTACTTCGAGCACGTCGAGTTTGTCCGCCCGAGCAACAACCTCCTCACGCCGCATGTGATGGAAAAGCCGATCAGGCTGCTGCGCTCCGGCCCGCGCAAGCTGGAGTTGCTGCTGAACGACCGCAAGCAGTTCGTTCCCGCCGCCGTGCTGCTGCTGGACGCGCAGACGCAAACTCCCGTCGCTGCCGCGCTGCCCTGCAAGGTCAGCGGCAAGGACGAGGTATATTGCGAGGGAACGATCACGGTGCCGAAACACGCCTTCTACCTCGCTGTGCGCTACCCGACGCCATCGGGCGAGGTGCTGCGCATCCACGGCCGCAAATTCAGTCCAGTCTGGTGATTTCATGCCCACCTTCAACCTCATCGGCCCCGGCCGGCTTGGCAAGACGCTGGCGCGCCTGCTGGTCGCCAGCGGCGAGTATGCATTGCTCGGCATCGCCGGCGGCGCTTCACCCTACGCCGCGCGCGAATTCATCGGCGCGGGTGAAATCGGGACGCTGGCGATGCTGCCACCCGCCGATTTCTGGCTGATTGCCGTACCCGACGGCGCCATTGCCGACGTGGCCAGGCAGCTGGCGGCAGTCAGCGCGATTCGCCCCGGCGACGTGGTGTTCCACTGCAGCGGCGCGGGCGAGGCGGCGCTGCTGGCACCGCTGCAGGCCAAAGGGGCAAGGATGGCCAGCCTGCATCCGGTGTTTTCCTTCGCCGATCCGGCGCTCGCCGTGCAGACCTTTGCCGGAACGCGCTGCGCGCTGGAGGGTGATGCGCTGGCCTGCGAACGGCTGGAGGCGCTGGTACGCGCGATTGGTGGCGAGCCCTTCCGCCTCGCCCCCGGCGGCAAGGCGGCGTATCACGCGGCGCTGTGCGTGGCATCGAATTATCTGGTGACATTGAGCCAACTGGCGCTCGACACGGCCGCACTCGCCGGCATGGACGAAACGCAGGCACTGCCACTGCTGCACGGGCTGATGACGCAGACACTGGCCAATGTCGGGCGGCTGGGCCCGGCGGCGGCGCTTACCGGGCCGATTGTGCGCGGCGATGCCGGCACGGTCGCCACGCATCGTGCGGCACTGGGCATTGCCCCGGCGCTGGACGACGCGTATTGTCGGCTGGGGCTGGCCACCGTGGCGCTGGCGGCCCCCCGACTGACTGCCGGGCAACAGGCCGCGCTGCTGGCAACCCTGAACAATGGCAGGGTATAGCCCTGCAGCCTTTTCAGTTGATTGGCCAGCCGCAGATCACCGGCCGGGTATAGTGCAAACCGGCCTTCACCCCGGAGACTAACCATGTTCAATGGCAACATGCCGCAGCTGATGGCGGCCTACAACCAGTGGCAGAACGCGCAGCTGTTCGACGCCTGTCTGCAACTCGGTGACGACGAACGCAAGGCCGATCGCGGCGCGTTTTTCCAGTCCATCCATCACACGCTCAATCACATCCTCTGGGCCGACCTGAACTGGATGGGGCGCTTTACCGGCATCAAGCCCGTGCTGCCGCCGCTGGGCGAGGACATTCACGCCGATTTCGCCGCACTGCACGCGGCGCGGCTAGAGCTGGACGCGCGCATCGTCGCCTGGGCCGATGGCCTGAGCAGCGAGTGGCTGAATGAGCCGGTGACCTGGAGCAGCGTGCTCTACAAATTCACCCAGACCATCCCGCGCTGGGTGCAGGTGCAGCACTTCTTCAACCACCAGACGCACCACCGCGCGCAGGTCGGCACGCTCTTGAAACAGGCCGGCATCGACATCGGCATCACCGATCTGCCGATGCTGCCGATGCTCAACGCCCAGGCGGATGAGGATGAGCTTTCCTGAGCCGCTCGGGTTTGGGCGAGCGGGCCTGCAAGGGCAAAGGGCCGCCACAACGGCCGATCAGGCAAGGGCAAGCCGGAGCGAACCGGCCATAATCAAGGGTATCAGCCCCCAGCCTTTTTACTGAAAAGGCTGTACGGCAATACCCGCAATAACAGCAAGCCCGCAACTGCGGGCGGAATGGAGACGCAAGGATGTTCATCGGTAACCTGCCGCAGCTGATGACGGTCTACAGCCAGTGGCAGAACGCCAAACTTTTCGACGCCTGCCTGCTGCTTGACGATGCCGAGCGCCGGCTGGATCGCGGCGTGCGCTTTGGCTCGATTCACGGCATGCTCAATCATGCGCTGTGGGTCGATCATGCCTGGCTGGCCCACCTCAGCAACCACGACCCGCGGCTGCCGCCAATGGGAACGTGGCTGTTTGATGATTTCACCGGGCTGCACGAGGCCAGGCTGACGCTGGACCGGCAGCTGATCGTCTGGGCCGACGGGCTCACGCCGGAATGGCTGTCCGAGTCGGTGACCTGGCGCAGCCGTGGCTACGAATTCTCGCAGACCGTGCCGCGCTGGGTACAGGTGCAGCACTTCTTCAACCACCAGACGCATCACCGTGGCCAGCTGAGCACCCTGCTGACGCAGGCCGGCATCGACATCGGCGAAACCGATCTGCCGATGTCGCCGCTGCTCAACGACTGAGCCAAGTCAGGCGGCGGGCAGGGCCAGTGTGGCGCTGGCCGGCAGCGCGGGAAGCTCATCCGGACGCGCGGCGCGCGAGAGCAGGCGGGTCACGGCCTGCGCGCCCTGGCTGCCCAGCTTGAAGACACTCACCGATTCGGCCAGCGCCTCGGCCTGCTGCTGCAGCTCTTCGGCAGCGGCCGCCGCTTCTTCGACCAGCGCGGCATTCTGCTGCGTTACTTCGTCCATCTGCGTCACGGCCTGGTTGACCTGGCCGATGCCGGCGCTCTGCTCCTGCGAGGCGGCGGCGATGTCGGCGATCAGGTCGGTCACGCGCTTGATGCTGACCTCGACCTCGCTCATCGTCTGCCCGGCATGCTGCACGCGCTGGCTGCCATGATCGACCTTGGCGACCGAGTCGCCGATCAGGTCCTTGATTTCCTTGGCGGCGACGGCCGAGCGTTGCGCGAGGTTGCGCACTTCGGCTGCCACCACGGCAAAACCGCGCCCCTGCTCGCCGGCGCGCGCAGCCTCGACCGCCGCGTTGAGCGCGAGGATATTGGTCTGGAAGGCGATGCCGTCGATGACCGCGATGATGTCGACGATGCGCCTGGCCGATTGCTGGATCAGGTTCATCGTTTCGACAACCTCGGACACCGCAGCCGCCCCCTGACTGGAGACGCGGGCCGATTCCTGCGCCAGCCGGTTGGCCTCGCGGGCATTGTCGGCATTCTGGCGCACGGTGCCGGTCAGCTCTTCGCTGCTGGCGGCGGTTTCCTCCAGATTGGCGGCCTGCGCCTCGGTACGGCGCGACAGGTCGGCATTGCCCTGGGCGATTTCGCGGGCGGCGTGCTGGATGACCTCGCCGGCGCTCTGGATGGCGCCCACCAGGCCGCGCAGGTTTTCCACGGTGGCGTTCACCGCTTCGCGGGTCTCGCCAAACAGCCCCGGATAATCGCGCTCGATGCGCTGCGTGAGGTCGCCATCGGCCAGCGCCTGCACCACGCGCATCACGTCGCGCAGGCCGGTATCGGTAATGGTGCTCAGGCGGTTGAGCCGCTCGGCCAGCTTCAGCGTGAAGCCCTCGCGGCCCTCGGTAGCGAGACGCTGGCTGAATTCGCCGCGCTCGGCCGCCGCCGTCACCACGGCATCGACCTCGCCAATGATGGCCGACAGCGAAGCAACCGTTGCATTCACCCCGGCCTTGGTGCGGCCAAAGAGGCCGGGATAATCGGCCGTGATGCTCTGGCTCAGGTCGCCGCGCGCCAGCGCTTCCGAGACGCGCAGCACGTCGTTGAAGCCGACATCGCAGGTGACAATCAGACGGTTCAGGTGCTCCAGCATGTCGCGGAACATGTGCTGGTAGCGCTGGGCATCGCAGCGCTGGCTGAAATCGCCGCGCGCGCCGGCCTCGGCCAGCAGCTGGATGTCATTGCTGATGGCGAGCAGGCTGCGCTTCACCTCGGCAATGGCCGTGGTGATTTGCGCCTTTTCGCCTGGCAGCTGCGGCATGTCGGCGGCAAAATCGCCCTGGGCATAGCGGCCGATCACGCCGATGGCGGTCTGGGTGGTATTGATGTGGTCTTCCACCAGCGTGTTGACCTGGCGAGCCATTTCGCCAAAGGTGCCCGGATACTGGCTGTCGTCCATGCGCGCGCTGATCTGCCCGGCCGTGTGCGCCGCGGCCATGCCTTGCTGGGCAGCGACGAAGCGGCTGATCGAATCCTGCATCTGCTGCATGGCGGCCAGCAGCTGGCCGGTTTCATCCTGGCGCTGGATGGTGATGGTGTTGTCGAGCTTGCCCTGCGCGATATTGCCGGCCACCGCTACGGCATTGGCCAGCGGCACGGCAATCGCGCGCAGCAGGAAAAAGCCGGAGGCCAGCGCCAGCAGCAGGCCGATCACCAGCGCGGCCACCGCCGTGGCGCGCACCAGCGCATATTGCTGCTGCGAGCTTTCATACTGGGCTTTCGCCACATCAAGCTGCAGGGTGATCAGGTCGGTGACCTTGCCGCTGATGGGGTCGATGGAGGCGTAAAGCGGCCCGTCGAATTCACCCAGCAAGCCGGCCACGCTGCCCTGCTGGCCGGCCAGATACTGCTCCAGCCGCCCGACATCGCGGTCGGCCTGCGCGAAAAGCGTGGCGGCTTCGCTGGCCAGCTGCTGCTCGCGCGGGGTCAGCGTGGTGGCCATGTACTTGCGCCATTCCTCGTCAATGGCGGCCGAGGCCTTGCGCACTTCGGCCAGCGCGGTCTGGGCATCCATCACGCCGGCATTGGCCTTGTTGACCGCATCGATCACCTGTACGGCGTAGGCATCGGAAATGGTCTTGAGCTGCTTGAGCGGCACGACGCGGTCTTCATAAACGGATTTCAGTCCGGCATTGCTGTCGCCCAGGCTGACGATGCCCAGGCTGCCGATGCCGACCAGCAGCAGGGCCAGAAAGGCGATCGTTGCGATCAGGCGGGTTTTGATGGTCAGCTGCATGGTGGTCCCCATCCTGTGGCAAGCACTAGTTTTATGACTTATTGCTGAATCAAAATTGACTTATGAGTAATTTTTCTAGCACAAGAATAGTGCATGCACATGAAAATCACTGTTAAACAACTGCTTGCGGCCGACCCGCCCGTCAGAACCTGCCCTGCCATCCGGCCGCAGGTGCTGGCGCTGCGACCTGTTAAAATGCCGGTTTTCCCCGCAGGACAAGGTCATGTACCTCGGCCATATCGCCCATCCGCAACCGCCGCTGCCCGCCGCCATCGCGCGCGGCCTCGCCTATCTGCGCGACACCGATTTCAGCAGCATGCCGCCGGGGCGCTATCCGCTTGACGGCGAAAACATGATCGCCATCGTCCAGGAGCCGCTGACCCAGCCCTGGGAAACCGGCATGCCGGAATTTCACGCGCGCTACATCGACATCCAGTACCTGCTCGACGGCGAGGAAGCCATCGGCTTCGCGCCGGCCAATCCGGCACTGGCGCGCGTGCAGGATCAGCTGGACGGGCGCGACATCGCCTTTGTCCACCCGCAGCCCGACGAATCGCGCCTGGTGCTAAAGCCGGGCATGTTCGCGATTTTTTTCCCCGGCGAGCTGCACAAGCCCTGCCGCGCGGTCACTGAGCCACGCCCCATCCGCAAGGTGGTGATCAAGATCGCCGCGGCGCTGCTCGCCGGTTAACAGGCTGTTGAAAAAGTCGGTTTTTCCGGCAGCATCAAGCACCGGGCAAAGCCCGGTGCAAATGGCCTCTTGAAAAATCAATGCTTTACAATTTTGCTTTTCATGCATTTTTCCCGGCTTTGCCGGAAAAAACGAGACGCAGGGTGTTTTTCAACACCCTGTTAGGCAAGCCATGAGCGAGAAGCGCAGCTTCGCCCCCGTCGCCGCCGCGCACTGCCGGATTCTGGTGCTGGGCACGCTGCCCGGCGAGGCTTCGCTGGCGGCCGGTGAGTATTACGCGCATCCGCGCAATGCCTTCTGGCCCATCATGGCGGCACTGACGGGCCAGCCGCTGGCGGATTGCGACTGGCCGCAGCGCTATGCCACGCTGTTGCAGCATGGCATAGCGCTGTGGGACACGGTGGCCTCGGCCTCGCGGCAGGGCAGCCTCGACGCGGCATTGCGCGAGGTAGCGACCAACCCGCTGTCAGGACTGATCGCCACGCTGCCGGCGCTGCGGCTGATTGCCTGCAATGGCCAGACGGCCCACCGGCTGGCCAGACAATCGCTGGGCGACGATGCGCGTCTGCTCGCGCTGCCCTCGACCAGCCCGGCCTTCACCCGGCCGCTCGCCGACAAGCTGGCGGCCTGGCAGGCGGCGCTGGCACCGATACTGCCCCCTTCATGACGCTGTACTGCGGTGTTTCCCGCATGGACGGCGCGTGCCGTTCCCGCTAAAACACCGCACATTCGCGCCCTGTCGCGCCCCTTGCGGAGCATCGTCATGAAATCCCCCTGTAACCCGGATAATCCATTGGGCGGCTCTTCGAGCCTACACGGGCCCTGGCGGCTGTTTCGCGGTGCCTTCACGCCCTTGCTTCGCGCCCATAGCTGGCTATGTGCTTGGCGCAAGCGCGCGAACTCACTCGCGATACCCCTCGCCATGATCCCGCGTCCCAATGGATTATCCGGGTTCAAACACGGCTTGCTGGCCCTGCTGGCCTGCCTGCTGCCGGGCCTCGTGCTGGCCGACCGGCTGGATGACATCAAGGCGCGCGGCAGCCTGCAGGTGGGCGTGAATGTCGATGTGCCGCCCTTTGCCCAGCGCGGCAAGGACGGCGCCAGCGGCTACGACGTCGATTTTGCACTGGCCATCGGCAAGAGGCTGGGCGTGCCGGTCATCGTGCGCGATGTCCAGCCCGACCAGCGCATCGAGGTGCTCAAGAGCGGCAAGGTGGACCTGATCATCGCCGCCTTCAGCAAGACGCGCGAGCGCGAGCGCGAAGTGCTGTTCAGTACCGGCTATTTCATCTCCAGCCAGAAGGTGCTGGCCCCCCGGGGCAAGTACACGAGCCAGGACGCGCTGGCCAAGGCCAATATCGGCGTCGTGCGCGGCACCACCGGCGCGGCGGCGGTGCGCCGCCAGCTGCCCGGCGCCACCGTGGTGGATTTCGACGATTCGCCGCAGATGGTGCGCTTTCTCGCCGAGGGCCGGCTGGACGCCGTTTCCGACGACGAGGCGACACTGGCCGGTCTCTTGCTGAAAATGCCGAACAGGGACAAGTTTGCGCTCAGCGACTACAACCTCAACCTCGACATCTTCGGCATTGCGATGAACAAGGGCGAAACGCGGCTGCAAAAACTGGTGAACGAGACGCTGCTCGAACTGGAACGCAGCGGCGAGGCCGAACGCATTTACAATCGCTGGTTTGGCCCGCAAAGCGGCAATCCGATGCCGCGCACCTTCCGCATCCAGGGCGGAGGCTGAACACCGGCGGGCCCGGAGTCGCCATGCCCACCGACCTGCCCGCCCTCATTCTCGCCAGCCACCAGCGTCTGCTCGGGCGGCCGCTGCTGCCCGCCGACATCGCGCCAGAGCATGCCGCGCACTGGCTGCAGCACGACGCGCCCTTCTGCGTGCTGGCGCATGACGGCAGCGCCGATCCGCGCTTCATTTACGCCAATGCCTGCGCGCAAGCCTGCTTTGGCTATCCGGCCGCCGAGCTGATCGGCCTGCCATCCAGACTGTCCGCCGAAGCCCCCAACCGTGAAGAGCGCCAGCAGCTGCTCGACCAGGTCAGCCGGCAGGGCTTCGCCACCGGCTATCGCGGCCTGCGCATCGCCCGCGACGGCCGCCGCTTCTGGATCGAGGACGTGACGGTGTGGAATCTGCTCGATGCGACCGGCGCCTGCCATGGCCAGGCCGCCACCTACCGGCGCTGGCGCGACGCCTGATTGCGGTGCGCCGCTGCGCGCCAATGGTGCAGCGCAACGGTCCCTGCGGCCGCGAATCCGCGAAATGGCGTGGATCGCTTGCTGGCACGGCGCTTGCTGAAACAGCCCTGCGGCCCGTGTTGCGGCCGGCCACCAGGAGAGCACCATGTACCACGCCGACCCGTTCCTGCGCATCGTCCTGATCCTGCTGGGCTTGCGTCACATTCCCGGCAACAGCGGCGAGCGCACGCCGCGCCCCTTCTTCCCCGACTATCTGCGGCTTTCCGACATTCCCCCCTGGCTGGGCGACGCCACGCTGGCCTGGCGCGAGGAATTCGCCCCGCTGCCGCTGCGCGCCAGAGTCCCCGCACCCGCCGACTGGCGCAGCCGCCATCCGCTGCGGCACACGCTCGAACTGTGAAGCCGGCGGATCAGCCCGTCGCCGACCCAAGCGGCAAGCTGACCGGCAAACATGAACATGACTATGTCTTTTCTTCAGAAAGCCCGAGTAACACAAGCGTTGATTAGTACACTCTGCCCTGAAAGCCGCTGAGAAGCGCAGTTTTTCCGGGATCAGGGGCGGGACGTGTTTGAGCCCGCAGGGCGAGTTGTCCCGCTCCCCCGGAAAAACGAGCATCGCAAGGCACCCCGCGCAGCGGGGCGGCTGGCCGGGCGCGCCTTGGGGGTGTCGGGGGGCTTGGCAAGACAAGCCCCCTGACGTGCCGCCGGGCACACCCGGCATCAAAACACCGCGCCGCAGGCGCTGAAAACCACGCTTCCTGAAGAAAAGACACAATCAGGAACATGAAAATCCGATTGAAGCACAGCGATACCGAGGACGCTGGGAAGGCAAAATCCTCAGAAAGGCCGAGGTTTGCTCCTGCGGTCCTCTGTGCCTCTGCGTCCATGTCGAATAGGGTATTAACCGGCAAGCCTTGCGTATGAATGGCACCAAGGCAATACCCCTCAGCCCCTGAACATGAAATACACGGCACCGACCATGCACAGCGCCGCCCAGACGTAGTTCCAGTTGAAGGGCTCCTTCATGTAGAAAATCGCAAAGGGGATGAACACCGACAGGGTGATCACCTCCTGCATGATCTTGAGCTGCGCCAGGCTGAATACCTGGTAGCCGATGCGGTTGGCCGGCACCTGCAGCAGGTATTCGAACAGCGCGATCCCCCAGCTCATCAGCGCCATCAAAAGCCAGGGCTTGGTCTGGCCGTGCTTGAGGTGGGCGTACCAGGCAAACGTCATGAACAGGTTGGAGCAGACCAGCAGCAGGATGGAGGCGAGAGCGGGAGGCATGGCAGCGGGGCCCAAGGGAAAAGGCGATTGTAGGCAGCCAGGCGCGGGCTTTTTGCAACGATTTGCGCACCCGCCTTGACCTTGCCGGCACGTTTGGCCACGCTGACCGTCTCCGTCATTCAGAGCAGGATGCCCGCATGCCCAGCAAGCCCCGTCGCAAGATCGCCATCGCCTGCCAGGGCGGCGGCAGCCAGACCGCCTTCACCGCCGGTGCGCTGGATGCGCTGTTCCAGCATCGCCTGCAGGACGATTTCCAGATTGTCAGCCTGTCGGGCACCTCGGGCGGCGCGCTGTGCGCCACGCTGCTGTGGTATGCGCTGATGAAGGGCGACGCCAGTCCCACACAGCGTCTGCTGGCCTTCTGGCAGGACAATACCGCGCAAACGCCGGCCGAGCGTCACTTCAACGACTACGTGATCGAATCGCTGCGCGCGACCAGCAAGGGCCAGCTGCCGCAAATCAACATCAGCCCCTCCTCGCCGCTGGTCAAGGCGCTGATGGGCGTGACCACCAGCAGCCTGCGCCGCGAGTTCACCGATTTCCCCGCGCTGCTGCAAAAGCACTTCGACTTCGACGAACTGCAGCGCTGGGGCGCGCAACCCGATGCGCCAGCGCTGCTGCTGGGCGCGGCCGAGGTGCTGACCGGCAAGCTGCGCAAGTTCAATTCACGCGAGGAAGCAATCCGGCTTGAACACCTGCTGTCTTCCTGCGCGGTGCCCAACATTTTTCCGGCGGTCGAGTTCGACGGTTTCGCCTACTGGGACGGCCTGTTCTCCGACAACCCGCCGCTCGACGAACTGGTGCGCCCGAGCTTTGTCGGTGCGGGCAATATTCCCGATGAAATCTGGGTCATCAAGATCAACCCGACCGGCTGCCAGTCCGTACCGCATGCGCCGGAGGACATCGCCGACCGCCGCAATGAAATGGTCGGCAACATGTCGCTGTTCCAGCAGCTGACCAGCATGGCGCTGATCAACGATCTGCTGCTGATGGACGCTTTCAAGCCCGAATTCCTGCAGACACTGGCGGTGAACAAGCCGGTGCTGATCCCGAAATGCTATGCCGACCAGCCCGACCGGCCCTACACCATCCCCTTCATCGAGATGTCCGCGCACCTGCAGCACGAGCTGGATTACGAATCCAAGCTCGACCGCAGCCCGGAAAATATCGCGCTGCTGGTGAAAGACGGCCAGGAACAGGCCAGCGCCTTCCTCGCCCAGCGGCGCAAGGCCCTGCACAGCGGCAAATAAGGCGCGCTTTGGCAACCGCGCAGGACGAGGAGCGAATACCAGTCTGGTGGGCGCGCCTTCACGGCAGACAGCAACAAACATTTCAAGCGCAGAGACACTGTGCTCAACAGCAATCCCGCTGAACTGGCCAGGGTATCTTGCCCTGGCCGTTTTTGCGGAATGGCTACAGGGCAATACATCCGCCCCCATTCATATGCTGAACGGGCAGGAAGCGTGCTAGGCCGCGCCGGTGCTGCCGCCGGACGATGGCTCTGCTAAGATGGCCGCCACCCGTAAACCAAGCGGCACAGACCGCAAGGCGCAGCGCGCCATGGAGGATGAGATGAAACATGCACTGACATTCAGCAGCCTGCTGCTGGCCCTGTTGCTGAGCGCCTGCGGCGACGCCACCCCGCCGTCCACGGCAACGGCGCCCGCTCAGACCGACAGCATCCCTGCCGCCAACCCGCCGGCACCGGGCTGGTCGCGCTACCAGAACAGCCAGTTCGGCTACCAGATCGATTACCCGAGCGAGCTTGCCGCCCAGCCGGAAACGCCGGAAGGCCGCAGCTTCGCCAGCGCCGACCAGAGCACGCAACTGGCCATCAGCGCCAAAACCGTCGCGCAGCCGGTGATCGCCGACCTGGCCAAGGCCCGCCGCGCCGAACTGGAGAAAGAGGGCCTCAGCGTCGGCGAAGCGCACGAAGGCAATAGCTGGTTCATGACCACCGGCAAGCTGGGCGAGCAGCAGCTCTTCGAGCAGAGTTTCCTGCGCGATGGCGCGCTCACCACGGTGCGTCTGAGTTATCCCGTGGCGCAGGCCGCCGTCTGGCAGCCCAGGATTGGCGACATCCTGAAGACCATCATTCCGGGCAGCAGCAAGCCCGCCCAGTAAGGCGTCGCGCCCGGACCGGGCAAGAAATACACAGCCATGCATGACCCCACAGGCCAGTAACCCGCTGGCCTGTGGTCTTATACCCAGCCGAAACCCCAGATGATCAGGCCCAGCCTGCGGCCGGCGATCAGCACCCGCCCTCCCCCTCGCGCGTCCCGGCCTCCTGCCGCACGGGAAAAAACACCGCAGGCCGTTTTCGACAGCCTGCTGCCCCGCGCTTTTTGCTAGCATGAGAACCATTGCTGCCCCTTGCGGAGCCGGTTTGCCTGCCCTCACCTCCCCTGCCGAATTTCCGCCCGAAGCCTGGTGTGCGCTGCTCGATGCGCTGCCGCTGCCGGTGACGCTGACGCGCTTTGCCGATGGCCGCTTTCTCTATGCCAACCGGGTGGCGCTGGCGCGCATCCAGCGCAGCATCGATTACCTGCGCAACGAGCATCTGGCCGAGGACTTCTACTGCACGCCCTTTGGCCGCGCCGGCCTGCAGATGCAGCTGCGCGAGCCGGACAGCATGGCCCATCTGGAGCTGGAACTGCGCGACCCGGCCGGCGGCATCGTGCCGGTGCGCGTGGCGGTGCGCCGGCTGCAGCTGGCGGGCGAGGACTGCGTGCTGGGCGTGATCGACGAGCGCGGCAATGCCACCCGCAAGGCGCTGACCCGCACGCGCCAACTGCTCGACGCCGTGCTGGCCAATATGCCCGGCATGGCCTACCGCTGCACGCCGGCCAATGGCTGGCAGATGGATTATGTCAGCCAGGGTGCGCTGCACCTGACCGGCTACCCGGCCAGCCACTGGCCCGGGCAGGCGCCGGATTTCGCGGCGCTGATTCACCCCGAGCATCGCGAGGCGCATGCGATCGCGCTGGCCTCAGGCGAGGGCTACGGCATCGAATACCGCCTGCTGCATCGCGATGGCGTGGCGCGCTGGGTGCATGAGCAGGCCTGGCTGGTCGAGGACGAACAGGGCCAGGTGATTGGCCGCGAGGGCATCATCAGCGACATTTCCGCGCGCAAGGCCGACGAAGCGGCGCGCGAGGCCAGCGCCGGCCAGTACCGCGAACTGGTCGAAGCCGCACGCAGCATCATCCTGCGGCTGGATCCGGCCGGCCACATCACCTTCATCAACCAGTTTGCCCAGACGCATTTCGGCTTTGCGCCGGAAGAACTGCTTGGCCAGCCGCTGCTGGGCACGCTGATGCCCGAACAGGAAAGCACGCGCCGCGATCTGCGCGAGGTGCTGGCAGGGCTGCTGGCCAATCCCGAACAGTTTGCCGTGCATGTGAACGAAAACCTCTGCAAGGACGGCCGGCGGGTGTGGATGCTGTGGACCAACCAGGCCTTGCACGATGCCGATGGCCAGCTCAGCGAAATTCTCAGCATCGGCAACGACATCACCGAGCAGCGCCAGATCCAGATCGAACTGCGCCGTGCGCACGAGCAGCTGCAGCTGCAATACCAGCGCATTGCCGCGCTGCAGGGCCAGTTGCGCGAACAGGCCATCCGCGATCCGCTCACCGGCCTGTTCAACCGCCGCTATCTCGAAGAAACGCTGGAGCGCGAACTGGCGCGCGCCACGCGCGAGCACAGTCCGCTGAGCGTGGTGATGCTGGACATGGATCACTTCAAGCTGATCAACGACCATTACGGCCACAAGGTCGGCGATGATGTGCTGCGTGCGCTGGGCGCCTATCTGCGCGCGCGCAGCCGCGACGAGGATGTGGCCTGCCGCTATGGCGGCGAGGAATTCGTCATCCTGCTGCCCGGCGCCCGGCTCGAAGACGCACAGCGTCGCGCTGAAAGCTGGCGCGAAGGCTTTGCCGCACTGGCGCTGAGCGACGACGAACAGACCCCGCATCCGCGCGTGACGCTGTCACTGGGCGTCGCCAGCTATCCGCAGCACGCCGGTGATGGCGAAACCCTGCTCAAGCGTGCCGACGATGCGCTGTACGCCGCCAAGGCGGGCGGGCGCAACCGGGTGGAAGTAGCCAGCCAGCCGGATGCCGCAACAGACTAGGCCCATATACAACACACCGTATCAAGCTGAAGCCAATATTAAAAAAAGGCTTCAGCCATATACCCACCAATATAAATCCATCACCTGACTGACAGGAAGGCTCAGAAAAACCCCAATCCACCACAGAGCCACAGCGAAAAGCGGGGGCTCATCATCGGCATTTCTCAGATGGTTTGCTTAATTTGCGCACTCTGTATCTCTGTGGTTCAAGAGGTTTTCCTGATTATGTCTTTTCTTCAGGAAGCCTGAATAACACAAGCGTTGCTTAGCACGCTCTGCCCTGAAAGCCGCTGAGAAGCGCAGG
Organism: Chitinilyticum litopenaei DSM 21440; assembly: GCF_000428145.1. Classification (GTDB taxonomy): domain Bacteria; phylum Pseudomonadota; class Gammaproteobacteria; order Burkholderiales; family Chitinibacteraceae; genus Chitinilyticum; species Chitinilyticum litopenaei. The sequence continues at coordinate 61,216 of NZ_ATZJ01000018.1, read as the reverse complement.
TTTTCCGGGATCAGGCGCGGGACGTGTCTGAGGGCGAAGCCCGAGTTGTCCCGCGTCCCCGGAAAAACGAGCATCGCAAGGGACCCCGCGCAGCGGGGCGGCTGGCCGGGCGCGCCTTGGGGGTGTCGGGGGGCTTGGCAAGACAAGCCCCCTGACGTGCCGGCGGGCACACCCGGCATGTAAAACATCGCGCCACAGGCGCTGAAAACCTTGCTTCCCGAAGAAAAGACCCAATCAGGTAGGTTTTGTGGTTTGCTGAGAAGGGTTTCTAATCAGGCAGTGGCATGACATGCAGGGAAACCTTGCTGATCAGGAAGCAACAAATCCGCGCACCGTCCACTCAGTCCTCGTCATCCTCATCGTCCTGCCGGCGCACCAGCAACACCGGTACGCGGGTGTGGTGCAGCAGGTTTTCGGCGACGCTGCCAAACACCAGATGCGCCAGGCCGGAAAAGCCGTGCGTGCCCATGACGATCAGGTCCGCCGGCCAGCGCTCGGCGGCGGCGAGGATGGTGGCCGCCGTATGCAGGCCCTTTTCCTCCAGCAATTCGTGCTCGCAGACCAGCCCGGCGGCCAGCGCCTCGGCCTGCAAGTCCTGCAGCAGGCCGCCGCCCTTCGCTTCGGCAGCGGCCAGCGCATCCGCATAGGAGTTGCTATCCAGCCCCGGCAATCCCACCGGCGCCAGCGCGGTGTGGGCAATATTGACGACGTGCACCAGGCGCAGGCGCGCGCCGCACAGGCGGGCCAGTTGCGTGGCCTCCGCAAAGGCGGCCCGCGCGGCGTCGCTCTGATCCACGGGAACCATGATGCGCTGATACATGACAACCTCCTTCGCCGCCACGCGGCCCGGCTTCGATATAGCAATCTGGCTGAGCAGCACGCCATCTCACACAACCTGCTTGAACCACAGCAACACAGCGCCCGCAAAATGCCGAGGCCCTCTTCGCGCTTTTCTCGGTAATCGCTGCGCCGCTGTGCCTGATCCAGTCGAGACGACTTGCCGATCAGCTCCGATAAACTGATGCCCTGTTTCAGCATAGGCCCAAGCCGCCAGCCTGCGCCCTGGGCATTGCCGACCGGCAAAGAAAAACGGCTCCCGCAGGAGCCGTTTTTTCCAGGACAACAGGCTGGCTTATTTCACCAATGCCTTGGCGCGCGCCACGACATTTTCCACGGTGAAACCGAACAGCTTGAACAGCTGGCCCGCCGGCGCGGATTCGCCGAAGGTGTCGATGCCGATCACGTCGCCTTCCAGGCCGACGTACTTGCGCCAGAAGTCGCTGGTTGCGGCTTCCACGGCCAGGCGCGGCACACCGGCCGGCAGCACGGATGCCTTGTAGGCCGCTTCCTGCTTGTCGAACACATTGCTCGACGGCATGGACACGACGCGGGCGGCGATGCCCTCGGCGGCCAGCGCGTCGAAGGCCTTCACGGCCAGCTCGACTTCGGAACCGGTCGCGATCAGCACGACCTTGGGCGCGGCCGCATCACGCAGGACGTAGCCACCCTTGCGGATATTGGCGATCTGCGCGTCATCGCGGCTCATGAAGGCCAGGTTCTGGCGGCTGAAGATCAGCGAGGACGGCGTGCTGCGCTGCTCGATCGCATCGGCCCAGGCCTGCACGGCTTCCACGGTGTCGCAGGGACGCCAGGTGTTCATGTTCGGAATGCAGCGCAGGGTTTGCAGCTGCTCGACCGGCTGGTGGGTCGGGCCGTCTTCGCCCAGACCGATGGAATCGTGCGTATAGACGAAGATGTTGTTGGTCTTCATCAGCGCGGCCATGCGCAGCGCATTCAGCGCGTATTCGCAGAACATCAGGAAGGTGCCGCCATACGGACGGAAGCCGCCGTGCAGCACGATGCCGTTCATGATGGCGCTCATGCCGAATTCGCGCACGCCGTAGCTGATGTGGCGACCGGAAATCTGGCCGTTTTCCACTTTCAGCGATTGCACGCCCTTCCAGTTGGTCAGGTTGGAGCCGGTCAGGTCGGCCGAGCCGCCCAGCATTTCCGGCACGTTCGGCGCGAAGGCCTGGATGGCGTTCTGGCTGGCCTTGCGGGTGGCGATGGTTTCGGCCTTGGCATTGGCTTCAGCAATCGCGTTCTGCACCAGCTCCTGCCAGTTGCCCGGCAGCTCGCCCTTCATGCGGCGGGTGAATTCGGCAGCCTCGGCCGGGAATTGCGCGGCGTACTTGGCAAACAGCGCGTTCCACTCGCCTTCCCACTTGGCGCCGGCTTCCTTCTTGTCCCAGCCGGCATACACGTCGGCCGGAATGACGAAGGGCTCGTGCGCCCAGCCAATCTGTGCGCGGGTGGCGGCGATTTCGTCGTTGCCCAGCGGTGCGCCGTGGCAATCGTGGCTGGCGGCCTTGTTCGGGCTGCCCTTGCCGATGATGGTCTTGGCACAGATCAGGGTGGGCTTGTTCGGCTCGGCCCTGGCAGCAGCAATGGCGGCTTCCAGCGCGTCAACATCGTGGCCATCCACGGCGCGGATTACCTGCCAGCCGTAGGATTCAAAGCGCTGCGGAATGTCTTCGTTGAACCAGCCTTCAACATGACCGTCGATGGAAATGCCGTTGTCGTCCCAGAAGGCAATCAGCTTGCCCAGTTGCCAGACGCCAGCCAGCGCGCAGGCTTCGTGCGACACGCCTTCCATCAGGCAGCCGTCGCCCAGGAACACCCAGGTGTTGTGGTCGACGATGTCGAGGCCCGGCTTGTTGAATTCGGCAGCCAGCAGCTTTTCGGCCAGCGCCATGCCCACGGCATTGGTGATGCCCTGGCCCAGCGGACCGGTGGTGGTTTCCACACCCGGGGTGTAGTGGACTTCCGGGTGGCCCGGGGTCTTGGAATGCAGCTGACGGAAGTTCTTCAGGTCATCCATCGACACGTCATAGCCGGTCAGATGCAGCAGCGCATACTGCAGCATCGAGCCGTGACCGTTGGACAGCACGAAGCGGTCGCGGTTGGCCCAGTGCGGGTTCTGCGGGTTGTGGCGATAGTTGCCGTTGCCCCACAGCGCCAGACCGATTTCAGCCATGCCCATCGGCATGCCGGGGTGACCGGAGTTGGCTTTCTGAACAGCATCCATCGCGAGCGCGCGGATGGCATTGGCGAGATCGGTACGCGTGGCCATTGATAATCCTCTACACAGGTTTGAAAGCGTCTGGTTTGCCGCCTACGGCCGGGCAAACCGGAACAATTGAATACGGCCGTATTTTTATCACGGATTGGCTGACAGCAGCGTTGCGCTGGCGCAAAAAAGCCCGCAAGGCGTCTGCGGGCTGACTCGCGCATGCGACAGCGCGCCTGCTAAAAAATCATTCGAGCACATACTGCCCGGGAGCATCGCCATGGCGCGGGTACTGGCGATTGGAGAGCTTGGGCTTGACCGGGTCGCCGGACTGCGGGCGCAGCCATTCAACCCAGCTGGGCCACCAGGAGCCGGCAACTTTCTGCTGGCCGGCCAGCCAGGCTTCGCCAGCCACGCCCTTGTCCGGCACGCCCTGCCAGTAGCTGCGTTTCGAGCTTGGCGAGGGCGGGTTGATGATGCCCAGGATGTGGCCGGATGTGGACAGCGTGAAGGTGACGGGAGCGGCGACGCGGTCGATCAGCTTCCAGGTCTGCAGCCAGGGCGCGATATGGTCTTCCTCGGTACTGACCAGATACAGCGGCTGCTCAATGCGGCCCAGATCGATCGGCTCGCCGGCCATCGTCAGCGCATCGGGCTCGACCAGCCGGTTGCGCAGATAGAGCTCGCGCAGGTAGTAGCGGTGCATGGTTTCCGGCATGCGCGTGGTGTCCATGTTCCAGTACAGCACGTCAAACGCCATCGGCGTGTTGCCCATCAGGTAATTGTCGACCCAGTAATTCCAGATCAGGCTGTTGGCGCGCAGCATGCGGAAGCTCGACGCCATTTCCTTGCCGTCAAGATAGCCCTTTCTTTCCATCTGTTTCTCGATGAAGGCCAGGCCTTCCTCGTCGATGAACACCTCGATGTCGCCGGGGCGCTCGAAATCGGTCAGCGTGGTCAGCAAGGTCGCCGAATTGACCGGCACCTGGCCGGGCGTCTTGCGATTGGCCCAGGCCAGGTAGGCGGAGACCAGCGTGCCGCCGATGCAGTAGCCGACCAGATTGACCTTGTCGCTGCCGGAAATGCTGCGCGCGACGTCGATGATCTGCGCCACGCCATCCTGCAGATAGTCGTCAAAGCTCAGACCGCGATCCTCGCTGCCGGGGTTTTTCCAGCTGGTGACAAACACCGAAAAGCCCTGGTCGACCAGATACCTGATCAGCGATTTCTTTTCATTGAGATCGAGGATGTAATACTTGTTGATCCACGGCGACACGATGACCAGCGGCACGGCGTGCACATCGGGGGTGGTGGCTTCGTAATGGATGACTTCCAGCAGCCTGCCGCGGTAAACGACCGCGCCCGGCGTCGTCGCCAGATTCTTGCCGACGGTAAAGGCATCGAGGTCGGTCATGCTGATGTCGCCGCGCATCGCGTCGCGGGCAAAATTCTGCAGGCCGCGCGTGAGGCTGTCGCCGTTGGTGGCCAGCGCATTGGCGATGGCCACCGGATTGAGCGGCAGGAAATTGGTCGGCGCCACGGCATTGAGCCACTGACGCAGCCAGAAAGCGGTGCGGCTCTGCTCCTGGCAGCACATGCCCGGCGTCGCGTACAGCGTGTCCTGCAGCCAGTGCGTGTTGAACAGATACCATTCCTTGATGCTGTCCCAGTACGGCGAGTCGCGCCAGACCGGATCGGCAAAACGGGTGTCTTCCGGATTGGGCGGAAAGACGTCGGTATCTTCCTCGCCCCACCACCGGCGCAGCGCAAAACCGGCCCATTTGGTCGCGCCATTGGCATAGTCACCCAGCACCTCGGCCAGTTCGTCGGGGTGGGCCAGCCAGGCCTGCTGCGCCTTCAGCGAGGTCGCCACCAGGCCAAAGGGATCAAAGAGCTGGCGCAGGCTCTGCTGCAGGGTGGCGGTGCGTTCGGATTGTTCGTGGACAAACTGTTGCAGCGGCATGGCGTGCTCCGGGCGGACGGACTTGGACCCACTGATTTTAGTTGCAGTGCAACAAAAAACAATTGGCAACATTCCCCGCGGCGTGTGAAAGGCAGCGCCGCACCGCAGATGCTCAGCCCTGGCGCAGCAGGCGGTCGGCCTCGGCCAGACGCTCGGGCGTGCCGACATCGAGCCAGCGCCCGCCGTGGCATTCCCCCCCTACCCGCCCCTCGGCCATGCCGGCCAGCAGCAGCGGCAGCAGCGGCAGCGGGCGGGCGGCATCGACACCGGCGAAAAAGGCCGGGTGATAGGCGGCAATGCCGCAGAAGGTGTAGGGCGTGTCATCGTCACCGCAGGCCTCAACCCGGCCGTTTGCCCGCAGCGTCAGGTCACGGCCGGTGGGATAACCGGCCTTGGGCACCAGCACCAGATGCGCGCCAGCGGCAGGCAGGGTGCGCGCCAGCGGCAGCAGCCGCCCGAAATCGTAATCACAGAGCACATCGCCATTGACCACCAGAAAGGGCTTATCGCCCAGCAACGGCAAGGCGCGGGCGATGCCGCCGGCGGTTTCCAGCGCATGGCCTTCGGCCGAGTAGGCAATGCGCAGCCCCCAGCGCGCGCCGTCACCCAGCGCGGCTTCGAGGCGCTCGCCCAGCCAGGCGTGGTTGATGACGATGTCACGGATGCCGGCGGCGGCCAGCCGCTCCAGATGCCAGACGATCAGCGGCTTGCCGCCGGCCTCCAGCAAGGGCTTGGGGCTATGGTCGGTCAGCGGCCGCATGCGTTCGCCGCGCCCGGCGGCCAGGATCATTGCTTTCATCGTGAGAGGTGTGAGGTGTGAGGTGTGAGGTGTGAGGTGTGAGGTGTGAGAGGATACACCACACCCCATCAGGCCACAGCCCATTACTGGATTTGGCTGCAGCCGCATACCCTGCAAGGAGCAATCAGAAGGTGTAGCCCACGGCCGGCTGGCCGGACGGGTGCAGCTGGCGCAAGAGGCGCGCCAGTGCGCCCAGCTCCACATAACGCTCGCATACCTTCTGCACATAGTGCAGCACGCGCGGGATGTCGGCCTGGTAGCGCTCCTTGCCGTCGCGGTATTTCAGGCGGGCAAACAGGCCGAGGATCTTCAGGTGGCGCTGCAGGCCCTGCCATTCGAAGGCACGGTAGAAGTCGGCAAAGTCGGCGTCCACGGGCAGGCCGGCGGCGCGCGCCTTTTCCCAGTAGCGGATGGCCAGATCAAGCACGAAGGCTTCATCCCAGTCCAGGTAGGCGTCGCGCAGCAGCGAGACGATGTCATAGCTGAGCGGTCCGGCCACCGCGTCCTGGAAGTCGATGAGGCGCAAGGCCTCGCCCTGCACCATCAGGTTGCGGGCATGATAGTCGCGGTGCATGAACACCACCGGCTGCTGCACATTGCGCGCCACGATCAGCGCGCAGCTGCGCTGCCAGGCCGCCAGCGCCTCGCCGTCAAGCGTCACGCCCAGCTGCTGGCCGAAATACCATTCGCGGCAGATTTCCAGCTCGCGCTGCTGGAAGGCCGCATCAAACGCCGGCAGCTGCGCATGCGGCAGGGTGGCCTGCATGCTCACCAGCAGATCGATGGCGCGCCGGTACCAGTCTTGTGCATTGCCGGCATCGAGCACGGCGGCCAGTTCGGTCGTGCCGAGGTCTTCCAGCAGCACCAGCCCCTGCGCGGCATCCTGCGCCAGCACGGCGGGCACCGGCAGGCCGGCGGCGGCCAGTTCGGCCTGGCGGGCCAGGAAAGGTGCAAAATCAAGCACGGCCGGATCGGCCTGCATCACGATGCGGCTCTGGCCGTCGGCCAGGGTGGCGCGCCAGTACTGACGCGCGCTGGCGTCGCTGGCGGCCGGAACGAGGGTCTGCGGCTGCTGGCCCAGCTGCAGCAGCCAGGCGTGGATTTGTTGCTGGATATCGGGGTGGTTCATTGCTGTCGATCCGGGAAATGCTGCTAGAATCCGCTGATTCTATCATTGCCCGAATGGCCACATGCGTGTGCCCCGCACCCCACCCTCTTCGCTGACCCTGCTGGCGCTTGCGCTGGCCACCCTTCCCCACGCCAGAGCGGATGACGGCCAGGGCGAGGCGACTCCCGAGCCGCCCATCCACCTCGAAGCGGATCGCGCCGAGGTCAGGCATGGCCAGGCGGCCTACGCCGAGGGCAATGTCGTCATCACGCGCGCCGGCCTGACCAGCGAAAGCGACTGGGTGAAGTACAACCTCGTCAGCGGCCAGCTGCACGCCGGAGACCGCGTCAAACTCACGCAGGACGGCGACACGCTCAGCGGCACGCGGCTGGATCTGGCGGTCGATGCCCGCGAGGGCACGCTCGACAACCCCGAATACGCCATGGCGCAGGGCCTGGCGCGCGGCAGCGGCCGCACGCTGTTCTTCGAAGGCCGCGACCGCTACCGCATCGAGGAAGGCAGCTTCACCACCTGCCCGGCCGGCAACAACGACTGGTATCTGCGCGCCCGCGAGCTGAATCTGGACTACACCACCGGCATCGGCGATGCGTGGCACGGCTGGTTCGAATTCAAGGGCGTGCCGGTCGCCTACTACCCCTGGGCGGACTTTCCGCTCAACGACAAGCGCAAGACCGGCTTTCTGCCGCCGGTGGTCGGTTACAGCTCGGGCAACGGCACCGTCATCGGCACACCGTTTTACTGGAATATCGCGCCGAATTACGACGCCACCTTCTGGCCGACCTGGTACAGCGAACGCGGCTTGATGCTGGGCGGCGAGGCGCGCTATCTGTGGCCCAGCTTCCAGGGTGTGCTGCGCGCCGAAGCCATCAGCGACCGGAAAACCGACGACAACCGCTACAGCGTGCTGTTCCAGCACCAGCAACAGCTGACCGAACGCCTCAGCCTGCAGCTCGATCTGCAAAGGGCCTCGGACGACAATTACTTCAACGACTTCGGCAACAGCCTGGAAGCCAGCTCGCAGACCACGCTGCCGCGCGACGGCCAGCTGCGCTACCGCGGCGACGGCTGGAATGCCGGCATGCGCTGGCAGACCTTCCAGGTGCTGCAAAGCGAGCAGAATCCGGTTGTGCCACCCTACAACCTCGAACCGCAATTCACCTTCAGCGCCGCGCCGGTGCTGCACGGCATGCTGAAAACCGGCATCGAGGCCGAGGCCACCAATTTCCAGAAAACCGATGGCGTGTCCGGCTGGCGCAGCTGGGTGCAACCCTCGGTCAGCCTGCCCTTCGCCAACAGCTACAGCTTCATCACGCCCAAGCTTTCCTTCGATTACACCCAGTACCGGCTGGACGCCTTCAATGGCCGGGACGGGCAAACGATAGACCGCAGCCTGCCGATGCTCAGCCTGGATACGGGGCTGTTCTTCGAGCGCGAGGGCAGCTACGCCGGCACCAGCTTCGTGCAGACGCTGGAGCCGCGCATTTACTACCTGTATGTGCCCTACAAGGACCAGAGCGCCATTCCGCTGTTCGACACCAGCGAAGCCGACCTGACCTTCAACCGCCTGTTCATGGAAAACCGCTTTACCGGCCATGACCGCATCAACGACGCCAACGACGTCACGCTGGCGCTGACCTCGCGGCTATTCGATTCCGAGCAGGGCCACGAGCTGCTGAACACCACGATCGGCCAGCGCATCTACTTCACCCAGCCGCGCGTGGGGCTGGCCGGCAACACCAGCGGCGAAACCACCGCTGACGCGCTGTTTTCCATCAGCTCGCAGCTGGGCCAGTTCCGCACCGCCTACGACCTGCAGTACAACTTCCAGAATGCCATCACCCAGCGCGCCAACCTGAAACTGTCCTGGTCGCCCGAAGCCGGCAAGGTGCTGAACCTGCGCTACCTGCGCAACCGCACGACCGACATCGAGCAGGTGGGCGCCTCCGGCCAATGGAATATCGGCGGGGGCTGGTACGCGCTGGGCCAGTACAATTACTCGCTGCAGGATCACTCCGGCCTGGAAGCACTGCTGGGGGTCGAATACAAGGCCGGCTGCTGGGGCCTGCGCCTGGCGGCGCAACGCTACCCGACCAGCCGGGGTGACTACCAGACCAATTACTTCTTCACGCTGGAGCTCTCCGGACTGGGTGGTGTAGGCTCCAGCCCGGTCCGCCTGCTGCAGGAATCCATTCCCGATTATTATGACGCGTTCCGCACCGACGCCCCGCGCCCGAGGTAGTTTCATGAAACTGTACGTCCCGCTACTGCTGGCCGCCCTGCTGGGCAGCAGCCCCATTCAGGCCGCCATTCCGACCGTTGACCGCGTGATTGCCATCGTCAACCGCAATGCCATCACCCAGCAGGAACTCGACCAGCGCGTCGAGGAAGTGCGCGCCTCGCTGCGCCAGCGCCAGGCGGAAATTCCGCCCGCCAGCGTACTGCAGGAAAAGGTGCTGGAAAACCTGGTGCTCGAGCAGGTGCAACTGCAGCGCGCCCAGGACATCGGCCTGCGCGTGGACGACAACATGCTCGAAGCCGGCCTGACCCGCATCGCGCGCCAGAACGACATGAGCCTGCCGGAATTCCGCCAGCGCGTCGAAGGCAGCGGCCTGAACTGGCGCCAGTTCCGCGAGACCATCCGCCAGCAGATCCTGCTGGGCCGGCTGCGCGAGAAGGAAGTGGAAAGCCAGGTCGTGGTCAGCGATGCCGAACTGGACGACTACCTGAAACTGGCCGAGGGCAATGCCCCGGTCGAGTATGAACTCTCGCAGATCTATATTCCGCTGCCGGACAAGGCCAGCCCGGAACAGATCCAGGCGGCGCGCGTCAAGATCAACGAGGCGCGCAAGGAACTGGTCAGCGGCCGCGATTTCGCCACCGTCGCCGCCACCTACAGCACCGAAGCCTTCGCCAAGGCCGGCAGTCTCGGCTGGCGCCCCGCGGCATCGCTGCCGACCGCCTTTGTCGACCTGCTGAACAAGACCAAGGTCGGCGACATCACCGATGTGGTGCGCACCCCGGGCGGCTTCCACCTCTTCAAGCTGACCGACAAGCGTGCGCAGAGCGAAAAGGTCATCGTGCGCCAGACGCGGGCACGCCACATCCTGCTGCGCACCAACGAGCTGGTATCGGCCAATGATGCCGAACGCAAGCTCAACCAGCTGCGCACCCGCATCCGCCAGGGCGAAAAATTCGAGGAGCTGGCCAAGCTGCATTCGGACGACGGCACCGCCGCCAAGGGTGGTGACCTGGGCTGGCTGAGCCCGGGCGACACCGTGCCGCCGTTCGAGCAGGCCATGGACGCGCTGGACATCAACGAACTGAGCAAGCCGGTGCTCTCGCCCTTCGGCGTGCACCTGATCCAGGTGCTCGAGCGTCGCGACCAGGATGTGAGCAAGGATCGCGAACGCGCCAAGCTGCGCATGGAAATCCGCCAGCGCAAGGCCGAGGAACAGTTTGAAGACTGGCTGCGCCAGCTGCGTGACCGCGCCTACGTCGTTTACAAGCTGAAAGACGAATGAGTTCCTTCAGGCCGCCACTCGCGATCACCTCCGGCGAACCCGGGGGTATTGGCCCCGAACTCTGCGTGCAATTGGGCCAGAGCAACATACCCAAAGAAAACCCCCTGGTCATCATTGCCGATCGCACGCTACTGGCCAGCCGGGCAGCGCAGCTTGGCCTCTCCTGCGACTGGCCGGATTACCAGCCCGGCAGCGACGCCCCGGTCAGCATCCTGCACCGGCCACTGGCCGTCCCGGCCGCCGCCGGCGCGCTGAATCCGGCCAATGCCGGCTATGTGCTGGCCACGCTGGATGTGGCGATTGCCGGCTGCCGCGCCGGCGAATTCGCCGCCATGGTCACCGCCCCCATCCACAAGGGCGTGATCAACGACGCCGACCCCGCGCAGTATTTCAGCGGCCACACCGAATACCTGGCCGAGCGCAGCCAGACCGCGCGCGTGGTAATGATGCTGGCCGGCGACACCCGTGACGGCTTGCCGCTGCGCGTGGCGCTGGCGACCACACACCTGCCGCTGAAGGACGTGGCTGCCGCCATCACCCGCGAGGGGCTGGTCGCCACGCTGCGCATCCTGCACGCCGACCTGCGCGACAAATTCGGCCTGGCCAGTCCGCGCATCCTCGTCGCCGGGCTGAACCCGCACGCCGGCGAATCCGGCCACATGGGCCGCGAGGAAATCGACACCATCATCCCGGTACTGGAGCAACTGCGCGCCGAGGGCATGACGCTGATCGGCCCGCTGCCGGCCGACACGCTGTTCAACCCGCCGGTGCTCGCCCAGGGCGACGCCGTGCTGGCGATGTACCACGACCAGGGCCTGCCGGTGCTCAAGCACGCCACCTTCGGCCAGGGCGTCAACATCACGCTGGGCCTGCCCTTCATCCGCACCTCGGTCGACCACGGTACGGCGCTCGATCTGGCCGGCAGCGGCCGCGCCGACCCGGAAAGCCTCTTCACCGCCACCCGTCTGGCGGCCAGGCTGGCGGAAAACCGCAGCAAGACCAGCCAGGCCTGATACGTTCCTGCCTATGCAACATCCAACGCAGCGGCGCAGCACAGCAGAGGTAGGTCAAGCTCCCCTTCTGCCCGCAGCCGCCACCGGACAAACCCGCCGTTTTGTCCTGCGCGCACCACGAGACCCCGCCCAATGAGCCATATTCCCCGCAAACGCTTCGGCCAGAACTTCCTGCAGGATCAGGGCGTGATTGCCGACATCGTCAATGCCACCGACCCGCAGCCCGGCGACGTCATCATCGAGATCGGGCCGGGGCTGGCCGCGCTGACCGAGCCGCTGATGCAGCGCGTGCCGCAGCTGCACGTCGTCGAAATCGACCGCGACATCGTCGCCCACCTCAGCCAGCGCTTTCCGGCCGAGCGCCTCGTCATCCACAATGTCGACGCGCTGGCCTTCGATTTCGGCGCGCTGGCGCGCGAGCTTGCGCCCGGCGGGCGCGTGAAGCTGGTCGGCAACCTGCCGTACAACATCTCCACGCCGCTGCTGTTTCACCTCGCCAGCTACGCCGAGGTGATCCACGACATGCACTTCATGCTGCAAAAGGAAGTCGTCGACCGCATGGTCGCCGAACCCTCGACGCCCGATTACGGCCGGCTGTCCATCATGCTGCAGTACCGCTACATCATGGACCACATCATCGACGTGCCGCCGGAGTCCTTCTACCCGCCGCCCAAGGTCGATTCCGCCGTGGTGCGCATGGTGCCCTGGCCCGAGCTGCCGCATACGGCCGACGATTACGAACTGTTCGAGCAACTGGTGGTGGCCGCCTTTGCCCAGCGCCGCAAGACGCTGCGCAACAACCTGAAGGGCATCGCCAGCGCGGAAGAACTCGAAGCACTGGGACTGACCCCCGGTGACCGCCCGGAAAACCTATCGGTCGCCGATTACGTGCGGCTGGCCAACTGGCTGGCGCAAAAGCACCCCGGGCGGCTGGCCGCACGCAACTGAGCGGCTTGCCCGGACCGCTCCAGGCGGCTTTATTTAGAAACAATGATTTCTCGGCAAAACCCGAATCAACCACAGAGACACAGTGAATACAGAGAAAACCGGGAGCACGTCATCGTGCATTTCTCAGGGTTTTGCTTCCTCAGTGTCTCTGTGGTTCAAACAGGTTTTTGTGGCTTGCCGAGAAGAGTTTCTAATCTTCTATTGATCCGCCCTCACAAGTATGAATTTATGTAGGAGCGAGCTTGCTCGCGAAGCGATGCTGATCGCGAGCAAGCTCGCTCCTACGAGTGAAAACATCAAAGGCCCGGATCAATAATTTAGTACTCATTTAGGGATAACCCCGCTTGCCGCCGCTGCCGGCCCACCGCCACAATCCGGACCATCCCCATGAATGCCGACGCCAGCACCATGATCCGTTTCGTCAATGTCAACAAATGGTACGGCCGTGATCACCACGTGCTGAAGAACATCAATCTGGAAGTGCGCCAGGGCGAGGTCGTCGTCGTCTGCGGGCCATCCGGCTCGGGCAAATCGACGCTGATCCGCACGATCAACCAGCTCGAACCGATCAACGACGGCGAAATCTGGGTCGACAGCGTGCGCGTGAACGACCCGCGCACCGACATCAACACGCTGCGCGCCGAAGTGGGCTTCGTGTTCCAGCACTTCAACCTCTACCCGCACCTGACGGTGCTGGACAACATCACGCTGGCGCCCATCCAGGTCAAGAAGATCACCCGCGATCTGGCCGAGCGCACCGCGCTGGAACTGCTCGAGCGCGTCGGCCTGGCGCACAAGAAGGACGCCTATCCGGCCAATCTGTCCGGCGGGCAGCAGCAGCGCGTGGCCATTGCGCGCGGGCTGGCGATGAATCCGCAGGTCATGCTGTTCGACGAGCCAACCTCGGCGCTCGACCCGGAAATGATCGGCGAAGTGCTGGCCGTGATGAAGCAGCTGGCCGAGTCGGGCATGACCATGATGGTGGTCACGCACGAAATGGGCTTTGCCCGCGAGGTGGCCGATCGCGTGGTCTTCCTCGACCAGGGCGAAATCGTCGAGGACGCCCGCCCGGAAGAATTCTTCACCAATCCGCGCAGCGAGCGGGCACGCCAGTTTCTGCGGCAAATTCTCGCACCACTGCACCAATAAGCAGGGGTATGTTGCCACAGCCATTCAAGTAAAAAGGTTGTGGCGATATACCTGGCATATTTCCACAGGCAGCGCATACGGCCTTTCCCCAAAGGCAGGGCCGGCCAGCCTTGCCTATACTCCGGGCAGCGTTTCTCCCGACCCCTTCCGGAGGCTTGACCATGAAAACCTGCCTGACCCTTGCGCTGGCGCTGGCCGCGTTTGGCACCGCCCATGCCGAAGAACTCACCGGCACCCTCAAGAAAATCAAGGACAGCGGCCGCATCGTCGTTGGCGTGCGCGATGCCTCGCAACCGTTCTCCTTTCTGGTCGGCAACAAGCAGTACACCGGCTATTCGGTCGAGCTGTGCAACAAGATCGTCGACCAGGTGCAAAAAGAGCTGAAGCTGAAGACGCTGGACGTGGTCTACCAGCCGGTCACCTCGCAAACGCGCATCCCGCTGATGCAGAACGGCACCATCGACCTGGAATGCGGCTCGACGACCAACAGCATGGAGCGCCAGAAGCAGGTGGCCTTCGGCGTGAACATGTTCTGGGTGAACGTGCGCATGGCGGTCAAGGCCAACTCCGGGATCAAGAGCGTGGCGGATCTGAACGGCAAGCCGGTCGTCACCACCACCGGCACCACCTCGGACCGCTATATCAAGCTGCACGAAAAGGGCAAGAGCATCGACGTGAAGAACCTCTACGGCAAGGATCACGACGATTCCTTCCTGATGCTGGAAACCGACCGCGCCGCCGCCTTCGTCATGGACGACACGCTGCTGGCCGCCAAGATTGCCGCCAGCAAGAACCCGAAAGACTTCACGATTGCCGGCGAAGTGCTCTCCGGCGAGCCCTACGGCATCATGCTGCGCCGCGACGATCCGCAGTTCAAGAAACTGGTCGATGCCACGCTGACGGCGGCATACAAGTCGCCGGAAATGGAAAAACTCTACAACAAGTGGTTCATGTCGCCGATTCCGCCCAAGGGCATCAATCTGAACATGCCGATGTCGGACAAGATGAGGGAGCTGCTGAAGAACCCGTCCGACAAGGGTATCTGAGCATAACCCAAGCTGGAAAAAGGCCTGCCGCCAATAGGGTGGCAGGCATACGCAAGCGCCCGGTTTGCCGGGCAGGTCGCTTGCCGGCGAAGCAAGTCTTGCCGGGCGGCCAACCGGAACCGGCGCTGACGGAGACGCGTGATGGATCTCAATCTTGACTGGGGCGTGCTGCTGCAGGAATCGCCCACCGGCGACGGCCCCTACTGGCAGCTGCTGTGGACCGGGGCGAAGTGGACCGTCGCCACCGCGCTGACCGGCTGGGCGCTGGCCCTGCTGGTCGGCAGCATCGTCGGCGTCATGCGCACGCTGCCCTACAAGCCGCTGGCCTGGCTGGGCGACGCCTATGTGGAAGTCGTCCGCAACATTCCCCTGCTGGTGCAGCTGTTTTTCTGGTTTTTTGTCTGGCCCGAGCTGCTGCCGCGCGAAATCGGCCTGTGGTACAAGCAGGACATGCCCTACCCCGAATTCATCACCGCCGCGCTGGCGCTCGGCTGGTTTACCGCGGCGCGCGTGGCCGAGCAGGTGAAATCGGGCATCCTGTCGCTGCCGCGCGGCCAGAAAAACGCCGCCCTGGCGCTGGGCTTCACGCTGCCGCAGACCTATCGCCTCGTAGTGCTGCCGCAGGCCTTCCGCATCGTGATTCCGCCGCTGACCAGCGAATTCATGAACATCTTCAAGAATTCCGCCGCCGCGCTGGCCATCGGACTGACCGAGCTGACCTTCCAGATGAAGCAGATGGTCGAGTATTCCAACGAGGTCATCGTCAGCATTGCAGCGGTCACCACCATCTATATGGTGATGGCCTTCGCCGTCAATCGCGGCATGGCCTGGCTGGAAAGGAAGTCGCGCATTCCCGGCATGATCGGTGGAGGGCGCTGACATGATCGACCTGCAACTGGTGCTGGACAACCGCGAGCTGCTCACCGAGGGCATGCTCTACTCGCTGCAGCTGACCGCCTTCGCCACCCTGGGCGGCATCGTGCTGGGCTGCCTGCTGGCGCTGGCGCGCCTGTCTGCCTTCAAGCCGCTGTCGCTGCTCTCGGCCGCCTATGTGAACCTGTTCCGCTCGGTGCCGCTGGTGCTGGTGATCTTCTGGTTCTATTTCCTGATTCCCTATTTCGGCTTCCAGATCGGGCCGGACAAGTCGGTGTTCATCACCTTCACCCTCTTCGAGGCGGCGTATTTCAGCGAAATCATCCGCGCCGGCATCCAGTCGATTTCCCGTGGCCAGCTCGCGGCCGCCTATGCGCTCGGGCTCACCTATCCGCAAACCATGCGCTATGTGATCCTGCCGCAGGCCCTGCGCAACATGCTGCCGGTGATGCTGACGCAGACGGTGGTGCTCTTTCAGGACACCTCGCTGGTCACCATCATCGGCATCAAGGACTTCATGGGCAGCACCAGCGTCGTCGCCAGCAATAACGGCGCGATGACCGAGATGTACACCTTTGCCGCCATCGCCTATTTCTGCGTGTGTTTCCCGATTTCGATGCTGCTCAAGCGCCTGCACAAGCGCATTGCGGTCATCCGCTAGCAAGGACAATTCCATGATTGAGATCGACAAAGTCAGCAAGTGGTACGGCCAGTTCCAGGTGCTCACCGACTGCACGACGCGCATCGCCAAGGGCGAGGTCGTGGTGGTGTGCGGGCCGTCCGGCTCCGGCAAATCGACGCTGATCAAGTGCGTGAACGGGCTTGAGCCTTTCCAGTCCGGCAGCATTCTGGTCGACGGCACCTCGGTCGGCGCACCCGGCACCAACCTGCCGAAGCTGCGCTCGCGCGTGGGCATGGTTTTCCAGCATTTCGAGCTGTTTCCGCACCTGTCGATTACCGAAAACCTGTGTCTAGCGCAAATCAAGGTGCTGGGACGCAATGCCGACGAAGCGCGGGAAAAGGGCCTGCAGCTGCTTGATCGCGTCGGCCTGAAGGCACATGCCGCCAAGTTTCCCGGCCAGCTTTCCGGCGGCCAGCAGCAGCGGGTCGCCATTGCCCGCGCGCTGGCCATGGACCCGATCGCCATGCTCTTCGACGAGCCGACGTCGGCGCTGGACCCGGAAATGATCAACGAAGTGCTCGACGTGATGACGCAGCTGGCCGCCGAAGGCATGACGATGATGTGCGTGACGCACGAAATGGGCTTCGCCCGCCGCGTTGCACACCGGGTCATCTTCATGGACCAGGGCCAGATCGTCGAGGATGCCGCCAAGGATGATTTCTTCGGCGCGCCCCGCTCGGAACGCGCCCAGCAGTTCCTGTCGAAGATACTCCAGCACTAAACAGCCGCAGGTATAAGCACGCAACCCATTAGCTTATTGACCCTGACGGCCATACCCATGGAATTCCACTCCAGAACCAGGCTCAACGCAGCGACGCAAAAAAAACACGGCTTTTGTCTTTCCTCTGCGCCTCTGCGTTGACTGTTTAGGGCTTTTGCTTCTCAAAACGGCCAGGTCAGGGCAGTGCGCCGCTACTGACCAGCCGGCTCATCAGCGGCGGCGTCGCCAACCAGACGACCAGATCATCAAAGCCCTCGTCGGCATTGCGCCCGACAAACAACGTATCGCCATCGGCATTCTCCAGCTCGTCCCCCTGCGCGCCGGGGAGCTGGCTGCCATCGGCCTGCCAGGCGCCCGCGCCGTTTGCGCCATGCGACAGCAGCACGGCCGGCAGGCTGGTGGCCAGATTGGCTCCCGCCACGCGCCGCACGGTAAGCACGCCGGCGCTGGTCAGGGCAAAGCAGGGTTGAGCATGGGCGGCCGAGCCGCAGGCCAGCGCGCCGCTCTGACGGCTGAATGCCGGGCTGAGGCGATAGGTGAAACGCCGCCCCCAGCCATCCAGCTGCGGCACGCCCAGCTCCAGCCAGGGCAGTGCGCCCTCCAGTCGCGCACACTGGCCCAGTGCATCACGGCCGCCGTCTTCCAGACCGGCGGCGCCCTGCGTGTCGGCCAGGGCCGGATCGGCGGGGCAAGGCAGGCGTTTGTTGATCAGCAGATAGCCGGTCAGCGCTTCCTGCGCCTGCGCCAGTGCCGCGCGGGTTTCGGCATGCCTGCGGGCTTCCAGCTGGGCGGTCAGCGGCCCGAGCGCCATGCCCAGCAGCAGGCCGGCCACCAGCAGCACCACGGCCATTTCGACCAGGGTAAAGCCGCCATGGCGGCAGCGATCAGGGCCAGTGGCGCGCTTCACGGCACTCTCCCAGTCGGCACAGATAGAGCCGGTCATTGCTGCCCGCCGCCGGCAGGACATACTGGTCGCGCCCCGGGCTGGCAGCATCCCAGCCATCCTGATTTTCGGGGTCTTCAAAGAGCTCGGCCAGCGTCAGGTCGCTGCGCAGTGCCGTGCCGGCCAGCCGGGTCTGGCTGCCCTGCGGCGGGCCGGGCAGAAGGAAGAGCGCGTCAAACGCGCCGCTCACCCCCGCGACCTGCGGGTCACTGCAGGCCGCGTCATTGCCGGCGCCGACGGCCAGATACACGGTGCGGTGCCAGACATTCTGCACAAACCAGCCCGCGCCCGGATACTCCGGCGTGTCACCGGGATAACGCCTGGGCAGGATGCCGCGACAGCGCGTCACCGGCCCCGGGTCGCAGAAGGACACGGGATTGGCGTCGCGACAGACGGGCTGCGTCCAGTCCGCCGGCGCCGGATAGCGGCCATGACGCTGCCAGTGGGCAGCCAGAATGCCGGCGACTTCGCGGCCGAGCCGCTGCTGCACCGCCCGCTCGAGATCGGCGGCGGTGATGATGAGCAACTGGTCGTTGGCCTGCCCGCTGCCGGCAGGCGGAACATGAAAGGGCCCGGTTGCCACGGCATTGTCGCGCCCGCCGGCGGCATCCAGATAGTCGGCGGCGCTATTGGCGGGGCGACTCTGGCCAGCCAGCGGCGGACCGGGCGCAAACACGACCGCCACCGCGCGCTGTCCGGGCGGCGTCAGGCACTGCCCGCTGGCGTCGAACACCTCCAGCGTCGCCAGCGCATCGTGATTGACCTTGCGCGCCTCATTGGCGCCATTGCGCTTGGCATAAGCCGCATCGACCACCAGCCACAGCGACTCGCCGTAACCGTCGACCAGCGGCGGCAAGTCCAGCGTGCGCCAGGGCAGACGGCCACTGCGCGTCGCAGCCCCACCATTGCAGGGCAGGCTGGAGGAACCGGCGGCGAGCAGATTGGGGGCATTGCGGTCCGGACATGGCAGCTCGAAGGGATTGCAGGCCTGTCCGGTGCCGCCGCCGGCGCAATTGCCCACACCGGCATTGCCCGCCTGCGCCACGGACCAGTCGATCAGGGCCTGTCTGGCCTGCTGCAGCGCGGCCATGCTCTGCTGCCGGCGCCGGACATCAGCGTCCTGCCTGCCGGTCGCGCCCAGCAGCAGGCTCAGCGTTCCCAGTACGACGATAAAAAGCAGCAAGAGGAGGGCGGCACCGTGCTGCCGGGCGCGCGTGCGGTTCATGGCTGGCCAAGCCGGATGCGCGGGAAGGCGGCAGCGCCCGATGCCGCCTCCCCCCAGATTTCTCCGGGGCGCACGCGCGCTGGCGGCGGCTGACGCTGCGGCTGGCCGTCAACCCAGTACAAGGGCCGGCCCTGCGAGCGCTGCAGCATGCCGTCAAAACGGCGCGGCGCGGCGGCGACGCCACTCGCCGTCACGCCTGCTGCCCCGGCGGCCTCCGTCGCCGGTGCGCTGTGCAAACGTTCGGCGGGAGTCAGGAAGAGCCGCCCCCACTGCGGGCCGGCGGCGCCGAGCTGGGCACAACAGCACAGGCCCAGCAGCAACAGCAAGCGCTTCATGGCGTCGCTCCCGATGGAGGCAGTGGCGCAATGGTCAGCCAGTCATAACGGCAACTCACCGTGAACCCGGATGCGGCCTGGCGGGCAAGCCGGCATTGCCGTGGCAGTAGCCGCCCCGGCAAGGCCTGCAGGCGCGCATGCACCCGCGAGAAGTCTTCTTCGTCGCGGGCCAGGTAGTTCAGCGTCATCGCGCTGGCCATGAGCGCCGCCTCGCCTTCGCCGGGCGCGGTCGACACGATGCGGCGTGCGGCGATGCTGTAGCGCAATTGCAGGGCCGGTTGCGCCAGCTGCAGGGCATCGAGCTGCTCCAGCCAGTGCAGGCGGTGTTCGTGCTCCAGCAGATTCTGCACCTGCAAGGCCCGGAACTCAGCGGCATGGCGCGCCAGCCAGTCGGCATGCCGGCGGGTCTGTGCCAGCTGCTGGCGCAGGTCATCCAGCTCCTGCGTATGGACGCGCTGCGCCTGTTGCCCGTGCTGTGACTGCCGCAGCAGTGCAACAGCCAGGACGGTGGCCAGCGTGATGGCCAGTGCCAGCGCCAGCAGGCCCGGAGCAAGAAGACGCAGATCGCCTCGCGGAACACCTCCCAGCTTCATGGCCGGACTCCCGGAAGCCGGGCAATCTGCAGCTGGAAACGGTGCGCCTGCCCTGCTGCGACTGCGGGCTGCTCCAGCTGGCCCTCCGTTCGCAAATCGATAGGCCAGCGCAAGACCGTCGGCTCGCCATAGCCTTCCGCAACAAGGCGGGCCAGCAAGGACTCGAAGCGGGCAAGCCCCCAGCGGTAGTCGGCAGGCCCGGCCAGCAGGCGGCCGTCAAGCAGCAGATACTCTCCTTGCGGCAATGCCGGCAGATCTCTGGCTTGCGGCGCAGCGGCCGGCGGTGTGGCCACGGCTGTGGCGGCAAAGGGCTGGTCGAGCTGCCAGTCCAGCGCATCGATCTGCAGCTCGGGGTAATCCAGCAGGATGACACTGAGCTCGCGGGCAGCCCGCTCCGGGTCGGCCGGACGGGCGGCCAGCTGTGCATGCCACCAGGCCGCGCCGGCTACATGCCGGGCGTCCAGACCGGGGTAGGCCGCCAGCCCAGCCCTGGCCTGCTGCAAGGCCTGCCGGGCGGATGCCAGCGCGACCGCATCGTGGCCAGCCTCTTGCTGCCCCGTGCGGGCCTGCCAGACGGCCGCCCCCGCGAAGGCCACAAGCATGACCAGACCTGCAGTAATCAGCAAGCCGCGATTGAGTTGCCGCAGCCGGTAAGTCCTGAGCCTGCCGGCAGGCGTGTGGCGGGCGGACACCCGGCCAGCGGCAATGTCCAGCACGGCCTGCGCCAGCCACCCGCCTGCCGTTTCCGCCGCCAGCACCTGCACGGCGATCTGCTCGGCCGCTACCGTGATCTCGGCGCTCAGCGCCTGCTGCAGAGCTTCTGTTTCGCTTGCCCCGGCAAACACGCAGGCCTGCAGCACGCCTGTCGGCGGCAACAGCCGCTGCCCCGCGAGATACTGCCTGCTCTGGCGCAATTCGGCCGCCAGCAAGGCGGCGACCTGGCGCACATCCGTCCCGTCTGCAGCGCCTGGCCCCTGACGCGAAAACACCAGCTCGCCAGCGCTGAGACAGGCCTGCCGGCATTGCCCCGGCACGATGCTGCCAAGCAGGAGGTCAGCCTCGCCGTCAGCACGGCGGCGCCAGCCGGCCAGCACGTCCGCCAGCGCATGAACCCCGGCCAGCGCACAGCCGGCCGCCTGCAAGGCATCAAGCAGGGCATCCAGCAGGGCGGGCCGGCCCAGCGCACTGAGCAGATAGCGCGGCTTGCCATCCGCACGACCGGCCGCCTGCGCGCTGCGATACGGCGACACCTGCTGCTGCAGTCGCCGCTGCAGCAGGGCATCGCGGTCGGCACGCCCCAGTACGGGCAGCGCTTCGAGGCGGAATTCGTCGGCAAGCTGATCGACCAGCAGATGCCAGACCGCTGCACGCAGGCGCGGCAGCCAGGGGCGCAGGCCCTCGATGCCGCTGGATGGCAATGCCGACGGATCCAGCAGAAACCGGTCCAGCAACACTGGCGTGCGTTCGCGCACCTGCCACAGCATCAGCCCGGCATTGCCAAGCACCAGCACGCAGACCGGGCGCCTCATCGCAGCTGCCCCAGCGTAGCGAATACCGGCCCGAGCACGGCCGCCATCAGCCACAGCAAGAGCAGGCCCAGCACGACCGTCAGCACCGGTTCGATCAGCGCCTGAATGCGCCCGATGGCAGCCCTGGCATCGTGCTCGTGAAAATGGGCGACCTGCAGCAGGGCATCATCCAGCCGGCCGGTACTTTCGCCGATGCGCAGCAGGCGCAGCATCAGCGGCGGGAAAAAACCGCTGCGCGCAAACGCGGCCGTCATGCCCGAGCCGGCGCGGATGTCTTCACCGATGACGGTGACCGCCGCCGCCAGCGCCCGGTTGCCGATCAGGCCCTGGAGAATCTCCAGGCAATCCAGCACCGGGATGCCGGCGCGATACAGCAGGGCAAGATGCCGCGCCAGACGGGCGAGCAGCAGCTGGTGCACGATGGGGCCCAGCAACCAGACCTTCAGTGCACGCGCATGCAACCACAGCAACAGCGCGCGATCCCGGCGGATGCGCCAGCGCAGCAGCAGCACCATGGCCGCCAGCACAAACAGGACGGCGGCGCCATGCGCACGCAGGAAGTCGCCACCGGCAATCAGCACGCGGGTGTACCAGGGCAGGGTCGACTGCATCGCAGCAATGAAACCGGCGAGCTGGGGCAGCAGATACAGTTGCATGAACACCAGCACGCCCAGTACCACCAGCCCGGCAAAGGCCGGGTAAAGCAAGGCGCGCTGGCCATGCGCCGCCAGTTCGTCCAGCCACTGCAATTGCCCGGCGATGCTGGCCAGCATGTCCGGCAGGCGCCCCGCGGTTTCGCCGGCCCCCACCAGATTGACGAACACCGCATCGAATGCGGCGGGATGCCTGCCCAGCGCCTGCGACAGTGTCGCTCCGGCATTGATGTCATCGATCAGCGCCGCGACGATGCCGCGCAGTGCTGGCGACAGCGTCGGCTGCAGCTCCGTCAAAGCATCAAGCAGGGGCACGCCGCCACGCAGCAGCTGCTCCAGCTGGTAGCACAGGGTCAGCAGATCGCGGCGTGCGGCCACCCGACCCGGCAAACGCCAGAAAGCCGCCGGGCAGGCGCGAAGCAGCGTCAGCCCCATGCCGGCAAGCCGTCGCTCCAGCGTCACCAGATCGGGTGCCTGCAGCTCGCCCTGCTGAAGGCCTCCGGCGGCATCGACTGCGCGGTAGCGATACGCCTTCATGCCGCCACCTGCCAGGCACTGACCCGATCGGTCAGATCGACGACGCGCGCGATTTCTTCCAGTGATGTCTCACCAGCGAGCACCCGCTGACAGGCCAGCTCGGCCAGCGTGCTCACTCCCAGCCGCACGGCCGCCTCGCGCAATTCGTGGAGCGTGGCGCGCCGGGCAATCAGCGCATCCAGCTCGGCATTGATCTTCAGGACTTCCATGATGGCGCTGCGCCCCTTGTAACCCTGCCCGGCACAGGCAGCGCAACCACGCGCGCGATAGAGTGTCAGGGGCGCGGCATCGGCGTGGGCCAGCAGCTGCCGCTCGAAGGCATCGGCCACATAGGCCTCGCGGCAATGCGGGCACAGGTTGCGCACCAGCCTTTGCGCAACGATCCCGATGATGTTGCCGGCCAGCACATCGGGCTGGATGCCGATGTCGAACAGGCGCGGAATGACGCCCAGTGCCGAGCCGGCATGCAGGGTGGTGTAAACCTGATGGCCGGTCATGGCGGCGCGAAACGCCATGTCGGCGGTATCGCGGTCGCGGATTTCGCCAACCAGGATCACATCCGGGTCCTGGCGCATCAGTGAACGGATGCCGTTGGCAAAACCGATGCCGGCGGCGTCGTTGATCGCCGTCTGGCGGACTTGCGGCAACGGGTATTCGACCGGATCTTCCAGCGTCATGATATTGACGTCGGTGGTATTGAGCTGCGCAAGGATGGAATACAGCGTGGTGGTCTTGCCGGAGCCGGTTGGCCCGGTCACCAGAATGATGCCTTCCGGGCGGGCGATCATCAGCCGCAGGCGATGCAGGCTGGCGGCGTCGAGTCCCAGCGCATCCAGCGGCACCAGGCCCTTGCGGCGATCGAGAATGCGCAGCACCAGATTTTCGCCCCAGAGCGTGGGCTGGCTGGCAACGCGAAAATCCGTTTCATGACCGTTGAGGGTGCGTGACAGCCGCCCGTCCTGCGCCAGCCGGGTTTCGGCGATATCCAGCGCGGCCAGTACCTTCAGCCGCACCACCATGGCGGGCCAGAAACTGCGGTGCAGCGCCCGTACCTGCTGCAGGAGGCCGTCGATCCGGTAGCGGATGCGCACAAAGTGCTCTTCCGGCTCGAAATGCACATCGGAAGCGCCGCGCAACACGGCGTCGGCCAGCAGGGCATCGATCAGCCGCACCACCGGCTGCAGGGCTTCGCCGTACCCGCCGGTGGCCGTCGCTGGCGCGCTTGCGCCGGTTTCGATCTCTTGCAGAATGCCGTCAATTGCCAGTTCGCAGCCATAGCTGCGCTCAATGCCCTGCAGCAGTTCGGCCTCGCCGGCCAGCAGAACTTCGATCTCGCAGCCCTGCGACAGTGCGCGCAACTGATCCAGCGCCTGCAGGTCGTTGGGATTGACCATGGCCAGCCGCCAGCGGCGCGCCGGGCGATCCAGCGCCAGCGGCAGGGTCAGAAGGCGCCGGGCGGCGTCCTTGCCGAGCAGCGCGAGCGCCTGCGGGTCAGGCACGACCCGGGCCAGTTCGATGCTCGCGCAGCCCAGTTGCGCCGCCAGCGCCACACGCAAGGCCGCCTCATCCAGAAAGCCCAGTCTTACCAGCAGGCGACCGAGCGGCAGTCCGGAACCCGGCTGCTCCAGCAGGGCGATGCGCAGCTGGTCTTCGGTGATGTCGCCCTTGCCGACCAGCAAGGCGCCCAAGCGCAGGCGCGGCAAGTTTGCCGTCGTCATGAGTCCGCTCCCGCCAGCACGACCAGCCGCTGCGCGATCGCGTCACGATCAAGCCGGTCTGCTGCCTGCATGCCAGCGGCCAGTGCCTTGCGGTAGAACTCGCGCGCCTGCCGGTACTGGCCAAGGTGATCCAGCGCGAGGGCCAGGTTGTAGGCCAGCTCGGCATTGTGCGGCGCCTGCGACCAGGCACGGAAATACAGAGCCTGCGCCGCCTGCCAGCGCTGGCGGCCGGCATGCGCGTGTGCCAGCAGCTGCAATTCTTCAACGCTGGCATCCGGCAGCGGATCCTGCTCGTCGCCCTCCTGCCCGGCCGCCGGCTGCGCCTGCGCGGCCAGCGAGGCCAGGCCTTCCCGCGCCAGCGCATCATGAGGGGCCTGACGCAGGCGCTGGCGATAGCGCGCGGCAGCGGCGGACCAGTCACCCTCGCGCAGGGCAATGGCGGCCATGCCCAGCAGGGCATCGCGGTTGTCGGCCTCGCTGGCCAGCACCCGGGCGTACAAGGCACGCGCTTCGTCCAGACGGCCATGCTGGTAGGCCTGCCAGGCCTGCAGCAGCACATCCGGCTCTTGCCGCTCATGCCGCGCCACCACCGGCGCGGCCGCGGCCAGCACGGGCAGTGCATCGGCAGTTACCCCTGAGGGCGTGGCGACTTGGGCCTGGACCGCTCTGCCGGTGTGAGCCGGCGTGCGTGCGGGGTATTCATCCAGGGCTGGCGAGGCCATACGCCCCGGGATCGTTGTGACCAGTACGGGCGAGCTGGCCGGCATTGCCACGGCAAGCGGGGATGGCGAGGCGAAATTTGCGGCTGGGCGGATCTGGCCGTTGCTGCGGAGGCCGGACGCCAGCAGGAGCAACCATGCCGCGACAGCCAGGGCGAGGCCGGCAGCGGCCAGCAGCGCCAGCCGGCTTGCTCCCCGTGCTCCAGACAAACCGGCTGCTGCCTCGGGACCGGCAGCGGGCAGCACCGGGATGATCGGCGCAGCAGCATCCTGTTCCGGCGCCACACTGCCTGACTCGGTGACTGGCGCCGACAGACTGGCCGCGCCGTCGGTGCCGGCTGGCGCCAGGGCGAGCAAACTCAGGTCCGCAGCGCCAGGCTCGGCGACACGATCGCCAGCGGGCAGCGCCGCACTCGCCGGTTTCATCAGCTGCAGGACACGGCTCATGGCCGCTCCCGGAGTGGGGCCGGAAGCGGTACGGCACCTGCCTGATACGCAGAGAGGGTATGGTCTCCAGACCCAATCATGAAATCGGCATCCGGCATATACCCCTTGAATGCCGCCAGATCGCCGTTCACGCTTGCCTCACGGATCTGCAGGGGGCGCAGAAACACCACCAGTTCGCTCTTGCCTGCCTTGTCGTCGCGAAAACTGAACAGATCACCCAGTGTGGGCAGGCGCGACAGCCCCGGCACGCCCTGCCGGCTGGTCTTGATGGCATCCTGGATCAGCCCGCCCAGTACGGCGACCTGCCCCGAGGGCACATTCAGCGTCGAGTCGAATTCGCGCACCTGCAAGACCGGCACCAGGCTCTTCACGGCGGTATTGCTGCTGGCGGCAATCAGCGCCACGGCCGGATCCTCGACATAGGCGCTGACATTGGTGATGGTCGGGCGCACGTTCAGCGCCACCAGGCCGCTGTCGGCAATCTGCGGCGTCACCTGCATCACCAGCCCCACCGGCACGGTATGCAGCGTGCTGGTGATGTTGCGGCCGGTCACCTCGCCATCGCTGTTCTTGTCTTCATCGAGTTCGAGCGAGAAATACACCTGCTCTTCGACCACCTTCATGATGGCGGTCTGATTGTTCAGCGCAATCAGCTTGGGACTGGAGAGCACGCGCGTGCGGCCGAACTGCTCCAGCAGCTTGACGGTGAGCTCGAACTGGCTGCTCTGGAACACAATCCCGGCCGCCGGTGCTCCGGCCAGATTCTGCCCCAGCAGGTTCTGCCCGAAGGACCAGCCCTGCCCGGTCGCAATCCGGCTCCAGTCCACGCCCGCCTGGTACTGGTCACCCAGCGTCACCTCGACAATGGTGGCCTCGATCAGCACCTGCCGCTGTGCGGCAAGCTGCATCTGAGCGAGAAAGGCCGCCACCTTCTGCTGGTCGCGCTGGCTGGCCCGCACCAGCACCAGCCCGGTTTCCGGATTGACGACCACCAGCCGGCCATCGGCAGCGGCCGGCGCCGGACGCGTCGCCTCGGCAGGAGCCGCCGGGCTGGCGGACAGGCCCAGCATGGCTTGCAGATTGTGCTCCAGCCGGCTCCAGAACTGGCTGTCGCTGCTGTAATCGAGCAGGGTGCAGGAGGCATTGCTGCCGCTCATGCCGCAAGCCGGCGTCGCCGCGGCCTTGCCACCGGCAACCGACCCACCGGTCGAGGACACCGTGTTGGCGATGGCGACGCTGGATTTCACCGCGCGCCGCACATTCAGGTAATCGACCTTGTAGGTCTGCAGATAGGGGGCATCGGGCTCGACATGCAGCACCCCGGCATCGACCGACCAGCGCAGGGGAACCTGGCGCGCCAGCCGCGTCATCAGCTGTGGCAGCGTCTGGTTCAGCGCATTGATCGTCACCCGGCCGTTCAGCTCCGGGTGCACGTCGACATTCATCCTGGCGTCGCGGCCAAGCGCAAAGAGCAGGCTGCGGATGTCCACATCACTGACGACCAGACTGTAGGTTTCCTGCTTGCGCAAGGGTTGTGGCCTGGGCAGGGCCGGCGCGACCGGCGTCAGTGCCGGTGCGGCAAGCGTGGCGGCAGGCTTGCCCAGATGCTGGCCGGCATCCAGTGGCGCGGGGCTGCGCACGGCGCAGGCGGCAAGGCAAAACACCAGCAGCAAAGGGCAGCACAGAGGTCGCATCAGCAGGTCCGCAAGAAAATTAGGTTACAGACTAGGTCAGCAATAAATCATTACCAAGAAATTTTTTCTTCACAAATCGGGATGAAAACGGCAACAGCCAGGCCGCTTCGGCATGCCGGCAAGCTCCAGATCCTGTGGGTGTTTTGCTTGTGCTGTCCGTTGATGCCGGTTCTGGCCTGGTGCCAGGCCGAAGCACGGCGCCTGGTCCTGTCATGCCAGAAACGGTGCGAGCAGTTTGTGGACATGACGGCCGCGTGTGGCGCTTTTGTGCCGACTGCACATCCCGGCTGCACGAGCATGCGGCCATGCAGTGCTCACAAGCCCTTGATCCGGCGCGGCAATTAAATCCGGCACAAACACAAACAGAGCATCGGCAGAACCTGGCAGCCGGATGCGCTTTGTTACAGCCCTTACCCCCTGGGCAAGGTAAAATTTCATATTGCCCAGTCATCCCCTTCAGGTACGCTCGCGTTTTGCACCTGAGACACTGCGCTGGAATGATTGCCGTTTACTCCCCTCCCAGACCATGCCGGACCTCCTAGTCGATTTCGAACATGTCAGCTTTGCCTACGATGACAAGGCCATCCTGCAGGACATCAGCCTGCAGATCCGGCGCGGCCAGCTCGTGGCCATCATGGGCGGCTCGGGCTCGGGCAAGACGACACTGCTGCGGCTGATTGGCGGCCAGCTGCTGCCCGATGCGGGCGCGGTGCGGGTGGCCGGCAGCAATACCCGCGAGTTGTCCGAAGCCGCGCTCTACCAGCTGCGCACCCGCATGGGCATGCTGTTCCAGTTTGGCGCGCTGTTTACCGATCTGAGCGTCTACGACAATGTGGCTTTTCCCCTGCGTGAACGCACGGACCTGCCCGAAAGCGTGATTCGCGACTTGGTGCTGATGAAGCTGCAGGCCGTGGGCCTGCGCGGTGCGGCCACGCTGATGCCGCACGAGCTCTCCGGCGGCATGGCGCGGCGCGTGGCGCTGGCTCGCGCGATCGCGCTGGACCCGCAGCTGATGCTCTATGACGAGCCCTTCACCGGGCTGGATCCCATTTCGCTGGCAACCATCGGCACGCTGATCCGCGAACTGAACGACGCACTGGGCACCGCCTCGGTGATTGTCACGCACGATGTCGCCGAATCGCTGGCCCTGGTGGACTACATCTATTTTCTGGCCGATGGCCGCATCATTGCTGCCGGCACGCCCGATGAAGTGCGGGCCTCGCCCCACCCCTTCGTGGCCCAGTTCATCAATGGCAGACCGGATGGCCCGGTGCCGTTTCACAAGCCTGCAGCGCCTTATCTGCGCGAACTGGGGCTGGAGCCATGAGCATGGGAAACCGCTTTGTCCGCCTCTGCCAGTCCATCGGCGCACCGCTGACCGCACGGATCATCAAGCTCGGTTTTGCCTGCCGCTTCCTGCTGGGCATCCTGCGGCACAGCCCGGCGGCCTTTGCCCGGCCGCAATTGCTGGCGCGCGAGATCTGGTTTGCCGGCGTGCTGTCCATCCTGATCATCACCGTATCGGGGCTGTTTGTCGGCATGGTGCTCGCGCTGCAGGGTTACGACACGCTGCAGCGTTTTGGCGCATCCTCGTCGCTGGGCATCCTGGTCGCGCTGTCGCTGGTGCGCGAGCTGGGCCCGGTCGTTGGCGCGCTGCTGTTCGCCAGCCGTGCGGGCTCGGCCATCACGGCCGAAATCGGCCTGATGAAAGCGACCGAACAGCTGAGTGCCATGGAAATGATGGCGGTGAACCCGATGGCGCGCGTCATCGCCCCGAAATTCTGGGGCGGAGTGATTTCCATGCCCCTGCTGGCGGCCATGTTCAGCGCCACCGGCATATTCGGCGGCTACCTGATCGGTGTGCCGCTACTGGGACTGGACGAGGGCAGCTTCTGGTCGCAAATGCAGGGTGCAGTGGATTTTCGGCTGGATGTCATGAATGGCGTGATCAAGAGCGTGTTCTTCGGCTGCGCCATTGCCCTGATCGCCGCCTTCGAAGGCTATGATGCGCCCCCCACGGCTGAAGGCATTTCCACCGCCACGACCCGCACCGTGGTCACCAGCGCCCTGGTGGTGCTGGCACTGGATTTCGTTCTCACTGCGTTCATGTTCCGCGGTGTATAAACAGATTGAGGATGCAGCAATGAAACGCACGACCATCGATTTCTGGGTAGGGCTGTTTGCACTGATGGGGGCGGCAGCACTGCTCTTCCTGGCCCTGAAGGTCAGCAATCAGGGCGCCCTGCCGGCAAGCTCCACCTACACGCTGACGGCGAACTTCGAAAACATCGGCGGTCTGAAGGTTCGCGCCCCGGTGAAAAGCGCCGGCGTGGTGGTCGGTCGCGTTACCGCCATCGAGCTGGATACCGAGCGCTATATGGCGCGCGTGACGATGGCGCTGGACGAGCAATACCGCTTCAGCCGTGACAGCAGCGCCGAAATCCTCACCTCCGGCCTGCTGGGCGAGCAGTACGTCGGCATTGCCAGTGGCGCCGACGACAAGACACTGGGCAGTGGCGACAGCTTCAAAATCACCTCGTCGGCCATCGTCCTGGAACAGATCATCAGCCGCTTCCTGTTTTCCAAGGCAGCGGGTGACGACAACACCACCATGGAGAAGTAAACAATGCGCAAGTTTTTTGGCATGCTGGCCATCCTTACCGCCTGTACATTCACGGGCACCAGCCTTGCCGCCGCGGAAACGCCCGAGCAGCTGGTCCGCCAGAGCAGCAGGGACGTGCTCGAAATCATCCGCAAGAATGAAAAAGACCCCGTCAAGGTCCGCGAGCTGGTCGACGCACGCGTCGCACCGCTGGCCGACTACACCCGCATGACGCAACTGGCTGCCGGACGCCACTGGCGCAGCGCCACTCCCGAGCAGCAACAGGCATTGACGCGCGAATTTCGTACCATGCTGGTGCGCACCTATCTGTCGGCGCTGACCATCTACAAGAACGCGCAGGTGGAAGTGAAGTCGGTTCGCGCCGGCAACTCGCCCAGCGAGCAGGACGTGCGCACCGAAGTCACCCTGCCAGGCGAAAAGCCGATCACGCTGGACTTCAGCTTTGAAAAGAACGGCCAGGACTGGAAGGTTTACGATATTTCCGTAGGTGGTGTCAGCTTCATCAACAACCACCGCAACACCTTTGCCTCGGTCATCCGCAACGATGGCATCGACGGCCTGATCAAGCAGCTGGCCAGCCGCAACGCCAGCACGGGCAACAAGTGAACACCCTGACCGTCAACGGCGAGCTGACCATGCAGACAGCCCGGCAACACCTGCCGCTGCTGGATCACCTGCGCGGCCCTGCCACGGTAAGCATCGACCTGCAACACGTCGGCACAGCCGATTCAGCCGCCGTGGCCGTGTTGCTGCACTGGCAACGGCAGGCACGCAGCCTGGGGCTGACGCTGGAGATCGCGAACCCGCCGACCGCCATCGTGCGCCTGCTGCAGGTTTACGGCCTGCAAGCCCTCCTGCCTGCAGCCCCCCCTGCTGCCGCCTGACCGATAGCGAGAGACCGCCATGCGCCTGATTGCCCCGCTGCTGCTCACCACCCTGCTGGCCGCCTGCGCCAGCCCCGGCAACAACTATGACCCGCTTGAGCCGGTAAACCGGCCCATTTACGGCTTCAACCGTGCGGTGGACAAGGCGCTCTTGCGCCCGGTAGCGACCGGCTGGCGCGACTACATGCCCCCACCGATCCAGACCGGCGTGAGCAATTTCTTCGGCAATATCGACGATCTCTTCGCCATTCCCGCATCGGCGCTGCAGGGCAAGTGGCAATCGACGGCCACCGGCACCGGCCGCGTACTGATGAACACCACCTTCGGCATCGCCGGCCTCTTCGACATCGCCAGCCGCGTGCCGCTGGCCAAGCAGGACGAGGATTTCGGCCAGGCGCTGGGCTACTGGGGCGTGGGCAGCGGCCCTTACCTGATGCTGCCCTTCTATGGCCCGCTGACCCTGCGCGACTCGGTCGACCCGCTGTCCCGCCTGGCCTGGGGACCAATCGACTACATCGAACCGCTGGCCGGCCAGATCGGCTACTACAGCGTGGGGCTTGTCAACCTGCGCGCCGAACTGCTGCCGCTCGACGCAGCACTGGACGAAGCGCTCGATCCTTACGCCTTCATGCGCGACGGCTATCTGCAGCGTCGCTGGTTCAAGGTGCACGATGGCAATCCGCCGCATCCGCTGCCCATGGGCGATCCCGATGACGATGGCGACGCCGACAAAGCCGCCGGGGCAAACGATCCGGCAAGCGGCGCGGCCACCGGTGCGACGCAATGAGTGCAGCCATCGCCTTTGACGGCGTCGGCAAGCAGTACGGTGATTTTCATGCGCTGCACGACGTCAGCTTCAGCGTCGAACAGGGCGATTTTTTTGCCCTGCTTGGCCCCAATGGCGCCGGCAAGACCACACTGATTTCCATCCTTGGCGGACTCACGCGCGCCAGCCGCGGCAGCGCGCGCGTGATGGGCCACGACGTCCAGCAGG
Source organism: Chitinilyticum litopenaei DSM 21440 (assembly GCF_000428145.1). Taxonomy (GTDB): domain Bacteria; phylum Pseudomonadota; class Gammaproteobacteria; order Burkholderiales; family Chitinibacteraceae; genus Chitinilyticum; species Chitinilyticum litopenaei. The sequence continues at coordinate 29,408 of NZ_ATZJ01000018.1, read as the reverse complement.
ACTATCGCGCGGCACGGCGCAGCGTCGGCATCGTCCCGCAGGAGCTGGTCTTCGACCCCTTTTTCACCGTGCGCGAAACCCTCGAGTTTCAAAGCGGCTATTTCGGCATCCGCAACAACGACGACTGGATTGATGAAATTCTCGCCAATTTGGGCCTGAGCGAAAAAGCCAACAGCAATATGCGCGCGCTGTCGGGCGGCATGAAGCGCCGCGTGATGGTCGCGCAGGCGCTGGTGCACCGCCCGCCGGTGATTGTGCTCGACGAACCCACCGCCGGCGTCGATGTGGCCTTGCGCCAGACGCTGTGGGCCTTTATCCGGCGGCTGAACGCCGACGGCCACACCATCGTGCTGACCACGCATTACCTCGAAGAAGCCGAGGAGCTGTGCAACCGCATCGCCATGCTCAAGCAGGGCCGTCTGATCGCGCTGGAAGACAAGCACCGGCTGATGAATCGCGGCAAGGCGCGCAGCCTGCTGCTGCGCCTGAAACCCGCCGAGCTGCCGCCCGCGCTGCAACCCCTGCTGCAAGGCCGGCGCGACGACGCCTTCGAATTGCACCTCGACGATTGCGCGACGCTGGAGCGCATCCTCAGCGAAATCCGGCAGGCCGGCGTCGAGCTGCGCGACATCGAGGTCGCCAAACCCGACCTTGAAGACATTTTCCTCGACATGATGCGTAGCCAACCCCGGACGGAACAGGCATGACCGGTTTTTACACGCTGTTCTACAAGGAAATCCTGCGTTTCTGGAAGGTGTCGTTCCAGACCGTCGCCGCACCGGTGCTTACTTCACTGCTGTATCTGCTGGTCTTCGCCCATGTGCTTGATGCGCATGTCGAGCCTTATCCGGGTGTGCGCTACACGGCCTTCCTGATTCCCGGGCTGGCGATGATGACGATGCTGCAAAACGCCTTTGCCAACACCTCGTCGAGCCTGATCCAGTCGAAAATCACCGGCAATATCGTCTACATCCTGCTGCCGCCGCTGTCGCATCTGGAATTCTTCGGTGCCTACGTGCTGGCCGCCATGCTGCGCGGCCTGGTGGTGGGCATGGGGGTATTTATTGCAGCCCTATTCTTTGCATTGCCTTCCTTCACATACCCCCTGTGGATCCTGGTGTTTGCCGTACTGGGCAGTCTCATCATGGCGATACTCGGCATGATTGCCGGCATCTGGGCGGAGAAATTCGACCAGCTCGCCGCCTTCCAGAATTTCCTCATCATGCCGCTGACCTTCCTGTCCGGGGTGTTTTACTCGATCCACAGCCTGCCGCCCTTCTGGCAAAAGGTCTCGCACGCCAATCCCGTCTTTTACCTGATCGACGGTTTCCGCTACGGCTTCTTCGGCGTCAGCGATACCAGTCCCTGGGTATCGCTGCTGGTGGCTGGCGGCTGCTGTGCGGCGCTCGCCTTGTACACCCTGCACTTGGTAAAATCCGGCTACAAGCTGCGCCATTAGCCCTTACAAGCCCGAAAAAGCAAAACCCAACGCAAAGACGCAAAGACGCAGAGCAAGGCAAAACCAGCCGGTTGTCTCTGCGCCCTCTGCCTCTCTGCATTGAAGTTTTCTGCTTTGATCGACCTGGGCCGCCAGCCCCCTTTCATGCTGTTTACCCGGATCGCCATGTCGCCCGAACACGTCAAGCAACTGATCGAAGCCGCCCTCCCCTGTACCGCCGTCGAGGTGGAAGGCGATGGCCATCATTTCTACGCCAGCATTGTCTCGTCCGCCTTCGAGGGGCTGAAACTGCTCGAGCGCCACCGCCTCGTCAAGGAGCGCCTGAAAGGCCATCTGGATTCGGGCGAGCTGCATGCGCTCTCGCTGCGCGCCACCAAGACACCGGCCGAAGTCGCCTGATGAGCGGGCCACAGAAGGAACCGCGCCGTTTCGGCCTGGACGTCATCGACGAACAACAGGCCGCGCTCGCCGCCGCCAAAAAGGCCGCCATGGACAAGGAAGCCAACCGCAGCAGCGGGCGGCTGGCCGCGCTGGCCAACCTGCCGATCATGATCGTCGCGGTCATCTGGGCGCTGTGGTATTTCTTCTGGCGCTAAGCCAAGCGCTATTCACCACAGAGGCACAGAGCACACAGAGAAACCCGGTATGGCAAGGCATTCACTGCCCGTTTTTCCCGCGAAACATACCGAAAGCGCTCTGTGTACTCTGTGCCTCTGTGGTTCGTATTTATTCGATTTTCGCGCCGCAGGCGCAAAGTGACTGACTGAACAATGGACAAACTGAAAATCGTCGGCGGCACGCCGCTCAATGGTGAAATCACCATCTCCGGCGCCAAGAACGCCGCCCTGCCCATTCTCTGTGCGGGCCTCTTGACCGCCGGAACGCTCAGGCTCACCAACGTGCCGCAGCTCGCCGACGTGAAGACCACGCAGAAGCTGCTGCAGGGCATGGGCGTGCGCGTGATGACCGACAACGTCCACGAATACGAAATCACCGCCAACAACATCACCAGCCTCGTCGCCCCGTACGAGCTGGTGAAGACCATGCGCGCGTCGATTCTGGTGCTGGGCCCCACTTTGGCGCGCTTTGGCGAGGCGCAGGTGTCGCTGCCTGGCGGCTGCGCGATCGGCGCGCGCCCGGTTGACCAGCACATCAAGGGCCTGCAGGCGATGGGCGCGGAAATCGTGATCGAGCACGGCTATGTGAAGGCGAAAGGCAAGCTCAAGGGCTGCCGTTTCCGTTCCGACATGATTACCGTCACCGGCACGGAAAACCTGCTGATGGCCGCAACCCTTGCAGAGGGAACGACCATTCTGGAAAACGCCGCGCGCGAGCCGGAAGTCGTCGATCTCGCCGAGTGCCTGATCAAGATGGGCGCGAAGATCAGCGGCCACGGCACGGATACGATCACCATCGAAGGCGTGAAGGAGCTGCACGGCGCCGAGCATGCCATCGTTCCCGACCGCATCGAAACCGGCACCTTCCTGGTAGCCGCCGCCGCCACCCAAGGCAAGGTCGTGCTGCGCAAGACCCGCGCCGACATCCTCGGCGCGGTGCTCGACAAGCTGACCGAGGCCGGTGCGCACATCGAGGCCGGCGACGACTGGATCGCCATCGACATGAAGCAGCGCCCGAAGGCGGTGGACATCCGCACGCTGGAATACCCGGCCTTCCCGACCGACATGCAGGCGCAGTTCATGACGCTGAATGCGCTCGCGACCGGCAGCTGCGTGATGACCGAAACCATTTTCGAAAACCGCTTCATGCACGTGCCGGAACTGGCGCGCATGGGCGCGAGCATCAAGATCGACGGCCACTCGGCCTTTGTGACCGGCGTCGAGGGTTTCTCGGGCGCCACCGTGATGGCGACCGACCTGCGGGCGTCCGCCTCGCTGGTGATTGCCGGCCTGGTGGCCGATGGCGAAACCGTCGTCGACCGGATTTATCACCTCGATCGCGGCTACGAGCACATCGAAACCAAGCTGGGCGGCGTCGGCGCGCAGATTGAACGCCTTCGCTCCTGATCTCTTGATCAAACCCAACGCAGAGACGCAGAGGCGCAGAGATAATCCCGTTTCTCGCCTTTTGCCTTCCTCTGCGTCTTTGCGCCTCTGCGTTGAACGCTTTTCTGGATACCTCACATGCTGACGCTCAATCCCAAACCCTCTGGCAATGACAGCGACGGCACGCCGCCGCCGCCCAAGCAGGTTGAAAAAGGCTTTGCCGCACTGGCGCACATGGCCGGCGTGTTCTGGCTGCCCATCCTGCCCGTGCCGATTCTGGCGCTGCTGGTGCCGGTGCTCATCCTGCAGTTCGCCCGCGTCCATTCGGAATTCGTCGAGCAGCATGCGGTGCAGGCCACCAATTTCCAGCTGCTGATGGGCTGCTTCTATGTGGTGGCCATGCTGGCCACGATGGTATTCCAGAGCATTTTTCCCTTGTGGTGGGTGGGGCTTGGCTCAACCATGTTCAGCCTCTGGGAGGGCGCCAAGGCCATCAACGGCTGGAAGTCGAAATACCCTGTTACGCTCAAGCTGTTCAAATAAGGGATAATCCTTAGAACCCCTTTCACCACAGAGGCACAGAGACACAGAGAATATGCCTCCCGATCAGGATATGCCTGCGGGTATGCACCCACAGGCAAAGAGATAGAAAGGCTGCACGGGAATACCCCTTTCCATCCACCTGACTGGCAACGCTTTCCCGCAAGCCCAGGCCTCGTGCAATCAAGTCCGGCCATGCATCTCTGTCGCTTTGTGGTTCAAAACGATCACCACACATCATGATTACCATCGCGCTTTCCAAAGGCCGCATTTTTGAAGAAACCCTGCCGCTGCTGGCCGCAGCCGGCATCACACCCGCCGAAGATCCGGAGAAAAGCCGCAAGCTGATCATCGGCACCAACCGCGACGACGTGCGCCTGATCATCGTGCGCGCCACCGATGTGCCGACCTATGTCGAGCATGGCGCAGCCGATCTGGGCGTGGCCGGTCGCGACGTGCTGCTGGAACATGGCGGCGATGGCCTGTATCTGCCGCTGGACCTCGACATCGCCAAGTGCAGCCTGATGGTCGCCGTGCGCGAAGGCTATGACTACGACGCCGCGGTCAAACAGGGTGCGCGCCTCAAGATCGCCACCAAATACGTCAAGCAGGCGCGCGAACACTTCGCCGACAAGGGCGTGCACGTCGATCTGATCAAGCTCTATGGCTCGATGGAGCTGGCCCCGCTGGTGGGTCTGGCCGACGCGATTGTCGATCTGGTCTCCACTGGCGGCACCTTGCGCGCCAACAAGCTGGTTGCTGTCGAGCACATCCGTGATATTTCCAGCCGGCTGGTACTCAACCAGGCCGCGCTGAAGCTGAAACGCGACCGCCTGCAGCCCATGCTCGACGCCTTTGCCGATGCAATCGGCAAATAAACTGCGAGCCCCCTGATCGATGAGCGCCAGTTACCAGTTGATCCTGACCGGCAACATTCTGCCCGGCACCCCTGCGGAACTGGCTACCGAGAATCTGGCACGCCTTATGAAGCTGGAGCGGTCTCAGGCACAGGCTTTGCTGCAAAAGGCGCCGGCACTCATCAAGAAAGAGGTTCCCCAGCAGCAGCTGGAGCGCTACCTGCAGCATTTTGCCCAGGCTGGCGTGGAGGTGAGGGCCGAGCCGCTGGCTCCGCTGGCCCCGGCGTTGCCACACGCAGCGCCGCCGGTCGAGGAAATCACCTGCCCGAAATGCGCCCGCGTCCAGCCCAAGCGCACGCTGTGCCTGGATTGCGGCTGCGACATGCCGCGCATGCTGGCCGCCCAGGCCGCCAAACCGGCCGCAACCGGGCCAGCCGTCGCGGTCACGGCCAGCCCGGCCCAGCAAGGCTTTCGTCCGACACGCGAGCCCTTGCCGCTTGGCAAAATCCTGCTGCTGGTGGTGGTGCTGGCCGCCGCCGGCTGGTGGTACTTTGTCGCCGGGCGCAGCATCAGCGAAGCACAGGCGCGCGACTATTTGGCAAAAAGCGAGCACGCCCTGCTGTCGCGCGACCCCAAGGCCATGTGCGCGCTGCTTGCCGATGACTTCCAGGGCATCAGCAATACCGGCAACATCGACAAACAAGCATCATGCACCGCCAGCGAGGAATTTTTCAGCCTGATCAAGGACCTGGGTGAAAAAATGGGCGGCATCATGCAACTCGACCACCACTACGAAATACACGACATCACGGTATCGGATGACGGAAAACAGGCCACGGTCACTTACAGCAGTCAGCTGGATGTCGGTGGCTCCATCATCAACATCAAAGCCGATGCCACCGATACCTTGATCCGCCGAAACGGCAAAGTACTTTTGTTGCGCAGTGAAGCCGTCGTGCACAACACGACGACTCAACGCTGAACCCGGCAGCCCCACACTTGTTTTTTGCGATACAGGACGACCACCATGATTCGCCGCCTTGATTCTTCTTCCGCCGACTTCCAGCAGAAACTCACCGCGCTGCTGGCCTTCGAAACGTCGCAGGATCCGGACGTCGATCATCGCGTCGCCGCCATCCTCACCGATGTGAAAGCACGCGGCGATGCGGCGGTGATCGAATACACCAACCGTTTCGACGGCATGCACGCGCAGGACTTTGCCGAGCTGGAACTCACACAAGCCGAACTCAAGGCCGCCTTCGAGCGCCTGCCTGCTGCTCAGGCCGAAGCACTGCAGGCCGCCGCCGAGCGCGTACGCCGCTACCACGAAAAGCAGAAAATGGCGTCGTGGTCGTATGAAGACGAAGACGGCACGCTGCTGGGCCAGCAGGTCACCGCGCTGGATCGCGTCGGCATCTACGTGCCGGGCGGCAAGGCGGCCTACCCGTCGTCCGTGCTGATGAACGCCATTCCGGCGCATGTAGCCGGCGTGAAGGAAATCATCATGGTCGTGCCGACGCCGAAGGGCGAGAAGAACGATCTGGTGCTGGCGGCGGCCTATGTCGCTGGCGTGTCGCGCGCGTTCACCATCGGCGGCGCACAGGCGGTTGGCGCGCTGGCCTTCGGTACGCAGACGGTACCGCAGGTCGACAAAATCACTGGCCCCGGCAATGCCTACGTCGCCAGCGCCAAGCGCGCGGTGTTCGGCATCGTCGGCATCGACATGGTCGCCGGCCCGTCGGAAATCCTGGTGCTGGCCGACGGCACGACCAATCCGGACTGGGTGGCGATGGACCTGTTCAGCCAGGCCGAACACGACGAAATCGCGCAATCCATCCTGCTGTGTCCGGACGCCGCCTACGTGGATGCGGTGGCCGCCAGCATCGCCAAGCTGCTGCCCGCCCAGCCGCGCCGCGACATCATCGCCGCGTCGCTGGCCAATCGCGGCGCGCTGATTGTGGTGAAGGATCTGGCTGAAGCCTGCGAGATCTGCAACTACATCGCGCCGGAGCACATGGAACTCTCAGTAGAAAATCCGGAAGCGCTGCTGCCGCAGATCCGCCACGCCGGCGCGATCTTCATGGGCAAGTTCACCAGCGAATCGCTGGGCGATTATTGCGCTGGCCCGAATCACGTGCTGCCCACCGCGCGCAGCGCGCGTTTCTCCAGCCCGCTGGGCGTGTACGACTTCCAGAAGCGCTCCAGCCTGATCAAGGTGTCCGAGGCCGGTGCGCAGAAGCTGGGCAAGATCGCCAGCGTGCTGGCGCACGGCGAAGGGCTGACAGCGCACGCCAATGCGGCAGAATTCCGGCTGAAATAAGCACGGTCAGCACAAGCAAAACGGCGTCCGCAGGACGCCGTTGTTGCGACAGGCCGGGGGCAGCTCCTGATGCGAATACCGAATTTTCAACAACCCGCCATGGCTGAACGCAAGCCAAGATATTCGACAAACGGGTCAAAGTCCCGGTCGCTGTACAGCAGCGCAATATCCGACTCAATGCAACGGGTGGCAATCAGCGTGTCGATGGTCTTTCGCACGGTTATGCCGCGCGACCTGAGCAGCCTGAAATTCCGGGCGGCCTCAATCCCGATCTGCGTACCGCCAATTTCAATGACATCCAATGCCAGCAGCAGTTTTTTGGCTTGATTAAAGTCCCGCTCGTTCGCAAAACCCTGCAGCACCTCAGCCAGGATCAAATCCCCGACCATAATGAGCTCATCGCCCAGCAGTTGGTCAAGGCGCTCAACCTGTTCGGTTGCAGCTCCCCTGAAGAAATCAATCCAGACACTGGAGTCGACCAGAATCACTTGTCGGTCCTCATGGCATCCAGGTCGCCCTCCCAGAGCAGCTTGCCCTTGAAACGCCGAAGCTCTTGCTGCTGGCTTAATCGCAAAAGTGTCCGCAACCCCATCTCAACGGCTTCCCGCTTGGTTTTAGCACCGGTCAAGCGCAGTGCGTCGCTCATCAACTTGTCATCGATTTCGATGTTCGTGCGCATGATGTGTACCCCCGTTAAGTTCAATACACATTCTAGCCCTACCCATTACACCGGACAAGCTGCCGTGACGATCAATCCGGCGGCCATTCAAGCCGCGAGCCGGGCTGCCGGAAGCATTGCCTACCGGACTTTCCCGCAGCCTGCACCTCAGTTGCTCTGGATCAGCAAGCCATAGGCCTGCCCGTCGCGGCGCAGTTGCAGGCGGGTTTGCGGGGAGTTGGTCACCGACTGGATCAGCAGGGAAATGTCGGCAGGCACGGTGAGCGGGCGATCATTGACGCTGTCGAGGATGTCGCCCTGCTGCAGGCCCAGGCTGGCCAGCAGGCGGTTGGGCTTTTGCAGGCGCAGGCCGGGACTGGCGACGCCAAGCCAGGAGTTCCAGTCGCTGATATTGATGTCACCCAGGGTGGCCAGCAGTTCGGCGCGGGCAATGGTGCGCGGCGCCAGCTGCGGCGCGCTGCCGGTGGCGCTGGCCGCTGGTGCGGCGCTCTCGGGCAGCGGTGCGGCGCTGGCATCGGCAGCGGTGCGCAGGCGCAGCGTTGCGCCCGAGGCCAGCGTCACGGTGTCGCGGTCAATGGCGCTGACCTGCACACCGTCGTTGTCGCCCACGCGCAGCACGACGGCGCGGCCATCGCGCAGCGCCAGCGCAAACGCGCCGGGCCCGGAAACGATGGCGCGCAACTCCAGCGCGGCCGTGGCGCTCGTCGTGGCAGGCGCAGCCTGGGCGGCACTCACCATTGCTGCCGCGCCGCCAAACCAGTCGCTACGCAGCTCGATGGTCCGTGGCGGCAGCGGAGCGCGCAGCGTGCCGGCTGGCTGCGGCAAGGCCCAGAGCCAGACGAGGCGCGCCAGCAGCAGCACCAGCAGCAGGCCTCCGACGAGCGCGATGGCGCGCGACCAGTCGATGGCGGGCAGGGCCCCGGAAAGGGTGTCGGGAAAGGCGATGCGCTTGAAGATCGTCATGGCAGGCTGCTCTCGGACGGATATTGGTCAAGGATGGCCGGCACGGCGCGCGTGCGGTCCAGCAGATAATTCTCGCTGAGGCGGATCTGGCCGAGCTCGACCTCGATGCGCGCCACCACGTAGCGCGACCCCACACCCAGCGGCCAGCGTGCGGGGCTGGCGCAGCCGCAGGCCTCCTGAAAATCGGCCAGCGAGGCAAAGCGGCGCAGGCTGGCCAGCCAGCCCTGCGCGGTGCCGGCGGACAGGCCCGGCTGCACCAGCGCCAGCAGTTCGGGACGGGCAAAGTTCACATTCAGCGGGCTGTCTGCGGGCAACCAGGTCAGCAGCGGGCGCAGGCGCTCGATGTCGGCAGGGCTGAAGCCCGCCTCGGCCAAGAGGCCCGGCAGGCGCAGAGGCGAAGGGCGGCGGCCGGGCAGCAGGGCCAGCAGCCTGTCCAGCGGACACGATACCCCAATGCGTGTACACAGCTCACCCAACAGCTCTTTGCGCTCTGGCCGTATACCCCCATTCTGATCCAGCAGCATGGCCAGATTCAGCCGTCCCTGCTCGTCGCTGATCTGACCGCGCGCGCGCGCGCTGTCGACATTGATCGCTGGTGAAGGCAAGGTCCAGACCTCGCTGCGATCATCGCTCTGCCCGCGGGCCGCGTCGTCGCGCAGGGTAAGGCGCGCCAGATCGAGCGCCGAGCGGGCAATGCTGCGCGCCATCGCCAGATCCTGCTGATTGCCGATCTGCCGCAGCCACAGCGACTGCCGCCAGACCAGCCAGGACACGCCGGTGGCAATCAGCGCGGCAATCACCATGGCGACCACGATGGCCAGCCCGCGCTGCCGCCTCATCGCAGCACCACCCAGCGCTCGAAGCGGCGCGGCGGGCTGTCGGGATAGGGGCCGGGCACGCTGAGCCGGTAGCGCACCGCCACCGGGACCGAGGCCTCGCGCCAGTCACTGCGCCACTGCTGGCCGGCGTCCAGATAGGCAAGCTGCCAGTCGCGCGCCGGTACAAGTTTTTCCACCCCACTGGCATCGCCGACCTGCCAGTGGCCATCCGCCACCGCGTGCGTCAGCCGCTCGGGGCCGCGCTCGACGGCGACCTGGCTGGCCTCGCCCGTCACGCGGTCGGCATGGCGCAGGCCATCGGCCAGCAGCTCCATCGCGGCATTGAGGTGCTGCCAGTGATCAACCTCGGCCTCGGTAGCAAGCAGATGGCTCTGGATGCGCCCCAGCCCGCTGAAGGCCAGCGTGGCGAGCACGGCCATGACGGCCAGCGCCACCAGCAGCTCCAGCAGCGTGAAGCCGGCGGCACGCCAGGGCGCAGGACGCCAGTCAGCGCGGCACATTGGACACATACCCGGTCAGCCGGGCCAGCGCGTGACGGCTGCCCGGGGTGAAGACGCGCAGATCAACGCGGCGGAAACTGTAATTGGGCGTGGCGCTGACCTCCTGCTCCCAGACAAACTCGCTGTCGCCCTGACGCACCGTGCCGCTACTGCTGCCCACCGGCGGCAAGGCGGCAGCGACGGTCAGCTCGGCCAGGCGGTTTTCCGCCACCCACAGCGCAACGGTGCGGCTGCGCAAGGCGGCCGCCCCGTCGATGCCGGCCAGCACCGCCTTGCTGCCGGCCGCAAAGGCAATCGCGACGATGGCCAGCGCCACCAGCACTTCCAGCAGGGTAAAGCCGCGTTCAGCCCTCGCGCACATCGACGCCTCCCAGGCGTGTGCCACAGAGCTGGCGCCGGCTGCCTGCCTCATGCCGCAGGCTGATGCAAAAGCGCGGCGCAATGCCCTGCGGGCGGTAAATGATTTTCTCGCCCGCCAGCCCGGCGCGGCCTTCCAGCTGCAGCTCGTCCAGGCGCAGGCCCTCGGGCAAGCGCCGCGGGCGCAGTGTTGCACTTTCGATCAGCGCCCAGTCACGGCCCTGCCAGCGCCAGAAGCGGTATTGCCCGTCCGCAAAGCTGACGGCAATCACCTGCGCACTCTGGATCGATTCGCTGCGCGCCTGCCTCAGCAGCAGTTCCAGCCGCCGGCTTTCCTCAGCCAGCTGCTGCGCGGGCGAAGGCAGCAGGCGCGGCGCCAGCAGGCTGCCCAGAATGGCGATAATGGCCATCACCACCAGGATTTCCAGCAATGTCATGCCGGACGCGAGCCCGGGAATGCCATCCCGCCGCATGCGCACGCTCACTCCTCCCAGCTGCCCAGGTCAGCCGCATGCCCCTCGCCGCCGCGCCGGCCGTCACTGCCCAGGCTCAAGAGGTCGATTTCGCCCATGAGGCCGGGGTTCAGATAGACATAGGGCTGGCCCCAGGGGTCGCGCGGCATGCGTTCCAGATAGCCGCCGGGCTTCCAGTTGGGTGGCTGCGGGGCGGCTTCCGGCTTTTTCACCAGCGCTTCCAGCCCCTGGGCGGCACTCGGGTAAGCGCCGTTGTCGAGCTTGTAGAGCCGCAAGGCCTGCACGATGGTCTGCATGTCGGCACGCGCGGCCTGCACGCGCGCCTGGTCGGGCTTGTCGATCAGGCGCGGCGCGACAATCGACACCAGCAGCGCAAGGATCAGCAGCACCACCAGCAATTCCAGCAGGGTAAATCCGCGATTTCGCATCAGCGCACCATCTCGTTGATCTCGAACACCGGCATCAGGATGGCCAGCACGATAAACAGCACCAGGAGCCCCATCACCAGCACCAGCGCCGGCCCCAGGAGACTGGTGAGCACGTTCACGCGCTCTTCCAGCTCGCGGTTCATCTGCTGGCTGGAACGCTCCAGCATCGCCGGCAGCTCGCCGGTGGCCTCGCCGCTGCGCACCATGTGGATCAGCACCGCCGGAAACAGGCGGCTGGCGGCCAGCGCGCGCGACAGCAACACGCCGCCCTGCACGTCCTGCGTCACCTTGCGGATGCCGGCCTGCAGATAGCGGTTGGCGATCACGTCGCCTGCAGCCTCCAGCGCGGTAAGTATGCCCACGCCGCTGCGCGTGAGAATGGCCAGCGTGCTGGCGAAGCGCGCGGTATCCGATAGCCGCAGCAGGCGGCCGAACAGCGGCAGGCGCAACAGCGCGGCCGACCAGCGCAGCGCCAGCTCGCGCGAGCGGCGCACGCTGGCGGCAGCCAGCACGCCGGCCAGCAGGCTGCCCGCCAGCAGCGGCACGCCCCAGTCACGCAGGCCGCCGCTGACCGCCATGAGGATGCGCGTCGGCAGCGGCAACACGCCGCGCTGGGCAAACACGCCCACCATCTGCGGCACCACCCAGAGCATGAGGCCGGAAACGATCAGCAGCGACACGACAGCCACGACGGCCGGGTAGACCAGCGCAGCCAGCACCTTGCTCTCTGTTGCGCCGCGCGCCTCGAAATGCTCGGCAAGCTTGTCCATCACCTGCGGCAGCCGGCCGGACAGCTCGCCGGCGTGGATCACCGCGCGGCACAGCGCGGGAAAGCGCGCCCCGCCGGGCTGGCCATGGGAATGTCCCGCAAAGGCCTGCGCCAGCGTGGCGCCGCCGCGAATGGCCTCGCGCATCGCGGCAGCCTGCTGGCGGGTCTGTGCATCCTCGTCGTCATCGGCCAGCACCACCAGCGCCTGCTCGACGGTGAGGCCCGATTGCAGCAGCGAGGCCAGCTGGCGCACATAGCGCGTCACCTGCCGCTGCCCCAGTCGCGCCGGCCGGCGGGCAAGCAGCGCGCCCTCGCCGTGCGCGGGCGTCAGCCGCGTCACCCACAGGCCCTGGCGCACGGCGGCGGCGCGGGCCTGCTCGGCATCGCTGGCAGCCAGCTTGAGCCGGACTTCCTGCCCCTGCGCATCCAGCCCGTCCACGCGCCACCAGCCGCTGCTGCGCGCGGCCGGCAACATACCCTTTAACCCATCCAGCAGCGAACCCAGTTTCTTCATAGGCTCCAAGTCATTACCCCCGAGGCGTAGCCCATACCCTGCAGGAGGGCCGTGCCGGCCGGCGATGCGGCCTGCAGGCTGAGATTCCCCTTGCGGCCCTGCCCCGTGCCACTCAGCGCCAGCGGCGAGCCGGATACGGCGCTGACCGTCCAGCGCTCGCCCTGCAATTGCACCATGCAGGCGCCCAGCGGCAGCGGCGCGCCATTGCGCACGATCTGCAGCCCCTGCAAACGCAGGCCCAGCGGCTGGCCGGGCCGCCAGTCGTCGACCGCTGCCAGCAGCTCGCCGTCAAGGCGCAGGTCGTTCAGCAATGGCTGCTGGCTGGCCAGCGGCGCCAGCGGCAGCTGCAGGCGGGCAGCACGCAGCGCCACGCCGTCGCGATCCAGCACCAGCAGGGCGCGATTGCCGCCCGCCGCGTCCAGCTGCCAGCGCAGTTCACCCTGCAGCAGGCCGGCGGCCTCCCAGCGCCATTGCACATCGCGCAGCAGGCGCACGCCGCCCACCCCCAGCGCGCTGGCGCGCCCCTGCCAGTGCGTACCGTTCAGGCCATCGAGCTGCACATTCGGCAGCGCGTGCAGCCACAGCGGCGGCATCAGCAACAAGAGGCCTGCCGCACCCGCCACGCTCCAGAGCAGCAGGCGTTTCATGGGGCAACCCGCCATTCCCAGCGCAAGGGGCTGGACTGGTAAGGCTCACCCAGCGTTTGGCGCAGCGTCAGTTCATCGGCCGGCGCCAGCGGCGCGGCGAGTTGCAGAATCAGCCTGTCACTGCCGGCCTCCAGCTTTTCCACCTGGGTATTGGCCGGCAGCCCTTGATTCAGCTTGGCCAGCAATACCATACCCCCTGGCAACCAGCCCTGGGCGGCACGCAGTTGCAATACCGGGTCGCTGATCGTCACGCCCGGCTGGCGCGCCTGCACCAGCGCCAGCGCCGTTGCGCGCGCCTCGCGGGCGGCGAGGCTGGCGCGCAGCCAGGCACTGCCTTCCAGCGCGGCGAACGCACCGCACAGCAGCAGACCCCACAAGGCCAGCCGGCGCCAGGGGAAGGGCTGGCGCTGACTGCGGCGCGCGGCCGGCGCACTGGCGGGCAGCAGCCAGTCGCGCCAGTGCGGACGGCCCAGCGTGGCGGCCCAGTCCTGCGGCTGATAACCGGAGGGCAGCGGCAACTCGTCGGTCGCCTGCAGCAGGCCCCACTCGCCCGGCGCGCGGCACAGGACGAGCTGTGCGCCGATGCGGCAGGCCTCGCCGGCCAGCAGGGTGGCGCCCAGCGGCAGGCGTGGCACGTCTGCCGGTGCATCCGTCATGGCGCCGGGCACCGGCAGGCAGACACACTGGCGGCCAGCCGCTGCCACCACGCCCAGCGGCGCAGCCGTGATGCCCTGCGCCAGCAGGGCGTTGTCCAGCAGCGCCGCGCGCTGGGCCGGCTTGTGCGGCGGCAGCGCCAGCGGCAGCACCAGCATGGGCTGGTGCAGCACGCGCTCGCTGTCGGGCGGCAGCGCGGCCCAGTCGGCGGCGACACCGTCGGCGACCACGCGGTCGGCCTGCAGGCGCGCCCAGCGCCAGGCGCCATCATGGGCAAGGATGTGCAGCATCAGTCCTCCTGCATGCCGGTCACGCGCAGCACTTCCTCGCGCGCGGTCACGCCCTGAGCGACCAGTACGGCCGCGTGCTCGGCCAGCGTGCGCATCTGCAGCTGCTGGCGGGCATGGGCCAGCATGTCGTCGTCGCTGCGGCCGTCATGGATCATGCGACGCAGACCCGCATCCAGCCCCAGCCATTCATACACGCCAACGCGGCCGCGATAACCGGTCTGGCGGCATTCCGGGCAACCACGCCCGCGCTGGCCGCCGGCAAACAGCGGATCGGGCGCGGCGCAGGCCGGACAGTTGCGGCGCACCAGGCGCTGCGCCAGCACGCCGGTCAGCGAGGAAGCCAGCAAAAAGGGCTCGACGCCCATGTCGAGCAGGCGCGAAATCGCGCCCACGGCGGTATTGGTGTGCAGCGTGGCCAGCACCAGATGGCCGGTCAGCGAGGCCTGTACGGCGATCTGCGCCGTTTCGCGGTCGCGGATTTCGCCGATCATCACCACGTCCGGATCCTGGCGCAGGATGGCGCGCAGGGCACGGGCAAAGCTCATGTCGATGCGCGGCATGACGGCGGTCTGCGCCACGCCGGGCAGGTCATATTCGACCGGATCCTCGACGGTCATGATGTTGCGCGCGCCCACGTCCAGCCCGGCCAGCGCGGCATACAGGGTCGTCGTCTTGCCCGAGCCGGTGGGGCCGGTGACCAGCAGGAGGCCATGCGGGCGACCCAGCGCCTGGTCGAGCGCCGCCAGTATGTCGGCGGGCATGCCGACGCTATCCAACCCGCGCCGCTCCTGCGCCGGGTCAAGCAGGCGCATCACCGCGCGCTCGCCATGCGCCGTCGGCAGCGTGGAAAGGCGGATATCCAGATTCAGGCGGTTTTCGCGCAGCAGGATGCGGCCATCCTGCGGCAGGCGGCGTTCGGCGATGTCGAGCTCGGCCATGATCTTCAGCCTGGAGAGCAGGCCCGCATGCGCACTGCGGCGCAAGGTGGCCAGCTCGCGCAGCTGGCCGTCCACGCGCAGGCGGATGACGGTGCCGCTTTCATAGGGCTCGATGTGCACGTCCGAGGCGCGCTCGGCGCTGGCGCGCGCCAGCAGGTCGGCCACATAGCGCGCCATCGGCGAATTGTCGTCCAGCGCCGCCTGGCCTTCCTCGTCCGGGCTGTCGGGCAGGCCGCTGAGTTCGGGCAGCGTCGCGTCCGGGCTTTGCGCCAGCGCGGCAAACTCGGCGGCCGGCAGCACGGCCTGCAGCCGCACCGGCAAACCGTGGCGCGCCGCCAGCACATCGAGTTCGCGCGGATCAAACCCCTCGCAGGCCGTGACCAGCAGGCAATCGCCGGCCAGCTGCCAGCGCAGCTGCACCCCATCCAGGACCACACTCATCGCAGCAGCTCCATGTCCACATCGACCAGCCCCGGCCCGCTGCGCGTCAGTGTCACGCGCGCCGGGCGCGTCTGGGCCAGCACGGCACTGACCGTGCTGGCGGCGACAGCCGAAGCCTGCACGCGCCAGCGGCCATTGGCTTCCGTCAGCGTTGCGCCGGGCAGATTGCCGGCCAGCTCGCGCGCCGGCAGGCGGGGCGGCGCAGGCGGGGCGGCCAGCCACATGCGCACCTCGGCCAGCTCGTCGGCGGCCAGCCGGGCAGCGCTTTCGGCGGCGGCGCGCTGCTCGCGCAGCGCCAGCACCAGCATGAGCGCGGCCAGCAGCAGCAGGATCAGCAAACGCGGGCTGGCCGCGTTCAGCCACTTCATTGCGGTACGCCCGGCACGGCGGGCAGCTGCACGGCCGGCACATCCGGCAAGGCCGAGCGGCCCCGCATCTTGTCGGAATATTCGCCCTGCTGCGTGCGCAGCTGCTGGTAGCGCTGATTGGTGATGGTGGTGGCCGTCAGGCTGTCGCGCACCACCATGGGCCGCAGGAACACCACCAGATTGGTGCGGCTGTAGCCGCGCTGCTCGTTGCGGAACAGAAAACCGCCACCGGGAATGTCTCCGAGGAAGGGCACCTTGGATTGGGTATTGACGATCTTTTCTTCCAGCAGGCCACCCAGCGTCACCATCTGCCCATCCTGTACCAGCACGCGGGTCTTCACCTCGCGCTTGCGCGTGGCGATGCCGGCATTGCCGGTCTGCACGGTCGGATCGATGGCCGAGACTTCCTGCTCGATGTTCAGCGTGATCGTGCCGCCTTCGGACACCTGCGGGCGCACCTTGAGCATCACGCCGACATCCTTGCGCTCGACGGTGATGAAGGGATTGGGATTCGAGCCGGTCGAAGGCTGCGAGCCGGTAATGATGGGGATGTTCTGGCCCACCTGGATCTTGGCTTCTTCATTGTCCAGCATCATCAGCGTCGGCGCGGACAGCACATTGCCCAGGCCGTCTTGCTCCAGCGCACTGGCGATCAGGCCGATCGAGGGCAGATTGTTCTTGTTGTTCGGGTCGCCATTGAAAAGGCCCAGCGTCATGCCATTGGGAATGCCGGCCGGATCCTTGTTGGCGGCCGCGCTCAGCAGATTGCCCAGATTGCTCTTGCCCGTGCCCAGCGCCACCGCCCCCAGCGTCGAGACATCGCCCAGCCCGCCGAACAGCCACTGGAAGCCCAGCTCGCCGGCGCGGTCGGTATTGATTTCGGCGATCATGGCCTCGACAAAAACCTGCGCCCGGCGCACGTCCAGCGCCTCGATGGCCGTCTTCAGCGACTGGTAGACGGCCTCTGGCGCGGAGATCAGCAAGGCATTGTTGCTGGTATCGGCCTGGATCGACACCGGCAGGCCGTCGAGCTGCCCGGAAATCGCCATGCCGGCGGCATTGGGCGCGCCCTCCTTGCCGGGCGTGGCGCCGCTGCTGCTCAGATTGGTGGCGCGCGCGCCGATCACGCCGCGCAGCGTTTCCACCAGCCGCGAGGCGTCGGCATTCTTCAGATAGACCACGCGGAAATTGTTGCCGGACTCGGGCTGATCCAGCGCCTCGACCAGCCGGCGGATTTCCTTGCCATGCGCCAGCGAAATCACCCGCACCACCAGCGTGTTGCTCGCCGCATCGGGAACGATCACCGAGCGCCGCGCGCCATCATTGGGTGGCAGCGTACTGCTGGTGCCCTGCACGGCCACTTCCGGCATCACGCGCGCGATCAGCCCGGCCAGCGTCACCGCCGAAGCATGCCGGGCCTTGAGCATGAAGATTTCATTGCTTTCCGGCGCCTCCAGCCCGTCCACCATTTTCGACAGGCGCGCGACATTGTCGGCATAGTCGGTGATGATCAGCGAATTGTCGCCGGGCGAGGCCGAGATCGTGCCGGTGGGGCTGACAAAGGGCCGCAGCGCCTCGACCAGCCGGGGCGCCGAATTGTTGCTGATGCGCACCAGCTGCGTGACCACGCGGCTGCCCCTGGGCAGCTTGCCATCGCGCAGCACCGGGCCGGCCTGCTGGCGCGCCTCGGTATCGGGCACGATGCGCAGCACCACGCCATCATCGAGCGCCGCCAGCCCCTGGCTGCGCAGCGCCGACAAAAACAGCTGGTACGACTCGGCCGGATCGAGCGGACGCGAGGAAATCACGTTCAGCGTGCCCTTGGCGCGCGGATCGATCACCACATTGCGGCGCGTCAGCTCGGCCAGCACCTTGGCAGCCTGCTCCAGCTCCAGATTGACGAAGTTGAGCATCATGCCGTCGCCGGCGGCCTGCGCCAGCGCGGAACACAAACCAAGACTGAGCAGGAGGTGTCGGAATTTCATGGAATTTGGCGCCCGAAGACCCGCAGCCGCAAGGCCGCAGGGTTTGTAGCAAATCGGTAATTATATCGACGGGATATTAAACGTATTGTGCATTTTGCTTACAGGCAAGACCGGGAATCCTCCCCGCTCTTGTGCAAGCAAACCTGGCCAGAACGCTGGCCTGCCGCTTCTGCCGCAAAGTGCAGCGAAAACCGTCATCCCGGCCGCGACTGGCAAGTGCAGGCGCATGCGGCACGCCTTGCAGCAGACAGCGGGCGGGCCAAGCCGTTCACATCTGCGGGAATTGCAAGCCGGCCAGAAAAAACCGCCAGACAGCTTGCCCCTGCGCATGCGCACTGACCGGCCCAAACCGGTGCGGCTGCTGCCGCTCTGGCGCGCGAAGCAGATCCTTCCCGATAAAAAACAGAGGGTATTGATCTACACCCTTTTATAAGAAAGGGCTGCAGATCAATACCCAAGGAATTACCACAGAGAAGCACGCCCTGCCCGCCAGCAGCGCCGCTGCGCGACCTCACCCGGCATGGCCTGGGGCAAGGCTGGTTGGCCCATGCCGACTCCTCGTCATCACGAAAGCAAAAGGAAAACCATTAATATTTTTCACTTTCTAAAAAAGAAAGCAATTGATAGAGTTATTGCTGTCTTCAGCCGAAAGAAATCGATTGGAAAATGCAAAGGAAAATTCGCACGCTCTGCGCGCTCATGCTTTGCGCCACCCTTGGCAGCGGCCTCGCCGCCGCGCAGCCCTTCACACTGGATGGCCATCTGCAGGCCGAATCCGGCTTGGGGCTCGCGACGCCGGCATCAGGCAGCGATGACCCCGGTTTCGCTGTCCTTATCCGCCAGGCCGGCGAGGCGCAGCAGCTTGATGCTCCGGCGCTGGCGCAACTTGGCGGCTTTCACTGGCTAAGCAGCCCCTAGGCCTCAACCGCGCGCAAAGGCAGCGTGCGCAGCGCTGCGGCAGCCCCCCTCGCAGCCGCCAACCCGGTTCCGGGTTGCCTCGCGATCAATCCGAACACGGCCTACCAGCACACCACACCGGCAGCCGGCTACCTGAACTGTTACCAGTTCGTGGTCAACGCCAGATGCCTCGAATACCGAAGCGCTCACCCGCCTGGTCAGGGATGGCGGAAAGGTTGAAGCGCACAGCCAGCTGCTGATTGGCGCCACGATCAGGAACGCCAGCGGGCAAGTCGTGGCGCCGGGTGAGGAAGTGGAAATTTACACGGACGTCCCCGGCACGACCAAGGTCATCCGCTAGACCGACAGCCTGGGCCAGGTTGCAGCTAACTTGACCCTCCCTATTTGTGATGTTTCAACTGCTAGCGAAGCAATTCGCACCGACGATAGCGGAACACGATGGCGCATTCGCTACAAAATCCAAAAATACGAAATAAACCTCCCCAACTCATCTGCCGCACTTGATGATCGCAACAAAAGACCGTCCTTTATCCACATTTGCGAAGAACGGATCATAGGCCTGTAATTTACAAAAAATTTATTCCAGCAAGCATGGCTATCAATATGCTAGCCATGCCACACTCTAGGATAGAAAATGCATATCAACAACAAAATCCCCGCATATGTTCCACCACCACGCACAACCGAACAGGAAATTTCTTTTGACGTAAAGGATAGCTCCGCCAGCTCTTACACAAACAATTCGCAGACATTGCAATTCACAATTGAAGACAACAATGCCATTCGCCAACAACATGAGGAGCGACGAAGCCTTTGGTATAAAATACATGACGAGTACGGACCACAAGCCGCCCGAAACATGGCATCCACCTGGAATGACATCGTTGCCGATATCAACAAGCAGCGCCCCAATATTCTGCGAGAAGACTTTGACTTCACAATGATAAATGGCAGACTGACTGTGATATCCGATGAGCTGAACGAGAAAGACAAGTCATGGCTAGAAGAAAAAATCAACAGCAACACGCAACTTAAAGAACCCATCGAAATTTATAATGAAAGTGTTGCCATGTACTATGACAGCAACAAGGATCTAGCCGGAGGATTTGATCGAAGCACATCTTCTTTTGCCAAGCATTTAACAGGTGTAGGCGACAGCCTCATCTACAAAGATGTGGACAAACAGCTCGGCAACGGCGGGTTCAAATACCGGGCATTTCTTGATGACATTGCAACCTTCAGAAAATACGGAAATTGGATGGAGCCCACATATAGTGCTGGCTATGCAAAAGGGCCAGACAAGGTATTAATAAGGGACCCCTTTACTGCAGCCATAGATTTGGCCATGCGGCAACTCCAGCCTCATATCGATACAAAAGTCTGAAGGCAGCCAGCCATGCAGATCAGCAACAAACTCCCCGACTACACGCCGCCGCTGCGCAAGACGGAGCAGGAAATCGCCTTCACCGTGGCGGACAGCAGCCGCACTCCCCGCGCAACCGGGGAGGTGCCTACAGGCCATATTGAAACACCGGAGGAATTTTCAAAGCGCCAATTCGATTCTTCACGCAGCTTTTGGTCGAGGACCAAAGCGATAGAACCAAGCAGGACCATTGGCCAGGAATGGGACAAGCTTGTCGAAAAAATCAACAGGGAGCGCCCGCATATTCTTCGGCATGATTTTGATTTCACCATGACCAATGGGCAGCTTGGTGCGCTATCAGAGTCGCTGAACAAAGATGAAGACTATGCTTCCATTTCACCGAAGGGGAAGTTGACCGTAGTATCTGACAAGCTAAGCAAAGATGACAAAGCATGGCTGGAGCAGCAGCTAAACGATAATGACATATTACGCCACGCGGTTACACAATACAGCCTGGCTATCATCGATGGCTATGATCACAAGTACGGCGGCCATATGGGTGGACGGCTCAACAATCGATTTGCATCATCCGAAAACATCTACAAGGATGTCGCCAAACAATTGGATAGCGGCGCCATCAAGTTTCGCGCCCTACTGAATGACATTAAAGCCTACAGCAAGTACGGTGAAGCAATGATGGAGCAGCCATATGTAAAAGGGAAACCCATCATCATCAAGATCGATGGATTTTCAGAATCATTGGCTTTAGCCGTCAAGCAACTCCAACCGCACATCGACACGACAGCCTAAAGGCGCGCGCCATGCAAATCAGCAGCAAACTCCCCGAGTACACGCCGCCGCTGCGCACGACGGAGCAGGAGGTAAGCTTCAGCGTGGCGGACAGCGCCGCCACTGCAGTTCACGATTGAAACAGCGGAAGAGGCGGCGGAAACGCAAGCGCATGCTGACCGCTAGTTTTCAGTCGCAGGGGCCAGCATGCTCGCGAGCAGCAATGCTGCGCGAGCATGCTGGTTCCTGCGAAAATTCAAACTTCTACAGGCCGGATCAATAGTGCGGCATTCAGATTGGGTTTATGAAGCCTTCCTGCCCACATCCGCCAAGGGCAGGCGCGGCCGATCTTGCCCTGTCGGACGCGGTGGGAAGGTGCTGCAGCGTGGCGCTTTCGCCATACAGCTCTGACAAAAATCGAAAGCGGGGTGTTGCCTTTTGCAAAACTGGCTACAATGGCCGTCCACCCGCCAAGCCTTTCGCGATGAGTACCAATCCTTACCAGCCGCCCGAGGCGGATCTGAGCATTCCCGACACGCTCTCTCCAAAGCCACGGCCGGAACTGGCCAGCCGCTGGCGCCGCCTGAGCGCAGTACTGCTCAATGTCGCGGTCCTGATTGTCTGTCTTGTCCTGTCAACTCTGGTCGAGGTGCTCTACAGCCAATTCGTGCCATACCGCGCGTTTGACAGCAGCCTTGTGGCCATTCTCATGCCCGTCTGGGCCATCTGTGCCGGCCTGTTGCTGCAAGTGGTGTGGATCGTGCGACACGGCCAGACACTGGGCAAATACTGGCTGGGCATTCGCGTTGTGCGCAGCGATTATTCGCCGTGCGGCCTGCTGCGCTACATCTTGCTGCGCGAAATCCTGATGATTCTTCTGAAAGCCATCCCGATACTGGGCAACCTGATTTCACTGGCTGACATTCTGGCCATTTTCCGCGGCTCGCTACGCTGCCTGCACGACGACCTGGCCGACACCATCGTCATCCGCGAGCCGCAACATGCTTGACGGTCGCCTGCATCTGCAAACGCCGGAAGGCATCACGCTGCCGCTGACGCCCGCCGGGCCGCCAAAGCGGGCGCTGGCCTGGCTGGTGGATTTCCTGCTGCGCCTGATGGCGGGCGGCATCCTGCTGCTGCTGATCAGCCTGGTCGGCTTTTCCGGCGAAGTGAGAACCGGCCTGTGGCTCTTGCTGCTGTTCCTGCTGCTGTGGGCCTACCCGGTGCTGTTCGAGGTGTATGGCGCGGGCATGACGCCGGGCAAGCGCCTGGTCGGGGTGCAGGTGGTACGTGACAACGGCCTGCCGATCGGCTGGCGCGAGGGCCTGCTGCGCAATCTGCTGCGCGCGGCCGATTTCCTGCCGATGTGGTACGGGCTGGGTCTGCTGACGATGCTGGCCGATCCGCAGTTTCGCCGGCTGGGCGATCTGCTGGCAGGTACCCTGGTGGTGTATCGACCGCAAAAGCTCAAGGAGCGAAGGCTGCCGGAAGGTACCCCCCGTGACTTGCCCTTTCCGCTAAAGCCGGAAGAGCAGCATGCCATTCTCGATCTGGTGGAGCGCGCGCCGCGCCTGCCGCCGGCGCGCCTCCTGGAGCTGGCCAATCTGGCCCAGCCGCTGACCGGCCGCGCGGGCAACGCTTCGCTGGAACGCCTGCGTGATTACGCCGCCGGACTGGCGGGCCAGCAAGCGGCCGCGCCCCCCCCTTCTACCGGCACGATTTCCGATACCGCGCGATGAAACAGAAACTATTCGAAGCGCGTCACCGCGCGCTGTGGGCCAGCATCGAGCAAAGCCTTGCCGCCAAGTCACCGGCCAGCGATTTTCCCGAGCGCTACCGCACGCTGTGCCACACGCTGGCGCTGGCGCGCCAGCGCGGCTATTCCCCTTCGCTGATCGAGCGTCTGAACCAGCTGGCGCTCGCCGCGCACCGGCTGCTTTATGGCGCGCCCGGCCAGCGCGAGCTGGTGCTCACCCGCTGGCTGCGCCGCGATTTCCCGCGCCTGGTGCGCGCCGAGTGGCGTCTGGTGCTGCTGTCGCTGGGCCTCTTCCTGCTGACGGCCGGGCTGGTGGCGCTGGCCGTCTGGCTGCAGCGCGATTATGCCTACAGCTTCGCCAATCCCTATGAGCTGGCTGGCTACGAGACCATGTACACCGATGGCCAGGAGCGCTTTGGCCAGCGCACGGCCGATAGCGACATCATGATGTTCGGCTTTTACATCTGGAACAATGTGTCGATCTGCTTCCGGGTGTTTGCCGGCGGCGTGCTGTTCGGCATCGGCTCGCTGTTTTTCCTGGCCTTCAATGGCGTGCATTTCGGTCTGATCGCCACCTGGCTGACGCTGAATCCGGCCACGCGCGAGAATTTCTGGTCCTTCGTCATCGGCCACGCCGCGCTGGAGCTGACCGGGCTGATCCTGGCCGCCGCCGCCGGGCTCAAGCTGGGTGCGGCGCTGCTGCGCCCGGGGCGTCTCACGCGGCGCGCCAGCCTGCGCCAGGCCGCCGACCATATCGTGCCCATGCTGATCGGTGCCGCCGTCATGACCTTTCTTGCGGCCTTCATCGAGGCCTTCTGGTCGGCGCGTGCCGATGTGCCGCCGCTGGGGAAATACATTGCCGGCGGCCTCCTGTGGAGCGCTGTGCTGTATTACTTCCTGCTTGCCGGGCGGGGGCGCGCATGAATCTCGACCAATTGCAGATCGACGCGCGCCCGCGTCCCTACTGGCAGGCCATCGATCTGGGCATGGCGCTGCTGCGCCGGCACGCGCGCACGGTTTACCTGAGCTGGTGGGCGATCTGGGCGACGCTGGCCGGGCTGCTGGCACTGCTCACGCCGCAGGACTGGCTGATGTGGAACTGGCTGGTGCTGTGGTGGCTGCGCCCGCTGATCGAACGCAGCACGATCTTCATCCTGTCGCGCGCGGTCTTCAATGAAGAAGTCGGCGTGCGCGACACGCTGCGCGCCTGGCCCGCGCAGCTGCGCCTGGGCTGGCTGCGCACGCTGACCTGGTGGCGGCCCATCGTGATCGGTCGGGGCCTGTGGCAGCCGGTGTGGCAGCTCGAAGGCGCGCGCGGCCAGTTCGCCAGCCAGCGCCGGCGCGTGCTGGGCGCGCGCGGCGCCTATGGTTCGGCAGCATGGTATGGCGTGATCTGTGCGCATTTCGAATTCGTGCTGCAGTTTGCGCTGATCAGCCTGCTGGGCATTTTCCTGTCCGATCCGGACAGCATCACGCCCTTCCTGCTGCTGCAGGACGAGTTCGCGCCGGGCAGCTGGGAAAACCATCTGCCGCTGTTCACCTATCTGCTCAGCGGCGGCATCATGGGGCCGATCTATACCGCCGGCTGTTTTACGCTCTATCTGAATCGCCGCGCCGAGCTGGAAGGCTGGGACATCGAAATCACGCTGCGCAAGCTGGCGCACCGCCGCAGCTCGCAGCTGCTGGCCAGCGGCAAGGCCGCCGCAACCCTGCTGCTGGCCTGCCTGTGCTGGCTGGCCCTGCCGGCGCCCGAAGCGCAAGCCGCGCCAGACTGCAGCCAGCTGCCGAAAACCAATAAATATGGTATGCCCGTGCGCGCCACGGCGTCGCGCCCGGCCAGCCAGGGCAGCGCGCAGACGGCCATCCGCGCGGACATCGACCGGCTGGCCGCGGGCCCGGAATTCAGCGTGTGGGAATGCCGGGAAACCTGGCAGGCCAAAAAAACCGTCGAGGACAAGGAGCGCGAAGCAGATCCGCCACCGAAATGGCTGCAGGATTTGTTCGGCGATTTTGATGGCCCGAACCTGCCGGTGGCGGAAATACTCAAGGTGACCTTCATCACCCTGCTGGTGCTGCTGGTGGCCTGGCTGCTGTTTCGCAACCGCGCCCTGCTGGGCCGGCTGCTGGAAACGCGCGACAAAGACCCGCAGCCGACCCCGGCACACGAAATCTGCGGGCTGGACATCCGCCCGGAAAGCCTGCCGGACGATGTGCCGAGCAGCGTGCTGCGCCTGTGGCGCGATGGCCAGCGCCGCGCCGCGCTGGCCCTGCTCTACCGCGCCAGCCTGTCGCGTCTGGCGCATGCCCAGCAGCTGGAGCTGGCCGCCGGCTTTACCGAGGGCGACTGCCTGGCAGTTGCTCGCCAGGCGCAGCAGCGCGGCACGCTGCGCGCCGCCACGCTGGAGTTCTTCACCGAGCTGACCCGGCACTGGCAGGCCGCGGCGTATGCCGACCGCTGGCTGGACGACGAGCGCTTCTCGTCGCTGTGCCGCTCCTGGCGCGCCAGCATCGGAGATGAACGATGAAGCTGCGCAGCCTGCTCTGGCCCACGCTGTTCCTGCTCGTGCTGCTCGGCATCGCCCTGTGGTGGTTCAGCGCCATGGAACGCCGCCCGGAATGGGTAAGGCGGGCGCAACCGGCCGAAACACGCGCCGACCCGCTGCTGCTGGCCCGGCGCTTTCTGGAAAGCCAGGGCCGGTCGGTCAGCGCCATCCCGGACCTGACCAATCGCCTGGATCAGCTCAAGAATGCCGATGTCATCATCCTGCCCTGGCGCAGCAGCGGCCAGAGCGGCGAACAGCATGAACGGCTGATGGCCTGGGTGCGCCAGGGCGGCGTGCTGATCACCGCCACCGGCCGGGCCGAATACGAGGATGGCGACTATGTCGACCCGCGCCCGCATGACCCCCTGCTGCGCGAACTCGACCTGCAGCTCTACAGCGGCAGCGACGACGAGGACGAAGACCAGGAGGAAGACGAGAAAAGCGACGCAGGCGACAGCGCCGGCAAGGCCGAAGAAGGTCAGCCGCTGCGGGTGCCCAATGCCGCCAGCGTCGAATTGCCCGACAGCGAGTACCCGCTGCACTTCCGCCATCGCGGCCAGTGGCGGCTGGCCATCGGCGAGGTCGAGCCAGACTGGGAAGATGATCGCGGCCCCTATCTGGCCGGTTTCCGGGAGGGCGACGGCTGGATCGTGGTGGCCAGCTCGCCGGAACTGCTGTTTGCCAATGACAATCTGCCGCAACTCGACCATGCCGAGCTGCTGCTGCAGCTGGCGCACCTCAACACGCCGCAGCCGCGCGTCTGGCTGGTGCGCACGCAAAGCATCCTGCCCTGGCATGCCTTGCTGTGGCAGCACTTCCACTGGCTGCTGCTGACGCTGGCTGTCCTGCTGATCCTGGGCCTGTGGCGCGCGGGCAGCCGCTTTGGCCCCCTGCTGCCAGCCAGCGCGGCGCCGCGCCGCGCCATTCTGGAACACATTGATGCCAGCGCGCGCTGGCTGTGGCAACGCGACCAAGGGCGCGAGCACCTGCTCGGCGCGGCGCGTCAGGCCTTGCGGCTGCGCATTGCCCAGCGACTGCCCGAGCTGGCGCGCAAGCCCGACGCCGAGCTGCTGGGCATTCTGGCGCAACGCTACGACATTTCCATCACCGCGCTGCAGGCTGCCATGCAGGCGCCCTGCCCGCGCAATCCCCTGCAATTCACCAGCCGCATCACCCTGTTGCACACCTTGAGGAACCGTTTATGAGCGTCAGCCCGGAACATTTCACCCAGGCCACCGAGATTGCCCAGCGCCTGCAGGCCGAAATCGGCCGCGCCGTCGTCGGCCAGAGCGATGCCGTGCGCGCCACGCTGGCCAGCCTGATTGCCGGCGGCCACGTGCTGCTCGAAGGCATGCCGGGCCTGGGCAAGACGCTGCTGGTCAAGGCGCTGGCCAAAACCTTCGCCGGCCAGTTTGCGCGCATCCAGTTCACCCCGGACCTGATGCCGGCCGACGTCGTCGGCCACGCCGTCTTCGACCTGAAAAACCAGACCTTCGCGGTGCGCAAGGGGCCGATCTTCACCCATCTGCTGCTCGCTGACGAAATCAACCGCGCCCCGGCCAAGACGCAATCCGCCCTGCTGGAAGTCATGCAGGAACGCCAGGTGACGATCGAGGGTGAGTCGCACCCGCTGGAAGCCCCCTATATGGTGCTTGCCACGCAAAACCCCATCGAGCAGGAGGGCACCTACCCGCTGCCCGAGGCGCAGCTCGACCGTTTCCTTGTCAAGGTAATGATGGATTACCCGAGCGCGGACGAAGAGCTGGCGCTGGCGCGCCTCACCACGCAGAACCGCGTCGGCGACGGGCTCGATGTCGCGGCGGTCAATACCGTGATCAAGCCCGAAACCGTCGTCACGCTGCAGCAGGTCGCCGCGCATGTGCGCGTTGACGAGCAGGTACTCGATTACACCGTGCGCATCGTGCGCGCCACCCGCGACTGGCCGGGAATCGGCATCGGCGCCGGCCCGCGCGGCGGCATCGCGCTGGTGCGCCTCGCGCGCGCCTGGGCGCTGCTCGAAGGCCGCGATTTCGTCACGCCGGACGACATCAAGCACTGCGCGCTGCCGGTGCTGCGCCACCGCGTCGCCATCACGCCGGAGGCCGAGCTGGAAGGGCTGGACGCCGACCGCCTGCTGCGCGGCCTGCTGGAACAACTGCCGGCCCCGCGCGCATGATTCCGGCGCGGCGCCTGCTCGGGCTCATCCTGCTGCTGGCCCTGCTGGCCATCGCACCGGTGCTGCGCGCACAGCTGGCGCTACCCTGGCTGCTGCTGGCCGGCGCGCTGCTGCTGCTCGCGCTGCTGGATGCCTGGCGCGGCTGGCGCGTGCCGCCGATCAGCGCCAGCCGCCAGCATCCCGGCGTCTGGTCGCAGGGACGCTGGCGCGAGGTGCAGCTGACGCTGGCGATGCCGGCCGGCCGGCCATTGCAGCTGCGCATCTTCGACCATTACCCGCAGGGCTGGGACATGACGGGCCAGCCCTACCGCCTGCAAAGCAAGCTGCTCGCGGGCAGCGCCAGCCAGTTCAGCTATCGCTTGCGCCCGCTGCTGCGCGGCAACCACTTTTTTGAGCGCCTCGAAGCGCGCATTGCCAGCCCCTGGGGCTTGTGGGAACGCCGGCAATGGCTGGGCGAGCCGGAAAGCGTGCGCGTCTTTCCCGATTTCGCACGCATCCTGCACCAGAGCATCCACGCCACCGACACGCGCACGCAGGGCGGCGTGCTGCGCCGTCGTCGCCGCGGCGAGGGCACCGATTTTCACCAGCTGCGCGAATACCGCCAGGGCGACAGCCTGCGCGCGATCGACTGGAAGGCCACCTCGCGCTTTCACAAGCCCATCAGCCGCGAATACCAGGAAGAGCGCGACCAGCAGATCATCTTCCTGCTCGACTGCAGCCGGCGCATGCAGGCGCAGGACGACGAGCGCAGCCACTTCGACCACGCCCTTGACGCGATGCTCCTGCTGGCGTGGACGGCGCAAAAGCAGGGCGATGCCATCGGCGTGTATACCTTTGGGGGTACCGAGCGCTGGCTCCCGCCACAGAAGGGCCGCATCGGCATAGATCGCTTGCTGGAAGGCGTCTACGACCTGCAGCCGACACTGGCGACGCCCGACTACCTCGCCGCCGCCGAACGGGTGCTGGAAAAGGCGCGCAAGCGCTCCTTCGTCGTGCTGCTGACCAATCTGCGCGACGAGGACGAGGACACGCTGGCCGCCAGCCTCACGCTGCTGTCCGGCCGTCACCTGACGCTGTGCGCCTCGCTGCGCGAAACCGCACTCGACCAGGCCATCACCCAGCCCGTCGGCAGCTTCGAGGACGCACTGCGCCACGCCGGCACGCTCGACTACCTGCGCGCCCGCCGCGAGGCCATGGGCCGCCTGGCGCTGCGCACGCGCGACCTGCTCGACGTCACCCCGCAGCAACTGCCCACGGCGCTGGTCAACAACTATCTGAAGCTGAAGGAAAGCGGCGCACTATAAGCAGGGTGTATGGCTGTAGCCATTTATAGAAAAAGGCCACATGCCAATACCCAGACAAATTTCTTGGCACTTTCGAGATCGGTAGCGGCCCTGCGTGCCAGCAGCAACGCGGCATGCGCAGTCCCGCTCACGTTAATGACCGAACTGCGAAGAGCCGGATCGATGGCATGTTTGCGAACAAGCACACCGCTTGCGTGCCTCGCACACACCACAACATTGCACCGCAACATCCCGCCCGCTACGCTGCTAGCCCGGATTTTTCACCACCTGCTCACTGAGCGGGCTCAAGCAGCAGAAACTCCTCCCGGATAGCAGATCGCCGCTCTGCAGCGCGGGCACTGGCCTGCTTTCCAGATTGCGGGCGCAGCTTCCCCTACCCCCGAAGCGTCAACGTGTCGGGGCCGCACTCGTTTTGACTATGGGCTGGCCAGTGCCTCTGCCGCGAGGCGATACACCTCACGCAGTGGGTGATGGCTGGCAAACAGGATCCGGATACGCCGGGTGTTGCGGATCACCGCCGCGCCGATCTTGAGCA
>NZ_ATZJ01000017.1 GCF_000428145.1 Chitinilyticum litopenaei DSM 21440 | reverse complement strand
CACCGATCGACAACAACCCGGTGGAAAACGCCATCCGGCCGATCGCACTGGGGAAGAAGAACTGGTTGTTTGCCGGCAGCGAAGCCAGCGGCCGCCGTGCCGCCGCAATCCAGAGCCTGCTTGGCACCGCGAAACTGAACGGCATTGAGCCGCTGAGTTGGCTGACGGAAACGCTGGAAAAACTGCCGGCCTGGCCGAACAGCCAAATCGACGAGTTGCTGCCACTGCGACGCTAACCGAGGCGGTTTCCTTGATCAATGCGGGGCGGCTGGACGCTTACAATATACCCACCGAAACAGCATTTATTCCGGACAACAAAAAACCCGCCAAGGCGGGTTTTTTGTTGTCCACTCCAGGGCTTATCAGCAGCCGTAGGGATGGCGCAGCACAATGGTTTCTTCGCGATCCGGGCCGGTCGACACGATGTCGATCGGGGCTTCGCAGACTTCGGCGATGCGCTCCAGATACTTGCGGGCATTTTCCGGCAGGTCTTCCCACTTCTTCACACCGAAGGTGGATTCGCTCCAGCCCGGCATCGATTCGTAGACCGGCGTGCAGCGGGCGATCTGCTCGGCGCCGACCGGCAGGATGTCGATCTTCTCGCCATCAAGCATATAGCCGGTGCACAGCTCGATGGTTTCGATGCCGTCCATCACGTC
Source organism: Chitinilyticum litopenaei DSM 21440 (assembly GCF_000428145.1). Classification (GTDB taxonomy): domain Bacteria; phylum Pseudomonadota; class Gammaproteobacteria; order Burkholderiales; family Chitinibacteraceae; genus Chitinilyticum; species Chitinilyticum litopenaei. The sequence goes on along the minus strand of NZ_ATZJ01000017.1, from coordinate 75,482 downwards.
GAGCTTGGTCACGCACAGACCGGAAACACCGTTGATCTGGATCGAGCGCTTCAGCGCAGCGGCATCGAACCAGCCACAGCGGCGCGGACGACCAGTCACCGAGCCGAACTCGTTGCCACGCTTGGCCAGACCAGCGCCGACATCATCAAACAGCTCGGTCGGGAACGGGCCGGAACCCACGCGGGTGGTGTAGGCCTTCACGATGCCCAGCACATACTGCAGCATCTGCGGCGCCACACCGGCGCCGGGCGCTGCGGCACCGGCCACACAGTTGCTGGAGGTCACGAACGGATAAGTGCCGTGGTCGATGTCGAGCAACGTTCCTTGTGCGCCTTCGAACAGCAGCGGGCGACCCGCCTTGTTCATGTCGTACAGCGTGCGCGACACGTCGGCCAGCATCGGGCGGATGCGCTCGGCGTGTGCCAGCGTGTCGTCGTAAACCTTCTGGAAATCAACCGGCTCGGCCTTGAAGTAGTTCACCAGCTGGAAGTTGTACCATTCGAGGTTTTCCAGCAGCTTGGCGGCGAAACGCTCCGGATGATAGATATCCTGCAGGCGGATCGAGCGGCGCGCGATCTTGTCTTCGTAGGCCGGGCCGATGCCACGACCGGTGGTGCCGATCTTCTTCTCGCCCTTGGCGGCTTCGCGCGCCTGATCCAGCGCGATGTGATACGGCAGGATGAGCGGACACGCTTCGGAAATGCGCAGGCGGCTGGCGACGTCGATGCCGGCAGCGTCGAGCTCGTCGATTTCCTTGAGCAGGGCTTCCGGAGACAGCACCACGCCGTTGCCGATAAAGCAGGCCTTGCCTGCGTGCAGGATGCCGGACGGGATCAGGCGCAGGACGGTCTTCTTGCCGCCGACCACCAGTGTGTGACCCGCATTGTGACCGCCCTGGAAGCGCACCACACCCTGGGCGTGATCGGTCAGCCAGTCAACAATCTTGCCCTTGCCCTCATCGCCCCATTGGGTGCCGATCACGACGACGTTTCTGCTCATTCAAAACCTCGATGCCAAATTCAGTTGCAATGGAAACTTGCAGTACACAAGACGCGAGCGCGCCCCGTTACGGGCGCGCTCGTGCCATAAAAACCGCATGATACCTTCTGTTAGGGTTTTCCGCTAACAGCTTGTTGAAAAAGCCGCCCGAACTTCCGGGCCGTGCAGGCCAACCCGGCGCCAGAGCCTAAAATCCACCAATAATCAAGCACTTGACCGGCTGGCGAATGCCTTAGCCCTGCCGAAAGTAAATTCCGTGCAGATGCCCTGCGACGGGAAATCAGGCCTGGCTGACGGGAAATACCTGCCAGTCGCCCGCTTCCTGGCGCAGGATGCGGTCAAACTCGACCTCGCCTGCGGCAACGCCCAGATTGACGATGACGGTTTCACCGGCGTTGCGCAAAGCCCGGATGGTGGCAATCAGCGCCGGATCGTCGCCGGCCGGTGCCAGAATGCCGGGACGCGCCGCCGGGAAAGGCAGCTGCGTCAGCGCGCGCACATCCAGGCTGAACCCGGTGGCAGGCCGCGAGCGGCCGAATTTTTCACCAACCGAATCATAGCGGCCACCCCGCGCGACGGCATTGGCAAAGCCCGGTGTGTAGGCATTGAAGACCAGACCGGTGTGGTAATCACTGCTGTGCAATTCGGACAAATCAAAACCCACGGCAATGCCGCGCAATTGCAGGGCGGATTGCAACTGCGCGAGCGTATCGAGCGCAGCGCTGATGGCCGGCAGCGCCGGCAGGCTTGCCCGCGCCTTGTCCAGCACCTCGGCATCGCCGTAGCACTGCGCCAGCGCCTGCAGGCCTTGCGCCAGCTCCGCCGGCAGGCCGGCGGTGAGTTCGTGCAGGCTGGGGGCATCTTTTTGCTGCAAGGCGACAAATACCTGTTCACGCGCCTCGCCGCTCAGGGCTGCGGCGTCAGCCAGGGCAAGAAATAGCCCGAGATGGCCGATTTCAAGACGCAATTCCTTCACACCGGCCAGCGTCAGACTTTCCACCATCAGTTCGATGATTTCCACATCGGCGGCAATGCCGGCAACCCCGTAGATTTCGGCGCCAATCTGGCGCGGCTCGCGCGTGGCCAGAATACCGTCCGGACGCGTGGTCACCACCGAGCCGGCATAGCACAGGCGTGTCACCCCCTGGCGATTGAGCAGATGGGCATCGATGCGCGCCACCTGGGGCGTGATGTCGGCGCGCAAGCCCATCTGCCGACCGGTCAGCTCGTCGACGAGCTTGAAGGTTTTCAGATCGAGTGCGCGATCATCCTGGGTAAACAGGGATTCAACATATTCCACAAGTGGCGGCTGCACCAGCTCGTAACCATAACGGGCGAACAGATCGAGCAGGCTGCGGCGCATGGCCTCGATCTGGCGGGCTTCGGACGGCAGAACGTCCGAGATGTATTCGGGAAGAATCCAGTTTCGCATTATCGGCACACATGAAAATGCCCGCGCACGACATGGCGCGGGCCAGAACGGATTTTACCGCTAGCAGGCTGCTGAATGACAGCCCGTGCCACGGTTTTCGCTAAAAAGCAGGAAAAACGCCAGAATCAGCGGCCCGCCTCAACCTATCAGGCCGCCAGCATCACGACGGTGCAGCCCAGGCCAAGGGCCAGAAGCCCGCCCAGCCGTATCTGCCTGTCGGTCATGCCGGCCAGGTTGAGCATCACCGTGCGCCACAAGGCCGGGCGAGCGAAAGGCAGGAGCCCCTCGCCCACCAGCATCAGCCCGAACGCCAGCCAGAGGGCGTCACTCACTTGCCGCCACCGGCGCGCGGATTCTTCATGTACTTGAAGAATTCGCCGCTGGGTTCCAGCACCATGACATCGCTCTTCTTCGCGAAGCTTTCACGATAGGCATCCATGCTCTTGTAAAAGGCGTAGAACTCGGGATTGGCGCCATAGGCCGCAGCGGAAATGGCCGCTGCGCGGGCATCACCCTCACCCTTGAGCTTCTGCGCCTTGTTGTAGGCATCGGCAAGCAGCACTTCACGCTGTTTGTCGGCGTCGGCCTTGATCTTGTCGGCCTGGGCGGCACCTTCGGCACGCAGACGGTTGGCCTCGGTCTTGCGCTCGGACTGCATGCGCTCATACACCGAGTTCAAGGTACCCGCTTCCAGCTCGACGCGCTTGAGGCGAATATCGAGCACCTTCACGCCAAGGTTGGCGGCATCCGTATCGGCGACCTTGCTGACCTGCTTCATGACTTCTTCGCGCTTGCCGGAAATCACGTCCTGAACGGTGCGCTTGCCGAACTCGTCGCGCAGCATGTTGTTCACCGTATTGCGCAAGCGGTCGGTCGCCTTGCGGTCATCCAGCCCGACCGCCTTGTAGAACTTTTCGACATCGACGATTTGCCACTTGATGTAGCTGTCGGCCAGCACATTCATTTTCTCGATGGTCTGGATGCGCGCCGGTTGTGATTCATCGATAGTCTGGATCCGTCGGTCGAAACGGCGCACTTCCTGAACAAAGGGCACCTTGAAATAGATCCCGGGCTTGCTGATGATGCGCTTGGCTTCAGAGAACTGGAACACCACGGCGCTGTAGCGCTCGTCCACGGTAAACAGCGTCAGCGAGGACAGGAACAGCAGCAACAACCCCGCCGCCAGAAATGTAATGAGACGATTCATGCATTTATCCTCTTATCGGCCATCGCGTTCGCTGCGCAGCGGTGCGGTGCGCGCGGGAACGGGTTCGGGCTTGCTGGCCGGCGCCAGCTGCTCGGTGCTGCGGGTATCCGGAGCCTGACCAGCGGCGCCAGGAGCGGTGGACTGAATCAGCTTGTCCAGTGGCAGATAGAGCAGATTGCCGCCGGCCTTCTGGTCCACCACGACCTTGGTCGTATTCTTGAACACCTGCTGCATGGTCTCGTAGTACATGCGATCGCGAGTCACTTGCGGTGCCTTGGCGTATTCGGCAGCGATCTGGCGGAAACGGTCGGCATCACCCTCCGCGCGCGAGACGATCTTCTGCTGATAGCCCTCCGCCTCCTGCAAGAGGCTGGCTGCCGTACCGCTGGCGCGCGGCACGACGTCATTGAAGTAGGCGCGACCTTCATTGATGAGCCTGTCCCTGTCCTGGCGAGCCTTCACCGCATCACGGAACGCGTCCTGCACTTCCTTGGGCGCCTGAACATCCTTGATGTTGACCCGGGCGATCGAAACCCCAAGACGGTAGCGGTCTATCAGCTGCTGCATCAATACGCGGGTGTCTTCGCCAATGCGGCCGCGGCCTTCGTTGAGCACGGCATCGACATTGTTGCGGCCGACAATTTCGCGAATCGCCGACTCGGCGACCTGGTTGACGATGTCGCGCGCATCCGGATCATCCGGTCGAATCTTGTTGTTGAACAGGAAGTCCTTGGCATTGGTGAGCGTGTACTGCACGTTGAGCTGGACTTCGATTACATTCTGGTCGGCGGTCAGCATCATGGCACTACCTGCGCCGCCGTCGGGGCCACCGCTCACGCCAAGATCCAGACTGCGGATTTCGGTCATGTTGACGATCTCGCTGCGCATCAGCGGCCAGGGCATGCGCCAATGCAAACCCGGTGATTCGATGGTCTGCAGATAGCGGCCGAACTGGGTGATCACCGCATTTTCACGCTCGTCGACAATGTAGAAACCGCTGGCCGCCCAGAGGGCCACAGCTACGCCTGCGGCAATGCCCAGACCTCGCGTCGCGGACACACCGCCACCGCCATTGCCCGGCAACGGCCGGTTGTTTCCGAAGAGCCGGCCAGCCTTGTCGCCCAGCGAGCGAAAGATTTCATCAAGGTCTGGCGGGCCGTCTTTGCGCCCTCCGCGCTGCGGGTCGTTCTGACTCATTCATTTTCCTTGGCGGATTGATTCATTGTGGTAATTAACGCATCTCTGAGGAGATCAAGGCCGGTGCCACGCATGGCGCTGACCCGCACTGCGGAAATATGGCCAGCCTCGTCATACTCAAGGCCCGCCGCCTGTTCCCGCAGGTCAATCTTGTTCCAGACCAGCATTTGCGGAATCTGTTCCGCACCGATTTCGTTTAATACCTTGTTGACCTCGTCGATCTGCATTTCCCGCAAGGGATGGGTGACATCGACCACGTGCAACAGCAGATCGGCCTCAATGGTTTCTTCCAGCGTTGCCCGGAAGGCCGCAACGAGCGTGTGCGGCAATTGCCGGATGAATCCTACGGTATCCGAAATGATGACGGAATGCTCTGCATCCAGATACAGCTTGCGCGATGTTGTATCCAGCGTAGCGAATAGCTGGTCGGCCGCATAGCTTCTGGCCTTGGTCAGCGCATTGAAAAGTGTGGATTTGCCGGCATTGGTGTAGCCGACAATGGATACCGTGAACTCCCCGCGGCGGATGCGCGAGCGACGTTGCGTCTGGCGCTGCTTCTGCACTGTGGCCAGCTGGGCCTTGAGGCGCTTGACGCGTCCACCGATCAGGCGGCGATCCGTTTCCAGCTGGGTCTCACCCGGACCGCGCAGGCCAATCCCGCCCTTCTGACGCTCAAGGTGAGTCCAGCCGCGTATTAGCCGGGTCTGGATGTGCGCAAGTTGCGCCAGCTCCACCTGCAATTTGCCTTCGGATGTTCTGGCGCGCTGGGCAAAAATATCCAGAATCAGCGTGGTGCGATCCAGCACGCGGCACTGCAGCGCGCGCTCCAGGTTGCGCTCCTGCGCTGGCGACAGCTGGTGATTGAAAATGACCAGTTCCGCGCCATGCGCAGCCACAGCTTCGGCGATTTCCTGGACCTTGCCGGAACCGGCAAAAAACGCCGGATCGGGCCTTTGCCGCTTGCCTTCGACTACGAACAGTGGATTGACCCCAGCCGATTCGGTCAGCTGGACAAACTCGTCCACATCATCGCGAAAATCGGGGGAACCAAAATCCAGACAGACCAGAACGGCCTCGTCACCTTTTTTGTGCCGTTCAAACATCAGCGCTTATCTTCAACTTCAAACCGATCATTAAAATCAAAAACCCCGCAGCCTGAGACTGCGGGGTAGTCAGTGTATCAAGGCCGATCAGCCTTCCAGCGTTGCGGATGCTGGCGATTCGTGAGGAATGTTGACCGGGCGCGACGGCACCACGGTCGAGATGGCATGCTTGTAAACCATTTGCGTAACAGTGTTGCGCAGCAGCACGACATACTGGTCGAAGGACTCGATCTGGCCTTGCAGCTTGATGCCATTGACCAGATAGATGGAAACAGGCACGTGCTCCTTGCGCAGGATATTCAGAAACGGGTCTTGCAACATTTGCCCCTTGGCACTCATTTTTTAGTTCTCCGACTTTTGACGTTATCAGGTACCACGATCATGCAGATCAGGCCTTGCCTGTCCTAGAGCTTATAGTACACAAGACAGGCTAAACCAATTGTAAAAAATTACCGTAAACAAACTGCAAGGATCACTTTTTGCCCTTGCCCTCGGCAAGTTTGGTGCGATGTTTGGTCTTCATTCGCGGATTGAGCTTGGCAGTTGGCGCCGGCTTGACCTCGAAGGGATTGTCGCTCTTCTTGAACTGTACCCGCAGCGGCGTGCCCTGCAATTTGAACATTTTCAGGAAGGTATGTTCCAGATAGCGCCAGTAGGCAGCGGGCACCTGCTCGAGCGCGTTGCCGTGAATGACCACGACAGGCGGATTGGTCCCCCCCTGGTGGGCATATCGCAGCTTCGGTCTCACCTTGCCGGCCAGCGGAGGCTGCTGGCGCTCCAATGCAAGCTGCAAGGCGCGGGTGAGCTTCGGCGTCGGAATCTTGGTCATTGCCGCGGCATACGCCTGATCGATCGAGGCAAACAGCTCGCCCACACCCTTGCCCTGCAATGCCGAGATGTAGTGAAACTTGGCAAAGTCGAGGAAGGCCAGCTTGCGGGCAATATCACGCTTGATCTGGTCTTTTTGCTCCTGGCTGGCAGCTTCCCATTTGTTGACGGCAACGACCAGCGCGCGCCCGGCTTCCAGCACAAAACTGGCCACCCTGGCGTCCTGGTCGGATACGTCCTGGGTCGCATCCAGCACCAGCACGGCGACATTGGCATCTTCAATCGCCTGGATGGTCTTGATCACCGAAAATTTTTCGATGGTGTCCGTTACCTTGCCACGACGGCGCACGCCAGCCGTGTCGATGATGGTGTACTGGCCGCCATTGCGCTCGAAATCGATGTAAATCGAGTCACGGGTCGTGCCTGGTGCGTCAAAGGCAATCACGCGCTCTTCGCCGAGTACGGCATTGACCAGCGTGGACTTGCCGACATTCGGACGACCGACGATCACGAATTTCGGGTGATCGAGTTCTTCCTCGGCCTCGGGCTCCGGAAACTTGGCAAGGATTTCATTGAGCAGACTGCGCACGCCTTCGCCATGCGAAGCGGAAATTGCGGCGGGCTCGCCCAGACCCAGCTCGAAAAACTCCGAGGTCACCACACTCTGGTTCATGCCCTCGACCTTGTTGACCGCCAGCCAGACCGGACGCGAGCCCTGGCGCAAGCGATTCGCGATCATCTTGTCGTGCGGGGTGAGACCGGTACGGCCATCGACGATAAAAATGATCGCGTCAGCCTCATCAACAGCCTGCAAGGTCTGCCGGGCCATTTCAAACATGATGCCCTCATCGACCACCGGCTCGAAACCACCCGTATCGACAACCAGATACGGTTTTTCACCCACACGGCCATGGCCGTAATGGCGGTCGCGGGTCAAGCCGGGGAGATCGGCGACCAGTGCGTCGCGGGTCTTGGTCAGGCGGTTGAATAATGTTGATTTGCCAACATTAGGCCGGCCTACCAGAGCAATCGTGGGTTTCATGCAAATCCTTACTTCACGTCATAAGCGTACAAACCACCCTTGGCGGTCTGTACCAGTACAGCATTGTCCGACAGGGCCTGCGGCGTCACCGCCACACGGCCGCCATCGCTGGCGCGGCGAGCGACAAAGCTGCCGTCATCCTTGTTCAGCCAGTGCACATAGCCTTCAAAATCGCCAACGGCAATGAAATTGCCGGCCAGCGCCGGTGCGCTCAAGGAGCGATTGGCGAGCTTGTCCTGGCGCCACAGATTGCGCCCGGATTCGCGATCAAAGGCCTGCACAGCGCCCTTGTCATCACTCAGATAAACATTGCGGCCATCCATCGTTAGCCCGGATGCGCTGGATGCCTCACGTGTCCACAGCAATGCGCCCGATTTGGCGTCGAGGCAGGCAACACGCCCCTGGAAGGCCACCGCGCAGACACTGCCATTGCTGGCAACCGGTGTACTCACGATGTCGGTCACGCGCTCCAGTTCGGAAGCGCCACGCGGCAAGGCCACGGGAGCATCCCAGCGGACACGCCCATCCTGCAGCGACAGCGCGACGACACGGCCGGCCGGCATGCCGACATAAACCATGTCATTGTCAATCAGCGGAGCCGCAAAATTGCGCAAGAGCAGTGCTGGCTGCTGACGCTGATAGAACCACTTCAGGCTGCCATCCTGAGCGGAGAAGGCAGCAACACGGCCATCGACGCTGCGCACCAGCACCAGTCCGCCGCCAAGCACGGGCGGAGCGATCACTTCACTGGTGGTCCTGACGGTCCATTGCTGCTTCCCATCGCGCGAATACGCGATGACCTCACCCTTGAGCGTGCCGACGACGACCAGTTGCTCGTCGAGCCCGACTCCGCCTGCCACCGGCTTGTCCAGAGCGACGCTCCAGCGCGTGCGACCGGAAGCACGATCAAGCAATGCCAGCTGATTCGGGGCACCGGCCACGGCAATCAGCCCTTCGCTGATGGCTGGCCGGAACCGATAGCTGGTACCGCCGCCAATACTGCCCTGCCACAAGGTTGACACCGCAGCGCGCTCGCTGATGGCTGGCAAGGGATTGGGCTCGGGAGCATTGCTGGTGGTACCGCACGCGGTCAACACACCGGCCAGCAACAGGCACATCGAGACACTTCGCATGTTCAGCATCATTTGGCTCCGAGCGCATCCAGCTTGAATTCGATCAGCTTGTAACCCGGCAATTCCTTGTCGGTCCTGGCCAGCGCAGACTTGTAAGCCTCGCGTGCGGCGGACTTGTCGCCCTTCAGCTGCAGGACATCACCACGAAAATCGGCATAAATCCCCGCATAGGACTCTGCTTCAGGCGCCTTCACCAGCCCCAGCGCTTCGTCATATTTCTTTTCGTCCAGCGCAATGGCAGCCAGACGCAGGCGGGTAATGTCACGCACGGTCACCTCGCTGGTGTTGGCCAGAACCCATTGCAGTTCGCTGCGTGCTTCCGGCAGCTTGCCACGCACATAGCCTTGCTGCGCGGCCAGCAAGGCTGCGCGTGTGGCATAGGCCGAAGACGGATACTCGAGCTTGAGGACTTGCAGTTGCGCCTGGAACTGCTTTTCATCGGCGGATTGTTGCAGCTGCAGGAAAACGGCGCTGGCCTTGGCATTGACATGGCGCTGCCAGGCAAGCCAGCCTTGCCAGGCGGCAAAGCCAAGCACGGCCACCAGCAGCGCGGCAGCCACGTAACGGCCCCAGTCTACCCACCACGCCTTGAAGGCAGCAATCTGTTCCTGTTCCTGTAAATCAAACGCAGCCATGATTAATTCCTGTTAGTGATCGGTTTCGTGATTTCGCTCAGTTGCCGGCAAGCACGGCCCGCAATTCGCTGACATTGACGCTTTGTTGCTGCCCCTGCTCGCCATCGCGCAAGGATTTGAGATTGACCGTACCGGCCGCCACTTCCTCGTCGCCGATCACCACGGCATGGCGGGCGCCGCTGGCATCAGCCTTCTTGAACTGAGATTTGAAGCTGCCACCACCCGCATGCAGGATGACATCCAGCCCGCTCTCGCGCAGCTCGCGCGCCAGCAGGAAAGCCGCCTTGGCAGCCGCCTCGCCCTGGTGCACCAGATAGACATCCGGGAGTGCTTCGGGCAAGGCCACGGCCTGCGCCTCCAGCAAGAGCAGCAGGCGCTCGATGCCGATGGCGAAACCAACCGCAGGGCAAGGCTTGCCGCCCAGCTGCTCGACCAGGCCGTCATAACGGCCGCCGGCCGCCACGGTAGCCTGGGCGCCAAGCTGGTCGGTTGTCCACTCGAACACGGTGCGGTTGTAATAATCAAGCCCGCGCACCAGACGATCGTTCAGGCGATAGGCAATCCCGGCCGCATCAAGCAGGGCCTGTACGCCGGCAAAGTGGCGACGCGACTCTTCGCCGAGATAATCGGCAAGACGCGGCGCGCCTTCGGCCATTTGCTGCAGCGCCGGATTCTTGGTGTCCAGTACCCGCAATGGATTGGTGTAAAGACGGCGCTTGCCGTCTGCATCGAGAATGTCCTGAAACTGCTCGAGGTAGGCAATCAGCGCCACACGATGCGCAGCACGTTCTTCGGCGTTGCCCAGCGAATTGAGCTCCAGCTGCAAACCGGTCAGACCCAGCCGGCGCCACAGATCCGCCAGCATGAGAATCTGTTCGGCATCCACATCCGGGCCATCAAAGCCGAAAGCCTCGATGCCGAGCTGATGAAACTGGCGATAGCGGCCTTTCTGCGGGCGTTCATGGCGGAACATCGGACCGATGTACCACAGGCGCTGCGTCTGGTTGTACAGCAGGCCATGCTCGATGCAGGCGCGCACGCAACCTGCGGTGCCTTCCGGACGCAGGGTCAGTTTTTCGCCGTTGAGGCTGTCTTCAAAGGAGTACATTTCCTTTTCGACAATGTCGGTGTGCTCGCCAACACCGCGCACGAAGAGGCCGGTGGGCTCGATGACCGGCATGCGGATCTGCTTGTAGCCGTAGGCGCGCCCCCAGTCCCGAAACACTGACTCGACATGCAGCCAGCGCTGGCTGTCTTGGGGCAGCACATCATTCATGCCCCGGATACCCTGAATTGTATTTGCCATAAACCGTTTAAATGATTAGGTCCTGAGCCTATACCCCATAAATGGGAATGACTCGCGGTGCATCTTCCTTGCGCTTGGCGCCACCTTCGCCATAACGCGTCTTCACATAGTTTTCCACGATGGCCTGGAACTCTTCGGCAACACGCTCGCCCTTGAGCGTGACATCCTTCTCGCCATCGATATACACGGGGCAGACGGGTACTTCACCCGTACCCGGCAGCGAAATGCCGATATCGGCCAGCTTGGATTCGCCGGGGCCGTTGACGACACAGCCCATCACGGCAACTTTCATGTCTTCGACACCCGGATACTGGCTGCGCCACACTGGCATCTGCACGCGCAGGAAATTCTGGATGTCCTGCGCCAGCTCCTGGAAAACGGTCGAGGTCGTGCGGCCACAGCCCGGGCACGCTGTCACCAACGGCACAAACGCCCGCAGGCCCATGGTTTGCAGCAACTCCTGCGCCACGACGACTTCCTTGGTACGGTCGCCACCGGGTTCAGGCGTCAGCGAAATGCGGATGGTATCACCAATCCCTTCCTGCAAGAGCACACCCAGCGCCGCCGAGGAGGCCACAATCCCCTTGGAGCCCATGCCTGCCTCGGTCAAGCCCAGGTGCAGCGGATAATCGCAGCGCGCCGCGAGGTCACGGTAGACCGCGATCAGATCCTGCACGTGCGAGACCTTGCAGGACAACAGAATCTGGTCGGGCGACAGCCCCCAGCTCTGCGCCTGCTCGGCCGACTCCAGCGCGGACACGATCAGCGCTTCGCGCATCACCGCCTCGGCGGCCAGAGGCTGAGCCAGCTTGCTGTTTTCGTCCATCATGCGCGCCGCGATGGCCTGGTCCAGCGAGCCCCAGTTCACACCGATGCGGACGGCTTTCTGGTATTCGATGGCCTTCTCGACCATATAGGCGAATTTTTCATCGCGCTTCGCCCCCTTGCCGACATTGCCGGGATTGATGCGGTACTTGGCCAGGGCCTGGGCGCACTCGGGATAATCGCGCAAGAGGCGATCGCCATTGAAGTGAAAATCGCCCACCAGCGGGACGCGACACCCCCAGTTGTCCAGCTTTTCCCAGATGGCGGGCACGGCGGCCGCAGCTTCCGGGCTATTGACGGTGATGCGCACCACTTCGGAGCCGGCACGCCACAACTCGAAAATCTGGCGGGCCGTCCCTTCGGCGTCGGCGGTATCGGTATTGGTCATGGACTGAACCATGACCGGGTGGTCGCTACCAACCCAGACATGGCCGATGCGAACCTGGCGGGTCTTGCGACGAGTTATCGGATGAGTCATTTGTCGTGCTGCTTATTTCAATTCCAGAGTCGCCACTTCAGCGCGGGTCGACGAAGCCAGGTCCACCGGCTTGCCACGAAAAACCACTTTGGTGTGGGGCGCATTGCCCACCTTGAGCTGATAAGGCAGCTTGCCGCCCAGTACCTGTTCGGAGCCCGGTTTCAGAAGACCGGAATACAGCTTGCTGCCGTCACCATCAAGCACCTGAACCCAGCTCTCGGAGGTTGTGGAAATCCTGAGGTCGCTGTTGCCGATAGCCACACTGGCCAGCACCGCGCCAGGCGCACTGGCCGGCGGGATGACAATCACGGCCTCGCTGGCGACGCTGGCCTGACTGGCCCTGCTGACCAGACTGGCATTCGAGGCCACGCTGGCGGCAGCGAGAGCGGGCTCGCTGGCCTGCGGCTCGGAAGCGGCAAGGACTACGGCTTCAATCGCCGAGGCTTCCGGCAGCGCCACTTCGGGCGCCCCCGGCTGCTGCACGTACCAGAACACAATGCCGGCGCCGATCAGCAAGCCGGCCATTGCGCCAAATACCTTCAAAAAGGATCTGGGGGCCTCTCCGCCTGAGGCAAATGAAGGCCCCTCATCCTGTGGCAACTTCGGCAAGGCAGCCTGACTGCGCTCTGGCGGCAGCAGTGCCGCGAGCTGATCCAGCAGCGCCTGTGCGTCCAGGTTCAGCAAGCGCGCATAATTGCGGACAAAGCCGCGTACGAAGGTGTTGCCCGGCAAGGCGGCGAAATCATCGCTTTCCAGCGCCTGGATCTGGTGAACCGACAGCTTGAGCTGTTCGGCCACCTGCGCCTGCGACCACCCCTGCAATTCGCGGCCGACCCGTAATGCCGCCCCGGGAGATGGCGCCCCTGCCATCATCGAATCAGTCATTGTTCTTGTTCCCGTCTGGCTTTGTCAGTCATAGTTGGCAGCTTTCAGCTGCCCTGCTTCTTTGCTGTCCGGAAACTGCGCCAGCAACTGGCTGGACAGCTTTTTCTCTTCGGCACGGTTGCCAGCCTTGCGTTCGATGCGCACGCCCAGCCACAGCAAATCCGCCGGCGCAGGCTCAACCAGGCGGGTAAGGCCCAGATAGGCATTGCGCGCCTCCTGAATCTGCCCGGCCTGCAAGAGCTGCGTGGCCAGACGGAAGCGTGCGGCAACATTGGCCGGCCGATACTGCAGGGCCATTCGCAAATAGGCAATGGCGGCATTGGGGTCGCCGGCCTTGCTCGCGCAGTCGGCAGCAACCACGTAGGTATTGTCGATTCTCGGGTAGGTGGTCTGCGGAAAGACCTGCTCCAGCCGCTTCAGGCCAGCGGCATAGTCACTGCGCGAACAGAGAAACCAGCCGTAATTGTGATTGACATCAGGATCGGCCGGCGCAATGCCCAAAGCCTGCTGAAAACTGTTCACCGCCATGCCGTCGTCGCGCAATTCGGCAAAGGACAGCGCAATCATCAGGTGGGCACCCACGTTCTTCGGGTCGGCTGCCAGGGCTTTCTTGGCTTCGTCAATCGCGATGGGATATTGGCCGCGGCGGTAATATTCGGCGGCCAGTTCGGTGCGAATGCGCGAGCGCTCTTCACCAGTCTGCCCCTGATTGGCCTGTGCACCCAGCAGTGACAGCAACGCGCCAAGCGCGACAAGCATGAATTTGCGGATCAATCCTCAGCCTCCCCTCTATGGAAATGCACGGTCTGGATCTGGGACTGGCGCGCAGTGCGCCGGGTCCGGTCCTTGACCTGACCGGCGAGCTGACCACAGGCAGCGTCAATGTCGTCACCGCGGGTTTTACGCACGGTCACGACCTGGCCACCTTCGGCGAGCACATCCCGGAAACGGAGAATAGCATCCCGCGACGAGCGGTTGTAGCCTGAATTGGGGAAGGGATTGAAGGGAATCAGGTTGAATTTGCAGGAAACCTGCTTGGCAATCTCGAGCAATTCCCGCGCATGCTCGGGCTGATCATTGATGCCCTCGAGCATGATGTACTCGAAGGTCACAAAGTCGCGGGGCGCCTTGTCGAGATAGCGGTTGCATGCCGCAAGCAGCTCTTTTATCGGATATTTCTTGTTGATCGGCACGATTTCATCGCGCAGGCGATCATTGGACGCATGCAGGCTGACCGCCAGGGCAACCGGGCAATCATCCCGCAGACGATCCATGGCCGGCACCAGCCCGGATGTGGACAGGGTCACGCGCCGGCGCGACAGGCCATAGGCATTGTCATCCAGCATCAGGCGTAGCGCGCGCACGACATTTTCATAATTCGCCAGCGGTTCGCCCATGCCCATCATCACCACATTCGACACGATGCGTGCATCTGCATTCTGCACGCCCCCCTGCGCCGAACCGATGCGTGCGGCCTCGTGCGACAGCCGTTGATTGGCCCACCAGAGCTGGCCAATGATTTCCGCCGTACTGAGATTGCGATTGAAGCCCTGGCGAGCGGTCGAGCAGAACGTACACTCGAGAGCACAGCCCACCTGGCTGGAAACACAGAGCGTGCCGCGATCATCCTCGGGGATGAATACGGTTTCGACGCCGTTGCCAACGCCCACATCCAGCAGCCATTTGTGCGTACCGTCGCTGGCGACCTGCTCGGCGAGCATGGCCGGGGCAGTGACCATAGCCCCGGCTTGCAGCTTCTCGCGAAAGGACTTGGCAATATCGGTCATGGCGGCGAAATCGCTCTCGCCGCGCTGGTGAACCCATTTCATCAGCTGCTTGCCACGAAAGGGCTTCTCGCCAAACTGGGCCATCAGCGCCAGCATGCCTTCGGCATCGTAATCAAGCAGATTGACCGACATTGCCATCACTCCTTGATCAGCGGCCTGCGTACACTTCGCTGGAGGCGAAGAAGTAGGCAATTTCGATGGCAGCGTTTTCCGGGCTGTCAGAACCGTGTACGGCGTTGGCGTCAATGGACTCGGCGAAATCGGCACGGATGGTACCGGCATCGGCCTTTTTCGGGTCGGTAGCACCCATCAGTTCGCGGTTCTTCAGAATGGCATTTTCGCCTTCCAGAACCTGGATCATCACCGGACCGGAGGTCATGAAGTTCACCAGGTCATTGAAGAAGGGGCGCTCCTTGTGAACGGCATAAAAGCCTTCGGCTTCGGCGCGGGACAGATGCTTCATCTTGGCGGCAACGATCTTCAGGCCGGCGGACTCGAAGCGATCATAAATCTTGCCGATCACGTTCTTGCCTACAGCGTCCGGCTTTACGATGGAAATGGTGCGTTCAATAGCCATGTTTGTGTATCTCCGATTGGTTTTCATGGGTTGTTTTAAACCGACAGCCCGCCAGCCAGTGTTGGCAGCGGCAAAATTCTGGGCTAGCCTCATGAGCCTGCTAAGACGCACACAGATTTATATTAAAACGCTGGCGTTTTCAGGCTTGGCGACAGCCGAGCCAATCCGATGCGCAGGCAAAATAGCCCTACAGTATAACAAACCAAGCGATCCTGGCATATGAGCAATGATTCCTTTGATCCACTCCTGCAGCAGGAGGAGCAGCGGCGTCTGCGCGGGCAACTGCTGTGGCGCCTGGGCATCGCCGGAATCGTACTGGGCGGCGCACTGGCAGCCATACTCTGGCTGGAAAAGCAGCAAGTGCCGCCCGCAGAACCCGCAGTCGCCACGCCTCGCATTGCCCCGCCCTTGCCCAGCAACACTCCCCTTGTTACGCCAGCCCCCACGCCAGCGGACGCCTCCAGTCCCGAGGCCAGTGCCGCCAGTAGCATCGCCTCACCGGTCAGCACGACAGCGCCACCCAGCCCATCTCCCAGCCCTGCCACGACCACTCCGCAGACGATCACCCCGCTGACGACCAGCCGCGGCATTCAACCCGCCCCGACCATTGCCGCCAGCAACGGGGAGAAACACCCGGCAAGGCCAGCGGGCAGCAGGCCTGCCGCGACACCAGCCCCCCAGGTCACCCCCGACACTGCAACACGCCCAGCAGCGTCCGTTGACGCGCAAGCCGCGCAGCCAGCCCCCCCTCCGGACAGCGGCAAGCCAAGAGGTGAAGCCAAAGGTGAATACATCGTGCAGGCCGGCGTTTTCCTGCACGCCGCAAAAGCCGAGAAACTGCTGGCGCAACTGCAAAAGGCCGGCATCCCGGCCTACCTGGAAACCCGGGTACAGATCGGCCCCTTCCGCAACAAGGCGGAAGCCGACACGGCCATCGCCAAGCTCAGAAGCATGGGCATCGAGCCGGTGGTACGGAGCAAGTAAAGAAATCAAACACCAGGGTATGCAGCCACAGCCATTCACACAAAAAGGCTGCAGCCGCATACCCCAGGCAAATCAGACGAAAGCCCATCCGATTGCATCGCTCGGCTTAATGCACGCCCTCGTCAGGCAGGAAAGTCACTTCCGGCAGGCCGGAAATCAGCACCGCCTGCCGCAAGGCCTCAACCGCGGCGGCACGCGGAAAATTGCGCCGCCAGGCAAGCATGACGCGCCGGGTCGGCACTGGCGGCACAAAGGGCCGGATGGCCAGCAAATGCTCATCCGCCTCGGTCACCGAGGTCGCCGGCAAGACCGTCACCCCCACACCGCCAGCCACCATGTGCCGGATTGTGGTCAGCGAACTGCCCTGCAGCGTGCGCTGCAGACTGCCGCCAGCCCCGAGACTTTCACGATTCAGATCCGGACAGGTTTGCAGCACATGATCGCGAAAGCAGTTGCCGGGCGACAGCAACAGCACATTCTCGTCGGCCAGCTGCTCGGAATGGATTTCCTGCTGCGCCTCCCAGGGGTGCCCCTTGGGCGTCGCCACCACAAAGGGCTCCTCATAGACAACCTGCGTGGCGACACCGGGCTCGCTGAAGGGCTCGGCCAGAATCGCCACATCGATCTCGCCCTGCTTGAGCATCTCCGCCAGACGCGAGGTGTAATTCTCTTCCAGCAGCATCTGCATCTGCGGCGCCTGCAGGCGCAGGGCCGGAATCAGGTATGGCAAGAGATAGGGGCTGATCGTGTAGATGATGCCGACGCGCAGGCTGCCGGCCAGCGGATCCTTGCCCTGCTCGGCCAGCTGCTTGATGAGCTGGACTTCTTCCAGCACAGTCTGGGCCTGCCCGACAATGCGCTCGCCGATCGGCGTGAGCGACACATCACCGGCCGAACGCTCGAACAGCGTCACACCCAGCTCGTCCTCGAGCTTCTTGACCGCGACTGACAGGGTGGGCTGGGAAACGAAACAACTGGCGGCTGCGCGCCCAAAATGCCGCTCGCGCGCCACGGCAACGATATAGCGCAGTTCGGTCAGGGTCATGCGCGCACCGCCTTTTGCTGCCAGGCGCGGATCAGCCAGCCGGACGCAGCCAGCCCGACAAAGCCCAGCCCGGCCCAGATTGCCAGACTCAAGCCCAATACTTCGTCACGCTCTGCACACTCGCCATGCCCGGCCAGCACCGACTCGAAGACCTGCAGCCAAGGCTGGGTTTCGAACAGAAAACCCAGACCGGCGCCACAACTTGGCAGGTTGCTGGCATCGACAAAATACTGCAGGTGCACCTGCCGCAAGGAAATCGACAGACCGGCCAGTGCAACCAGACTCAGCAGCGCAGGCCAGAAGCGACCCCAGCGTGGCAATGGCAGCAAGGCGGCCAGCAGCGCCACCAGGCCACAGGCAATGATGGCGATGCGCTGGAAGATGCACAGCGGGCACGGATCCTTGAATTCGTAATACTGCTGATAAAGGGCGAAGCCGATTGCCGCCGCACAAAAAAGCACCACAGCCAGAAACCCCAGACGCCACCGCATTGCCATTGCTCCCCGAGACAAAAACCACGCGCCAATGCGGCGCAAACGGCGATTCTAGCAGCCTGCACGGCAAAGACCCACAACGGCCAGACGGCAAAAGATATGCTATATGCGCAAACGGAGCGTTTCTGTATAATGCGGCTTTGCGTCCAAGGATTCTGCTCCATGCGTGTTGTCCAGAAAGCCCTCACCTTCGACGACGTCCTGCTCGTCCCCGCTCATTCCAACATTCTCCCGCGCGACGTCAACCTTTCCACCCAGCTGACGCGCGACATCCGCATCAACCTCCCGCTGATTTCCGCCGCGATGGATACCGTCACCGAAGCGCGTCTGGCCATTGCCATCGCGCAGGAAGGCGGCATGGGCATCGTGCACAAGAACATGAATGCCAAGGCGCAGGCCTTCGAGGTTTCCAAGGTCAAGCGCTACGAATCCGGCATCGTCAAGGATCCGGTCACCATCGCGCCGAACATGCTGGTGCGCGATGTGCTGCAACTGACGCGTCAGCACAAGATTTCCGGCCTGCCGGTGATCGACGCCAGCGGCACCGTGGCCGGCATCGTCACCAACCGTGACCTGCGCTTCGAATCGCGCCTGGATGAATCGGTCGCCAACATCATGACCCCGCGCGAACGCCTGGTCACCGTGCGCGAAGGTGCCAGCATCGACGAGGCTCGCCGCCTGATGCACGAGAACCGCCTCGAGCGCGTGCTGGTCGTCGACGACGCCTTCCGCCTGAAGGGCCTGATTACCGTCAAGGACATCATCAAGACCAGCGAACACCCGAATGCCGCCAAGGACGACCAGGGCCGCCTGCGTTGCGGCGCAGCCGTCGGCGTGGGCGCAGGTACCGAAGAGCGCGTCGAGCTGCTGGCCGAAGCCGGCGTTGACGTGATCGTCGTTGACACCGCGCACGGCCACAGCCAGGGCGTGCTGGATCGCGTGAACTGGGTCAAGAAGAACTTCCCGCAGGTGCAGGTGATTGGCGGCAATATCGCCACCGCCGCCGCCGCGCTGGCGCTGGTTGATGCCGGCGCCGACGGCGTCAAGGTCGGCATCGGCCCCGGCTCCATCTGCACCACGCGCATCGTGGCCGGCGTCGGCGTTCCGCAAATCACCGCGGTCGCCAACGTCGCCAAGGCTCTGGCCGACACCGGCGTGCCGCTGATTGCCGATGGCGGCATCCGCTATTCCGGCGACATCGCCAAGGCACTCGCCGCCGGCGCACATTGCGTGATGCTGGGCGGCCTCTTTGCCGGCACCGAAGAAGCGCCGGGCGAGGTCGAGCTCTACCAGGGCCGCAGCTACAAGAGCTATCGCGGCATGGGTTCGCTGGGCGCCATGGCCGGCGCCAACGGCTCGTCCGACCGCTACTTCCAGGACAAGACCGCCGATGCGGACAAGCTGGTTCCGGAAGGCATCGAAGGCCGCGTTGCCTACAAGGGCCCGATGACCGCCATCGTGCACCAGCTGGTCGGCGGTATCCGCTCTTCCATGGGCTACCTCGGCTGCGCGACCATTGCCGACATGCACGCCAGGGCCGAATTTGTCGAAATTACCTCGGCCGGCATCCGCGAGTCGCATGTGCACGATGTGCAGATCACCAAGGAAGCGCCGAACTACCGGATGGAATGATCCACAGTCTCTGGACAAACCACCGCACAGCAAAAAGCCGAAGCAAATACTTCGGCTTTTTGCTGTGCGGTGCCGGTGGAAGGCTACTGCGCGGCGTAGTTGCGCAACTTGGCAACCTGCCGCCCGAACAGACCCCGGCGGATTTGCTCCAGCTGCAAGTACAGGCGCAAGCGATAAGCCGTCTGGTACAGCACCGAGTGCGGCTTAGCGGACTCCAGCATCACATCGGTCTGCATCTCGATCTGCACCAGCTCCTGATCACTCAACTGTTTGGGATTCATGGGAATACCTCCGTTTAATCGATACAGGCCAAGCGGAACTTATTGCATGAATTTATTGCATGAATGCTATCCAAGACCAGCAGGGAAAACCCATACATTCCGACACCCGGCAAACGCACATCGTAAGAATCTCAGCCAAAATGCAGCAATTTGTCAGCCCCAACACATACATGCATGGCCATCAAGCCAGAAAGCACATGCAGATTGAGCCACGTGACAATACCCTCCAGCCGATTCAACACTCCGGGCACTCCGTCAGCCAGACAAACGGCTGAGACAGCCGGAATGGCCTACTCCAGAACCGGCAGCCTTGTTATCATCGTGCCCCCGCCATCAGGACGACGATGACCATGCCGCGCTTTCTTGCCGAACCCGCCTTTCGCCACGATCAGGCAGCCGCCATTGGCGTATTGCTGGTCAATCTTGGCACGCCAACTGCGCCAACCGCCAAGGCAATCCGCCCCTGGCTGAAGGAGTTCCTTTCCGATCCGCGCGTGGTCGAGCTACCCCGTCTGCTCTGGCTGCCCATCCTTCATGGCTTCATCCTGCCCTTTCGCCCGGGGAAAACGGCGGCCAAATACGCCGCCATCTGGCAAAAGGATGGCTCGCCACTGGCGATCTGGACCGAAAAGCAGGCCAAGCTGGTCAAGGGCTGGCTGGGTGAGCGGCATGGCCAGCAACTGCGGGTGCGCCATGCGATGCGTTATGGCCAGCCGGGCATCAGGGAAGGCGTTGCCGCGCTGAAAGCCGAGGGGTGCGACCGCATCCTGATCGTACCGCTTTATCCGCAGTATTCCGCCAGCACCAGCGCAACCGTGATTGATGAGGCAGCCCGGACGTTTGCGCAGCTGCGCAATCAGCCCGGCTTGCGCACCGTGCGCAGCTTTCATGACCACCCCGGCTACATCGACGCACTGGCCAGCCGGGTACGCGGGCACTGGCAAAGCAACGGGCGCGGCGACTACCTGCTGATGAGCTTTCATGGTGTGCCACGCTACACGCTGGACAAGGGCGACCCCTATTTCTGCCATTGCCACAAGACGGCGAGGCTGCTCGCCGAGGCACTGGGGCTGAACAAGGAGCAATGGGGGCTGTCCTTTCAGTCACGCTTTGGCAAGGCTGAATGGCTAAAGCCCTACACGACGGATACGCTGCATGAACTGGGCAAGCGCGGCGCGGGCGTACTGGATGTCATCTGCCCGGGATTTGTCGCCGATTGCCTGGAAACGCTCGAAGAAATCGCCCTGGAAGGCAAGCAGGATTATCTGGCGGCAGGCGGGCGGGAATACCGTTACATTCCCTGCCTGAACGACCAGGCCGAGTGGATTGCCGCACTGAGCGGCCTTGTCGAATCGCAGCTTTCAGGCTGGCTGACAAACGGCAAAGATCACGAGATTACAAAAGAGCTTTCAGAACAGAGACTTTTGCGCGCGCGTGCCTTGGGTGCAAAAAATTGAGCTTGGGCTAAGCAGAAATTAACGCTACACTCAGCGGTAAGTTTAGACTTACAAATGGAGTTCCCGCATGGCTACCCGCCTCTTTCTTGCAGAAGACGACCTGATCCTCGCCGATGCGCTGAAAACCAGCCTGTCCCAAGCCGATTTCCAGGTAGATTGCGTCAACGATGGTGCGCTGGCAATGCAGATTTTGCTGCATAACGATTACGATGTCGTGGTACTGGACATCGGTCTGCCCAATATGGACGGCCTGTCCGTACTGCGCCACGTACGTCAGCACAAGCCTTCCATGCCCATACTGCTGCTCACCGCGCTGGATGGCCTGGAAGACCGCGTTGCCGGCCTGGATGCCGGTGCTGACGACTATCTGCCCAAGCCTTTTGAATTCGCCGAGCTGGAAGCCCGCTTGCGCGCCCTGCTGCGCCGCAGCCAGATCCTGCCGCAGTCGGTGCAGCAACTCGGCAATCTGCGCCTGGATCGCGCCGGCCAGCGTGCCTGGTGCAATGACAATCCGCTCGACCTTTCCGCTCGCGAACTGACGGTACTCGAAATTCTGATGTCCAACATCGACCGCGTGGTCACCAAGGAACAGATCGTCAGCGAACTCGGCAATGAAAACGCCGAGGTTGGCCTCAATGCCATCGAAGTGTATGTCCATCGCCTGCGCAAGAAGCTGGAACCGTGCGGCGTGGTGATCCGTACGATCCGCGGCTTGGGCTACCTGCTGGAAAAACAGCAACCCGGCGCGACGGATGCAGCACAATAACAGTACCTTGCGGCAGCAACTGCTTCGGTGGTTGCTGCTGCCCCAGCTGGTATTCTGGCTGGTGGGCGCCGCCCTGTCCTATCTGGTTGCCCTGCATTACACGCACACCATCATTGATGATCACCTGTTGCGCGCCAACCAGTCCTTGCTGAGGATTCTGGGCAACAGTCCGGTCACTGCCATCCCCGACCTGCCTGTTGCTGTCCGCACGCTGCTGGATGCTGACAGCGAAGGCTCGCTGTTTTACACGATACGCACGCCCGATGCACAGATTGTCAGTGGCAACAAGGCCTTGCCACTGCCGCAAAGGGAGCCCGCCAGCAATGCGCTGACGCCCCGACTTTACGACGCCCTGCTGGACGGACACACACTGCGCATTGCCGCGGTGCAGATTCCCATGCCTCCAGGCAGCAAATACCCGGTCTTGCTAGTGCAAACAGCGCAGAAGAACGAAGCGCGCGAAGCCTTGTCCCGGCAAATCATTCTCTCGATTGCCCTGCCGCTGGCGTTTCTGATCCTGGCCACGGCCTTCCTGGTCTGGTGGGGAATCGGGATCGGCCTGCGCCCGCTGGCGCAGCTGCAGGCTGTGGTAGCACAGCGCAAGCCGCAAGACCTGTCCCCCATCACGCTGAACCGCGCGCCTTCCGAAGTGGCCCTGCTGGTTGAAGCAGTCAACCAGCTGCTTTACACCACCGACGCCAGCATTGCCAGACAGCGCCGCTTTATTGCCGATGCAGCACACCAGCTGCGCACGCCGCTGGCCGGACTGAAATCCCAGACCGAACTGGCCATGCGCGAAACCTCACCGGAAACCCTGCGCGAACGGCTAAGCATGGTACACACCAGCGCCACCCGCAGCATTCACTTGGTCAACCAGCTGCTGACGCTCGCCCGTTCCGAGCCGGGCAGCCAGACCGGCATTCCCAAGGTGCATATGGACCTGGCGCGCATGCTGCGGGACATCACGGCCGAAGCCGTGCCGCGCGCCCTGGCCGCCGGCGTTGACCTCGGCTGTGAAATCCAGGTGCCCGATGCACACATCGAAGGCAACTCGGCGCTGTTGCGCGAGCTTTTCATCAACCTGGTCGACAACGCCATCAAATACATCCCGCGCAACGGCTGCATAACCGTGCGCCTCGCGGCCGACGCCACCCACTACCGCATTGCCGTCGAAGACGATGGTCCTGGCATTCCCGATGCCGACAAGGAGCGCGTGTTCGAACGCTTTTACCGGCGCGAGCAAACAGGCAACGGCTGTGGGCTGGGCATGGCCATCGTCAGGGAAATCGCCGAGCGCCATGGCGGCAGTGTCGAACTGCTGGATGCCAAGCCGCACGGTCTGATCGTGCTGGTGAGCCTGCCGCATGGCAAGGATCTGGATCACGAAGATTGAGAAGCGGCTTAGCGACCGGACCTTTGGCTAGCCCCCTTTCCCACGCACCACTCAGCGCCTGCCGCGCGCCGGGGCGTAAAAAAACCGCAGCCCAGGCTGCGGTTTTTTTTGCACTTGGATTGCCTCTGCTTCAGGCAAAAATCACCGTCTTGTTGGAATACACCAGGACGCGGTTTTCCAGATGCCAGCGCACGGCGCGCGACAGGACGATGCGCTCCAGATCACGCCCCTTGCGGATCAGCGATTCGACGTCTTCACGATGGCTGATGCGAATCACATCCTGTTCGATGATCGGGCCGTCATCGAGCACCTCGGTGACATAGTGGCTGGTTGCACCGATCAGCTTCACGCCGCGTGCAAAGGCGCGGTGGTAAGGCTTGGCGCCGTCAAAGGCCGGCAGGAAGCTGTGATGGATGTTGATCACACGCTGCGGATATTCCGCCGTGAAATCATGGCTGAGCACCTGCATATAGCGCGCGAGCACAATCAAATCGATCTGGTGTTCGGCCAGCAGCGCCTTTTGCTGTGCTTCAGCTTCGGCCTTGTTGTCCTTGCTGACCGGAATGACATGGAAGGGGATGCCGTAAAATTGCGCCAGCGCCGCGCAATCCGGGTGATTCGAGATGATCAGCGGAATTTCGCACGGCAGCTCGCCACTGTGATGGCGATGCAGCAGATCGACCAGGCAATGGTCGTATTTGGAGACGAAAATCGCCATGCGCTGACGGCGCGTCGACAGGGCCACCTTCCATTCCATCTGGAAACGGTCGGCAATCGGCGCAAACGCCGGCGTGAAGGCGTCCATGTCCAGCGTGAAATCGGTCAGATCCCATTCCACCCGCATCAGGAAGAGGTTTTCTGCCGTGTCCTGATGCTGGTCGACATGCACGATATTGGCATTGTAGGTGTAGAGGAAATTGGCGATCGCCGCCGACAGGCCTTTGCGGTCCGGGCAGCTGATCAGCAAGGTAGCGGTATTCATGAACAGGCCTGGCTGAAATGACAAACGCTGATTCTATCAGCTGGGCCGCCGAGTCGCGATGCAGATGATCCCCCACTGCGGCAGATCAAGCTCGCGGCAATTGCCGCTGCGCGCGCCCGGGGCGATAATCCGGCGCTTGTCCATGCCCATGCCCGGTTATTGCCATGTTCGATGTCGTCCTCTACCAGCCAGAAATTCCGCCCAATACCGGCAACATCATCCGGCTTTCCGCCAACGCCGGCGTACGCCTGCACCTCGTCAAGCCGCTGGGTTTCCCGCTGGATGACGCCAAAATGCGCCGCGCCGGGCTGGATTATCACGAATACGCCGACCTGCGCGTGCACGACCATTGGGACGCCTGCCGCGCAGCGCTGGCCGGCCGGCGCATCTTTGCAGCGACCACCAAGGGCGCCGTGCGTTATGACAGCGTGAGCTATCGCGAGGACGATGTCCTGCTGTTCGGGCCGGAAACGCGGGGCCTGCCGGATGAACTGCTGGCGGACTTCAGCGCCGAGCAGCGCATCCGTCTGCCCATGCGCCCGGACAATCGCAGCCTGAATCTGTCCAATGCGGTCGCCATCATCGTCTACGAGGCCTGGCGCCAGCAGGGTTTTACTGGCGGGCTGTAGGCGCGCAAACACACATACATATCACCCCATACGCTTGCGACCAAATACCAGCATAGGCTGCAGGCCTATACCCTATTGATCCCGATTCCGCATGAAATCGGCGGTGCGGAAAAACGCCTCCTCCAGATGGCTGCGCAAGCCTTCGTCCATGGGAATTTCGGCCAGTGCCTGATACATGCACAACAGCCACTGGTCGCGTTCGTCTTCGCCGATAGCAAAGGGCAAATGCCGGGCGCGCAGCCGCGGGTGACCGTATTTCTGCACAAAGAGCTCGGGGCCGCCCAGCCAGCCGGACAGGAACTCGAAGAACTTCTGCCGGATCAGCGTGGTGTCGTCACCATGCATGGCATGAATGCCCGCTGCACGCGGGTCGCTGGCCATGATGTCATAAAAGCGCTCGACCAGCCGACGCAGCACGGCCTCGCCGCCCAGCAATTCGTAAGGACTCAAGCCTTGTGCCTCAGTCATGGCCCGCCTCCACCCGCACCGGCTGCACCAGCGCCGCCGCGTCCCTGGCGCGCTGACGGGCCAGGTCGGTATCGGGGCCGGCAGCCAGCGCCACACCCATGCGCCGCCGCTCGAAGGACTCCGGTTTGCCAAAGAGGCGCAGATCGGAACGCGGTACCGCCAGCGCCTGTGCGACACCGTCAAAGGCAATCGCCCTGGCGGCCATCCCGCCATAGATCACCGCGCTGGCCGCCGGCTCACGCAAGGCCACATCGACGGGCAAACCGAGAATCGCGCGCGCATGCAGTTCGAACTCCGAATAGCGCTGGCTCATCAGCGTCACCAGACCGGTATCGTGCGGACGGGGGCTGACCTCGGAAAACCAGACCTGCTCGCCCTTCACGAACAACTCGACGCCAAACAGTCCGCGACCACCCAAAGCGGCAGTCACCTTGCCGGCAATGGCCTGCGCGCGCTCCAGCGCCACCGGGCTCATCAATTGCGGCTGCCAGCTTTCGACATAATCGCCCTGCTGCTGCACATGACCGACCGGTGCACAGAACTGCGTGGTGATCTGTCCATCCACGCCCAGCGCACGCACCGTCAGCAGCGTGATTTCATAATCAAAATCGACAAATCCTTCGACAATCACGCGGCCGTGATTGACACGGCTACCGGCCAGCGCATGCTCCCAGGCCGCCACCACATCAGCGGGGCTGCGCAAGAGCGATTGCCCCTTGCCCGAGGATGACATCACCGGCTTGACCAGACAGGGAAAACCGATCTCCGTTACCGCGGCCTGCAGTTCGGCCAGTGATTCGGCAAACCGATAGGCAGAAGTCGGCAGGCCGAGCTCTTCGGCGGCCAGCCGCCTGATGCCTTCGCGATTCATCGTCAGCTGGGTGGCGCGTGCGGTCGGGATCACCGTCGCCAGGCCGTCGGCCTCGATGCGCAACAGCTCATCGGTCGCGATGGCCTCGATTTCGGGCACGATCAGCTGCGGGCGCTCCAGTTCGACCAGCGCGCGCAGTGCCATGCCGTCGGTCATGTCCAGCACGTGGCTGCGGTGCGCCACCTGCATGCCCGGCGCATTGGCGTAGCGATCAACGCCGATCACTTCCACGCCCAGCCGCTGCAGGGCGATGATGACTTCCTTGCCCAGCTCGCCACAGCCCAGCAGCATCACCCGGACGGCTGAATGACTCAACGGTGTTCCTATACGCATGTTCCGCTCCGGAAAATCAGAAAACAGCCGGCAATTCTAGCAAGTTGGGGGTGGTGGCAGCTTGCGATTTATCTATAGTGCAAACACTTGCCCTTGCCGATCAAGGAGTTGCACATGCTCAAGCAATTCAGTATTGCCACCCGTATTGCACTGGGTTTTGTCTTTATGCTGCTCTTTCTCATCATCATCGCCGGCATCGGCCTGTTCTCGCAACAACGCCTGCATGCCGTAACCAGCGACTTGCTGCATCACACGCTCAGATACAGCCTGGCGCTGGAAGAGGTGCGTTATGAAGTGGGCAACCTGCGGCGCTTCGAAAAGGATATGCTGCTGAACATCGCCGCCCCCGACAAGGTGGCCGACTATCTGCAGAAATGGGAGGCCAGCCTCAAGAACGCGCAAGACAGCCTGGCCCGGGCCGATGCGGCAGCACGCCCCGAACAGCGTGCGGCCCTGGCGGAACTGGGCAATCATTTGGTCGAGTATGGCAAGGGCATCCGCACCGTGCACGCCGACATAATTGCCGGCAAGCTGCTGAGCCCGGCCGACGGCAATGCGGCGGTCGGCCAGTACAAGGAAGCCGTGCGCAAGGTGGGCGAAGACACTACCACGCTGACCAAGGCCGCGCTGGAAGCCACCTCCCAGATCGACACCACCATTGATGTCATTCAACAGCGCAATGCTATCAAGTTACTGATTGCCTCCACCCTGGCACTGCTGCTGGCCATTGCCGCCGCCACCTTCATCACGCTGAGCATCCGCAAGCCACTGCAGGCCATGCAGGAGACCATTCTGGACATCGACCAGACCGGCCATATCGGCCGCCGCATGCCCATTTCCGGCAAGGACGAGGTCGCCCAGACCTCGACGGCCATGAACCGTCTGCTGAGCGGCATGTGCACGCTGATCGGCGCAGCCAAGCAGAATTCCGGCCAGCTCAACACCGCCTCGCAGGAGCTGGCATCGGCCTCGTCCCAGGTCAGCGCAGCCTCCAACGCCCAGTCGGAAGCGGCATCGTCAACCGCCGCCGCCATCGAGCAACTGGCCGTGAGTGTGCAGCTGATCACCGACAACGCCCACCATCTGGAAGAAGACGCGCGCAGTGTGGCCGGCACGGCGGCAACCGGTTCCGACCGTGCCCGGCTGGCCGCCGACGAAATCCTGCAGATCGCGGAAGCGATTGGCCATTCCACCGTACTGATCGGCAAGCTCAACCAGCGCTCGGACGAGATCGGCAGCATCGCCATGGTGATCAAGGACATCGCCGACCAGACCAATCTGCTGGCGCTCAACGCGGCCATCGAAGCGGCCAGAGCCGGGGAACTGGGCCGCGGCTTCGCGGTTGTGGCAGACGAAGTGCGCAAGCTTGCCGAACGCACCACACAGGCCACGGTGGAAATCACGTCCAAAATCAAGGCAGTACAGCATGACACCGCCGAAGCTGCCCAAGGCATGAATCAGGCGAGCAGCCGCGTTGACCAGGGGGTGGAAAGCACGCAGGAGGTCGCCAGCGCCCTCGGGGATATCGAAAACAAGGCGCGCAGCACGGTTTCGCATGTCGAGAGCATCAGCACGGCACTCAAGGAACAAAGCATCGCCAGCCAGGACATTGCCCGCCATGTCGAGCGCATTGCCCAGGCCAGCGAAGAAAACAGCCAGGCCGCACGTTCGACCAATCAGCTGTCCCATCGCCTGACGACACTCGCCAGCGAGCTGGACAAGATCATCCAGCATTACAAGACCTGAGACCCGAGGAACACAAACCAGTCCGCGCTCACGCCGGCGCAGGCAGGTCCGGTGTCCATATCCGGGTTATCCCTGACACGATGCGGCTTGACGCTGACAGGCCGGCCGGGGCATGATCGGTTCATGACTACGCAAACCGCAATCCGTTCCTATTACTACTGGTGGCGCCCTTAGGCGGCCCCGGGACGGTTTGCGCACCCCGCATACACGAACCTGCCGCCGGATCTGGCGGCAGGTTTTTTTTGTATCCGAATCTCCTCCCCCCAGCATCCGGCGACATAGACCAGGAGAAGTCCATGTCCGACCAGGAAATCATCGTCGTCACCGGCGACCGCACTACCGGCCCGCTGCATCTGGGCCATCTTGCCGGCTCGCTGCAGGCACGCCTGCAGCTGCAGGGCCAGTACCGCCAGTTCCTGCTGCTCGCCGATACGCAGGCGCTGGCCGATCACCAGGGCGATTACAGCCGCGTGCGCCAGAGTGTCATCGATGTGGCGCTCGACTATCTCGCCGTCGGCCTGGATCCGCAGCAAAGCACCTTCCTCATCCAGTCCATGGTGCCCGAACTTGCCGAGTTATCGTTCTACTTCATGAATCTGGTCTCGGTAGCCCGACTGGAACGCAACCCGACGGTGAAGACCGAAATCCGCAACAAGGGCCGCGAGCGCGACATTCCCGCCGGTTTTCTCAGCTACCCGGTCAGCCAGGCCGCCGACATCACCGCACTCAAGGGCACGCTGGTACCGGTTGGTGCCGACCAGTTGCCGATGATCGAGCAAACCAACGAAATCGTCCGCCGCTTCAACCAGATGGTGGGCAGCGACATTCTGCGCGAGTGCAAGGCGCTGACCGGCAAGGTTACACGCCTGCCCGGTATTGACGGACAGCAGAAAATGAGCCGCGTACTGGGCAACCACATCGCCCTGTCGGCCAGCCCTGACGAGATCCGCACGGCCGTGCGCAAGATGTTCACCGACCCGCAGCACCTGCGCGTCGAGCAGCCTGGCCAGATAGCCGGCAATACGGTCTTTACTTTTCTGGACGCCTTCGCGCCGGACCAGGACAAGGTTGCCGAGTTCAAGGAGCACTACCAGCGCGGCGGCCTGGCCGATGCGGTCGTCAAAGCCTATCTGGAAGAGGTGCTGCTGGCGCTGCTCGAGCCGATTCGTGCCCGCCGCAACGAGCTGGCGCACGATCCTGAGCGCATTCTGTCCATTTTGATGGCCGGCTCCAGCCGCGCGCGCGAAATCGCCGCGCTGACGCTATACCAGGTGAAGAAGGCGATGGGGATGTTCTACTTCTAAGTCACAAAGACAGGGTATTTGCCTGTAGCCCTTACTCCATAAAGGCCATATGGCAATACCCATGATCAATTTGCTGCGAGGCGCTTCAGGACCTGCGCAGCGGCAACAAAGCCGAAGGTGCCGGTCACCGCCACACTGGCGCCAAAGCCGCCGGCGCAATCGAGCCTGACCGGGCCATCGCCGGCCTGCGGCTTTTGAGCACAAACGCTGCCATCGGCCTGCGGGTAGCGCAGCTGCTCGGTCGAATAAACGATATCAACCCCCATTTTCCGGTCGCCCCGGGCAAAGCCGTAGTCGCGGCGCAACATGTTGCGCACCTTGCTGGCCAGTGGGTCGTGGGTGGTGCGCGACAGGTCATCGACACGCACCTGCGTCGGATCGGTCTGCCCGCCGGCGCCGCCGGTGGTGACAATCTTCAGCCTGTGCTCGCGACACCAGGCGATCAGCGCAGCCTTGGTACGCACCGAATCAATCGCGTCCACCACATAATCAAGCTCGCCGGCAAGATGCTCGGCAAAATTGTCGGGCGCAATGAAATCCTCAATGCCATGCACCACGCATTCGGGGTTGATCGCGCTGATGCGCTCGGCAAGCGCCGCGACCTTCATGCGCCCGAAGTTGCCATCGTGCGCGGGCAACTGGCGGTTGGTGTTGGATAAGCAGATATCGTCAAGGTCGATCAGCGTCAGCGCGCCGATTCCGGAACGCGCCAGCGCCTCGGCCACCCAGGAGCCAACGCCCCCGACGCCGATAATCGCGACACGGGCGCGGCGAAATCTGACCAGCGCATCGGCGCCATACAGTCGGGCAATGCCGCCGAAACGGCGTTCATAGGATTGATCGGGAATCGTCATCAAACTTGCGTCCAGAAAGGAAGTGGAATTTGCACCAGGCGGGCGCCGCGACAAATAAAGAGGGCCACAAAGCGGCCCCAGGCGGAATCAACGTTCTGCAGGGCTCAGGCTGCAGGCTTGCGGCGCCGCGTCCTGGGTGCGGCCGGCTCGGCTGCAGCCGGCGCATCCCCGGCTGGCGCTGCCGGTGCGTCGGACGGCTCATGGGTGGGCGACTCGGGCGGCACAAAGCCCGAGAACATGGTTTTGGCACGCTCCTGCATCTGCTGCTGCATCTGCGCCAGCATCTGCGAGCTGTTTTCAAGATAAGCGCCCATCATGGTCTGCATGGCCGGCGCCTGCTTGATGAAATCACCCCAGAGGGCATTGGGGTTGAATACCGGCGCACCACCCTGCATGACCGTGCTGGCCTGTTCCTGCATGCGGCCCTGCATTTCGGAGAACAGCTGCAGGTTCTTCTCCAGATAGTTGCCCATCAAGCCCTGCATGGTGTTGCCATAGACACGGATGATTTGCGTCAGCACATCATAGGAAAACATCGGCATGCCGCCAGCTTCCTCTTCCATGATGATTTGCAGCAGCACTCCCCGGGTGATGTCCTCGCCGGTTTTGGCGTCGAGCACCTGGAGGTCGACACTGTCCAGAACCAGCTGCTTGACGTCGGCCAGCGTGATGTAGCTGCTGGTCGCCGTATCGTACAGACGGCGGTTCGGGTATTTCTTGATAACGCGCTTTTCCCCGCTCATATGGGCAACCCTGCCTTGTCAGTATTCATGGTTTGGTTAATGTTGAGCATAGTCATGCACTTAGCGCAGCGCAATAATTGCTGCAGCGCACAAAAACAGTTTGACATTCCGGGAAAGACTATCCAGAATGATCTGGCATTGTGCACTGCACCACAAACTAGTGCCCGGCGTCGCCAGGTCGCCCCGATCCGGCCCCACCTACTCGTGTATATGGAGAAACGATCATGACCACCACCAACGCTCAACAGCAATTCAATGATTTTGCCACCGATCAGGTTGAAACGACACTGCGTTTTGCCCGCATTGCCCTGGACACCACCGAGCGCCTGGCCAAGCTGAACATCGAAACCGCCAAGAACAGCCTCGAAGACAGCGCCAAGTCCGCCAAGGCCCTGGCTCAGGTCAAGGACATCCAGGAAGCGCTGGCGCTGCGTCAGAAGCTGAACGAAAGCGCTGTTGAACAAGTGATTGGCTTTTACCGCAATGTGTATGAAATCACTTCGCTGGCCCAGGCTGAATACGCCAAGCTGATCGAAGAGCGCACCACCTCGTTCAACAAGAACGCCGTTGCCGGTCTGGATCGCTTCGTGAAGTCCGCTCCGGCTGGCGCCGACGTGGCCGTTGCCGCCGTCAAGTCCACCGTGCAGGCTACTGCCGCCGCCGTGGATAGCCTGACCAAGGCCGCCAAGCAGGTTGCCGACTTCGCCGACGCTTCGGTGAAGGCCGCCACCACCGCTACCGCCGACGCAGTCAAGACTGCTGCCCGCAAGAGCAACAACTCGGCCGCTGCCAACTAACAGGCCGACAGCCTGCCAAGCCCGGATAACAGGGCCTCGTTGTCAAGCGCACAGCCCCGCCACCGGCGGGGCTTTTTGCATTTGTTACGCCCCGCTGCGAGCCAGCCGGCATGTTCAGGAAGACGAAGATTCCGCTTCGCCAACCGCATGCGCCCACACCTTGTCGATGCGTTTGCCATCCATGTCGACCACCTCCAGCTCCCAGCCTTGCCAGCGACAGGATTCGCCGGTTTGCGGAATGCGTCCAAGCAACTGCAGCAGCATGCCGCCCAGTGTGTGATAGCGGGCCCGCCCTTCTTCGGGCAGTATTTTCAGACCCAGGACATCCTGCAGTTCCGGCACCGGCATGGCGCCATCAAGCAGCCAGGAGCCGTCGCTGCGCTGCACAGCCCAGCCCTCGTCACCTGCCGCCGGCTGAAACTCGCCGGTCATCGCTTCGAGCAGATCCTGCAGGGTGATCAGCCCCTCCAGATCGCCATATTCATTGACCACCAGCGCCATGGGCAGCTCGCTGTTGCGGAACTGCTCCAGCATTTCCATGCCGCTGAGCGTTTCGGGCACATAAAGACAGGGGGCAAGCGCCTGCACCGGCAACTGCCCGGTCTGGCCTTTCAGCTGCGCTTCCAGCAACTGCCGCGTATCCACCACGCCCAGCAGATTATCCAGTCCACCCGCGCAGACCGGATAGCGCATGAAGGAGGTGGAACCGACGATCTGCAGATTGCGCTCAAGCGGCCAGTCCAGATCGAGGTAGACCATGTCGGCGCGCGGAATCATCAGCGAACCGAGCAGGCGGTCATCAAGCCTGAAGACATTGCGCACAATCGCATGCTCCTGCTCCTCGATCACGCCGGCCTGCGAGCCTTCGGCCAGCATGGCCTCGATTTCCTCCTCGGTGACTGCCTGCGCCGCGCTGCCCTTGGCATGCATGAGCCGCAAGATCATCTCGGTGGAGAGACTCAGCAAGCGCTCGAAAGGCCGGCTGAGCAGAGCCAGCCACTGCATGGGCCGCGCCGCCAGCCGGGCAATGGCTTCCGGATTGAGCTGACCCAGCCGCTTGGGCACCAGTTCACCAATCACGATGGACACATAGGTCACGCCGACCACCACCATGGTCGTGGCCAGAATCGGCGCCACCGGCTCGCTCAAACCCTGCAGCTGCAGCCAGGCACTCAAGGGACGCGCCAGTACCGCCTCGCCGACGATGCCGTTCAGAAGGCCGATCGAGGTGATGCCGATCTGGATGGTCGAGAGGAAACGGGTGGGGTCTTCGCCGAGCCGGATGGCCAGCTGCGCGGCGTGGTCACCGGCATCGGCCCGTTTCTGCAAGCGGGCGCGGCGGGCGGTTACCAGGGCGATTTCCGCCATGGCAAACAGGCCATTGGCAAAAATGAGCCCCAGCAATAACAGATATTCCATGGCGGAATGCAATCCCGGGTCATGACATCCTGCCGGGATGCCTCGGTGCGCCGATTCTAGCCTGAAGCAGGCAGATCGCCCAAGGGCGGATGCCAGGGCAAAAAAACCCCCGGACCTGCACCGCAAGCCCGGGGACAATGGCGCCCCGCCGATCAGGCGGGATTGGCCTCAAGCGCATCGAACCAGGCCGGGTATTTGCTGCGCACCCTTGCCAGCTGGGAACGGGATACCGGAATCAGGCGGCCGGCCACATTGAGGGCAATGCCGCTGCGGCTGCGCACCGCCGCCGTCACGGCGCGCGGCGCGACCAGATAGGAGCGATGGACCTGCAGCAGCGTCTGCTCGTCGAAATACTGGCGCAACGTGCGCAAGCGCAAGGTGATGAAACGCGGCTCCTTCAGGTCGCCGGCGTGAATGCCGCTGTAACCGCGCTCGGCCTGGACAAAGTGCAGGCGATCGCGCCGACAGGCGATTTCGAAGAGTTCGCTGAGCAATTGCTGCTGGCCCAGCAACTCCAGCACCTGCCGGCGCAGCAGCAGGATCTGTTCGGCCAGCTGACGGAAGTAGGGTTCGGCATCGTCACTGAGCGGCTCGCGAAACACCAGATGAATGCGGTAATCCCCCAGCAGGGGATGCATGAGGTGTGCCGCACCGCGCCCCTGGGCAAGCTGAAAACCGTCCGGCGGCGGCGTTGCCCCCTCTTCATCCTGCTCCAGTACCACGGTGTCGACACGCTCGTCGGCACGGGCAAAGCGCTGAAATACCGACAGCATTTCCTCAAGGCTGCGCTGCCCCTGCAAGGCCTGCGTGTAATCCGCAAGCCGCTGCACATCGGCCCGCTGCAGCGGCGCCGCTTCGGCCTGCGGCAACACCGTGCCAAGCAGTTCGTCCACCGGCCCCAGTGCCCGCGCCAGCAAGCGGGTATCGCTCTGCAACTGATGCATGGCCGCCACCATCCGTGGCGGCAGGGGACGACGCTCGCTGTGCGCCAGCAGCTGTCCCACCGTCTCGGCCGTATCATCCAGATGGCGTGGCAAGGCCTTCAGGGTGGCATCGAGCTGCCGGACTGCCTGCCACTCCTGCACTTCCAGGCGGCGCTGGCGGCGGCGCCAGAGCAGGAATAGCCAGAGCACCATGGCCAGAATGCCACACAAGGCGCCCAGCACCCAGGGTATGGCCGTGTAACCAAGCAAGCGCAGGCTTGCAGACCAATACGCCACCGGGTAATAAAAACGGTGCGCACTCGACAGCAGGGATGCCTCGTCGGCTGCATCGCTGCTGAGATCCCAGAACCCCACTCCACCCAGGCCCTGGCTGCGCGCGTACTGCAGCTTGCCCTGCAGAGAGCGGGTATCTTCAAAACTGATGAACTGCTGCAATACCGGCCGATAGAGGCTGGGGACGCCCGTGGCGGCATCACGCTGCAGCACGGCACCCGGCTCGTCCAGCCAATTCTGGATGTCGGCCAGCGCCAGCTGGCCCGTCGGTGGGTATTCCGGACGATCCCAGCTGCCGCGCGTGGGGGCGCTGGCAAGCTGTCCAAGCCCGCCTTGCGCCGGCGGGACCCCCTCCCAGCTCATGGCGCGCGTGGAGAGCTGCAAGACCAGTTTTTCCGCCGGCACGCCTTCGGCGAGCAGCGTCTGCACCACCGGAGCAATTGCCAGTGGGGTCTGCCCGGCGGCATGCAGCGGCGAGCGGTGGCCCGTCACCGCATCCCACCCGCCCTTGAAGTCGGCAGCGATGAGGCTGGCAAAATCGGCATCACGCAGTACCTCGGGCCAGGGCGCGCCGAGGCGCTGAAACGGTTGTGCGGCAATGATGGTGGCAATTTCACAAGGGCGCTGGCGCAAGGTGCAGGCGCGGCGCAGATCGCGCATGGCGCTGGCCAGCGATTGCCAGTCCTGCGGACTGACCGCCGTGGTCGGCGCACCGCCGCCCGCCGGAAAGCGCCAGTCGATTTCCACTCCGTCAAAGCCGAACTGGTCCTGCAGAAAAAGCACCGAGGCCACCCAGTTCTGTCGCAGGGCCGGATCGGCAAACACGCGGGAAAAGTGGGTGGAACGTTCCCATCCTCCCATGGACAGCAGGATTTTCAGCTGGGGGTTGCGCGCCTTGAGACTGGCCAGCACACGGTAATTGCCCTGGTAGGACTGGCCATCGGCACTTTGCTCGACCCGCTGGGTATCGGCAAAGACATCGCCGGGCGCAATGCTGCCATCGGCCTTGACCTCGGCATAGGCGTACACCAGATGCGTGAGCCGTTCGACCGGCGCGGCACTCAAGGGCACCCCGCGGTTGTAACTGGCCCAGAACGGGTAATACGCGACAAGACGCGGCGCCGCCTGCGCAGGCAGCAGCACGGCAAGCCAGCCCAGCAGGGCCAGCCAGCGCAGATTCAACACGGCGAACTCCATCCTCGTATGGGCCGGCTTGTGCCGGCCTCGCGGCCGCCATCTGATGGGCGACTCATGGCGGCTATTGTGAATTGCTTACAAGCCAGCGTCCAGCATTGCCCTGCCCGCGTCGTCATTGCGACACAAATGACCGGGATCTGCGCGCCAGATCATCAATACCCATACATGTATAATTACGCAACCTTTCACATAAAAAGGATACATAAGCATACCCTTATAATATTCATACGGCATATGCATTTCACATCACGCCAGCACCGCTGCATGCCGTCAGCCAGCACGCCCGGACAGCTCAACAGCACGAGGAGAGCAAGTGCCGTGGCTGGGTGTTTATGCAGCGTTTCCTGAGAAGAACATGCGGCGCCATGCCGCCCATGCCATGGCCGGCGGCACACCGAACGAACAAGCCGGGCAGACCTGGCGAACGCCCCGAACGCGTCGCAGCAAAACGGGAATCGCCCCCAGCCCGAACCAGCAAGGCAGGCTGACCGAATTGGCGCGCGGCGGAGCACGTCCGAGCCAGCCATTCCGACCGCCTCACCTTGCCCTTCCGGTGTCCAGACAGGAAGCCATCTGCGCACAGCGTCTTTTGCCGCAGCCTGTTAAAATCGCGTCAGCGTTTTCAACTACCAAGCAAGGCAAGTTTCATGGCCCAATATGTGATGTCCATGCTGCGCGTGAGCAAGATCGTTCCGCCCAAGCGCCAGATCATCAAGGATATTTCCCTCTCCTTCTTCCCCGGCGCCAAGATCGGCCTCCTGGGCCTCAATGGTGCGGGCAAGTCCACCGTACTGCGCATCATGGCCGGCGCGGACAAGGAATACGACGGCGAAGTCCAGCACCTGGCCGGCGTGAAGATCGGCTATCTGGAGCAGGAACCCAAGCTTGACCCGGCGAAAACCGTGCGCGAGGAAGTCGAAGCCGGCATGGGCGACGTGATGGCCGCGCAAAAGCGCCTCGAGGAAGTCTATGCGGCCTACGCCGAGGAAGGCGCCGACTTCGACGCGCTGGCCGAAGAACAGGCCAAGCTCGAAGCCATCATCAGCACTGGCGCCGGCGACAACACCGAGCTGCAGCTGGAGCTGGCTGCCGACGCCCTGCGCCTGCCGCCGTGGGACGCCGTCATCGGCAATCTCTCCGGGGGTGAAAAACGCCGCGTCGCGCTGTGCAAGCTGCTGCTGTCCAAGCCCGACATGCTGCTGCTCGACGAGCCGACCAACCACCTGGACGCCGAATCGGTCGAGTGGCTGGAACAGTTCCTCGTGCGTTTCCCCGGCACGGTCGTCGCCGTGACGCACGATCGCTACTTCCTCGACAACGCCGCCGAATGGATTCTGGAACTCGACCGCGGCCACGGCATTCCGTGGAAGGGCAACTACTCCAGCTGGCTGGACCAGAAGCAGGAACGCCTGAAACTGGAAGAATCGACCGAATCGGCCCGCCAGAAGGCGCTGAAGAAAGAACTGGAATGGGTGCGCCAGAATCCCAAGGGCCGGCAGGCCAAGTCGAAGGCGCGGCTGGCCAAGTTCGAAGAGTTGTCGAGCTTCGAGCACCAGAAACGCAACGAAACCCAGGAAATCTTCATTCCGGTTGCCGAGCGCCTGGGCGACAAGGTCATCGAGTTCAAGGGCGTCTCCAAAGCCTTTGGCGAGCGCCTCCTGATCGACAATCTGAGCTTCAACGTGCCGGCCGGCGCGATTGTCGGCATCATCGGCCCGAACGGTGCCGGCAAGTCGACGCTGTTCAAGATGATTGCCGGCAAGGAGCAGCCCGATTCCGGTGAAGTGGAAATCGGCTCGACCGTGCAGATGGCCTTTGTCGACCAGAACCGCGACAGCCTCGAAGACGAAAAGACCGTGTTCGATGACGTGTCGGGCGGGCTGGACATGATCAACGTCGGCAAGTTCGAAATGAGCAGCCGCGCCTATCTCGGGCGCTTCAACTTCAAGGGCGGCGATCAGCAGAAGAAGGTCGGCATGCTGTCTGGCGGCGAGCGCGGCCGTCTGCACCTGGCCAAGACGCTGCTGAAGGGCGGCAATGTGCTGCTGCTGGATGAACCGTCCAACGATCTGGACGTGGAAACCCTGCGCGCGCTGGAAGACGCACTGCTGGAATATGCGGGAACCGTATTCGTGATCTCGCACGACCGCTGGTTCCTCGACCGTATCGCCACGCACATCCTCGCGGCCGAAGGTGACAGCCAGTGGACCTTCT
Source organism: Chitinilyticum litopenaei DSM 21440 (assembly GCF_000428145.1). GTDB lineage: Bacteria > Pseudomonadota > Gammaproteobacteria > Burkholderiales > Chitinibacteraceae > Chitinilyticum > Chitinilyticum litopenaei. The sequence goes on along the minus strand of NZ_ATZJ01000017.1, from coordinate 37,222 downwards.
TCGACGGCAACTATCAGGAATACGAAGCCGACAAGAAGAAACGCCTGGGTGAAGAAGGCGCCAAGCCCAAGCGCATCCGTTACAAGCCGGTCATCCGCTAAGGCCGCCGCGCAATAAAAAAGGAAGGCGAACGCCTTCCTTTTTTATTGGGTATATCCTTGCAGCCCTTTACGCAAATGGGCTACAGGGCAATACCCCACCTAAAATCCACGCCCTGCCGGGCTGGCCGGCGCTTTGGCCAGCTCGTACACCGTCTTGCCCTGCAAGCGGAAATAATCGGCGGCATGGTAGAGGTTTTCCGAATGGCCGACAAACAGCAGGCCATCGGACTTCAGCAGCGGCGCAAAGCGCTGCAGGATTTTCAGCTGCGTGGGCTTGTCGAAATAGATCATCACATTGCGGCAGAAGATCGCATCGAAGGGTCCGCGCACCAGCCAGTTGGGCTCGATCAGATTGAGCTTGCGAAACACGATCATGTCGCGCAGCTCCTGCTTGACCCGATACGTCCTGCCATCGGCCTGCTTGTCGAAAAAGCGGCTGACCCGCGCCGGCCCCAGCTTGTTGACCTCGTCGGCGTTGTAAATGCCGTTGCGCCCCACTTCCAGCACATTGGTATCGAGATCGGTGGCGACAATCTTGACCGGCGGGCGCAGGGTGTCAAAGGCCTCGCAGGCGGTAATGGCAATCGTGTAGGGCTCTTCGCCGGTGCTCGATGCCGAACACCAGACATTCATGCCACCGGGGCTGTTGAGGCGCTGCCTTTTCAGCAATTCGGCCAGAATCGGAAAATGGTGGGCCTCGCGGAAAAAGGACGTGAGGTTGGTGGTCAGCGAATTGGTGAACAGCTCGAATTCCTTGCTGTCGCCCCGCTCGAGCACGCGCAGGTAATCGTTGAAGGTATGCAGGTTGAGCGCACGCAGGCGCTTGGCCAGCCGCCCGTACACCATGTCCTGCTTGGAGGTGGCCAGCGCGATGCCGGCATAGTCATAGATCATCTTGCGGATTTTCTCGAAATCCGCCTCGGTAAACTGGAATTCACGGCCGTTCGGCAACATTGTGGATCTCGCAAACAGGCGCGAAGCACGCTTCGCAATGTTTAGGATATAGCACGCGGGCCGGCCAGCCGCCCCGCGCGCGCCGCATCATTGCGCCTTGCCGTCGCGGGCCGCCAGGCCCAGCCGGCTGGCATCGATCTGCGCGAGCAGGCTGTCGATGCGCGCCACCGCCACCGCATCATGCGTAATGACTGTCCCCCACTCGCGCTGCGTTTCACCGGGCCATTTATTGGTCGCATCCAGCCCCATCTTGCCACCCAGCCCGCTGATCGGCGAGGCAAAATCCAGATAATCGATCGGCGTGTTTTCCACCAGCACCGTGTCGCGTACCGGGTCCATGCGTGTGGTGATCGCCCAGATTACTTCCTGCCAGCTGCGCGTGTCGACGTCGTCATCGACGACGACGATGTATTTCGTATACATGAACTGGCGCAGGAAGGACCACACGCCGAACAGCACGCGCTTGGCATGGCCGGGATACTGCTTTTTGATCGACACAATCGCCATCCGGTAGCTGCAGCCCTCCGGTGGCAGATAGAAATCGGTGATTTCCGGAAACTGCTTTTGCAGGATGGGCACGAACACCTCGTTCAGCGCCACGCCCAGCATGGCCGGCTCATCGGGCGGCTTGCCGGTGTAGGTGCTGTGATAGACCGGATTGTCGCGGTGGGTGATGCGGTCGATCTCGAATACCGGGAACCAGTCCTGCTCGTTGTAATAGCCGGTGTGATCGCCATACGGGCCTTCCAGCGCATGCAGGTAGCCGTTGACCTCCTTGAGCAGCACTCCGTGTTCCGAGATGCCGCTGAATCCGGGCTCACAGGGCTTGATCGCACCTTCGAGCACGATTTCCGCCGTTGCCGGCACCTGCAAATCGCTGCCGATGCAGCGGGTCAGCGCGGTCTTGCTGCCGCGCAGGAGGCCGGCGAACTGGTATTCGGACAGCGTGTCCGGCACCGGCGTGACAGCGCCAAGGATGGTGGCAGGATCACAGCCCAGCACCACGGCAATCGGGAATGGCTGACCCGGATTCTGTGCGGCATGTTCGCGAAAATCCAGCGCGCCGCCGCGATGCGCCAGCCAGCGCATGATGACCTGATTGCTGGCGATCACCTGCTGACGATAGATGCCGAGGTTCTGGCGCTTCTTGCCAGGGCCACGCGTCACGACCAGCCCCCAGGTGATCAGCGGGGCCACATCACCGGGCCAGCAATGCTGCACCGGGATCGTCCCCAGATCGACGTCGCTGCCTTCGCGGACATTCTGCTGGACCTCGCCCTTGCGGACCTCCCTTGGCGCCATGGAAAGCACCTGCTTGAGCAGCGGCAACTTGTCCCAGGCATCCTTCAAACCCTTGGGCGGTTCGGGCTCCTTCAGATAGGCCAGCGTCCTGCCGATCTCGCGCAGCGCCGAAGTATCCTGCGCCCCCATACCCAGCGCCACCCGGCGTGGCGTGCCGAACAGATTGCCCAGTACCGGCATGCTGAAGCCGGGGACATTTTCAAACAGCACCGCCGGACCTTGCGCACGCAGGATGCGATCACACAGCTCGGTCATTTCCAGCCGGGGCGAGACTGGCTCGCGCAAGCGCACCAGTTCGCCCTGCTGTTCGAGTCCGGCCACAAAATCGCGCAAATCGTGGTACTTCATCGGCAAATCTCCAGAAGAAAACGCCCGGACAAGGCGGGCGTTATCGGGCAATCTTTCAGGTTCTGCCTTGCTGGCGCAGTTGCACAACCAGGGTATGACGCATCAAACCGCAGAGAGTTGCATGCTGGCGCGATATACGCCACCCGGATTCAGGGTCACGGCATTGTCGAACACATCACCACGCTCGACGCAGACAAAGCCGGAATAAGCCGCACCAATGTCGCCCCCTTTCAATGCCGCCGTGCCCGGATTCCACACCACGGCGCTGCGGGTATTGCTGACGATGCGGGTGACGCCTGCGGCGCTGACGATACGCTGCTCGGCCGGCACATCCAGATACACCGAATCATGCATATTGCTGATGCGCACATCGCCGTCGTTGCGCAAGCGGCGGATGCCATCAAGCGTGTCGATCTGCTCGCATCCCGCCAGCCCCTCGATCACGCAATCGGCGACCTCGGGAACGGCGAAATAGGTATGCAGGGCGGCGGTAAACGTCACGGGCACATGGCCGTGATGCTCGGCCAGCAGCTCGACATCCAGCTCGCGCCCGACCGTGATGGCAAAACGGAAATGGAAGTGGTGTGGCCACATTTCGCGGGTCAGCAGCGTGTCTTTCAGGCCCAGCACCAGGCGGTGACGCCCATCGTCCAGCAGCTGCGCCTCTTCGAGCGACCAGTCGCTGGTACGGGCAAAGCCGTGCGCCGGCAGGCCGCGACTCTTGTCCGGATGGCCGCCAAACCATGGCAGGCACAGCGGAATGCCGCCGCGGATGGCTTTGCCGGGACTGAAGCGCGCCTGCGGAGCAAGCCAGAGCAGATCGCGGCCACCGGCGGGCACAAAGGAGATCAGGTGCGCCCCCTGCAGCGCCACGACGGCCTGACCATGCGCATTGGCAATCTGCAGCAAGGGCAAGCCGCTGCCGTGCTCCGGGTAAAGTTCCGCAGAATTGACCAGGCGCACACCGGGGACGGCAGCCAGAATCTGGGTCAGATCAGCCGGGCTGGACATGAGACGCTCCTTGAATCCAAACCGCGCATTCTAATGCATGGGGGAATCGCTCGGCAAAACATCGGGGCGGATGAACACGGGACGGCGCGAAAAACGCAAGGCGGGAAAAACCGGGCTGGCACCCCCAGCAGGAATCGAACCTGCAACTAGCCCTTAGGAGGGGCTTGTTATATCCATTTAACTATAGGGGCGCAGTGCCACAGGGCTGTGGCGCGGCGATTGTACCAAATGCCGCACCAGCAGGCGACAGCAACGTTGCATGCCCACTGCCTTCAGCGCTCGCGGCGGCTGTTGAACTCATCCAGCAGTTTTTGCTCGTACTTGGCCTCGCGCTGCAATTCCTTTTGCTCATGACGCAGCTGCAAGGTTTCAAAGGCATTCACCTTGCGCTCGCACTCCTGCCAGGCCGTGCGGCTTTGTTCATAGAGCTGCAGCAAGCGGCTGATTTCTTTTTGCTGCTGTTCGCAGGCGGCATCCAGCTTGGCCAGAAACAGCTGGTAGTCACGCCATTGCGCCACCGTCATCCCCCCCTGGCTCTGGCCAGCCAGCCGCGCGCGGTATTCGGTACGAAACTGGTCAAGCTGATCGAGCTTGCCCTGCGCAGTCAGCCAGCGCCCCTGCGCCTCCTGCATGGCGCGGGCGGCCGTTTCGCGCTCGTCGCGCGCAAGGTCGAGCAGAAAGGCAAAACGGAAGCGGGCCATGAGCTTATGCCGTGAACAACTGCGCAAGCTTCATTCTAGCGCCGGCATAATCTTCGCGTTCGTTGATTGATTGCTGCAGAAACTGTTCGAAGGCCGGATGGCGACGGATGGCATCATCCAGCACGGCATCCGAACCGGGAACATAGGCACCCACGCTGATCAGATCGCGGCTGCGCTGGTAGCGCGAATAGAGGTACTTGAAGCGGCGCACCAGCTCGAATTCTTCATGACTGATGATGTCATGCATTACCCGCGAAATCGACGCCTCGATATCAATGGCCGGATAGTGCCCCGCTTCGGCAAGCTGGCGACTAAGCACAAAGTGGCCATCCAGAATCGCTCGCGCATTGTCGGCAATCGGATCTTGCTGGTCGTCGCCCTCGGAGAGCACGGTATAAAAGGCCGTGATCGAACCGCTGCCTTCGCGGCCATTGCCGGCACGCTCGACGAGCTGCGGCAGACGGGCGAACACGGATGGCGGATATCCCTTGGTGGCCGGCGGCTCGCCCACGGCCAGCGCAATTTCGCGCTGCGCCATGGCATAGCGCGTCAGCGAATCCATGATCAGCAGCACATGCTGGCCCTGATTGCGGAAATATTCGGCAACTGAGGTGGCGTAAGCCGCACCATACAAGCGCAAGAGCGGCGGCGTGTCAGCGGGCGCAGCGACCACGACCGAGCGGCGCAAGCCCTCGTCGCCCAGAATGTTTTCGATGAAATCCTTGACCTCACGCCCCCGCTCGCCAATCAGCCCGACGACGACGACATCGGCGGTGGTAAAGCGCGCCATCATGCCGAGCAGTACCGACTTGCCAACGCCGGACCCGGCAAACAGGCCCAGACGCTGGCCGCGCCCCACCGTCAGCATGGCATTGATGGCGCGCACACCGACGTCCATGACATGGCGGACCGGCTCGCGGTCCATCGGGTTGTAGGCTCGCGCGAACAGTGGCTGCCAGGCATCGGCATCCAGCCTGCCCTTGCCATCCAGCGGGCGGCCCAGGCCATCAAGAATCCGCCCCAGCAAGCCCCAGCCCACCGGCATCTGCCGGCCGTGGTCTTCCTGGCGCCGCTGCATCGGCCGGCTGGCGCCGTATTCCGGTTGCCAGGCAGCAACATCTTCATGTGGAATGACCCGCGCACCGGGCTCGACTCCATACAACTCGGCAATCGGCATGAGGAACAGCCGGTCTTCATTGAAACCGACCACAACCGCTTCGACCGGGTGCCCGCCGGGGGTGATGACGTCACAGGATGTCCCGATCGGCAGGCGCAAACCCACTGCTTCGAGCACCAGACCGGAAACACGCGTCAACCGCCCTTGCGGCAACCACGGGCGCATCCAGCCCGAGGCTACCTTGCAGTCCTGCAGATACTGCCGGCACTGGGCGAGCGCTTCAGTCATCTTCGCGGTCGGAAGCAGATGATGGCGGGAGGGACATATCAGCAGCATCCAGCGCCAGGTCCTGACGATCTTCGCGTCGCAGCACCTGCAACTGCGCCTGCCAGCGCCGCGACAGACTGATATCGACCGAACTGGCCGGTGTTTCGATGCGGCAGCCACCCGGCGGCAGGCTGGGGTCGGGCACCAGCCGCCAGGTGTCTTCGGGCAGCTCCAGCAGCAAATCATCCCGCAGCAGCACCAGATCAGCGGGATTGAGCTGCATGCGCGCCGGCGCACGCACGGCCGGCAGGCTGGCCAGTACTTCACGCACGCCCGCCAGCAATACCACCGGATCGGCGCGCAGGGTATCGCGCACTACCTGGCGGGCAATGGTCAAGGCCAGATCCAGTGTTTCCTCGGCCAGCTCCGCCTCGGCGGCACTCAGCCACTCGGCATGGCGGCTGCAGAGCTGCTGCAGGCGCGCCAGCTCATCGGCGGCCTGGGCACGTCCGGCAGCCAGGCCCGCCTGATAGCCTTCGTCATGCGCCTGCTGCTGGATGGCTTCGATTTCCTCCGCAGTAGGGTAAGGAAGCGGCGGCGCAGCAGGAAGCTCTTCGACAATATTTGGGGTATGGTCTTCTTCAACCAATGTAGAAAAGGGCTCCGGAGCAATACCCTGAGGCGGCACTTCGACGGGCGGCTCATCGACCACTTGTGGCTCAGGCTCGCCCTGCGGCGCAGGATCCAGCAGCGAACCAAACTGCCAGCGCTGGAAACCGGACAACTCTTCGCGCGGAATGACGCGACGCGGATTGGACGCCATTGCTTATTCCACCAGACCTTCGTCGCCCTTGCCGCCCAGCACGATCTGGCCTTCGTCGGCCAGACGGCGGACGATCTTGAGGATTTCCTTCTGCTCGGCCTCGACCTCGGACAGCTTGACCGGCCCTTTGGCCTCCAGATCTTCGCGCAGCATTTCTGCGGCACGCGAGGACATGTTCTTGAAGATTTTCTCGCGCAAGGCCTGGCTGGTGCCCTTCATCGCAATGATCAGCGCATCGGACTGCACCTCGCGCAGCAGCAGCTGAATGCCGCGGTCGTCGATATCCATGATGTTGTCGAAGGTGAACATCTTGTCCTGGATCTTCTGTGCCAGCTCCGGATCGTACTCGCGGATATTGGCGATCGCCGAGGCCTCGACCACGCCCCCCATGAAATTGAGAATGTCGGCCGCCATGTGCACGCCGCCAAAAGCACTTTTCTTGATCTTGTCGGAACCCGAGAGCAACTGCGTCAGTACGTCGTTCAACTCGCGCAGGGCGGAGGGCTGCACCCCCTCCAGCGTGGCAATGCGCAACAGCACATCGTTGCGCAGACGCTCGACAAAGTTGGACAGCACTTCGGAGGACTGATCGGGCTCCAGATGCACCAGAATGGTGGCAATGATCTGCGGATGCTCGTTCTTGATCAGCTCGGCTACCGCCGCCGAGTCCATCCACTTCAGCGATTCGATGCCATTGTTGTCGTTGCCCTGCAGAATGCGGTCGAGCAGGTTGGCCGCCTTGTCGCTGCCCAGCGCCTTGGTCAATACAGAACGGATATATTCGTCCGCGGCGCCAAGATTGGCGCGGTTCTGCGTCGCAGAAACAAAGTCGCCCAGCACGACATCGACTTCCTCGCGCTTGACGTTATTCATGTTCGCCATCGCAAAGCCGAGCTTCTGCACTTCCTTGGGCCCCAGGAACTTGAAGACTTCCACGGCAGCCTCTTCACCCAGGGTCATCAGCAGCAGCGCGCCGCGGCGCACGCCTTCTTCATTCAGATTTGCAGCCATCGCTTTACCCTGCCTCAGGCAACCTTGTTCGGGTTGTCATTCTTGCCGTCTTCTTCGCTCATCCATTCACGCAGAATGGTCGCCACCATGCGCGGATCGTTCTTGGCCAGTTCCTTGGCCTGCTGCAGCAAGTCGGCGAAGGCGGCCATCTTGGCCTGATCTTCCTCGCCAGACTTGCCGGACTCGCCCGCCACAGCCTCTTCCACGGTCAGCCCGCCAAGACCATCACCCAGATCCAGTTGCAGCGGCTTGCCCTCGGCATCGCCACTGCGGGCAATATCCTTCATCAGCGGCCGGACGATGAAGAACAGCAGATACAGCACCGCGACCGCCAGCAGGAAGAGCTTGAGCACATCCGGCCAGTTGGTCTTGAGGTAATCGCTGGCCTTGTCGACCAGTGGACGCTCTTCCAGCGGCTGCGAGTCGGCAAAGGCTGCGTTGACCACATTGACCGAATCGCCACGGGTCTGGTTGTAGCCTATGGCTTCACGCACCAGATTGTTGATTTGCGTCATCTCCTGCGGCGTGAACGGCACATAGCCAGCCTTGCCATCCTTGTCCTTGCCGGGCTTGAAATTGATCACCACGGCCGCCGACAGGCGCTTGATGGAGCCAACCGGCTGCTTGACATGCTGAATGGTCTTGTCAATCTCGTAATTGGTTGTTGCTTCACGTCGAACATTGCTGGAGCTTTCAATACCGCCAGCCACCTCAGAAGCGATGGGCGCGGTAATGGGGGCCGCGGCAGCACCCGGCGGCTGATTCGACAAGGCCCCAGGCACACCCATCGCCCCCGGGTCGCTGCTGCGGCCTTGCTGGTCGAGTGTCTGCTGACTGCGAATGGCGGCAGCATTGGGCGGCGAATTGGGCTTGTAGGTTTCCGAGGTTTGCTCGACCTCGGAGAAATCCAACTGGGCCGTGACTTCGGCACGCACATTGTCCTTGCCGACCAGTGGCGCCAGTATCGCCTGCACCCGCTCCACATAGCCGCGTTCAATCTGGGCGACATACTGCAGCTGTTTTTGATCCAGATTGGCCTGATTGATGCGGTTATTGTTGGAAAGCAGGCTGCCGTCCTGGTCTACTACGGTCACATTCTTGACCATCAGGTCGGGAACGCTACTGGAAACCAGATGAACAATGCCGGCAACCTGGGCGTCATCGAGCAGACGGCCGGTATGCAGGGTCAGAATGACTGAAGCAGTGGGCTTTTGCTGGTCGCGAAGAAACACGCTTTGCTTAGGAATTGCCAGATGAACACGGGCTTTTTCCACGGAAGAAATCGTTTCAATCGAGCGCGCGAGCTCTCCTTCGATGGCCCGCTGGTAATTGACTTGCTCGGCAAACTGCGAAACACCGAATTTCTGATTGTCGATCAGTTCAAAGCCGACATTCCCCGACTTTGGCAAACCTTCTGCCGCCAGGCGCAAGCGGGCGTCATAAATCTTGTCTGCTGGGACCGAAATGCCGCCAGCATCAAGCTTGTAGGGAATATTCATTTGCTGCAGTGATTGCACCACTGCACCGGCTTCCTTGTCGGGAATATTGGTGAACAATATGCGGTAAGCCGGTTCACGCGACCAAAGTGCGGCTCCTATGAGGGCGGCGATGAGCGCAGCCAGAACCGCCATGATGATGAGCTTGCGGGTGCTGGACAGGGCGGCAAAGCGCTGCTGGAAGCCGCCCATCCCGAGTCCTGTCACTACTGTCTGTTGCGCTGCCGTACCCGCTTCTGCCATACCCTAGCCAAGTCAATGCCTGCAGGCGGATCAGACCTGCATGTTCATGATTTCCTGATAGGCACTGACAAGTTTGTTGCGCACTTGCACCATCGTCTGAAAGTTCAGACTGGCTTTCTGCAACGACACCATCACATCCTGGAGATTTGCTTCGGGGTCTCCAGATTGAAAGGCTTGCTGCTGAGCCTGGGCGCTTTGTTGCACCTGGTTGACCTGATCGATCGACTGTTTGAGCAAGGTCCCGAAATCGGGTTGATCCGCAGCATCAACAGCGGGCGACGCAGGCTGACCAGCGGCAACCGAGCTCATCGAGCGCAATTCGCCTAGCAACTGATCGATACCTTGCACACTCATTTGTTAGCCTATCCTTCTGGACAAAATTGTAGGGGCGCAGGCAATTGGCAGCAAGCAAATCCTGCGCCATGTCTCAAACGGGAAGCGAGCCATCTTCTTCACGATACTGCGCAAGTTTGTGACGCAAGGTCCGCTCGCTCATATTCAGCCGCTCGGCGGCAAGTTTTCGCACGCCACCTGCAGCCTTCAGGGTCTCCAGTATGTGCCGTTTTTCCATGCTGCGAATGTCACTCACTGCGCCATCCGACTCATCCGGCGGCAAGGAAGATACGGCAATTTTTGCCGCCTGCGGCAAAAATACATCCTCCTCCCTGACGACGTCACCGGGTGCCAGAATCAGCGCACGCTGAATCACATTGTCCAGCTCACGGATATTGCCTGGCCAGTCATAGGCCAGCAGCCTGGACGTCGCCTCCGGACTGAGCACGGGAGTACGACGTTGCTGCTTGCCCCCATGCTTAGAAAGCAAGGCCCGTGCCAACGGCACGATATCTTCGCGACGATTGCGCAGGGGCGGAATCAGCAAGGGAAACACATTCAAGCGATAGAACAGATCCTCACGAAAGCGCCCAGCCGCCACTTCCGCCTGAAGGTCACGATTCGACGTCGACAAAACACGAATGTCCAACCGGATGGACTTGCTGCCCCCCACACGCTCCAGCTCGCGTTCCTGCAAGACACGCAGCAACTTGGCCTGCAGCGCCAGTGGCATTTCCGTGATTTCGTCGAGCAGCAAGGTTCCGCCCTGGGCTTGCTCGAACTTGCCCTGATGCATGCCCGAAGCGCCGGTAAACGCCCCTTTTTCATGCCCGAACAATGTCGACTCCAGCAGTTGCTCGGGAATGGCGGCGCAATTGATCGCCACAAAAGGATGTTCAGCTCGCGGGCTGTGCCGATGAATGAATCGGGCAAGCATCTCCTTGCCCGTACCCGATTCGCCACTGATCAACACGGAAGCGTCGGTATGAGCGACACGCAAACCCATGTCGAGCAATTGCTGCATGGCTGGATCGGCCACAACCAGTTCATCATCGCCAGTATCCGGCAAGACATACTTGCCTACCTCCTGCAAGAGGCGAGCCGGATCGAAGGGCTTGGGCAGGTAATGGCTGGCGCCGGCATGCAGGGCCGCCACGGCCTTGTCGATGACGCCGTAGGCAGTCATCAGAATGAAAGGCAGCCACGGGTAGTGACGCTTGACTTCGGCAAGGAGCGCCTCGCCATCCATCGGCTGCATCTGCACATCCGAAAGCACCAGGCCCACGCGCTCGCAAGCCAGCAGGGCCAGAGCAGAGGAGCCGTCTTCGGCCACAAGCACTGCATGACCGCCGAGCTCCAGGGTATCTACCAGCGCCTCACGCAAAGCGTCATCATCTTCAACTACAAGTACGGGTAAGCTTTTTGCCATCAAAGTGCATTTTGTCCAGGTTGCATTTCAAGTCTTTGCTGTACGCCCAAGCCTCAGATACGGGTAGCGCGACTGCCCTGCTGCCGGACCCAGGCGAGCACACGCGGAGCTATTTCGCGCAAATCGAGCACTTCATCAACCCCACCGAGAGCAATGGCCTCCTTGGGCATGCCAAAGACCACACAGCTTTGCTCATTCTGGGCAAAGTTGTAAGCGCCGGCTTGCTTCATTTCCAGCATGCCTTGCGCGCCATCCTTGCCCATGCCGGTCAAAATGACGCCAATTGCATTCCGACCCGCCAGATTGGCCGCCGAACGAAACAGTACATCGACCGACGGACGATGCCGGTTCACCGGCGGCGCCTGCGACAACTCGCAGACGTAGTTGGCGCCAGAAACGCCGAGCAGCAAGTGAGAATGCCCCGGCGCGATGTAAGCATGCCCGGGCAGAATGCGCTCGCCCTGCTCGGCCTCCTTTACAGTGATGCGACAAAGGGAATCCAGCCGCGCAGCAAAGGATCGGGTGAACAGTTCGGGCATGTGCTGCGCAATCAGGATTGCCGGAGCATCGGCTGGCATCGGCTGCAAGAATTCCTTGAGCGCCTCAGTACCCCCTGTTGATGCCCCAACGATGATCAGCTTTTCGGATTTCAGCAAAGGGCGTGATGATTTGGGCAGCACAGCATCGGCAGTATGACTGGGAGGCACGGCGATCGGATCGAGCCTGCCGATGGAGGCTTGCGCTGCAGCGCGGATTTTCTCGCGGATTTCATCGGAATAACTGGTCATGCCCGCAACAAGATCCAGTTTTGGTTTGGCAACAATATCGATAGCCCCAAGTTCAAGCGCACGCAATGCAACTTCGGTTCCCTTTTCCGTCAGTGACGAGACCATGATGACCGGCTTGGGCTTGAGGCGCATGAGCCTGGACAGAAATTCCAGTCCGTCCATTTTCGGCATTTCCACATCCAGCGTAATGACATCCGGATCCAGCTCGCGTATGCGTTCCCGCGCCACCAGCGGATCCTGCGCAACGCCAACACATTCCATGTCCTTGCCGGCGTTGATGATCTCGCGCAGCAAACTGCGAATCAATGCAGAATCGTCAACCACCACTACGCGAATCTTGCGAGTCATCGTTCGTTTTCGCTCCGGTCAGCCAAACAGTTCCACATCGCCGGTGGGCGCTTCGTAGCGAAGGCGGGCACTGTAGTCTTTTTCCCGCTCGATGATCGTATTATTGTGCACGGAACGCAGTTTCTTCACCAGCACACGCCCGGTTTTCGCAAAGAAATACACCTTGCGGGGATAAATATCGAGCAAATCTTCCGCCAGTACGGGTATTTCTTCCAGCGCAAGAAAATGCTTGACGAACATGGCGTTCTTGCCGCCGACATCGGCTAGGGTAAACCCCTGCAAGACCTTGCCGCCGCCAAAAATCTTGGCTTCCAGCCGATGGCGCTGCGCTCCCATTTTCAGGAGCTGATTGATCAGCATTTCCATTGCATAGGTGCCATAACGCGTCGGCAAGCCGTTCATTTCCGCCAGGCTGTCCCCTGTATCCGGCAGCATGAAATGATTCATCCCGCCGATACCGCTGACCGGGTCACGCAGGCAGGCCGCTACACAGGAGCCCAGCACCGTGACAATGACCATGTCCCGTCCGGTGGTGTAATACTCGCCAGGCAGGATTTTCGCGGCTTCCACCCCGAAATTCCGGTCAAAATAGATCGCAGGACTCATGACCTGCTGGATGAAATCAGTCATCGCCCCATCCTGACATCCTCGGCTCCAGGATGCAGCACATACGCCGTACGACCGCACGGTTTGAACAGCCTGCCCATGAAATGCAGGCTTTCGGAATGGCCGACGCACAAAAGTCCATCGGGCTTCAGCAAGCCAGCAATTTTCTCGAGAATCTTGCGCTGAGTGGCCTGATCAAAATAAATCATGACATTACGGCAAAAGACTGCATCGAACAGACCGGCAAGCCCCCAATCATCGTGCAACAGATTGATCTGACGAAATTCGATCATTTGGCGCAACTCCTGCCGCACCAGCGCCTTGCCGGCATTGGGGCCTCTGCCCTTGAGAAAATAGGCTCGCCGTTCTGCCAGGCCAAATGACTCAAGCCGCTCCAGCGGGTAGACGCCTTGCCGTGCCGTGGCCAGCACCTGGGTATCCAGATCCGATGCAATAATTTCAACCTGCCGGGTATCGCCCTGCAGCCCTTTGTAAACAGTGGCTGCAAGGCTATACGGCTCCTCACCTGTCGATGCGGCGGCACACCAGATCCGGTATGCGTCTTGTGATGCGCGCGCGACCAGATGTTGGCGCAGCAATTCAAAGTGGTGTGGCTCGCGAAAAAAAGCCGTCAGATTGGTGGTCAGGGCATTGATGAAGGACTGCCATTCCGGGCTTGCTGGCTCGCTCTCGAGGCGATCCAGATACTCTCGAAACGAATTTGCCCCGCAGGCGCGCAACCGCCTGACCAGGCGGCTGTATACCATTTGCTCCTTGCTCGGGTTCAGCTGGATCCCGGCATGCGCGCGAATCAGAGCAACGACCCGGGAAAAATCCCGGGCGGTATAGCCAAATTCGCGCTCGTCAAGATTGCTCACGACAAAGCCGGGCTCCACGTCACTCAAAACTCTTCCCAATCATCACCCTCAGCCACCGGTTTGGGCATATTGCGCATGGACTGTCCAGCAGCCGCTCCCGACGGCCTGCTGCCCCTGGAGGAGCCCGCCGGTGCCGCCGGAATGGCATGGCGCGCCATGGCGTGCTCGCGAGCCAACTGGAAGGCACCTACGGCAACGGCGAGTGCGCCGGCCTGCTCTTCCAGGCTCTCGGCCGCAGCAGCGGCCTCTTCCACGAGTGCGGCATTCTGCTGGGTATTTTCATCCATGGCCGTGACGGCCTTGTTCACTTGCTCGATGCCGGCGCTCTGCTCAAGCGACGCCGCCGAAATTTCGCTCATCAGATCGGTTACCCGGCGCACGGCCAGCACCACCTCCTTGATGGTCTGTCCAGCCTGGTCGACAAGGCGGCTGCCACTGTCCACCTTGATCACCGAATCACCGATCAGGGCCTTGATTTCCTTGGCTGCGCCGGCAGAACGCTGGGCCAGACTGCGCACTTCGGATGCGACCACGGCAAAGCCACGCCCCTGCTCACCCGCCCGCGCGGCTTCGACAGCCGCATTCAGCGCAAGGATATTGGTCTGGAAGGCAATCCCGTCGATGACCGTGATGATGTCGACGATTTTCTTGGCGCTATCGTTGATTTCCGACATGGTGGACACAACCTGCCCGACCACCTCGCCACCACGCACTGCAATATCAGAGGCGCCGATCGCCAGTTGATTGGCCTGACGCGCATTTTCGGCATTCTGCCGCACCGTGCTTGTCAGTTCCTCCATGCTGGAGGCTGTTTCTTCCAGGCTGGCGGCCTGCTGCTCGGTACGCGCCGACAGATTGCCATTGCCCGCCGCAATTTCCTTGGCAGCCGTATTGATTGTTCCGGCCGCCTGCTTGATTTGCAGCACGATTTCGGCCAGGCGCTCGATGGTCTGGTTGCAGTCGTCCTTGAGGCGACCCAGCAAGCCCTTGTAATCGCCATCGACGCGTTTGGTCAGATTGCCCTTGGCCAATTCGGACAAGACGCCAGCCACCTCGCTGATACTGCGTTCATTGGTCTGCAGCAGCAGATTCATGTTTTCGCCCAGCATGCGGAAGAAGCCCTCCTTGTCCGCCAGCTCGATACGACGCGAAAAATCACCGTCCACTGCTGCCGAAACCATGTCAGCCACTTCCTTCTCCACTGCCACCTCGGCGGTACGGTCCAGCCACTCCACCACGGTCCCCAGACGTACGCCCTGATCATTGAAGATGGGGCTGGCAATCAGGCGGAAAGTACGCCCGCCCACCACGATCTGGGCACGGTACTGGCTGGTCAGGGAAGCCAGCAGATTGGCCTGATGCGCCGGGTTGCGGTGAAACACATCCATGCTGCCGCCGAGAATGCGGTTCACATCGAAATTCGGCAAGGCCTTGCGCAAATCGGCCTGGGCCTCGGTCAGCATCTCGCGCACGGCCTTGTTCATGTAAATGATGGTGCGCTCGGCATCGGCAATCATCACATTGGTCGACGTGGACTCCAGCGCGCCGAGAATCCTGGCCTTCTCATCGGCGGCCTTCTGCTCCCTGATCTGCTGCTTGAGAATTTCGGTCTGATCGACCCATTCGACGGCAAAACCGGCACGCACGCCATCACTGCCGACCACCGGGTTGATGGTCAGCGCAAAATTGCGGGCACCGACGGTGATAAGGGTCTTGAATTCCCGATCCAGCCTATCCAGCAAGCCACGCTGATGCGCGGGCGTCTTGTGGAAGCTGTCGATATTCACACCGATAATGCGGCGTGCATCAAACTGCGGCAACACAGCCCGCAAATCACTCTCCGCCTCAAGCAGAAGCCGCTGTTGCGCGGGATTTACATAGACGATGTTGCGATCCACATCGGCAATCATCACGCTGGTCGAGACCGAATCCAGCGCGGTGCGGATGCGGGCGTTCTCGCGGGCCAGCACATCGGCGGCCCGCAACTGATCCTGCAGATGCTTGAGCACCGCCATCAGACTGCCCTGATCATTGGCCGCCAGTGCGATGGGCTGCTGATAGTTCCCCTGCTGCAAACCACGCGCGACGTCCTGCAGGCCTTCATAACTGCCCCCCAGATCAACCCGGACACGCCGGAACAGGATGACCGTGAGCACTAGGCCGAGCAGGATGCCGCCAATCCCGACGACGGCAATCAGCCCCGCGCTGCTGGCAGACTGTTCGTTGATCGACGTTGCAGCCGTCACCGCTGCCTTGCGCTGTTCTTCAACGCCGGCAAGGATCGTGTCTCGATAATCATTGTATTGCTCGCGCAAGTCGCCGAGGATGAGCGCCCTGCCTCCTGCGAAGTCACCACGGTCCAGCATGCTCTTGTACTGGATCTGGGCATTTACAAAACCGTCGCGCTTCTGGCGGATTGCGGCAATGCGCGCCAGGGAAACCGTATCCTGGCTGATCTTGGCCTGGGTCTCCCAGGTGTCGAGGGTTTTCTTGATTTCTTCCCGTGAGGCCAGCACACGCCGCCATTCTTCGTCGAGGGCTTGCGTGCCGCCTTCCTGGCCCAGGATCTGCATATTGCGCAAGGCCCGGGCGATGGTGTTCACTTCGTCGAAAATATGCTGGGCTTCCAGCAAGTGGGGCAAATGCTCGCTGGTCAGTGTGAGGCTGGAGCGTTGCGCCTGACGTGCGGCGAGATGGGAAGCCACCACCACCACCAACAGGATAATCATCAGCAGCCCGAGGCCGAGCAGCAGTCGCGCATTGAATGTCATTTTTTTCATTGTTGTATCCTGTGGGAGGAGATGGTCATGCTGCCATTTCTTCAAACAGCGCCATTTCGCTGCTGGTCATCAGCTTTTCGATATCAAGAAGAATGATCATGCGTTCGTCCAGCGTACCCAGCCCGCGCATGAAGCTGGTATCAAGCACCGCGCCAAACTCGGGAGCGGGGCGGATTTGCTCCTGCTCCAGGGTTACCACATCAGAAACACCATCCACGACGACGCCAACGGTACGCCCCACCAGGCTGAGAATGATGACCACGGTGAACTGGTCATACGTGACATTGCCCAGCTGGAATTTGATCCGCAGATCAACAATGGGCACGATATTGCCGCGCAGGTTGATGACCCCCTTGATGAAAGATGGCGCATTGGCGATGGCAGTGACGGCATCGTATCCGCGTATTTCCTGCACCTTGAGGATATCTATACCGTATTCCTCTGCACCCAAGGTAAACACTAGTAATTCCTGATTTACCCCATCATGTATCTGTTCCACACCAGCTCCTCCTTTGAAGGTACCTTCAGGCGGGCTGCGCAAACGCCACTGCTTGCGATGGTTTTTGCGCCAGCCTGACCAAGGCCGAAACATCAAGAATGAATGCCACCCGCCCATCACCCATGATGGTGGCGCCGGCCACGCCGGCGACCTTGCGGTAGTTGGTTTCAAGGTTTTTCACCACGACCTGGTGCTGCCCCAGCAAGTCGTCGACAAACAGTGCAACCTGCTGACCATCCGCTTCCAGAATGATCATCAGGCCTTGCTGGTAAGTGCTGAGCCGGGAAGGAATATTGAAGACATCATGCAGGGCAATCACCGGCAAGTAATCGCCACGCACATTGATCACGCGCCCCTGTCCGGTAACGGTTTTCACCACGTCGGCCGAGGGCTGCAGGGATTCGACGATGAACGACAGCGGAACAATGTAGATTTCGTCGCCCACCTGCACCGACATGCCATCCAGAATGGCCAGCGTCAGCGGCAAACGGATGCTGATGGTCGAGCCGACATCCAGCATGGATTCGATGTCAATTCGCCCGCCCATGGACTGGATATTGCGGCGCACCACATCCATGCCCACGCCACGTCCTGACACATCGGTTACCGTCGCTGCCGTCGAAAAGCCGGCCTCGAAAATCAGCTGCCAGACTTCCGCATCCGGCATGCTTTCGCTGACTGCCATGCCGCGTTCGCGCGCCTTGGCAAGAATCCGCTCGCGATTCAGGCCCGCCCCATCGTCACGCACTTCGATGACAATGCTCCCGCCCTGATGGAAGGCCTTCAGGGTTAGCGTGCCCACTTCCGGCTTGCCCTTGGCGCGGCGAATCTCCGGGGCTTCGATGCCGTGATCAAGGCTGTTGCGCACCAGGTGCGTCAGTGGGTCGGCAAGTTTTTCAATAAAACCCTTGTCGAGCTCGGTCTGTTCGCCCAGCAAGCGCAGCTCGACCTGCTTGTCGAGTTTGCCGGCCAGATCATGAATCAGGCGTGGAAAGCGGCTGAATACAGCAGAAATCGGCATCATGCGGATCGACATCACCGCTTCCTGCAGCTCCCGGGTATTGCGCTCCAGTTGCTGCACCCCGCTGATCAGCAGATCGTGCTGGGCCGGATCCAGGTGGCTGGCGTTTTGCGCCAGCATCGACTGTGTGATGACCAACTCACCGACCAGATTGAGCAGTTGATCCACCTTCTCGACACCAACACGGATTGACGATTCCTGCGGCGTCTTCGCAGCACCTGCCTTGCCGGCAAGTGCGCGCACAGCCGGTTCAGGTGCAGGCGGCGGGCTCACTGCGGGCGCGAGCTCTGCGGCGGGAGCCGGTGACGCAATGGGCGTGAAAAAGCCGTAACCATCCCCTGCGGCCTGTTCCTGGTGGACGGATGGCGGCAAAGGCACAAAGAAACCAAACGCTTCACCATCGTCAGCCACGACCGGCTGCGTCTTGCTTACTTCTGTGAAAAAACCATAGCCGTCGTCTGGATCGGCCAAACCGTCCCGAGGCGCAATGGCAACGGCTTCGGGCAGCCATTGCAAACGTTCGGGTGCGATGACGAATTCCAGTTCATCAAACAAGTCCTGTACCGGCCGCTGCAAGCAGAGATGGAAACGATATTCACCAGACGTATTGCCAGGGCTGTCGGACAGTATGTCGCCATACACGCGAATGCTTTGCCGCAAGCGCTCAATCTCGCACTCGGGACCCTGAGCAATGTGGAGATGCCCAGTCACACCACTGGCAGTGGCCTGCGCGCCATGCGGCTTGCCGGAATCCGCAACCATCCCGGCCGGATGCGCCACCAGCTCGGACAAGCGCGCACTGACGCCGGCAATTGCAGCGGGGTCGGCACTGCCATAGCCGCGATGCGCATCCAGCATCCCGCGCAAAACATCCCCGGCCTGCAGGAAAACTTCGATCATCACCTGCTGCAGTGGCAATTCGTGCTTGCGCAAGCGGTCGAGCAGGTTTTCCAGCGTATGGGTCACCTCGGCGAGGTCATTGAATCCGAAGGTCGCCGCCCCGCCCTTGATGGAATGCGCGGCGCGAAAAATGGCATTCAGTGCTTCGTCATCCGGTGCGGTGGGGTCGAGCTGCAGCAGCAGCGCTTCCATGCTTGCCAGGTGTTCGGCGGTTTCATCAAAGAACACCCCGATGAACTGGCTCATGTCGATGGTCATGACAACTCCTAGACTGCCTGGGGGGCGTTCAGCCAATCACCTTGCGGGTCACTTCCAGCAACTTTTGCGGATCAAAGGGCTTGACCAGCCAGCCGGTGGCACCGACTGCACGTCCCTGCTGCTTCATGCTGTCGCTGGCTTCCGTGGTCAGCATCAGGATGGGGGTGGTAGCGTAATCCGGGAGCGTGCGCAGATTGCGAATCAGGGTCAGCCCATCCATACCGGGCATGTTCTGATCGGTGAGTACCAGATCAAAGCTCTGGGTTTTGGCCTGGTTGAGGCCCGCATTGCCGTCCACAGCCTCCGTTACGTCATAGCCGGCGCTTTTGAGGGTAAAGGCAACCATCTGGCGAATGGATGCGGAATCATCAACGGTCAAGACTCGTTTGGACATGGGGCTCTCCTCTAGCAATCCGGCGCGATAAAGACCTGCAAGCCAGTCAGCTGCCTGTCACCTGAATTTACTATGGTGCAAAGCTTGCAAAATCGCCAACTGCGCTGCCAGTCTGCTTGCGAGGGCGTTGGGTTGGCATGCCGCATGCCTACTGCCATTTCTGGCTGTATCTGGCTTGCCAGTCTGCGCGGATGCCACCAATGACAACGCCACCCGTAGGTGGCGTTGTCATGAAGAGTCCCAAGCGAGGATTAAGCGGCTGACTTACATCTCGTCGAGCACGGCAATGCCCAGTAACTCGAGCCCCGTCTTCAGGGTGCGCGCGGTCAGTGCGGCAAGCTGCAGACGGCTGTCGCGCACGGCGCCTTCGGCGGCCAGAATCGGGCAGGCTTCGTAGAAACGCGAGAATTGCTGCGCCAGATTGAACAGATAGCCACACAGCTGGTGCGGCTGGCAAGTCGAGGCCACCGACTCGATGACTTCATCGAACTGGGCCAGCAGCAGGGCCAGTTGCTTTTCCGCCGGCTCGGCAATAAACAGCGCTGCCGCGGCATTGAAATCGCCAGCCTTGCGGAAGACACTCTGTACGCGCGTATAGGCATATTGCAGGTAGGGGGCGGTATTGCCATCGAAGGCCAGCATGGTGTCCCAGTTGAAGATGTAATCGCTGGTGCGATTCTTCGAAAGGTCGGCATACTTCACCGCGCCCACGCCAACGGCCCGGGCAATACTGCGGCGCGTATCCTCTGCCAGCCCAGGATTTTTCTCGCTTACCAGCGCATACGCACGCTCAATCGCCTCATCGATCAGTTCGACAAGCTTGACGGTCCCACCCGAGCGTGTTTTGAAGGGCCGGCCGTCCTCGCCCATCATCGTGCCGAAAGCGACATGTTCGAGCACCATGTCCGCCGGGGCGAAGCCGGCCTTCTTCGACAGGGTGAACAATTGCTGGAAGTGGAGGCTCTGGCGCGCATCCACCACATAGATCACGCGCTTGAGATCCAGCGTGCGGTGGCGGTAGCGCACGGCAGCCAGGTCAGTCGTCGCATACAGGTAACCGCCATCCTTTTTCTGGATGATCATCGCCTGCGCTTCGCCCTCCGGGTTTTTGAACTCCGGCAGGAACACTACCTGTGCGCCCTGATCCTCGACCAGCAGGCCGGCCGCACGCAAATCGCTCACTACCACCGGCAAGTCGTCGTTATAGGCCGACTCGCCACGCACGGCATCCAGTGTCAGGCCAACACCCAGCTTGTCATAGACTTCCTGGCAATGCGCCATGGAGACGGCGACAAACTGTTGCCAGAGCGCCAGCACCTCGGCATCTCCGCCTTGCAGCTTCACGACAAAATTGCGTGCGGTATCGGCAAAGACGGCATCTTCATCAAAGCGGACCTTGGCCTTGCGGTAGAAATTCTCGAGATCGGCCAGCTCCAGCTCCGCATCGCCCGATTGCCGGGTTTCCAGCAGATAGGCGACCAGCATGCCAAACTGCGTCCCCCAGTCACCGACATGATTGCAGCGGGCCACATCATGGCCGACAAAACCCAGCACGCGGGCAATCGCGTCGCCAATGATGGTCGAACGCAGGTGGCCGACGTGCATTTCCTTGGCAAGATTGGGGGAGGAATATTCGACCATCACCTTCTGCGGCACGGGGCGGGCGATGCCCAGCGCATCATCAGTGAGCGCCGCTTGCAAGCGCCCGGCCAGGAATTCCGGCGCAAGGTGAATGTTGATAAAGCCCGGCCCCGCGATCTCGATTTTCTCGGCAATGCCGTCCAAGTCGAGCTGCTCGACCACCGCCTGCGCCAGGGCACGCGGATTGGTTTTAAGCGCCTTGGCGGCGCCCATGACGCCATTGGCCTGGAAATCACCGAATTCGGGCTTGCCGGAAGGTTGAACGATGGCCGGCGCGTCGGGAGCGCCGGCGGCGGCGAGTGCAGCTTGCACGCGCTGGGAAAGCAGTTGCTGGATTGTCATGCGGTTTCAAGCCCGGCGTGATGGCGCGGGCACAGGCGGATATAAAACGCCATTGTACCCGCGTGCGTGCACCTCGGCATCACCGGGCGGATCGGCAGGCAGGCATCAGCGGTCAAAAAGCAGGCAGGCCAGCAGCGCCACCGCCGGCTCAGGCACTTGCCCTGCTTGTGCACAGTTCATCCACAGCTTTATGCACTGCTGCTGTGGATTAGCACCGGGATTTCGCCAGTCCGGGCTTGGGCTGCCACATGCCTTGTCAATACGGGCAATCCCATCTGCATGCAGGACACACCGGTAAAAGGCCGACAGCGAATACCCTGCGCGACAACAGCATCACAGGGCCGCTTGCAGAAGAAAATTCTGATGTTTGTGCGAAATCGCTTGTGCGCACCGCCAGATTCGCGTACAAATGTTTCCGCCAGATGCTCAGGCGGTGATTTGCAGCATATCGTCGTAACCTTTGTAGTACCTCGTATTGCCATTTCCCTTGATTGTCTGCACCTGTGACGCTACGCGTCCTGGAAATTTTTTTATCTAATTTATTACCAAGGGATTTTCTCCATGGCTACCGGTACCGTAAAGTGGTTCAATGACTCCAAGGGCTTCGGCTTCATCACTCCGGACGAAGGCGGCGACGACCTGTTCGCTCACTTCTCCCAAATTCAGTCCAACGGTTTCAAGACCCTGGCTGAAGGCCAACGCGTGACTTTTGACATCACCCAAGGTCAAAAGGGCAAGCAAGCCTCCAACATCAAGCCGGCTTAATTGCCCGTTTGAGTTGTGAAAAAGCCCGGCATAGCCGGGCTTTTTGCTTGTCTACCGCCGGTTCACACAGCGCAATGGCTTGACTTTCCAGGCCTCTCTTTCAATAGTTGATTTTTACCAACGCTGAAAGAAAGTCCATGGACCTCTTGCTGCTGTTTCTGGAAATCGCCGGCACTACCCTGTTGTTCTGCTCAGCCAGCTACTTGGCCAGCAAGCATGCCGAGGATGCGGACAAGGAAAGCGGCTTGCCAGGGGCGCCGCATGACACGCCATGCTTTCTGCATCCGCTGGAATAAGACAGCACCCCACACGACCCCCACCAGATCGACCGTTCAGCGCAACTCTGGAAAAAGCACCTCGGTAAAACCAAATTTTGTCATGTCGCGGATGCGCTGCGGGTAAAGCACACCCCACAGATGATCGCATTCATGCTGAACGACCCGGGCATGAAAACCCGAGGCCACGCGATCAATTGCCTGGCCATACGGATCAAAGCCGTGATACCTGATCCGGGTATGTCGCGGCACCACCCCGCGCAAGCCAGGTACAGACAGACACCCCTCCCAGCCTTCTTCAGCTTCGTCGCCCAGCAACTCGACCACCGGATTGACCAGCACCGTCTGCGGTACCGGCTCGGCATCCGGGTAACGCTCGCTTTTCTCGAAGCCGAAAATCACCACCTGCAATGAAACACCAATCTGCGGCGCGGCAATGCCAACGCCGCCGGTGGCGGCCATGGTGTCGAACAGATCGGCCACCAGCGCATGCAACTCTGGCGTATCGAACTCGGCGACCGGCTCGGCGCGGCGCAACAGCAGCGGCTCACCCATTTTCAGCACCGGCCGCACTGCCATCTCAGACTTCCGGCAGGATGCGCGCGATCAGCGCGTTGGCGTACTTCGCATCGAGCGGAATCGCCGCTTCCACGCCATTGCCGGCCGCCGCGTCGACCATCGCCCCGCCCTTGCCGCGAATGGCTTCGAGCTTGATGATCTGATTGCCGCTCGGGTGGATGATCTCCAGTTCGTCACCGACTTCGAAGCGGTTCTTCACATTCACCTGCGCCCAGCCGTCGCGCACCTCGCCGATCTCGCCGACATACTGGCTGCGCTTGGACTTGGAATGCCCGTCGAGGTAGTTCTGGTATTCGTGCGTGTGATGGCGCTCGTAGAAACCATCGGTATAGCCACGGTTGGCCAGGCCGTCCAAATCAGCCAGCAGCGCCGGGTTGAACGGGCGACCAGCGACCGCGTCGTCAATCGCCTGGCGGTAAGTCTGCGCGGTGCGCGCGACGTAATACAGGCTCTTGGTGCGGCCCTCGATCTTCAGCGAATCGACGCCGATCTTGACCAGACGCTCGATGTGCTCGATCGCGCGCAGGTCCTTGGAATTCATGATGTAGGTACCGTGCTCGTCTTCCATGATCGGCATCAGCTCGCCGGGGCGGTTGGCTTCTTCGATCAGGTAGGTCTTGTCGGCCAGCGGATGACGCTCGGCACCGCCACAAGCGGCAAAGCTCTGGTTGGCCTCGCTCATCGCCTTGTTGAAGTCGAACTGGATCACCTGCGGCTTCACGTCGCCGGCATCGTCTTCCTGCGTGTCGATGGTCTTGTAGTCCCAGCGGCAGGCGTTGGTACAGGTGCCCTGGTTCGGATCGCGGTGGTTGAAGTAGCCCGACAGCAGGCAGCGGCCGGAATAGGCAATGCACAGCGCGCCATGCACGAAGACTTCCAGCTCGGTATCCGGGCATTGCTGGCGGATTTCCTCGACTTCATCGAGGCTCAGCTCGCGCGACAGGATCACGCGCTCGACGCCCATCGCTTTCCAGAACTTCACACCGGCATAGTTCACGGTATTGGCCTGCACGGACAGATGAATCACCTGCTCGGGCCACTTTTCGCGCACCATCATGATCAGCCCGGGGTCGGCCATGATCAGCGCGTCCGGTTTCATCGCGATCACCGGCTCCATGTCGGCCAGATACGTCTTGATTTTCGCGTTGTGCGGCAGGATGTTGCTGGCGACAAACAGCTTCTTGCCGCGTGCGTGGGCTTCCTCGATGCCGGTTTTCAGGTTTTCCAGCTTGAAATCGTTGTTGCGCGCGCGCAGCGAATAGCGCGGCTGGCCGGCGTACACGGCATCGGCGCCGTAATCATAGGCGGCGCGCATGCGCTCCAGGTCGCCAGCGGGCAACAGCAATTCGGGGACTTTCACGGTCATCGGGACATACTCACGGCAGAATGCTCAAGGGGCGGGATTGTAGCGCGTTTGCGACCGAATTGAAAACGCACAAACCTGAAAAATCCCTATGAAAAACAGGGATTTGATGGCGCTCATCGCGGCATTTTGCCGCTGGTACGACAAAAAACCGGCAAGGCGATGGCAGGAAAGCGGCAGCGGCGGTTACGATGAACTGATCGCACACACAGCGGAGAGCCATCATGCGAATTCTGCTCTGGGCGGGCCTGCTGCTCGCCGGGCTCGCCAGCCAGGGCCAGGCGGCTGGCACGGGCTGCAGCAAGCCCTTCAATATGGCCATGGAAAAATGGTCACCCTATGTGTACTACGACGAGGCCGGCAAGCCGGCAGGGCTTGATATCGAGCTGGTGCAGGCGATTTTCCGCGAGGCTGGCTGCACCTTGCGCATCGATCCGGAAGCGCCGCGCCTGCGCCGCCAGCACATGCATGTGCAGGGCGAGCTGGCGCTGCTGGTCGCCGCCTCGAAAACCCCCGAACGTGAGAGCCATAGCTGGTTCACCCTGCCCTACCGCCAGGAAACCACCTGCCTGTGCACACTGAGCAGCAATCAGGCGCTGTACGGCAAATTGCAGGGCTTTGCGGACGTCCTGCAGCAAGGCATTACCGTGGTCAGCCCCAACAGCGGCTTTTACGGCGCCGACTATGCGAAAAACCTCGCCGCCATGAAGGCGGCCGGCATCATCTGGCACTTCGAGGATTTCCGCCAGGGCTTGCGGATGCTGAAGGCGCGCCGCGCCGAGCTGATCGTCGGCGATCTGG
Source organism: Chitinilyticum litopenaei DSM 21440 (assembly GCF_000428145.1). Taxonomy (GTDB): domain Bacteria; phylum Pseudomonadota; class Gammaproteobacteria; order Burkholderiales; family Chitinibacteraceae; genus Chitinilyticum; species Chitinilyticum litopenaei. Next base: position 11,848 of record NZ_ATZJ01000017.1, on the reverse strand, counting down.
CCGCGGTGATGGCCGAGGCAAAAAAGCAGAACATGACGGTCAGTTCGCTGCCCTTTGTACCGGTCAATGATCCGGTACACCTGATGCTCAGCCGCAAGAGCGCCACGGCCGAGGACATCGCCACACTGAATGCCGCCATAAGCCGGCTGGAGAAGAACGGCACGCTCGCCGGCATCCGCGCCCGCTACGGCATCAAATGATGGGTATCACCCTGCGGCCCTTTACCTAAAAGGGCCGCAGGGCAATACCCTAAAACACAGCCACAATCACTGCGGCAGGCTGATTTCCAGCACGGCGGCAGGATCAGGCGAGCGGGCGATACTGATCTGCGTGGCGTAATCCGGCACCGGCAGACGCCAGGCACAGAATTGGCCGGTGGGCATGCCGCCGGCATCCACGACCGCCACCTCGTCACGATACGCCAGATTCTCCTCGACAAAGCCCTGCTGGCGCTGCATGCGCGGCAGGACCTCCGGACTCGCGGCGCGCCAGCGCACACTGAGCTGCGGCTGACAGGCCTCGCGCGTCATCAACAGATACAGGCTGGGCGCCGTGCGCCAGCCGTGCGCCTCCTGGCGCAGCAGCAGCAGATGGTCGGGGCCGGATGCCAGAATCCGTTCGCGCGCCAGCTCAGGCAGATACACCAGCCAGGGCTGGGGCAGGCGGATGGCGAATTCGAAACCGTGATCTTCGGCATAAGTGCCATTGCGCCAGCCATTGCCCGGCGTGTCGCCATGGATGTCGCGCAGGAAGTAGCGTCCCTGCGTGTAGTCGTCGACAATCTGCGGCAGATAGGGAATCTGCAGCGAGGGCAGCACGATGCGGCGCAAGCCCTGCTGACGGTATTGCGCCATCAGCGCCTCGCGGCGCGCGGTCTGCTGCTGCGTCGCCTTGCCCTGCTCCAGCACGGTCAGCGCATCGGCGGCGAACACGCCGCCCAGAATGGCGAACAGCGGCAGATGCCACACCAGCTGCCAGCCACGCGCCCACAGCGGATGCGCCAGCGCCAGCAGCGCGGCGATCCAGAACACCTCCGCCGGAAAGGCCGTGCGCGTGCCGAAATTGATGCCGGTCGAACCGACCATCGCCAGCGCGAGCAAGGTACCCAGCACCAGCAGCACCCAGCTGCGCCTGAGCATCGGCCCGGCCTCCTCCCCGTCGCGACGGATCGCTGCAGCCAGCAGCAGCGCAATCAGCACGGCCAGCAACGGCGTGACGCTGCTGACATGCTGCCAGATCACCAGCAGCAATTCGCCCAGCCGGTGGGCAATGGGCTGCCTGTCGTCCTGCATGGCAAAGCGCACGGCATTGCCCGGCGCCAGAAACAGCGCCAGCGCGCCGGCCAGGAGGCCGCCAGCCTGGCCCAGATACCAGCGCGGCAGTTGCAGCGGTTTGTTGAGCATGAGCACGAGCGCCACCAGCAGAACCAGCACCACGCTGACATTCTCCAGCGCCATGCCCAGCCAGAACGCACCCAGCGGCCACAGCCAGTTGCGCCAGCGATTGCCCGGGCGGGTTTGCCCAGCCAGCAGCAGATCCAGCCAGGGCATCACGAACAGCAGCGCAGCCACCATCACCCACAGATAGGCAATGGCGCCGGTCTTCCACAGCACGGCCTCGCCAAACGATTGCGTGCCAAACCAGCAGGCAATCAGCGCCACGAACAGGGTAAGCAGATCGGTACGCGCCGCGCCCGGCCAGTGGCCTGCGGCAATGCGGAACAGGGCTGCGAGCAAGAGGCAGAAGACGGCGCTGTTGAGCAGATCGAACAGCAGCAGGCTGCCGGGCCAGATGGCCAGCATGACAAAGGTGGTTGCCAGCACCGAGCTGCGCCCGGTCCAGGTGAGATATTCATCCCTGATGCGGCCGAACATCTGGCCCAGATCGGCCAGTGGCACCGTGCGATACCAGTCGTCGCCCCAGGTCGGTGTCCAGCGGTTAAGCAAGAACAGCAGCACAAATACCGCCGTGAAAAACACGGCAAACGGCCAGGCTTGTCGCCGGGCCACAATCGCTTCCCACATGATTTCATTTCCTCCGGATAACCGGCGACGCGCAGACTCTTCAGGAATCCGGTCATTGGCTGACGCCGGCAAGCGGCCATTGTGGGGGCGGCAGCACACGGGGGCAAGAACCGCATACGCCAGCGCGATGCTGCCTGCTAACGGCAGCCTGCCTCAACGGGTATCTGCATCGAGCGCTTGATAACAATAGCCTGCAGAGGAATACGTGAAACCCACTCCGTCAAGGCGTGGGCTTTCTTACAACACAGGCACGAGGCTGCCATGCATTTCGCGGCGCGTATTTTGCAAGCAAGACTTTGGCTTGCGGATTACCCCGGCAGCCCGCAGCGCATGCAAGCCGGGATCCTGCATGCCCGAATGCTTCGGACCACGCCCAAGGGGCGGAAATCAGGAAGAGCCGGCAAAATGATGCGCGCCGCTGAACGCGGCTCGCCTTCGGCAGTGGGTCAATTCACGCTCAGGGCTTGTCGGGCGCGACCAGCAAGACCTCGGCCACCTTGCCCGCCCCGCGCGTCAGCACGGTATTGCGGGTGGTATTGAGCATCAGCAGCTTGCCGTCCTGCGTCAGGCGCACCGATACCGCATACGTCATGCGCCGATCAATTTCAGCGGGCTTGAAAGGCAGAGCCACCGCAAGCGGAATACCCACCTCCAGCACCGAGGTTTTTGCGCTGATCACTTTCGCCGGCGCATCGGCGAGCGAGACATCCAGCAACTGGACCTCCAGGGTGGCGCCCGGGAAGGCACGACGTTCGCGCCAGCCGATCTGTACCATGATGCGGTCTTCGGTCACCGCTTGCGCCACAAGCTCACATTGCACCTGATTTTGCCCCAGACGGTTGAGCAGGGCGCTATCGCCCTTCTCCCACCATTCGCTGCGCAGCGAAGCATAGCGCACGCCAGACGCGCTCACGGCCTGCGACAACAACTCGCGCCGCTCTTCCCCGCCCGCTTCGCTGTCGATCAGCCAGACGGTCTGGCTATCGACCTGCTTGATGCGGCGCTGCTGGCCGTCATTGCACTGATAGGTTCGCTCACTGGCCAGTGCGGGCACGGCGACAGAGAGGGCCAGCACGGCGGTCGGAAGAATACGGGTCATCGGCAAGCTCCGAGGCGTTGTTGCAAAAGTGCTCCCATTGTCGGCCAATCAGCCTTCCCGCGCCATGCACAAAGCCACAACCGGCAAGCCCGGTCATTCAGACGGGGTTCAGAAACATCACGGCCGCACCCTCGCAGGCCGGCACCGCCACGAGCCAGGATGACGTTCCCGGCAAGCGAAAGACCGGCCAGCGCAGGATAATTACGGCGCCCAAAGCCGGACAAGAAAAAAGCCCCGAATCAATCGGGGCTTTTCAATGCAATTCTGGCGGAGAGAGGGACCGCCGTTGATCAATTCAGCATCGTCTCATTCGTTGCCATGCACTCATGTAAACTCATGTATTTCATTGGATTTCCATCACATTGTGCATCAGAAGATTGCATTCCGACCCAGCAAAGCTCATGCTTGATGGCATACTAAATGGCATACCGATCCCGCTAGGAGTGCGTCATGGGCATCTTGTCAGACTTGAAAGCCAGAACGATCAAGCCCGGAGACCCGGCCCTGGCGCATGGCGGTATCACCGGCTTGACTTTGATCCCCAACAAAACGAAAGGCAGCGGGAAATGGGTACTGCGCTATGTGAGCCCCGTTACAGGCAAGCGCCGCAACATGGGATTGGGTAGCTATCCCGATGTTGGCATCGCTGCAGCAGGCAAACTGGCTCAAGGCTATCGTGAGCAACTGGCTGCAGGCATTGACCCCCTGGAAACGCGCACAACTGCCGATCAGCACAGCCCCAGGCCCCCTACTTTTCGTGAAGCAGCAACGACTTTACATGGCGATTTACTGCTCAGCTGGAAAAACGAGAAACATGGACAACAGTGGATCAATACCCTTACCCAGTATGTTTTTCCCGCACTTGGCTCGCTGCCGATCGACACAATCACCGCACAACATGTTGCGGATAGTTTGAAGCCGATCTGGCTTGCAAAGGCAGAGACCGCAAGTCGGGTCAAACAAAGGATGCATGCTGTTTTTGCCTGGGGCTGGGCGCACGGCTTCATTGCGGCCAATCCGGTCGATGTAGTGAAATTTCTACTTCCTCAACAACCCGGAAAAGCGCTTCGAACTCAACATCAGCCCGCCATGCCATGGCGGCAGGTACCCCGATTTGTTGCCGAACACCTCCATCAAGAAGGCCGTGAAACAGTGACCCGTCGGCTGTTGGAATTCTTGATTCTTACCGCATGTCGTTCAGGAGAGGTACGTGAGGCAAGGTGGGAGGAAATCAATTTTGATGCTTGCATCTGGACTATTCCTGCGAGCCGGATGAAAGCGAAGTTGGAACATGTGGTTCCACTGTCCTCGCAAGTCGTTGAACTATTGAGAAAGCAGCTTGGAATGGATGATGTTCTGATTTTTCCCAGTCCACGAAAAAATAAACCGTGTTCAGACATGGTGCTGACCAGTTATCTACGCCGCATTCAGGCCGAGAGCGATATCCCGGGTAGAACCGCCACGGCACATGGTTTTCGAAGCAGTTTTAGAGACTGGTGCTCCGCAAATCGATACGACCGTGATCTCGCTGAACTGGCTCTGGCTCACACCATCAGCAATAAGGTCGAGGGAGCATATAACCGAGAGCGATTACTCGAATTACGTCGACCAATGATGCAGGCTTGGGCAGATTTTGTAGACGCCCCATCCATGCGATGACTTTGAACAGCGTGAAGAGATTCGCACCCAGCACCTGTCCCAGATTCAGTAGCGTATCCAGCTTTGGGGACTGGGTATTTATGTTCAGCATCTTGTAATGCGTCGGACGCAATCTACGCGCTTTTTCTACCATTGCGGTACGCGTCAACCCCTGCTGGTAACAATCCCGTCAACTTAAGCCCTTGCTCTCTGCAGCCGGCACGGGAAAACTAAGTAAATAAATCTAACTAACTGATTTTATTACAGTTCATGAAGCCCAATAACTGACAAAATTGGCAAGATTTTTGATTTTCTGCACTCCGACGAGCTGCTCAATGCGGTGCGTGTTCGTCCGCAAGACTTCACCCGCTCTCGCAAACTGCCACCTGATTAGGTAGCCACCTCAGCTTTCTTACGTAGCCAATTTTCTGTTTTCGGCCTGCAAGTTACCACGGCGATGAGTAAGCGCTGCGGTAGCGTGTCGAGCCGGTAGCGTCGGTTAAACCGATAGGCCATTGCAGCCAGATAGCGATCCGCATATTTGCCAAATGCAAACGCGTGATGCGTTCCAGACAGGCTGGTCTTCACGTTGCCCAGCACCGTGTTGACCCAGCGGAATAGTGGCAGGTCTTGCGGTTTCTTCCCGCCTGTTACATGCACTTCATGGGTACAACCTGCCGTGGTCACCGCACCAAAACACTGCAAGCCGTCCGTTGTCAGGGCGTCTCTGTATGGATAGATCTCAGAGAAAGTTGTGAAAACATGGCACATCAGAATTTCATAAATATAACGCAAGACGTCAGAAAGTGGGCGGTGCGGCTGTGACTTTAGGATGGGGCTGGTTTCGGCCTTAGCGGTCGGTAGATCGAACTTGGGCTAACGACTGCTAAGGCCACACTTCGGACGATTGAGGCTGTTCTTTTCCCAAAGCCGGTTGGTGGAGGTGATGGCAGGTGAATAACTGGCCGCCAACGGCCTCATTACCGCATCAGCCCTTGTAAGCCGTGATAACCCACATACAAGCCGACCAGCACAATCAAGACGCCCGAGAAATAGGGCGCTTTGCGTGCAAATTCGCCAAAGCCACTCCAGCGTTTGGAGGCATGCCGGACCCCGAGTGCCGCCAATGCCCCCGAGGCGACCATCGTTAAGGCCAGGCCCACGCTGAAACTCAACACCAGCGTGGCTCCCAGCGCGATTTTCTTGAGCTGCAGACACAACAACAGGACGGTGATCGATGCGGGACACGGAATCAGGCCACCGGTCAGCCCGAACAGCACGATCTGGCCCGTCGTCACTTCCCGATTGGCGAAACGCCGGCGAATGTCATTGGCGTGCGCCAGTTCGTGGGGGTCTTGATAGCCCGGTGCCGCTAGGTCAAGTCCGTCGTAATCCTTGATGGCGTGGTGGTGATGATCGTGCTCGACGAATTCCACGTCGTAGTCGTGGCTGTGGTGATCGTGACCTAGTTTGAGCCGGACGACAAATTCGTGCGGCTCCGGGATTTCCTGCTCCGATTCGACAAAGCTATCGCACTGCACAAAGGTAAAAGCTTGTCGGCTGCCGTCCGCGCGCTCGGTTTCAATACGAACTTGCTCCGCTGGCCAGACATGGCCATGCCGACTTTCCGTATACAAACGGAATCGCGGCGGAACACCATCCTCGAACACCTCCAGCCGAACCACACCATGCCCGGTGTCGATGTGCTTGGCTTCATCGTGATGATGTGCGTGGTCATGATCGTGCGCATGAGCAAGCTGCTGATTGCGCCAGGTCCGCCAGATCATCCACAGCGCAACACCGATGATCAGCACCGCGGATGCGACTTGCAGATACGGTTCAGTTGCTTCCGCGCTCCAGTTGCTCCCGAAATAGAGCCCTGCCATCGCAATCGCCCAGACCACCGCCGTATGGGATAGCGTAGCCGCCAGTCCCAGCAGAATAGCCTGCCATAATGTGCCACGCACCGCGACGATGAAGGCCGCCATCATGGTTTTCGAGTGGCCAGGCTCCAGGCCATGCAAAGCGCCCAGCAAAATGGCGCTGGGAATGAACAGCCAGGCATTGCCTTGCTGCAGGAGGGTTGAGAATTCGGGCATGGTGATCGATCACACTTGGTTTATCATGCAAGGATGATACTCCCCTCCAGTATAAATATACTACCCCCCAGTACATAGGGTGACATTCGAGGTCTTATGCATACGATTCATGACAAAGCAAAACTACTGGCCCGTGTTCGACGCATCCAGGGTCAAGCGGCAGCACTGGAAACGCAACTTGAGCAAGAAGGCGACTGCAAAGCAGTCCTGCAGCAGATTGCCGCCATCCGGGGCGCTGTGAGTGGACTGATGGCTGCCGTCATCGAAGGGCATTTGAGCGAGCATGTCGTCAAAGAGCCCGCACTGGAACAGCGTCAGCAGGATCTGGAGACAGTGCTCCAGGTCATCAAAACGTATTTGAAATAATCCAAAGTACTAAACGCAAGGCGGGCTGACTCTGGTGATTCACCTTAAAGTTTGGCCCTCTTAAGCAGGGCCGAGTTGACGATCACCGATAGCGACGACAAGGCCATCGCAGCAGCCGCAATTATCGGATTCAGCAAGCCGAAGGCGGCGATTGGCACGCCAAGAGCGTTGTAGCCAAAGGCCCAAAACAGATTGCGCTTGATGGTTCGCATGGTGGCGCGGGACAGGCGAATACCGGTGACAACGTCACGCACATCGCTTTTGACCAGGATGATCCCGCCGGTCTCCTTGGCTACATCGGAGCCGGAGCCGATAGCGATGCCGATGTCGGCCGTGGCCAGCGCCGGGGCGTCGTTGACACCGTCGCCCACCATGGCGACCACCTTGCCCTGCTGCTGCATCAGCTTGATCTGCTGAGCCTTGTTCTTGGGCAGTACCTCGGCGATGACCAAGTCGATACCCAGCTGCCGGGCAATCGCCTGAGCCGTGCGTTGATTGTCGCCAGTGAGCATCACCACCTGCACGTTCTCGGACTTGAGTTGGACAATGGCCTCCTTCGCCTCCTCCTTGAGCGTGTCAGCGACAGCGATGATGCCCGCCAGTGCGCCATCGACCACCACCAGCATGGCGGTTTTTCCGTCATGCTCGAGGGCTTGCATGGCCTCTTCGGCCTCGGTGGAGACAATTCCCGAGCGCATGAGGAAGAGGCGATTGCCCAAGAGCACCTTGCGCCCCTCGGTCTCACCCTGCACGCCATGGCCGGGGACGGCTTCGAAGCCGGTGACGGTACCAATGTCGATATCGCGATTCCTGGTTCCGCGCACAATGGCTTCGCCCAGAGGGTGTTCCGACCCCATTTCAAGGGCTGCGGCAAGGTGCAGTACGTCGGCCTCGGCAAAGCCGTTAAAGGCGCGGACATCCGTGACGTTGGGCTCGCCCTGGGTCAGGGTGCCGGTCTTGTCGAATACCACGGCCGTGAGCTTCTCGGCTTTTTCCAGAATCTCGCCGCCGCGTATCAGTATGCCCGCCTGCGCGCCGCGCCCCACCCCTACCATCAGGGCTGCCGGCGTAGCGATGCCCAGCGCGCATGGGCAGGCGATGATTAGCACCGCGATGAAAGCCAGCAAGCCCTGCGGGAAATCGCCAGCGAGCCACCAACCCGCAAAAGCCAGAACTGCTACGGAAATGATGCTGGGTACGAAGTACCCGGTCGCTTGATCTGCAATGCGCTGGATCGGCGCGGTGCTGGACTGGGCGTCTTCAACCATCTTGATGATCTGGGCCAGCGCAGTCTCGGCCCCCACCCTTGTCGCCTTGAAACGGAACATGCCGGTACGATTGAGCGTGCCCCCGATAACGCGGGCACCAGCGCGCTTTTCCACCGGCATGGACTCGCCCGTGAGCATGGATTCGTCCACCGCCGAGGCTCCTTCAATGACATCGCCATCGGTCGGGATCTTCTCGCCGGGACGCACGATCAGCACCTCCCCGACCATCACGCTCTCGGCGGGCACCTCCATCTCCTGCCCTTCGCGCACCACATGGGCCGTTGCTGGCTTGAGGTCCAGTAGCTTGCGCACCGCAGCGGAGGAATGCTTCTTGATGATTTCCTCCATGTATTTTCCCAGCAGCACGAAGGCGATGATCACCGCCGAGACTTCGAAATACACGTCCCGCTGCTCGACCCTGACAGGCAGGACATCGGGGAAAAACAAAACTGCGACGCTGTAGAAGTAGGCGACGGTCGTACCCAGCGCGATCAGCAGGTCCATATTTACCGCGCGATTGCGCATGGCATTCCAGGCGCCCACGTAAAAGCCCCAGCCGCCGATGAACTGGACCGGAGTCGTCAGCAGGAACAGCCACATGCCCCATGTGAACCATGGAAGGGCCGGTATCGGAACCCAAGTCACGATCGTGGCTCCAGCGGCCAAGGCCAGGAAGGCGCCCGCACGCATGATGGCCAGCATCAAGACGCCACTGAGCGCAATGGCTACCCGCACGCGCATCGACTTGAGCTCCTGCTCGGGCGACTCGAAGGTGCGCTGGCAACCGGAGCTGCAAAAATAATAGTGACGTCCAGCACGCTCGGTGTGCAGGGCGGTTGCCTTGTCGACCAGCATGCCACAAATAGGGTCCTTGGCCTTTTCTTGCCCGGCCACCGCAGGTCCGTCATGGCCTACATGGGCGTGATGCATGTGAAGGTCATGCCCGGCCTGACGGGAAACAGGCGTGGTCCCGGACGCAGCTTCGGTGGCCACTACTGTAGCGGACTTCGCATACTGCTCGGGGTGTTCCTTGAATTCTTGCTGGCAATGCACCGAACAGAAATAGAACGTGCGCCCTGCATATTCGGCTTGAGCTTGAGCGTTGGCGGGGTCAACAGTCATCCCGCAAACCGGATCAAGTAAAGACTTCTCCGTTTCGGGCCGATGATCGTGCGAATGATGAGGCATGATTCAATCTCCTGACTCCAAGTTAGAGCGGGGGCGCTTTACATCAGGAATGAAGCGCGGAGTCCTGTTCATGTAAAGCTGATAGTCCTCGCTAAACTCCCGTTGCATTTCTCGCTCCTCGGCAATCGCCAACCGGCCATACATCAACAGCAGCAGTGGAAACATCAACAGGGTCAGCAAGGTCGGCCACTGGAAAAGAAAGCCCAGCAGGATCAGCACAAACGCGACGTACTGCGGGTGACGAATTCGGGCATAGGGGCCGCTTTGGGCCAGCGTGTGCCTGCGTTGCGCGTGATAGAGCACATGCCAGGATTTGGAGAGCAGGTAAAAGCCAGCGATCAGCAAGGCATAGCTTGCAATGTGCAGCGCGCTGAAATGGGGATCGCCTTCGCTGCCCAGCAAGGTAGACCACAGATGCCCGACATTGTGGCTAAGCAGGTCAAGGCCGGGGTAGCGTGATTGCAACCACCCTGAAAGCAGGTAAATCGTCAGCGGGAAGCCGTACATTTCGGTGAACAGGGCGACGATGAACGCCGTGTATGCGCCGAATGTACGCCAGTCGCGGGCGTTTTGAGGCTTGAAGAAACTGAATGCGAACACGATGAACACCGCGGAGTTCAGGATGACCAGCATCCACAAGCCGTAGGCAGATTCGGTATGGCTCATGACGGCTCTCCCGGTTTGCGATCAGACGCGTCGCTAGCGCGATCATGATCGGAATGCGTGCCATGATGGTGATGCCCGCCGTGCATGAAGATATGCATCAGCGGGCAGGCCAGCAAAAGCAGATAAGGCAGCGCGCCAAGAAAATGGGCCCAGTGCTCGGTAATCAAGAAGTATCCCGCCACACCACCGATGACAAGCAGCCCCATGGCGTAACGCGATTTCCAGAAGGAAGGAGGCAAGTCGTGCCCCTCAGGGTGTTGGTGATTCATGGCGATACTCCCAGTAAAGGCTGGTTAGCGGGCGGTGGAGGGCTCCATGCGATCCATCATCATTTGCATCATCATTTCCATCATGTCCATGCGCTTTTGCATCATCATCATTGATTGATCGCCTTGCGGCATGGCCATCATGCCTTTCATCTCGGTCATCATGGCCATGCTGCTGCGCATGAGCTTGGCATGTTCGTCCTGTAGCGCTTGACGCTGTTCGGGCGTTTTTGCTTTGAGCATCTTCTCGTGCATGCCCTGCATGGCTTTCAGTTGCGCGTTACACCGGTCCATCATTTGCTTTGACGTCATTTTTCCATTGACTGGTGCCTTGCTCTTTACGGCAGAGGCCGACGATGCGTCAGGGTGGTGTTTGTCATGATCAGCATCACTGGCTTGTGCGGCCATACTGGCACTGGTGATCAACGACAAGACAATTGCAGCGAGAGTTTTATTCCAGGTTTTCATGGCGATTCTCCTTGGGGGACTGGCGCAAAATAGCGCCAAGTCCTTGTTCAAAATGGCATTCACACTGAAGTAGCGAGAGCTGGTCGTCTCGGCCGCCCACGCGTTTAGCTATGTTTTATGTTTCTCCCTTTGACCCAGGCATAGATGGCCGGTATCACCAGCAGTGTCAGGATGGTCGATGACACCATTCCGCCAACCATTGGTGCCGCAATCCGGCGCATCACTTCCGAACCGGTGCCAGTGCTCCACATGATCGGCAACAAGCCCGCCATGATGGCCACCACGGTCATCATTTTCGGACGTACGCGTTCTACGGCGCCTTCGATAATGGCCGCGTACAGCTCCGTCACGCCTGGCTCGCGCCCTTCTTCGGCCAGCTTGCGACGTGTTTCCTGCCAGGCTTGGTCCAGATAGATCAGCATCACCACGCCGGTTTCGGCCGCCACGCCGGCCAGTGCGATAAAGCCGACACCCACGGCAACCGACAGGTTGTAGCCCAAAAGCCAGAGCAGCCAGATGCCGCCCACGAGCGAAAATGGAACAGAGAGCATTACGATCAGGCTTTCAGTCAGACGCCGGAAATTCAGGTAGAGCAACAGGAAAATGATCAAGAGCGTTGCGGGCACCACGATCTTCATTTTTCCTGATTAGCAAGACTCCTCAGCTTACAGATTTTTGCTGAACTATGCTGAAAGCAGAACCCAAGCAGGAGAGCAATCATGTCCATGAATCTCGTGCAATTTCAGCGCGGCCTCTCGCTACCGGA
>NZ_ATZJ01000016.1 GCF_000428145.1 Chitinilyticum litopenaei DSM 21440 | reverse complement strand
GAGAAGACTCGAACTTCCACGCCCTTGCGAGCGCTAGGACCTGAACCTAGTGCGTCTACCAATTCCGCCACCTGGGCTCTTCAAGTACGCTACAATTCGCTTGCGCGTCCTGCAGTGCATTGCTTAGAGGACGCGAATTATTGAGAAAAGCAGAGACGATGTCAATCAAAAAAGAAAAGAATTTTACCGAAACTCCCGCCACGACCGCGCCAGCCCGGCGCCGCAGTCGTAAAATCAATGCCTTGCGTGCTCAGGACCCTTTCCTCGAACGCGAGCGCGAGCGCTACGAAAATCCCCTGCCGTCCCGCGAATACCTGCTGCAACTGCTGGAAGCCGCCGGGGCACCGCTGTTTGTCGAAGACCTGGCCCGCCAGCTGGGCATCAATGAAGAAGAAGGCCTGCCGTTCGAGCGGCGCCTGCGCGCCATGGAGCGTGAAGGCCAGCTGATGATCAACCGCAAGGGCGCGCTGTGCCTGCCGGCCAAGATCGACCTGATCGCCGGCAAGGTGCTGGGCCACGCCGACGGTTTCGGATTCCTGCAGCCGGATGATGGCAGCGAAGACCTCTTTCTCGGCCCCAAGGAAATGGCCAAGGTGCTGCACGGTGATCGCGTGCTGGCCCGCCAGATCGGCGTGGACCGCCGTGGCCGCCGCGAAGGTGCGATCGTCGAAGTGCTGGAGCACGTCAATTCGAAGCTGGTCGGGCGCTTTCGTGCCGAGCGCGGCATTTTCTATGTCACCGCCGAAGACAAGCGCATCAGCCATGAAATCCTGATCGAACCCAAGGGCTCGCTGGGGGCGACGGTGGGCCAGGTGGTGATGATCGAGCTGCTTACCCAGCCGGCGCGCTACACGCAGCCGGTCGGCCGGGTGATCGAGATTCTGGGCAACTATGCCGATCCGGGCATGGAAATCGAAATCGCGCTCAGAAAGCACAATCTGCCGTACGTGTTCAGCGACGAAGCGCTGGCGCAGGCGGAAAAAACGCCGGCCAAGGTCAAGAAAAGCGACTGGAAGGCCGTGCATGGCACGGTCGAGCGCGAGGACCTGCGCGAGCTGCCGCTGGTGACCATCGATGGCGAGACGGCCCGCGATTTCGATGATGCCGTGTATGCCGAAAAATCCGGCAAGGGCTGGCGGCTGGTCGTGGCCATTGCCGACGTCAGCCATTACGTACAGCCCGGCGATGCGCTGGATCACACCTCGATCGAGCGCGGCAATTCGGTGTATTTCCCGCGCCGCGTCATTCCGATGCTGCCCGAGCAGCTCTCCAACGGCATCTGCTCGCTCAATCCGGATGTCGAACGCCTGTGCATGGTCTGCGACATGAAGGTGTCGGCCAAGGGCGAAATCAAGAAATACCGCTTCTACCCGGCGGTGATGCAGTCGAAAATGCGCTTCACCTACACGCGTGTCTGGTCGCTGCTGCAGAATGACAGCGATGCCAGCAAGGCCGAGAAGAAGCTGCTGCCACATCTGCAGGATCTCTACGCGCTCTTCCAGACGTTTGCCAGGGCCCGTTCCGTGCGTGGCGCCATCGATTTCGAGACGACCGAAACCGAAATGCGCTTCGATGACAACGGCAAAATCCGCGAAATCGTGCCGGTCGTGCGCAACGACGCGCACAAGCTCATCGAGGAATGCATGCTGGCGGCCAATGTGTCTGCGGCGGACTTCCTGATCAAGAATGAGCACCCGGTGCTTTTCCGTGTGCATGAAGGCCCGACCCCGGAAAAGCTCGCCTATCTGCGTGAATACCTGCGTACCTGCGGGCTGACGCTGGGCGGTGATGAAGACCCGCAGGCCGGCGATTACGCCGAGCTGCTGCAGAAAATCAAGCTGCGCCCCGATGCCGAGCTGCTGCAAACCATGCTGCTGCGCAGCCTGCAGCAGGCTGTGTACACGCCGGCCAATGCCGGCCACTTCGGCCTGAGCTATGAGGCCTACGCGCATTTCACCTCACCGATCCGCCGTTATCCCGATCTGCTCGTGCATCGCGCCATCAAGGCGGTGCTGGCTGGCAAGAAATACAAGCCGGCGATGAAATGGGAGGCACTGGGCATCCAGTGCTCGCTGACCGAGCGCCGCGCGGACGATGCCAGCCGCGACGTCGCCAATTGGCTGAAGTGCTTCTACATGCAGGACAAGGTGGGCGAGGTCTTCGAGGGTGTGGTGTCCGCCGTGACCAGCTTTGGCATGTTCGTGCTGCTCGACAATGTCTATGTCGAGGGGCTGGTGCACGTGTCCGAGCTGGGCGCCGATTATTTCCATTTCGACGAAGCGCGGCGCGAACTGCGCGGCGAGCGCAGCGGCCGCGTCTACCGCATGACCGACCGCGTCAAGATCAAGGTCGTGCGCGTCGATCTGGAAACGAGCAAGATCGATTTCGTGCTGGTCGAAGAGCGCCCGGCCCAGCTGGATGCAGCAATCAGGCCGCGCGAGGGCGAGCGATCCGCAAGGACGCGCAGCAGTGCGCCCCGCGAGAAGGCCGCAGGCACCACCGCGCGCCGCCGTGGCGGCAAGCGCTGAAGCTCCGAAGCAAATAGGGCAGTGCCCGGCATGGCATCAGGCGTCCGACCGGGCGCCTGATTGCCGTTCAGGAGCCGTATCCGTGTTTGCGCCGGCCCGGCACCGCCAGTCCAGCCAGGTCGTTTCAGTGGCGCGGCAGGCGGGCCAGCAGAAAGCGTCGCTGCTCGTCCTGCAGCTCGACGATTTGCATGAAAACGCGAAACTGGCTGATCTGACCCACCAGCGTCTGCGTGGTGATCTTCACCCGGCAATCCACATAGCAATGTGTCTTGCGCTCGGGATCGAGCAGGTCGAGATACAGCCGGCAGTCTTTCACCGGCACGCTGACCGGAAACAGGCCAACCAGTTGCTGCTCGCTGGCGCCCGTAATGCGGCCGTGCAGGGGCTGCGGATTGCCCGGCAGCATGATTGCCGCGCGCCAGTTCACCGTTTGCAGTGAGGTAGTGCTGGTATTTGTCGTCATGCTGACATGCCGTTCTGCAAGGATGATTGATGATTGCCTGCGCGCCATGGCGCCAGCTGCTAGTATCGCAGGCAGATTTTACCGGAGAAAGAAACCCATGTTCATTGTCGACCGTTCCGCCGCCATCATCCGCCCCAAGCAGGCTTTCCTGGACTGGCTGAACCAGTTGCCCGGCAACGATGTCATCCTGTCGCTGGACGAGGTGCGCAGCGATTGCACCGTGGTGCTGATTCCGGAAGCCAGCGAACCCGAAGACGGCATTGCCTATATCGACGACATTGCCGACAAGCTCTTTGAAATGGAGCTGGCCTCCTGGGTCAGCGACGAAAGCCTGTGGCCGGAAAAACGTTCACTGAAGCTGTTCTGGGAATGGTTTGACATCGAAATCCATCTCGGTGTCATGGATGCCGTTTCCGACGAAATCCACAATACCCCGTCCGATCACGCCTACCACTGAGGAAATGCCCATGAAGCTCTCCGCACTGGCTCTGACCCTGTGCCTTGCCGCGCCGGCCATTGCCGCCGAAGCGCCGCTGTTCAACGTGGTCAATTTCGAAACGACCGCCGTGCAGGCGGTTGAAAATGATCTTGCCATGGCCGTGCTGTTCGTCGAAAGCAGCGATACCGATCCCGGCAAGCTGGCCGAACGCATCAACCAGACGCTGGCGCAGGCGCTCAAGCGCGTGCAGCAGGTCAGCGAGGTGCAGTCGAAAGGCACCGGCTACAGCACCTACCCGCAATACAACAACAAGACCGGCAAGCAGGACGGCTGGCGCAGCCGGGGGGAGCTGCGTGTCGCCTCGCGCGATTTTGCCGCGCTCTCGAAGCTGATCGGCGAGCTGCAAAAACCGCAAGGCAGCGGTTTGTCGCTGCAGCTGGAATCGGTCAATTACAGCGTGTCGGACGAGCGCCGCAGCAAGACCGAAGACCTGCTGATCGAAGAGGGCTTGCGCCAGTTCCGCCAGCGTGCGGCGCTGCTGCAAAAGCAGCTGCAAGGTCAGGGCTGGAAGCTCCTGCATGTGAATGTGAATACCGGCGGCATGCCTCCGCCCATGCCCTATGCCCGCAAGGCGATGGCCGTCGGCATGGCGGCCGAAGCCGCGCCGCCGCTGGAATCGGGTGAATCGCGCCTGAGCGTGCAGGTTTCCGGCGCCATCCAGATCGAGTAATGCTGCCCGAGCTGCACCGCCGTGCGTCGCGCTGGGAGCGCGGCGTGTGGCTGGCCAGCCACGCACTTGCCCTGCTCGGCTGCAGCGTGCTGCCCGTCTGGCTGGCCATCACGGCGAGCCTAGGTCTGCTGCTGCATGGCTGGCTGTGCCGGCCCTGGCGCACCGGCTGGCGCGCGCTGGCCATGACGCCCGATGGCGTGCTGGTACACGCCGCCGGAACCGCTGCGCGCACCCTGAGCATCCAGCCCGACAGTCGCGTCCTGGCCGGGCTGATCGTCCTCAGCCTGCGTGACCAGCGCGGCAGCCTGCGGCTCGTGCTCTGGCCAGACAGCGCCGCGCCGGACCTGCTGCGGCAGTGGCGGGTATGGCTGTTGTGGGAATGGCGCGCCAGAGGAGCGGCGACACCCGATTAGCAGGCTGTTCTCGACAGCCTGCAGGGCGCTGTCCGGCAAAGCCGGAAAGAAAAGACCGGCAAGCAAAAAAACGCTGATTGCTGATTTGCCAGAGCCAGACTGCGCCGGGTTTTGCCCGGGTCGTCCGGGTTGGGTCGCAAGGGTATTGCCATGCAGCCATTCAAGCTGTTGGCTTTGGTCCGTATACCCATGCAATTTCCAATCAAGGCCAGGGTGGGCAGTGCATCAGGGTATCAGGGCGCCAGCCGGTAGCCGACGCCTGTCTCCGTCAGGATATGCCTGGGCAGGGCGGGCTGGTCTTCCAGCTTCTGGCGCAAATGCCCCATGTACACGCGCAGATACTGGCTGGATTCGCTGTGGTTCGGCCCCCAGACTTCGCGCAGCAGTTCGCGGTGCGTC
Source organism: Chitinilyticum litopenaei DSM 21440 (assembly GCF_000428145.1). Classification (GTDB taxonomy): domain Bacteria; phylum Pseudomonadota; class Gammaproteobacteria; order Burkholderiales; family Chitinibacteraceae; genus Chitinilyticum; species Chitinilyticum litopenaei. Next base: position 71,321 of record NZ_ATZJ01000016.1, on the reverse strand, counting down.
AGCACCCGGCCGGCATGCCGGATCAGCGTCATCAGCAGCCGGTATTCGATGGGCGTCAGATGGACCGCCTCTTCATTGCGAAACACCAGCCTTTGCACCAGATCGACCCGCACCTGCCCAAAGCTGAACACCTGTTCGTTGCGCGCGCTGTGGCCGGCGTGGCGGCGCAGCAGCACGCGCACGCGCGCCAGGCATTCGTCGACGCCAAAGGGTTTGGTCAGGTAATCGTCGGCGCCGGCGTCGAGCGCAGCGACCTTCTCGGCCTCCTGCGCGCGCGCCGAGAGCACGAGAATCGGCAGGTCACTCCAGTCGCGGAGCTGGCGGATCACCTCGACGCCGTCCATATCGGGCAGGCCCAGGTCGAGGATGACCAGATCGGGCTTGCGCGCCGCCACCGCGATCAGTCCGCGCCGGCCATTTTCCTCGTCATGGACCTGCAGGCCGGCGTGTTCCAGCATGGTGCGCAAGAAACGGCGGATGGGGGCTTCGTCTTCGATGAAAACCACGGTGGCGGGATGCTCGTTCATGCCTACTCGAGTGTGAGTGCCGGCGGCTGGCCCAGCGGCAGGGTGAAGGTGAATGCCGCACCATGCGGCTTGCGGTTTTCCGCAACGATGCGTCCGCCGTGCGCCTCGACGATGGTCCGGCAGATCGCCAGTCCCAGCCCGACTCCCGGCGTGTTCGTTTCCGCCGCGCCGCGGCTGAATTTGGCGAACAGGCGTTCCGGAGCGCCTGCCGGCAGGCCCGGCCCGTCGTCGCTGACGCTGACCGCGACCACGTCGCCGGCCAGTCGTGCGGCGATGGTGATCGCGCTGCCGGCCGGCGTGTATTTTGCGGCGTTTTCCAGCAGGTTGACCAGCACGCGCTCGATCAGCACCGCGTCGTAGTCGAGCAGCGGCAGGTCGGCGGGGAGTTCGACCGCCAGCCGGTGCTGCGCCAGCCGCGCCGCGCAGGCGCGCACCGCGCTGCCGACGACTTCTTCGAGCACCTGCCATTCCCTTTGCAGCTTCACGCCCGACTGCAGCCGCGCCATGTCGAGCAGATTGGCAACCAGGCTGTTCATGCGCTGGATTTCCTCGGCGATGGCGACCAGCGTCTGCTGCTGTTCGCCGGCGTCGAGCCGGCCGCCCTGCAGCAGGCTGGTCAGGCCCACCAGCGTGGTCAGCGGCGTGCGCAGGTCGTGCGATACCGCCGAGAGCACGCTATTGCGCAGGCGTTCGGATTCCATCGCCACCAGTGCGTCCTGCGCCACCTCGACGTAGTGCACGCGCTCAAGCGACAGCGCGATCTGGCTGGCGCAGGTGTCCAGCAGGCGCTGCTGTTCCGGGCTGGCCAGCTGGCTCTGGTCGCCGGGAATCAGCGCGAGCACGCCGCGCATGCGCATCGGCGCCTTCAGCGGCACATACAGCGCGCTGGCGGCCGGCAGCGTTTGCGTGCCGTTGCCGGCGGTTTCCTCGTGGTCGAACACCCATTGCGCAAGGCCGGGATCAAAGCCGACCGCATCGCCGGCCGGCTGCAGCCGGTCGTGCGCGTCGGGCAGCAGCAAGAGCGTGCGTGCATGAAAGAGCTCGCCGATGCGCTGGCTGCCGGTTTCGACGACGCTGGCGGCGGTCAGCGCGCCGGCCAGCTCGCGGCCCAGCTCGTAGAGCGCACGCGTGCGCCGCTCGCGGTAGGTGGCGATGCGCGCCTCGAAGCGCAGCCGCGCCGCGAGCTGGCTGATGATCAGCGCCACCGAGAGCATCAGCACGAAGGTAAACAGGTACTGTGTGTCGTTCACCGTCAGCGACAGCTTGGGCGCGATAAAGAAGAAATCGAAGGCCAGCACCGACAGCACCGACGCCAGCACGCCGGGCCCGCGCCCCCAGCGTATCGCCACCAGCACGACGGCGAGCAGAAAGAGGATGACGACATTGGCCGGGTCGAACACGGTGAGCAGCGCGGCGGCAAAGGCGGTGGTCAGCGCGCAGGCGGCGGTCGCGGCCAGATAGCCCGGCCAGCGCGCGGCCGGCTGCGCATCGCTGAACAAAAGGCTGCTGCCGGTCTTGTCCTGCCCCGCATTCCCGCCATCGAGCTCGTGCGCGACGACGTAGACATCGACATCGCTGGCGGCCTGCGCCAGCCTTTCCGACAAGGGCGTCTGCCACAGCCTGGAAGCGCCGCCGCGCAGCGATTTGCCGACCACCAGCTTGGAAACATTGCGGCTGCGCGCATAGGCCAGCAGCGTGCCTTCGAGCCCGGCGCCGGCGAGCACGCTGGTTTCCGCGCCCAGCGATTGTGCGAGCTTCAGATTGGCCAGCACGCGCGCGCGCCGCTGTGCGCTTTGCCGCGACAGTTTCGGCGTCTCAACATACACGGCCAGCCAGTCGGCATGCAGCGCGGCGGCCAGCCTGGCGGTGCTGCGGATCAGCTTCTCGCCGTCGGCGCCGGGGCCCACGCAGGCGAGCAGGCGCTCGCGCGCCTGCCACACCGGCTGGATCGCCTGGTCGGCGCGGTAGGCGCGCATCTGCGCGTCGACCCGGTCGGCGGTGCGGCGCAGCGCCAGCTCGCGCAGCGCCAGCAGATTGCCTTTGCGAAAGAAATGCTCGGCCGCGCGCTCGGCCTGCTGGCCCAGGTAGACCTTGCCCTGCGCCAGGCGGTCGAGCAGCTCCTCGGGTGGCAGATCGACGAGCGTGACCTCGTTCGCCGCGTCGAAAATACGGTCGGGAACCGTTTCGCGCACCACGATGCCGGTGATCTGGCCGACGATGTCGTTGAGGCTTTCCAGGTGCTGAACGTTCAGCGTCGTGTAGACGTCGATGCCGGCGGCAAGCAGCTCGTCGACGTCCTGCCAGCGCTTGGCGTGGCGGCTGCCGGGAATGTTGGAATGCGCGAATTCGTCGACGAGAATCAGCGCCGGCGCACGCGCCAGCGCGGCGTCCAGATCGAATTCCGGCAGCTTGCGGCCGTGAAACTCGACCAGCCGCGCCGGCAGCACTTCCAGCCCCTGCAGCTGTTGCTGCGTTTCGCTGCGGCCGTGCGTTTCGACGACGCCGACGAGCACCTCGCCGCCCTCGCGAACGCGGGCCTGCGCGGCGGCCAGCATGGCCCAGGTCTTGCCCACGCCGGCGCAGGCGCCAAAAAAGATCTTCAGCCGCCCGCGCCGCGCGAGTTCTTCGGCGCGTTGCAGTTCGGCGAGCAGGGCATCGGGGTCGGGGCGATCGTTGTCGGTCATGGTGCTTTGGTTTTCTTATCAGGGTATGTGCTTGCGGGCTTCATGTTCATTTGTTTGGGAGCTTATGCCTTTGATTATTCTTCTGTCCCGCTGATGGTGCCAGTCGTAGGAGCGAGCTTGCTCGCGAAGCCTTGCCACTGGTGGTGCTTCTGCATGGGTTTGATTTGTTCTGCGCCTGCGGCGCAGTGTTTGCATGCCGGTTCCGTCCGGCGGACGGCTTCATTTCTTTTGTCTCGCCAAAAGAAACGAAGCCGCCGGGCACTCCCGGCATGCAAACGTCACGCCGCAAGGCGCTAAACACCTGCAATGCCATTAACTCAGGCGCCACCCTTACCCAGCGCATCCAGCGCCAGATTAAGCTCCAGCACGTTCACGCGTGCTTCGCCCAGAATCCCCAGCTGCCGGCCTTCGGTGTGCGCAGCAACCAGACCTCGTACCTGCGCCACCGGCAGATTGCGCGCCCTGGCGATGCGCCAGACCTGGTATTCGGCGGCGGCCGGGCTGATGTGCGGGTCCAGGCCCGAGGCCGAGGCGGTAACGAGTTCGGTCGGCACCGGGCCGGTTTGTTCCGGGTGCGCGGCGCGCAAGGCGTTCACGCGCTCTTCAATGGCGGCCAGCAGCGCCGGGTTGGTCGGGCCGAGGTTGGAGCCGCCCGACGCACCGGCGTTGTAGGGCACGGGTGCGGTCGCCGACGGGCGGCCCCAGAAATACGGCGTGCCGCTAAAGGCTTGCCCGATCAGCGCCGAACCGACGGGCTTGCCGCCGCGCTCGATCAGGCTGCCATTGGCCTGGTGGCGGAAAACCAGCTGGGCGACGGCGGTGGTGGCGAGCGGGTAGGCGACGCCGGTCACCAGCGTCAGCAGGGCGAACAAGGTAAGTGCGGGGCGAAGGTGTTGCAGCATGGCAATCTCCTTGAAAAGTACGGCGGGCGCGCCGCCTGGCGCGGTCTCTGCCGTTATGCGTTGGGTATAGGGCTGCAGCCTTTTCATGGATTTGGCTGTGGGCATATACCCAGTGACGTTTTTTGTCTGGCAAGACACTTCAGCATTCTCGTCGTCATTCCGGCGAAAGCCGGAATCCAGAGGGTCTTTTGCAAATTCTGCCGACTGGATGCCGGCCTGCGCCGGCATGACGAACATGATGCGAATGCTTGCCGAGCAGGGGTTCTATTGATCAGGCCCTCTGATGTTTTCACTCGTAGGAGCGAGCTTGCTCGCGATCAGTAATGCTTCGCGAGCAAGCTCGCTCCTACGGAAATTCATACTTCTGAGGGCCGGATCAATAATCAGGTTTCAGATGTACTCAAACCAGGCCGAGTGCGACCAGCAGCAGGTCGATCAGCTTGATGCCGATAAAGGGAACGATCAGCCCGCCCAGGCCGTAGACCAGCAGATTGGTCCTGAGCAGCTGCGCCGCGCCCTGCGCCCTGTAATGCACACCGCGCAGCGCCAGCGGGATCAGGAAGACGATGATGATCGCGTTGAAGATCACCGCCGACAGGATCGCCGACGCCGGTGTCGCCAGCCCCATCACGTTGAGCATATTGAGCTGCGGATAGGTCGACGCAAACGCGGCCGGGATGATGGCGAAATACTTGGCGACGTCGTTGGATACCGAGAAGGTCGTCAGCGCACCGCGCGTCATCAGCATCTGCTTGCCGATTTCGACGATCTCGATCAGCTTGGTCGGGTTGGAATCCAGGTCGACCATATTGCCGGCCTCTTTCGCCGCTTGCGTGCCGGTGTTCATCGCCACCGCCACGTCGGCTTGCGCCAGCGCCGGTGCGTCGTTGGTGCCGTCGCCCGTCATTGCGACGAGCTTGCCTTCGTTCTGGTGCTGGCGGATCAGCGCCAGCTTGGCTTCCGGCGTGGCCTCGGCAAGGAAATCGTCGACGCCGGCTTCGGCCGCGATGGCCGCGGCGGTCAGCGGGTTGTCACCGGTGATCATCACGGTCTTGATGCCCATGCCGCGCAGTTCGGCAAAGCGTTCCTTGATGCCGCCCTTGACGATGTCCTTCAGCTCGATCACGCCGAGCACGCGCTCGTCGCTGCTCACCAGCAAGGGTGTCGCGCCGCGCCGCGCGACCTCGTCGGCCAGCGCCTGCATGCCTTCGGGGAAGCGCGCGCCTTGTGCCTCGACATGGCGGCGGATCGCGTCCATCGCGCCCTTGCGGATCTGCCTGCCGTCGTAGTTGACGCCACTCATGCGCGTTTGCGCACTGAAGGCAATGAACTCGGCCTCGTGGCTTTGCAGCTGGCGCTCGCGCAGGTTGAAACGCTGCTTGGCGAGTACGACGACGCTGCGGCCTTCCGGCGTTTCATCCGCCAGCGACGCCAGTTGCGCGGCGTCGGCGAGTTCCTGTTCGCCCACGCCCGCGGCCGGCAGAAAGCGCACGGCCTGGCGATTGCCCAGCGTGATCGTACCGGTCTTGTCGAGCAGCAATACGTCGACGTCGCCTGCGGCCTCCACCGCACGGCCCGAGGTGGCGATGACGTTTGCGCCGAGCATGCGGCTCATTCCTGCCACGCCAATCGCCGACAACAGAGCACCGATGGTCGTCGGAATCAGGCACACGAGCAGCGCGACCAGCACGGTGATGCTGACCGGGCTGCCGGCGCCGGATGCGGCGACCGAAAACAGCGAGAAGGGCAGCAGCGTCGCGGTGACAACGAGGAAGACAATGGTCAGCGCGACGAGCAGGATGGTCAGCGCGATTTCGTTCGGCGTTTTCTGGCGCTTCGCGCCCTCGACCATGGCGATCATGCGGTCGAGAAAGGCTTCGCCCGGGTTGACGGTGACGCGAACGACGATCCAGTCCGACAGCACGCGCGTGCCGCCGGTGACCGCCGAAAAGTCGCCGCCCGATTCGCGGATCACCGGCGCCGATTCGCCGGTGATCGCCGATTCGTCGACGGAGGCCACACCCTCGATCACTTCGCCATCGAGCGGCACCACGTCGCCGGCCTCAACCAGCAGCACGTCGCCCTTTTTCAGGCTGGCGCTGTCGGTGACTTCGTAGCCGGCGGTGTGCGTGGCCAATTTCAGCTTCTTGGCGAGCACGTTTTTCTTGGTGTCGCGCAGGCTGGCCGCCTGCGCCTTGCTGCGGCCTTCGGCCAGCGCTTCGGCGAAATTGGCGAACAGCACGGTGAACCACAGCCACAGCGCGATGGCGGCGATAAAGCTGGTCGGTGCTTCGCCCTGGCCGATCAGCGCCTGGCCCAGCAGCAGCGTGGTGAGGATGGCGCCCAGGTAGACGACGAACATCACCGGGTTGCGCCATTGCACCTGCGGCGCGAGTTTTTTGAACGAGTCGACCAGCGCCGGTTTTACCAGCGCGGGGTCGAGCAGCGAGAGTTTCTTGTTGCTCATGGTTTTTCCTTGCATCGTGCGCGCGGTGAGCGCCTTGCCGGATTCAGTCGTATCGACCAGCGCCGGCCTGGCCAGCTCGGGGTCGAACAGTGGCAGTTTTGTCATTGCGTTTCCCTGGCAAGGCCGCCCGCAGGAGGCCTTGCGCGTTCGGAGTGGGGCCGGGCATCAGTGTCCGAGCCATCAGTAGCCGAGTCATCAGTGTCCGAACATCTGCAGTTGCTCGACGATGGGGCCGAGCGCCAGCGCCGGGATGTAGTTCAGCAGGCCCACCAGCAGCACCGAGCCGACCAGCAGCACGACAAACAGCAGGCCGTGCGTGGGCAGCGTTCCGGCGTTCGCCGGCAGGCGCGGCTTGGCGGCCAGGCTGCCGGCCATCGCCAGCACCGGAACGATCACCGCGAAGCGGCCAAACCACATCGCCAGCCCCAGCATGATGTTGTAGAAGGGCGTGTTGGCCGACAGACCGGCGAAGGCCGAGCCGTTGTTGTTCGCCGCGCTGGAGAAGGCATAAAGCACTTCCGAAAAACCGTGCGCGCCGGGGTTGTAGATGCCCGCCTTGCCCGAAGCCACGCTCACGGCAATAGCGGTGCCGGCGAGCACCAGCAGCGGCGTCACCAGGATCACCAGCGCGGTCATCTTCATCTCGAAAGCCTCGATCTTCTTGCCCAGGTATTCCGGCGTGCGCCCGACCATCAGCCCGGCGATGAAGACGGCGAGAATCGCAAAGACCAGCATGCCGTAGAGCCCGGAGCCGACGCCGCCGAACACCACTTCACCGAGCTGCATCAGCAGCGTCGGCACCATGCCGCCGATGGGGGTGAGCGAATCGTGCATGGCGTTGACCGCGCCGCAGGACGCCGCCGTGGTGATGGTGGCGAAGAGGCTGGAAGCGACGATCCCGAAGCGCGTTTCCTTGCCCTCGAAATTGGCCACCGAATCCAGGCCGAGCCTGGTGAACGCCGGGTTGCCGGCGATTTCCGCGCCGACCAGCACGCCGTAGGCGATGACGAAGAGCACGGTCATCGATGCAAGCACCGTCCAGCCCTGGCGCGCGTCACCGACCATGCGCCCGAAGGTGAAGCACAGCGCGGCAGGGATCAGGAAGATCGCCAGCATCTGGATCAGGTTGGTGAGCGGTGTCGGGTTTTCGAAGGGGTGGGCCGAGTTGGCGTTGAAGAAGCCGCCGCCATTGGTGCCGAGCTGCTTGATCGCTTCCTGCGAGGCCACCGGGCCCATGGCCAGCGTCTGTTTCTGGGTGCTGACGGTTTCCATCACCGGCTTGCCGTCCTTGTCCAGAACGGGATTGCCGGATGCATCGACGCTGGCCTGCTGGTAGCTCACCGCCTCGACGGTCTGCACGTCCTGGTAGGGACGGAAATTCTGCAGCACGCCCTGGCTGACGAAGAGCAGCGCAATGACAAAGGCGAGCGGCACCAGCACATAGAGCGTGATGCGCGTGAGGTCGGCCCAGACATTGCCCAATACCCCAGCGCCCTTGCGCGCGAAGCCCCGTATCAGTGCGATGGCCACGACAATACCCGTCGCCGCCGACAGGAAGTTCTGGGCTGATAGGCCGAGCATCTGCGTGAGGTAGCTCATCGTCGTTTCGCCGCCATAGCCTTGCCAGTTGGTGTTGGTGGCGAAGGAAATCGCGGTATTGAACGCCGAATCGGCCGACACGGCACCCAGGCCCTGCGGGTTCAGCGGCAGGGCGCCCTGCAGGCGCTGCAGCGCGTAAACGGCCAGTGCGCCGGTCAGGTTGAAAAGAATCAGGCCCAGCGTGTAGCGCTTCCAGTTCTGCTCGCTGTCTTCATCGACACCGGCCAGACGATAGAAGGCGCGTTCGACCGGGTGCAGCCAGCGCAGCGCCAGCGGAGTGTCGCCGGCCATCACGCTGGCGATCAGGCGCCCCAGCGGCCAGGCGAGGATCAGCAACAGGCCCAGATACAGCCCCAGTTGCAGCAGTGCATTGCTTGTCATGATCAGAATTGCTCCGGTTTGAACAGCGCGTAAAACAGATAGGCCAGCAGCCCCGCAAGCAGCGCGGCGGCGATGATGTCGATCAGGTTCATGTCTTCTTGCCTCCATTGCGCTCGCACAGGGCGATCAGCCCCAGCAGCAGCAGCGTTTGTCCAGCCAGCAAACTCAGGAATATCAGGTCCATTTCGGTTCTCCACGGGGCAATGCCCACATGCTGAACTGTAAGAATTGGTGGCTAAAACCGGTGCAAAGATCGTGCAGTGCGGCATAAAGAAAGCATAAAAATGCCGCCATTTCGGCACGCCGGCTTTCACGATAAATGCCGTGGCGCACAATGCGCGGGGCGTTAAGCAAGTGGCAGGCTGGCTGGCAAGCGGGGCGCCATCCCCTTGCTGCATGGCGATGCTCGGGCCCCGGGCCGGCATGCCGCACATGGCGCCAGTGCGCGTATTGCGGATAGGCTTGGCGATGCTCGCCTTTATGCCTTTTTCATGCCGATGCTCGGCTTTTTTGCACCGATTTTTTGGTGGATTGCCCAGGCTGCAGTGCTCGCAACAACGCGGACCACGCCATGAAACCGATCGCCATCTGCCGCCATGAGGCCACACAAGGCCCGGGCTTTATCCAGACCTTTCTGGAAAGCCTCGCCGTTCCCCACCGTCTGTTCGCCATCGATGCCGGCGACACGCCGCCGCGCCAGGCCGGCGAGTTCAGCGCGGTCATCGTGCTGGGCTCGAACGCCAGTGCCAACGACGGCCATGCCTGGCTCAGGCGCGAAGACGCGCTGCTGGCTGACGCGCTGCGGCTGGGCCGACCGATTCTCGGCCACTGCTTCGGCGGGCAGATGCTGGCGCGCGCGCTGGGCGCCAAAGTCAGGCGCAACAGCGTGCCGCAGATCGGCTGGGGCAGGGTGCTGACCACCGTGTTGCCGCAGGCTCGCCACTGGCTGGGCGAGCGGCGCGAGCTGGAGATGTTCCACTGGCATTTCGACACCTTCGGCATTCCGCGCGGTGCACAGCGCATCCTGTTTGGCAGTTACTGCATCAACAAGGGCTTTGCCCTTGGGCCGCACCTGGGTCTGCAGTCGCATCTGGAAGTCACTGTCGCCAGCGTGCGCGCCTGGTGCGCGGAGGATCGCGCTGCGCTGCACCAGTGGCAGCATCTGCCCTCGGTGCAGGGCGAGGCGGCGATCCTGCATGATCTGGATGCGCGGGTGGCGCGCCTGCATGTGCTGGCCGGGCAGGTGTATCGCCAGTGGCTGCGCAATGTCGAGGGCGCAGCGCTGCTACCGGCTCCGCCGGCCGGGCGGCCGCATGGCGGTGAGGGCTGGGGCCGCGCGCTGGCGCGGGGCTGAGTGCCCTGACGGCAGATGCGGCGTTGTGCAGGTGAGCTTTGGGTATGGAGTTGCAGCCCTTTTCATATAAGGGCTGCAGTTCTATGAGGTGACGGGTATGCAGTTCAGCTGCTCAGTTTCAGGCCGGCCACGCCCAATACGATCAGCGCGAGGCAAGCGATGCGGCTGGCGCCCAGCGGGTCGCCAAACCAGATGATGCCGCCCAGGGTGACGCCGATGGCGCCCAGTCCGGTCCAGATTGCATAGGCGGTGCCGGCGGGAATGTCGCGCATGGCCCAGGACAAGAGGCCCATGTTCAGAAACGACAGCAGCACCGAACCTAGGCTCTGTTGAGGTTTGATTAATTTTTACGCGATGGGCTATTTTGCCCCAGTACCAGGCATTTGCCACGCCACAGTACGGGTACTGTCAGTGGCAAATAACGCCGTAATGGGGCAAAAGAGCCCATCGCCCGCAGGGCAGCCCCGCCATTCTGGCCGGATGCTTTGTCGCCAATGCTCGTCAATACCCGTATTGACTTGCGCTTGGCTTCGCGCCCCGGCAAGCTGGCTGGGCTGCGTAAAAACTAATCAAACCTCAACAGAGCCCAGGATCAGCCAGGGTTTGGGATGCAGCTGGATCAGCTTGAGTGACAGCGCCCAGACAATTTCGGTGAATACGGCAAGGGAAAGGACAATCCAGCCTGTGGCCATGGCGAGCTCCGGTGTGTTTCGGGCTCGTGGGACGCTGCTGCCGGAAACCCGCAAGAGGCAGCGCGCGGCATTATCGGCGAGTTGGCCGGTGGCGGGCAAATGGGGGGGCTGGCATTATTCACGCCAGGCGCTGTTGCTGCGTGATTGCTTGTTGCGCAGCCCCGTCGCTTGCCGGCGCCTCAGATCAGGCCGTCATCCGGGCCGATGCTGAAATTGATCTGGTTGGACAGCGATTCGCGCAGGCGTTTGCGCGACAGCAGCTTCTGCTGGGCGGGCAATGGCAGGTCGGTCAGGCGCAGCAGGTTCTTGTGGATCATTACGTCGATCAGGTCTTCCAGCACGCGGATCAGCTCGATGTCCAGGCCCTGAAACAGCTCGGTATCCGGCTGGCTGCCGGCGAAACCGGCGATCTCCGGGCTGTGCAGCGGCAGGAATTCCTCGGCGCCCGGCTCGGGGTCGCGAAAGAGGGCGGTGATTTCGCCGTCGCTGTTGCGGCGTACATAGGGCATGGCCGTGATCCTTGCGTCAACCTTCAGTCATATCCGATAGTAGCAGTCTCTAATGAAAAAGTGAGCCGGGAATGAGCGACGCGCTGGAACTTGTGCATGTGCCCGCAGCGGCCGGAACGGCGGGGGCAGTGCGTCCGCCGGTGCTGCTCGTGCATGGCGCGTTTGCCGCAGCCTGGTGCTGGGAAGCCACGCAGGCCGCGCTCGCCGCAGCTGGCTGGGAAAGCTTTGCACTCAGCCTCTCGGGCCACGGCGCCAGCCCCGGTCGCGAGCAGTTGCACCAGTTCACCCTGTGCGACTACCTGCAGGACATCGACTGGGCGCTGGAGCGCATCGGCCGGGTGCCCATTCTGGTGGGGCATTCGCTGGGCGGCTATCTGCTGCAGCGGATTGCCGAGCGCATGCCGGTGCCGGGGCTGGCGCTGCTGGCCAGCGTGCCGCCCTATGGCCTCGCCGGTTCGCTGACCTATATGGGCACCTGCTATCCGGGCTTGCTGATGGAATTGCAACGCTTTGCCGCTGGCGCCATGCCGGAGCCGGACCTGCGCTTCGTGCGCGAGTTGCTGTTTGCGCCGGACACCGACGAGGCGCATCTGGGCGAATTCGCCAGCCGTGTGCAGCCGGAATCCATCCAGGCCCTGTCGCAATTGTGGATGCCGCAACCCTGGCGGCTGCTGCCGCGCGTGCATGACTGTCCGGTGCTGGTGATGGGCGCGGGCAGTGACCGCATTTTGCCCTTTTCCGACATCTGGCTGACTGCCCAGGCCTGGGGCACGCGGCCGGTGATGATTCCCGAAGCCGGTCATGCACTGATGTGCAACACGCATTTTCCCGAGGTCATGCGCCAGCTGCTGGACTGGCTGCAGGCGCTGCCCGTCGCCAGGGGGAACAACAAGGAGCAGGAGCGATGAGCACCATCAGCAAGACTGCCGCCGAATGGCGCGCCCAACTGAGCCCGGAAGCCTACCGCGTCACCCGCGAGGCTGGCACCGAACCGCCATTTTCCGGTGCGCTGTATCGCGAAACGGCCAGCGGGCATTACCACTGCGTCTGCTGTGCGGCCCTGCTGTTCAGCTCGGACACCAAATTCGATGCCGGCTGTGGCTGGCCGAGTTTCTGGGCGGAAGAAGGCGAGGGACGCATTCGCCGCATCATGGATTACAGCCACGGCATGGTCCGCGTCGAAGTGCGTTGCGCGGCCTGCGACGCCCATCTCGGCCACGTTTTCCCCGATGGGCCGGAACCGACCGGCGAGCGCTACTGCATCAATTCGGTCGCGCTGACTTTTACGCCGGAAGCCTGAGTCTCTGCCGCAAGGCCGCATGGTTGGTTGGGTATTGCTCTGCAGCCATTTAAGAGAAAGGGCTGCAGGTTGGTACCCTTGGTAGTATCGCATGTTGCGGTTAGCTACAGCGGCGCCTGCGCCAGCAGCTCGGCATTGCCGCCCAGCGCGGCGGTATTGATGCTGATGCAATACTCGTAGCGCAAGCGATACCAGGGGTAAAGCCCCGTGCCGTCGCTGCTGATGACCGGCAGCAGGGCGTCGCTGGTCGCGGCGTACTGGCGCTCAAGGGCTGGCCGGTCGGCCGGGGTGGCCAGCACACCGGCCGGCACGCCGGCTCCGGGCGTATCGGCAATCTGCAGCAGCGGCAGCGCCAGCTGCCAGCGCCGGTGTTCTTCCGTGTCGCTGAGCTGCGGCAGATTACCGCTCAATAGCGCCACCCCCACCTGATGCAGGGCTTCGCGGCTGTCCCCGGCCGTGCACAGGAGCACGCCCAGCGCCCGGTGCCCGTAACGGTTGCGCTCGCCGGTGCTGCCGGGGCGATCGGCCAGTGCCTCGTCGCGGTCCAGCGCCGGATAGCTGTCCAGCAGGAGGGTGAGGCGCAGCGCGTCCGCTGGCGGCAATTCACTATCGATCAGGCTTTGCAGGTTTACCGGCAGCGGCTTGCTGGCCACGCCGGCTGGCGGGCAGCCGTCCTGCACCAGTCGCCACAGCAGCCAGGGTCCGCCAGCCTTCGGGCCGGTACCGGATTTCCCGCAGCCGCCAAATGGTTGCTCGTCGACCAGCGCGCCGATCTGGTTGCGATTGACGTAGTAATTGCCGATACGGCTGCGGGCGATGATCGCGTCAATCTGCCCGCCAAGGCGGCTGGCGATGCCCAGCGTCAGCCCATAGCCGGCCTGCTCCAGCTGCGCGAGGATGTCGGGCAGGCGTTCGCGCGGGTAGGCGGCAAAGCACAGCAGCGGACCGAAGATTTCTTCTCGTGGCAGCTGCTCGGGCGGCAGTTCGATCAGTGCCGGCGCGACGAAATGGCCGGCCAGGCAGAGTTCGGGCAGGGGCAGCTGCACATGCCGCAGGCTGCGAGCGAGCAGCGTGGTGCAGGCATCCCGCAGGCGCTGCCTGGCCGCCTCGTCAATGACCGGGCCGATGTCGGTAGCGGGGTCGCAGGGGTCGCCCAGGCGCAGCGTCTGCATGGCGCAGGCGAGCTTTTGCCACAAGGCCTCGGCGATGTCACTTTGCACCAGCAGCACGCGCAAGGCCGAGCAACGCTGGCCGGCGCTGTCGAAAGCCGATTCGATGGCCTGCTGCACGACCTGGTCGAGCTGGGCGCTGCTGTCGACGATCAGCGCATTCACGCCGCCGGTTTCCGCAATCAGCACGCGCGGCTCATCCCGCGCGGCGAGGCTGCGGCGAATGGCCTGCGCGGTCGGCAGCGAGCCGGTGAAGAGCACGCCGGCGATGCGTGCGTCGGCGCACAGCCGCGTGCCGGTGTCGCCATCCCCGGGCAGTAGTTGCAGATGGGTACGCGGCACGCCGGCCTGGTGCAGCAGATGGACCAGCCGAGTGGCAATCAGCCCGGTTTGCGGGGCGGGCTTGGCCAGTACGCGATTGCCGGTGGCCAGCGCCGCGGCGATCTGGCCGGTGAGGATGGCCAGCGGGAAATTCCAGGGGCTGATCACCACCAGTACGCCCAGCGGCGCCAGTGGCCCCTCTGGCCAGTTGCGCCGCGCTTCACTGGCGTAGTAACGGCAGAAATCACAGGCTTCGCGCACTTCGGACAAGGCGTTGGGCAGTGCCTTGCCAGCCTCGCGCAAGAGCAGTTGCACAAGTTCCGCTTGTGCCTGCGCCAGCTGCTCGGCGCAGGCCTCCAGCCAGGCCGCGGTCTGTTCACTGCAGGGCGGCGTGGCGGGCTGGCTGGCCGCAGCGAGTGCCTGCTCGATGTCCCGGAGGCTGGCCGGAGTAATACTGCCCAATGTATCGCTTGGCAAGGCAGGGTTGACGGCGGTTAGCAGCCTATCCCCTTCGGGTATGCCATTGGCGAGGATGGGAGCGGCGCTGGCGTGGTGGCCGGCGGCTGTCAGGCTGGCGTCCAGCAGCGCAGCCAGCGCCAGCGGGCGGTTCAGGTCCAGCCCCGGCTGGCTGGTGCGCGGCGCATGGATGGCATCGGGCGCCGGCAGCGCCTGGCTACTATCTTCTGCCGCCTCGGCCAGATGCAGGCGATGCAGGAAAGAGGTGTTTGCGCCATTTTCCAGCAGGCGGCGCACCAGATAGGGCAGCAGGGTCGTCTGTTCGCCGACCGGCGCATAGACCCGGCAACTGGCGCTGATGCCGTGTCTGGGCAGCAGACGGTAGAGGCTTTCGCCCATGCCATACAGGCACTGGAATTCGTACTCGGCCTCAGGGTCAGCCAGCTGCAGCACGGCGGCCAGCGTGTGCGGATTGTGCGTGGCGAATTGCGGATACAGCCAGTTGCCAGCCTCGAAAAGTCGCGCCGCACAATGCAGGTAGGCGCGGTCGGTGAACTGCTTGCGGGTAAAGACCGGATAGGCTGGCAACGCCAGTTGCTGGGCGCGCTTGATTTCCGTATCCCAGTAAGCGCCCTTGACCAGCCGCACCATCAGGCTGCTGCCGCGCCGGTGCGCCAGATGCGCCAGCCAGTCGATCACGCCGGCTGCGCGTTTCTGGTAGGCCTGCACGGCCAGGCCCAGTCCGTCCCAGCCGGCCAGCGCGGGCGAGAGCGCCAGGCGCTCGAAGAGTTCCAGCGTGATGATCAGGCGCTCGCTTTCTTCGGCGTCGATGGTCAGGCCGATGTCGGCCTCGCGCGCCGCTTGCGCCAGTGTTGCGAGCCGCGGCAGCAGTTCGGCAAACAGCGTTTCGCGCTGCAAGGGCTGAAAGCGTGGATGCAGGGCGGACAGCTTGATCGATACGCCCGGCCCCAGGCGCGGCCCCATGCCGTCCGCCGCGTGGCCGACGGCGCGGATGGCGTGCAGATAGGCCGCGAAATAGCGTTCGGCATCGTCGTGGCCCAGCGCGGCCTCGCCCAGCATGTCAAAGGAATACAGAAACGCCTCCTGGCGGCGCGCCAGGGCGGTCTCGATATCGCGGGCAATCACGAACTGCCGGCCCAGCTGCTCGATGGCCAGTTTCAGTGCCGGGCGGACGATCTGCTCGCCAACGCCGCTCATTGACCAGCTGCTGGCATGCTGCAAGGCCCAGCCGGCCAGTCGCACCAGCCAGGGGGCCTGCGCGCCCGACTGGCCGTGCCAGTGCGCCTGCTGCAGTTTTTCGCGGATCAGCGCGTCGACCGTGGCCTGATCGGGAATGCGCAGCATGGCCTCGCTCAGCTCCAGCAAGGCCCGGCCACTGGGTTCCTGGATGGGGAATTCGGCGAGCAGGGTGTCCACCCCGCCCTGGCGCTGGCGGGCTTGCGCCAGTTCACCCGCCAGCCCGACTGCCAGGGCTGCGGACTTGTGCAGCGCGCCATCCAGCGCGGCGCCGGAGTGGCGGTCGAGTTCGGCGAGCAGGACGTCGTCGGAGAGGTCGAGCAGGCCTTCCAGGCTGGCCAGCGACGGGTGCGAGGGCATTGCGGCGTCTCCGCAGTCAGAGTTATCAACTTAGAACCTATTCACGATCTTTTCGCGCGTGAAAAAATCGTGAACAGCTTCCTGGCTGCTCCGGGAGCCGGCGACGCAAGGATCAAGACAAAACAGGGTGGCCGCGGCCACCCTGTTGTGCTGTTGCTGCAATGCAACGATTACTGTGCTGCGGGCGCGCCGCCAACCACTTCCAGCACTTCCTGCTTGCCGTTTTTCACCTGGTAGACGGTGATGGCGCCATCTTTCAGGTCGCCCTTGTCGTCGAAGGTGATCTTGCCGGTCAGGCCGCTGTAATCGGTCTTGGCCATTTCCGGCAGGTACTTGGCCGGATCGGCCGAGCCCGCGCGCTTCATCGCTTCCACCAGCACCATCAGGGCGTCATAGGAGTTCGGCGCGTAAAGCTGCACATCGACATTGAACTTGGTCTTGAACTTGGCGAAGAAATCCTTGGCGCTGCCGCCGGCCAGGCTGTCCTTGGGCTGGCCCGGCTGGGTGGTGATGGTGCCTTCGGCATCCGCACCGGCGAGCTTGACGAATTCGCCGGTCGACATGCCGTCAGCACCGAGCAGCTGCGCCTTCACGCCCAGCTTGGTCATCTGTTTCTTGAGCGGCGCGCCTTGCGCGTCCATGCCGCCGAAGAAGATCAGCTCGGGCTGGGCCGACTTCACATTGGTCAGGATGGACGAGAAGTCGTTTTCCTGCGGGCTGGTGAATTCGCGCTTCACGACTTCGGCGCCACCGGCCTTGGCGGCCTTCTCGAACTCGTCTGCCAGGCCCTGGCCGTAAGCGGTGCGGTCATCAATGATGGCCACCTTCTTCACTTTCAGCTTTTCGGTGGCATAGGCGCCCAGCACCTTGCCCTGCTGGCTGTCGTTCGCAATCATGCGGAAGGTGGTTTTCAGGCCTTGCGCGGTGTAGGCGGTGGCGGTCGACGACGGGGTCAGCTGCGGAATGCCGGCTTCGCTGTAGATCTTCGACGCAGGAATGGTCGCACCCGAGGTGACGTGGCCGACAACGCCGGCCACCTTGGCGTCAACGAGGCGCTGTGCAACGGCGGTCGCGGTTTTCGGATCGGCCTGGTCGTCTTCGGCCACGATCTCGATCAGGTATTTCTTGCCGCCCAGTTCGATACCGCCCGCGGCGTTCACATCCTCGGCCGCCATGCGCACGCCGAATTCGGTGTCCTTGCCGATATGGGCCAGCGGGCCGGTGAGCGGCCCGGCAACGCCGATCTTGATCACGTCGCCGCCGGCGGCGGCATCGGTGGCCGGCGCGGATGCCGCGGGCTGGTTGGCGTCCTGCTTGCTGCAGGCGGAGAGGGCGACGGCGGTGGCAACGGCCATCAGGCTGAGGCGGGAGATGCTCATGATCAATCCTTGCGGAAACAGGGGCGAAAGTAGTCGAGCTGGCCGGGTTGATCTGAACTGAACCCGGGCTGCGGTGGCTGGCGAACCGGCTTGCTCAGGGGCAAAACACGGCAGCGCCAATGCGCTGAACGGCATCATCGGGGCAGGCCTGCGCAGCCGTGAATAGGGGATTTCCCGTAAGATGACCGGTACAGTTCGCCGGGAAAAGCGCTGGCACAGTCGCAGTAGTGACTAACTGTGTGTGAAAAATGGCGGCAAAGCTGTGACTGTAATGGTCGCTGGCGCACCCTTCAGACGGTGAGATCGATCTGCTGCACGGTGCCTACCGAGCCGTCTTCGCCAAGAAAGATGCCGCTGGCACGGATCTGGCCCAGTTCGGCATTCTGGTGGTCCATGAGGCTGAAATCGCCCTGTGCGCGCCCGAGGTAGATCGCCCCCACGCCCATGCTTGCCAGCGTCAGCAGCTGATCCTGGCCACTGTCGTCTTTCAGCCACAGTTTCAGTCTGGCGAACACGCCATCGCCGGCATCGATCCAGCCATTGCCATCGTCATCGTAGTGCGCCAGATCGGCAAAGCCGTCACCGCTCTGCGCACCGAACAGTTCACGGCCATTGTTGATCACGCCATCCTCGTTGTGATCCAGCGCCAGAAAGCCGCTGCCGGCATTGAGCGTGGCGATCTGGTCGGCCTGGCCATCGCTGTCGATGTCAAAGGCCATGCGCTGTGCCGACAGCGTGGCCGCCGGCGCGGCAAAGTTGAGTACCAGCGGGTCTTTTTTCGGGCGCGCCAGGCTGCCGCTGGCCATGCCGAAGGTGATTTCTTCGCGATAGCTGCGCGCCAGTGTCAGCTCGCTGCTGAAGCTGATCTCGCGGCCGTCGGCGGTGCGTACGATGCCGGCGGCGGCGAATTGCGTGGTTTCGGACTCCTCGAAAACGCGGCGGTAATTCACCGCCACGCCGCCCTGGTCCGCTGCGTCTGGCGGCGCCTGCAGCGCCGCGCCGGCATCCGTCGGGCTGTTGCGCGGCACCTCGCCCAGCTTGATGCGTATGCCCAGCATGGCCTCCAGCAGCGATTTGATGAGGCTGAGCTTGGGGTCAAGGCTGCTTTCCCCGTCCTCGTCCAGCCCCTGGCTGGCCTCCAGTCCCTGACTGGACAGCTCGACCTCCGGCCGCGGCACGGCTGCCGGTGGCGTGCTGGCCACCGGGCGGTCGATGCGGATGGTCAGCGATTCCTCGCGATGCTGGCTGTACTGGCGCTGGGCCGCCACGGCTACGGTACTGTCGGTGATGCGCATCATGCTCTCCCGCAAAACAAGGGCGTCATGCGCTATATCGGCGCGCAACGGGCTTTGCTGAGAAGCTTTCACGAGTCTTTTGCCCGGCCGCTGCAGCGAGCGGCTCACGATGCGGCCGCAGCGTGTGCGCCAGCTAGCATTGTCCGTTTTCCGCCAGCGAAACAATCCGATGAGCGGCAACGATAAAGTGGTCGAGCAGGCGGATTTCCACCAGCTCCAGCGCGCTTTTCAGCTGCTGGGTCAGCGCCAGATCGGCCGCGGATGGCCGTGCCTCGCCGGAAGGGTGGTTGTGCGCGACGATCACGGCGGCGGCATTGGTGGCCAGTGCGCGCTTGACCACCTCGCGCGGGTAGACGCGCGTTTCCGACAGCGAACCGCGAAACAGCATTTCGGCGGCCAGCAGGCGGTGCTGCTGGTCGAGAAACAGCGCGTGGAATTCCTCGTGCGGCAGGCCGCGCAGCCGCAGGCCCAGCAGGCTGCGCACCGCATCCGGGCTGGTGAAGGCGTCGCGCTCGGCCAGTTCTTCGTGCAGGGCACGGCGCGCCATTTCGAATACCGCCTGGATTTGCGCAAACTTCGCCGAACCCATGCCGGGAATGGCCGACAGCGCCGGCAGCGGCGCGGCAAACAGCGCCTGCAGGCTGCCGAAGTGGTCGAGCAGTTCGCGCGCCAGATCGACCGCGCTTTTGCCAGGCAGGCCGACGCGCAGAAAGATCGCCAGCAACTCGGCATCGCTGAGCGCTTGCGCGCCGTTGCGCAACAGTTTTTCGCGCGGACGATCCGCTTCGGGCCAGTCGGTGATGGACACGCCGTTCTCCACAGCTGACAGCTTGAGGCCGTTTTGCCGGCCGGAATCGATTTGCCTTTGCTTGGCAAGGGGCAAACTCGTTAAACCCCAATTAATCCATCAGGCGGCTCTTCGAGCCTGCATGCTCGCTGGCGGCCGTTTCGCGGTGCCTTCACACGCTTGCTTCGCGCTCATGGCCGGCTATGGGCTTGGCGCAAGCGTGTGAATTCTCTCGCGAAACGCCTCGCCATCATCCTGTGTCCCAATGAATTATCCGGGGTAAACTATCTCATCGCTATAGCAGTGCTTACAGGTTTAGTCAAAAATGCAGAAGCGCATCGTACTGGGAATCAGCGGCGGCATCGCCGCGTACAAAAGTGCCGAACTGACCCGCCTGCTGGTCAAGGCCGGTTACAGCGTGCACGTGGTGATGACCGCGTCGGCCACCGAGTTCGTCACGCCGGCCACCTTCCAGGCGCTGTCGGGCAACCCGGTGCATACCGCGCTGTGGAATGCCGAGGTCGGCAACAGCATGGCGCACATCAATCTCACGCGCGAAGCCGATCTGCTCTTGATCGCGCCCGCGTCGGCCAATGTCATCGCCAAGCTTGCCCATGGCATCGCCGACGACCTGCTGACCACGCTGGCCGCCGCGCGCACGTGTCCGCTGGCGGTCGCCCCGGCGATGAACCGGCAGATGTGGGAAAACCCGCCGAACCTGCGCAATATCGACCAGCTGAAGGAAGACGGCGCGCTGGTGCTCGGGCCGGCCTCCGGCAGCCAGGCCTGCGGTGAAGTTGGCATGGGGCGCATGCTCGAGCCCGAAGAACTGTTCGAGGAAGTGGAAGCCTTCTTCCAGCCCAAGCTCCTGGCTGGCAAGACGGTGCTGATCACCGCCGGGCCGACCTTCGAGCGCATCGACGCGGTGCGCGGCATCACCAATACCAGCTCCGGGAAAATGGGCTTCGCGATCGCCCGCGCCGCCGTCGAGGCCGGCGCGAGCGTCACGCTGGTCGCCGGCGACACGCCGCTGGCCACCCCGCTGGGGTGCACGCGCGTCAATGTGCAATCGGCGCAGGAGATGCTCAGCGCGGTCACCGAGCGCATCGCCGGCGCCGAGCTCTTCATCAGCGTGGCGGCAGTGGCCGATTACTACGTGCTCAACCAGAGCGAGCACAAGATCAAGAAGGACGCGCACATCCTCACGCTGGAGCTGGCGCCCAATCCCGATATTCTGGCGAGCGTCGCCTGCGCGGACAATCCGCCGTTCTGTGTCGGCTTTGCCGCCGAGTCGGAGAACCTGCTCGAATATGGCGAGGCGAAACGCAAGCGCAAGCAGCTGCCGCTGCTGGTGGCGAATCTGGTGCAGACCGCGATGGGTGCCGACGACAACGAGGTCATCCTGATGGACGACGACGGCCAGCACCGCCTGCCACGCGCGCCCAAGCAGGACATCGCCCGCAAGCTGATCGCGCACATCGCGCGGCTCTACCCGCGCTGGCAGCAGCAGCGCGCCAGGTAAATACAGTGCAGTGTATTGCCCTGCAAGCTAACAACTGAAATGGTCAAGGAGACATACCCATGGCAACGCTTGATGTGAAAGTGCTCGATGCACGTCTGAAGGACAATCTGCCGGCGTACGCCACGCCGGGTTCGGCCGGTCTTGACCTGCGCGCCTGCCTGGAGGCCCCGCTGGAGCTGGCCGCCGGCGCCACCACGCTGGTCCCCACCGGCATGGCGATCCACCTGGCCGACCCGGGGCTGGCGGCGATGATCCTGCCGCGCTCGGGCCTGGGCCACAAGCATGGCATCGTGCTGGGCAATCTGGTGGGCCTGATCGATTCCGACTATCAGGGCCAGCTCTTCGTGTCGGTGTGGAACCGCAGCCAGAGCAGCTTCACCATCCAGCCCATGGAGCGCATCGCGCAACTGATCGTCGTGCCGGTGGTGCAGGTGGATTTCAACGTGGTCGAAGAATTCGCCGATTCCGACCGCGGCGAAGGCGGTTTCGGCAGCACCGGCAAGCACTAACTCAGCCAAGAGGGCAATCTTTGCCATGCTTGAACACCGCTTTGACACTGCCAGTCCGGATGAAGAGCTTGCTGGGCTGTTTGCCCATTACTCCGGGCCTGGAGAGGTGGAGCGCTTGCTGGCCGCTGCACACGCTCAGGTAGTGCGCTGGCGCTGGGCGACGGAATCCATGAGTTTCGCTGCCCCGTTCGCCCGTGAATTGTACGGAGCGGCGCCCGCACGCTGGCTGACCGACGACAAGGCCAAACCGGAAAAGCATGTCCGCCACGGGCTGGATGCTGCCGGCCGTATTCTGATCGAGTGTTCGCAGAACGGGTGCCGCCTGCAAGCCAGCCTGCACACACCTCAGTGCTGCGTTCGGCTCGATTGCGGCGAGGGTGACCGGCTGGCTTCGATTGATATGTCCCGTTATGACGCAGGTCGATTGCTGGAGTATGCGGTGCACTTTCGCAGTCACGGGTTCACGACACGCTATGTCTATCAGGGAGAGCGCCTGCAATGCACGGTGACGCGCAACTGGACGGCAGGTGAACCGCACTGGGATTGCCGTGAGCTATACAGCTATGACGCCGCCGGCCAACTGGCAAGAATCGATCTGCAATATCTGGACGCGGCCGGAGAGGTCAAGCCCGCCACTGAGCGCCTGCTCTATCTGGCCTTGCCCAGGGGCGAAACGCTGAAATCGATTGAAGCGCGCGTGCAGAGCTTGCTGCTGGCGGCCTTGCAGGACGCGCTTGCACGATTGCCACGCGACGAACCGCTGTATTGTCTGCTGCTGTGTTACACCAGTGGGGATGTGTCCGCCGCCTGGCCGCCGTTTCTGGTCTGCGGGCGCGAATCCTACCGCCAGAACATTCTGGCAGCAGGGGAAGACGTCAGTTATTCCCTGTGGGCACCTGACGAAATAACTGCGGAAGTGGCTGGCTGTGACTACTGGCTTGACGAACCGGCACTGAAAGAGGCCTGCCTGCTGCATGCCCAGCTGATGCAGTTGAAGCAAAGTGATACGTCCGCGCTGCGGGTGCTCAAGCAGGTGATGGCGCCACTGGAAGCGATGGTCAGGGCGGCGGGGGTGACCCTGGCAGATGACTTTGTGGTGGCCTATGCCGATAACACCGGGGCGGTTGATCCGCTGCCTGCGCTCAAGGCCCGGCTGCCTGCCGAGCAGTGGGCTGTACTGAAGCAGCGCGGCTGTGTGTAGTGATTTCCCGAGCACCAGGAGTGACCATGCAAGAGCAGGATGTGGTGGTATCAACGGCGGTGTACGCCGAGCTGGTGAAAGGCAACAAGATTGCCGCCATCAAGCGACTGCGCACCGAGCAGGGCGTGGGTTTGAAGGAAGCCAAGGAGCAGATCGACCGCTATCTGCTTCTGCATCCGGGTTTGATGCCGCCATCGCCGCCGATCAGCAGTCATGGCATGCTGCTGCTGTTTGCAATCCTGATCGTGGCCGTGTTGGTGTATTCCTTGTTCTGACTATTCAGGGACAGGGTGAGTGTGGCAATTTCCAATGAATGATTTCCCGTTTCGGCGCGAATACACCGCGCGCTTCAACCGCGTGCTCGATTACATCGACCATCATCTGGCCGAGGAACTGCGGCTGGAGACGCTGGCCGAGCTGGCGCTGTTTTCACCGTTTCATTTTCACCGCTTGTTTCTGGCCTGGCAGGGGGAGACGCTGGCGGACTATATCCGCCGCCGCCGGCTGGAAATTGCCGGGATGCGCCTGGTGATGCAGGCGGACAAGCCGGTGCTGACCATTGCGCTGGATTGCGGTTTTGGCTCGGGCGAGAGCTTTGCGCGGGCCTTTCGCCAGCAGTTCGGCTGCTCGCCCAGCGTCTGGCGCAAGGAAGGCTACGCGGCGCAGCGCAAGTCGCGGCATGGCAATAGCAAGTTCGGTCAGCTTGATGGCAAGTCCGGTCAGGCGCCGGGCGACGGGCAGGGCGATGATAGCGGCATGTCTGCAGCCACGGGGTTGCAGCTGCCCAAGGAGACCATCATGACCTTCGACGCCAACGCCATCACCATCGAAACCCTCGCACCGGTACGCATCGCCTACCTGCGCCGCACCGGCCCGTATGGCGGGCCGGGAATCTGGGAGCACTGGCAGCGCTTCAACCAGTGGTGCGGCGCGCACGGCCTGCACGGCGGGCGGGCGATGTACGGCATCAGCCTGGACGACCCGACCATCACCGCGCCCGCGCAGTGTCGCTACGACGCGGCCGTGGCCGTCGACGCGGGCTTCAGCGCCAGCGGCGAGGCGGCGATCCGCGAGCTGCCGGGCGGGCGTTATGCGCTGTACGAGTTCTTCGGCCTGCCCGAGGAATGTGGCGACATGTGGATGACGCTGTTCCGCGAGTGGTTGCCCGACAGCGGCCTGCAGCTCGACGATCGCCCCTGCTTCGAAATCTACCTGCCTCGCCACGGCTTCGAGGCGGAAACCCGGCGCTTCGGCTGCCAGATCGCCATCCCGGTGCGCGCACTCTGATAAGGGTATTGGCTTCTGGCCTAATTGGAGTAATGGCTTCAGACTGACACGGCCATGGGTATGCAGGGTCTTAGCGCTCCGGCAGCACGCGCAGCGGGTCGATGGCCTGGCCATGCTGCCGCACTTCGAAATGCACTTTGACACGATCCGCGCCACTGTCGCCGGCCTCGGCAATCGCCTGGCCGGCGCTGACCCGCTGACCTTCCTTGACCAGCAGCTTGCGGTTGTGTGCATAGGTGGTGAGCAGGCCGCTGTCGTGCTTGATGATGAGCAGCAGCCCGTAGCTGCGGATGCCGTCACCGGCGTACACGACCTTGCCGGCGGCGGCGGCGCGCACCGGGCTGCCAGCGCTGGCGGCGATGCCGATGCCCTTGTTGCGCTGACCATCGAAACGGTAGAGCAGCGCGCCTTCCGCCGGCCACTGCAGCGTTTCCTGCGGGGCTGGCGCGCTGGTCGGGGCGGGGGTGCCCGCTGGCCGGCTTGGTGTAGGGCGCGGGCTTGCTGTCGGGCGCGGTGCCGGCGCCGGTTTGCCGGTCACCGGCGCGTCGGGTGGCGTCACGCGCAGCAGTTGTCCGGTGCGGATGTCGGCCGGGTCGCTGAGGCGATTCCAGCGCGTCAGCTCCGCCACGCTGCGCCCGTGCGCCTTGGCAATGCGGTAAAGGGTGTCACCGGCTTGTACGCGGTAATGGCCCGGCTGGCTGACGACGGGGGCCGGTGGCGTGCTGCACGCCAGCAGCAGTAGCGGCAGGAGCAGGGCGAGGCTGTGTTGCAGCAGGCGATTGAATGCGGGCATGGCGGGATTCTAACCCGGCAAAAGCCGGCTGGCCGGGGAAAGAAGTCACGCGCTCGCGTCTGTCTTGCGTCTGTCTTGCAATGGGAACCATTTGCCACCACCTGAGTCTGCAGCAACTGGTGAATCCGTTTGCCAGCACAACTACAGAGGACGATGAAGCATGAAACGCATCCTGATTGCCTTGTTTGCAGTCTTTATCTCATTCGCGATGGTGGTTCCCGATGCGGAAGCCAAGCGTGTCGGCGGCGGCCGCAACTCGGGCGTGCAACGTGAAGCTCCAGCCCAGAAGCAGGCGCAGGCTGCGCCGCAACAGGCTCCGGCTGGCGCTGCCGCGCAACCCAAGAAAAACTCCTGGATGGGCCCGCTGGCTGGCCTGGCCGCCGGCCTTGGTCTTGCCGCGCTGTTTTCCTCGCTCGGCTTGGGTGCGGAATTCGGCAGCCTGCTGACCATGCTGCTGATTGGCGTCGCGGTCTTCTTCGTGATCCGCCTGCTGATGTCCCGCCGTCGCGCGAGCGCCCCGGCCAACCCGTACGCCCCCAATCCGCATGCTCACTATGCGGCAGCCGGTGCCCCGCAAGCCTGGCAGCCCACGCCGAGCGCCGCTCCGGCCGCGTTCACCAGCGCTGCCGGCGGTTTCGGTGCTGCTGCACCGGTCGCCGCCTTGAACCTGCCGGTGGGCTTTGACGCCGCCGCCTTTGCCCGCGAAGCGAAGCTGACCTTCATCCGCATGCAGGCCGCCAACGATGCGGGCGATCTGAACGACCTGCGCCAGTTCACGTCGCCGGAAATGTTCGCCGAGATCAAGCTTGACATCGCCGAGCGCGGCAGCGCTACACAGCGTACCGATGTGGTGAGCGTGGAGTCCGAGCTGGTGAATTTCGAGCTTGAAGGCAATCGCCAGCTGGCCAGCGTGCGCTTCCACGGCCAGATCCGCGAGAGCGAAGGCGCTGCTGCCGAGGCCTTTGATGAAATCTGGCACTTCTCGCAATGGCGTGACAGCGGCCAGCAGTGGGTGGTGGCCGGCATCCAGCAAAACCGCTGATCGGTTTACGGTACTTGCTTGAAAAAACGGGAAGGCGCTGCCTTCCCGTTTTTTCATGTGTTGCAGCCTGTTGCCTGCTTGTCTCGCCCCGGCTGCGCAAGGCCGGGTTTGGCAAAACCTCTGTCAGGGCTTGTTGCGATAGGCGCAATAGCCCGGGCGCGGGCCGATCTTGGGGTGGTTGCGGCAGGTGTTGGGGCGTGCCTCGTAAATCGTGCAGCGCCGTGTTTCGGCGTGCAGGTAGCGGCAGTCGCCATTGGCGCGGCGGGCCAGCGTGAAAATGCTCTGCTTGAAGTTGAAGTGCTCGATGATGCCGGCCTTCTCCAGACGCCTGGCAATCGCTTTTGGCGCCTCGTGCTCGGCCTCAAAGGGGGCGACTACCCCCATGCGCACCAGGTCGCCCACTTTGACCTCCACCGGCATCGTGCAGCAGGTCGCCTGACAGTCGCTGCACAGGCTGGCGCGGTATTTCACCCAGGTATCCAGGCGCTCCAGCGTGGCGAGGTAGATGAATTTCTGGCTCATGGCGGCAGGCAGACAAAAGCGCGGGATTATACCCGCGCTTGTCGATGATGGCCGCAGTGGATGACGGGCGTCAGCGCAGCAGGCTGAGTACCTGCGGCGCGCTGGCATTGGCTTGCGCGCGCATGGCCAGCGCTGCTTCGCCGCGCACGCGCTCCAGCACCGAGCGCGAGGTGGCGGCGGCATAATCGGTGTCGCCGATGCGGCTCTTTGCTGCCGATTCACTGATGGCGGTTTGCTGCAGATTGCCGATGCCGGCCTCAAGCCGGCTTTGCACGGCGCCAAGCTGGCTGCGCTGCTCGGCCAGCCGACTCAGGTCGCTGTCGAGCTGGTCGAGCGACTGGCTGGCGGCACTCGGGCTGGAAAGGTCAATGCGGCCCTGCACACTGCCCAATGCCGTGTTGCCGGCGGCAAGGCTGCCGCCGCTGAAGGTGAGCTGGTCGCCGGCATTGGGCCCGGCCTGCAGTGTGACGCTGCCGCCTTGCAGCAGCGGCTGGCCATTGAATTGCGCGTTGCGCACGATGTCCTGATTGCTCTGGCTCAGCGCGTCGGCTTCGGCCTGCAAGGCCGCGCGATCGGTGGCCGAGAGCGTGCTGTTGCCGGCGGCCACCGTCAGTTCGCGCAGCCGCTGGCTGTTGTCGCTGAGCGTGGCCAGCGCGCCGTCGGCGGTTTGTGCCAGCGAAATGCCGTCGTTGAGATTGCGGGCGGCCTGCGTGTTGCCGGCAATCTGCGCGGCAAAGCGCTCGACGATGGCCGAGCCGGCGGCATCGTCGGCTGCGCTGTTGATGCGCTTGCCGCTGGCGAGCGACTGCAGGGTTTTTTCCTGGGCGGCGCGCGCACTGTCCAGGCTGCGTGTACCGGGCAGAGTGAGGGCATTGCTGCCGATGGGGCTGGTGATCATGCTGGCCTCCGTGTGCTGGCTATCCAACTGATTCCATTAAGAATAATCGTTTTCAGTCCGTGCGGTGCGCCGATGCGACCAATGGCCGCCGGGCGCGGCCAGGGGCAGGCCATGCTGGTCCGGTACTGCAGGCGCTGGACATTGCAGCCGATGCATCGGGCTCGGGAAAGGCCCGTCTGGACTAGCCAGCTGGCAGGCCTTGCGCATGCCTGGCCTATCTATGGGGTATATGCCTGCAGCCATTTGCACTAAAAGGCCGCAGGCATATCGGTAGTCATGTATCAGGCGGTGGCCTCATACCAGCCCTTGCTGCGGTTCACAACCGCCACCACGGCCAGCATGATGGGCACTTCGACCAGCACGCCAACGACGGTGGCCAGCGCCGCACCCGACTGGAAGCCGAACAGGCTGATCGCCGCAGCCACGGCCAGCTCGAAGAAGTTCGACGCGCCGATCAGCGCCGACGGCCCGGCCACGCAATGCGCGACGCCCAGCTTCTTGTTGAGCACGTAGGCGAGCCCCGAGTTGAACACCACCTGGATCAGGATGGGCACGGCCAGCAGCGCGATCACCAGCGGCTGCTTGAGAATCTGCTCGCCCTGGAAGGCAAACAGCAGCACCAGCGTGGCCAAAAGTGCAAACAGTGAAAACGGCTGGATGCGCTTGAGCGCCGCATCGAGGCTGCCGTGCGCGATCAGCGCCTTGCGCGCCAGTTGCGCCAGGATGACCGGAATCACGATGTAAAGACCGACCGACACCAGCAGCGTGTCCCAGGGCACGGTAATCGCCGAGATGCCCAGGAGCAGGCCGACAATGGGTGCAAACGCGACGACCATGATGGCATCGTTCAGCGCCACCTGGCTCAGCGTGAAGTGCGGCTCGCCGCGCACCAGCTGGCTCCAGACGAACACCATGGCGGTGCAGGGCGCCGCCGCCAGCAAAATCAGGCCGGCAATGTAGCTGTCGATCTGATCGGCGGGCAGCATGGGGGCAAACAGTTCTCGAATGAACAGCCAGCCCAGCAGCGCCATCGAAAACGGCTTCACCAGCCAGTTCACGCCCAGCGTTACGCCGATGCCGCGCCAGTGCTGGCCGACTTCCTTCAGTGCGGCGAAGTCGATCTTCATCAGCATCGGAATGATCATCACCCAGATCAGCACGCCCACCGGCAGGTTGACCCTGGCGACTTCCATTTCGCCAAGCAGCCGGAAGGGGGCCGGAATCAGCTGGCCTGCCGTGATGCCGACGACGATGCACAGCGCCACCCACAGCGTGAGGTAACGCTCGAAAAAACCGAGTGCGGGCTGGCTCATTCTGCCTTCACTCCGTCCAGCACACCGGGTTCACCGATTTCGCGGATATGGGCCAGATGGGCGATTTTCTCGTCCGGCAAACTGATCAGCAGTTCGATGCGATGCTTGATCTGCAGAAAAATCTTGGCGAAGGACTGGCGCTTTTCTTCTTCGGTTTCACCGTGCGGGTCGTCATAGCCCCAATGTGCGGTAACCGGATGACCGGGCCAGTAGGGGCAGGTTTCCTTCGCCGCATTGCCGCAGACGGTGATGATGATGTCCATCTTCGGCGCGTCTTCGCCCTCGAATACATCCCAGGATTTGGAATACATATAGCTGGTGTCGTGACCGAGCTTCTGCAGCAGCTCGATGGCCAGCGGATTGGGTTGTGTTCCGGGCTGGCTGCCAGCGCTGTAAGCCTGGAAGCGCTCGCCGCCGAGGTGGTTCAGCAGGCCTTCGGACATGATGGAGCGGGCCGAATTGGCGGTGCACAGAAACAGGACATTGAATTTCTTGCTCATGATGATCCCTGGTTGTGTTGTGGGTATGTGGTTGAAAGTCATTGCTGCATTGGGTTCGGTCTATATACCCTGCTGTTGCTTTGTGGCCGGATGCCCGACCGCCCATCCGCGGTACAGGCCGCCAGCGCAGGCAGGACGTCGCTGCGTCGTGCCAGAGCGATTAAACGGCGGCACTGTTGCGGGCGTGTGATGGCGTGCTGTCATCCCGTGCCCGGCACGGCGGGCGGCCGCGCTGCTTTGCCGTGTCAGTCTTCAATGATTCCATTATTATCGAATTATGGAATTGCTACAAGCCCGCCAGCCAAGATTGTCGCTGCCTGCTGCGCGCTCATGCTGCTGTACCTGGGCACCTGGCCCGACGCGGCGGGTAGCGCTTGCGCCTTCCCCGGCCTGCTGGCTGCTGCGGTGCTGGCATGACGGAGGCTTTCAGCGTGATCCACGCCACAGCCCTACAAAAAATTACACCAAAGTAATTATTTTTCGCATATAACTGTCGCCGCAATGAATTGCCTAACAGTTTCAACGATCAATGTAAAAAGGAATCAACGATGAACAAGCTTGTTCTGGGCGTGGCCGGAGCGGCCCTGCTGGCCGGTGGTGGTTATGTCGGCGCAGCCTGGTATGCCGGCCAGAAGATCGATGGTGCGGTCGAGCGCAATGCCGAACTGCTGAAAAAGTATCCGATCATCAAGGTCGTCAAGCGCGACTTCCAGAAAGGGCTGTTCACATCGGTGGAAAACGTGACCTACCGCATCGGCTGCGACGGGGTCGAGGGTGCGTCGCTGCCGGGCGAGCTGGGCACGGTCACGCTGCGCAACACGATCAGCCATCATCCGTTTGCGCCGAGCATGAGCACCGAGATCATTTACGACGCGAAGACCAAGGCCGAGCTGGCCAAGATCTTCAAGGACAAGGAGCCGCTGCAGATCGTGACCAAGTTCGCGCTGTCCGGCGCCTACGAAACCACCATCAGCAGCCCGGCGCTGACTTATGAAGATCCCCAGGGCAAGCTGAACTGGAAGGGCCTGACCGCCACGATCAAGTCCGACGAGGCGCTGAGCTTCTTTGATGCCACCCTCAAGGTGCCCGGCGTCGAGCTGGCTACCCCGGACAATCAGAACATCAGCATGGGCGAGCTGAGCTTCGAGCAGCAGGCCAAGCGCTCGGCGGAAGGCCTGTATGTCGGCACCTCCGGCATGTCGCTGGCCAGCCTGGACATGAATTTCAAGGATGAGGCCACGCCGCTGGCCATCAAGCTGGGCAAGACCGAGCTGACCGGTGAAAGCAAGGTCACTGGCGGGCTGATGTCGGGCAGCGCCAAGGGCGGCATCGCCAGCGTCCAGCTCAATGGCAAGGACATCGGCAGCATGACGCTGAAGTACAACCTGGACAACCTCGACGCCGCTGCGCTCAAGCAATACAACGACCGCTTCTGGACGCAGGGCCCCCTGCAGTGCAAGTCCGACCCGATGGCCGATCTGCAAGCCATGCAGCAGCTGTTGCTGGCCTTGCTGAAGAAGGATCCGAAACTGGGTTACGAATTCGCGCTGAAGACCCCGGAAGGCGACAGCTCGCTGGCGCTGAACGTGGCCAGCAAGGGCCTGAAGGAAGAAGACCTGGCCAATCCGCAAGCCATGCTGCCGAAGATCGATGCCAGCCTGGCCGTGCAGGTGCCGGGCGCCCTGATCGAGCGCGTCATCCGCGAAACCAACCCGGCCGAAGAGGCCGAGATGGCGCTGGCCATGTTCCAGGGTTCGCTGGAGCAGATCGTCGCCCAGGGTTTCGTGCAGAACGATGGCAAGCTGATCAAGAGCAACTTCACCATCAAGGGTGGCCAGATGCAGCTCAACGGTCAGCCGTTTGATCCGAGCATGCTGATGGGCATGTAATTCCGCCCCGCACTACGCAGTCTGCAAAGCCCGCCTGACCAGGCGGGCTTTTTTCTTGTTGAAGCGCAGCGTGACTTGGCCGAACTCTTGACCCAACGCAGAGACGCAGCGGAGGGAAGGAGGCAGAGAAACCCGGCTGCGGCTGGTGGTCTGGTCTTTCTTCGGCGTTTCTGCGTTGCAAGGTCTTGGTGCGTGTCGCCGTGTCGCAGGCTGGGTTTTGCGAAAACAACCGTATATGGCTGAGAACATTTATTCTTAATGGCTACAGCCATATAGGGTATTTGGTATGTTGGTGTGTTCGTGCAAGGCCAGGTGTTCGGCCTGCATCAGTCGCGGCCGGGTGTGCTGACTGAATCTGGCAGGCTTGCGCTCTGCCCGGCCGGGGCCTGGCAGCGCTCCAGCCAGTTGCAAAACGCGTTGACCGCCGCGTCGTCCATCTGGCTGCGCGGCACGATCCAGCAATAGCCGCGCACCGGCACCACCGGCGTCGGCAGCGGCGCGACCAGCGTGCCCGCGTTCAGTTCGTGCTGCATCATCGGCAAGGGTCCGAGCGTGATGCCCAGGCCATCGATCGCGGCCTGCAGCGCCAGATAGAAGTGGTCGAACTGCAGGCTGGCCGCCGGCTTGAGCTCGGGAACGCCGGCGAGCGTCAGCCAGCGCGGCCAGGCGGTCGGGCGCGTGTCGGCCAGCAGCAGCGTGTGGCGCGCCAGGTCTTCGGGCTTTTTCACCGGATGGCGCTCCAGCAGCGCCGGGCTCATCAGCGGCAGCTCCCATTCCTCCAGAAAGGGCTGGCTGACATAGCCCGGCCAGTCGCCGGGGCCGCGGCGGATGGCGATGTCGAATGGCGCATCGAGCCGCGTGATGTCGCGATCCGACGTGGCGATGCGCAGCTCGATGTCCGGGTTGGCGCGCTGGAAATCGCCCATGCGCGGCAAGAGCCAGCGCATCGCCAGTGTCGGTGTCGAATTGATCACCAGCCGGCGTTGCGCCGAGGGTTCGCGCAGCTGCGCGGTGGCGCTGTTGATGATGTCGAAACCGTCCTGGATCTGCACCAGATAGCGCCAGCCGGTTTCCGAGAGCTTGACGCGTCCGCCGCTGCGCTCGAAGAGGCGCAATCCCAGCCAGTCCTCCAGCTGGCGGATCTGCTTGCTGATCGCCCCGTGCGTGACGTGCAGTTCGTCGGCGGCGGCGCTGAAGCTGTTGAGGCGCGCGGCGGCTTCAAAGGCGCGCAGGGCATTGAGTGGGGGCAGCGACTGGGTCATGGTGTGAGGGAATGGAACCTGTTGGCGGGAATGATGCGATGATGGCCGCCTAATCGGCCGAAACAGCGCCAGCTTGCCGCTGTTCTGTGAGTTTAACTCACATTGATTGTGGCGATTACTCGTTTGTCTGGCCGGGGCATTGCGCGTACCATGGCGTGGCAAAAAATCATCCATACTCCGTGCGCGCCCGTCCCGGCCCGCGCGGACAGGACAAGCCGGTGAGTGCCGCACGCCCCGTGTGGCCCTCGTTTCGCTGCCCATTACCTCCGGAAGCTTGAATCATGCTTGAAGCCTATCGCCAACACGTAGCCGAGCGCGCCGCGCTGGGCATCCCGCCGCTGCCGCTGACTGCCCAGCAAGTCGTCGAGCTGGTTGAACTGCTGAAAAACCCGCCGGCCGGCGAAGAAGCCTTCCTGGTCGACCTGCTGACCCACCGTGTTCCGCCCGGCGTGGATGACGCCGCCAAGGTGAAGGCCGCCTTCCTCGCTGCGGTCGCCAGTGGTGCGGATTCCTGTAGCCTGGTGTCGCGCGCCAAGGCCGTCGAGCTGCTCGGCACCATGCTGGGCGGCTTCAACATCAAGCCGCAGATCGACCTGCTGGGCGACGCCGAAGTCGGCGCGATCGCCGCCGAAGGCCTGAAGAAAACCCTGCTGATGTTCGACTACTTCCATGACGTGAAGGAACTGGCCGACAAGGGCAATGCCAACGCCAAGTCCGTGCTGGAAAGCTGGGCGAATGCCGAATGGTTCACCAGCCGTCCGCAAGTGGCCGAAAAGATCACCGTCACCGTCTTCAAGGTGCCGGGCGAAACCAATACCGACGACCTGTCGCCGGCTCCGGATGCGTGGAGCCGCCCGGACATCCCGCTGCACGCGCTGGCGATGCTGAAGAACACCCGCGCCGACGCGGCCTTTAAGCCGGAAGAAGACGGCAAGCGCGGCCCGATCCAGTTCCTGCGCGATCTGGCGGCCAAGGGTCATCCGGTTGCCTACGTCGGTGACGTGGTCGGCACCGGTTCCTCGCGCAAGTCGGCGACCAATTCCGTACTGTGGTGGACCGGTGAAGACATTCCCTTCGTGCCGAACAAGCGCTTTGGCGGTGTTTGCCTTGGTGGCAAGATCGCCCCGATCTTCTTCAACACCCAGGAAGATTCCGGCGCGCTGCCGATCGAAGTCGACGTGTCCAAGCTGGAAATGGGCGACGTGATCGAGATCTACCCGTACGCCGGCAAGATCGAGAAGAACGGCGCTGTCGTTGCCGAGTTCAAGGTCAAGTCCGACGTGCTGTTCGACGAAGTGCGCGCCGGTGGCCGTATCAACCTGATCATCGGCCGCTCGCTGACCGCCAAGGCGCGTGAAGCGCTGGGCCTGCCGGCGTCCACCGAATTCCGCCTGCCGCAGTCGCCGGTTGCCAGCAACAAGGGCTTCTCGCTGGGTCAGAAGATGGTCGGTCGCGCCTGCGGTCTGCCAGAAGGCCAGGGCGTGCGTCCGGGCACCTATTGCGAACCGCGCATGACTTCGGTCGGCTCGCAAGATACTACCGGCCCGATGACCCGCGACGAGCTGAAGGACCTGGCTTGCCTGGGCTTCTCCGCCGATCTGGTGATGCAATCGTTCTGCCACACCGCCGCTTATCCGAAGCCGGTGGACGTGAAGATGCACCACGAACTGCCGGAATTCATCCGCAACCGTGGCGGCGTCAGCTTGCGCCCGGGCGACGGCGTGATCCACTCCTGGCTCAACCGCATGCTGCTGCCCGATACCGTGGGCACCGGCGGTGACTCGCACACCCGCTTCCCGATCGGCATTTCCTTCCCGGCCGGTTCCGGTCTGGTGGCCTTTGGTGCCGCGACCGGCGTGATGCCGCTCGACATGCCGGAATCCGTGCTGGTGCGCTTCAAGGGCGCCATGCAGCCGGGCATCACCCTGCGCGATCTGGTGAACGCGATTCCGTTCTACGCGATCAAGGCCGGTCTCTTGACCGTTGCCAAGGCGGGCAAGAAGAACATCTTCTCCGGCCGCATCCTGGAAATCGAAGGTCTGCCGGATCTGAAGGTCGAGCAGGCCTTCGAGCTGACCGATGCGTCGGCCGAGCGTTCCGCCGCCGGTTGTACCGTGGCGCTGAACCGCGAGCCGGTGGTTGAATACCTGCAGTCCAATATCGTGCTGCTGAAGTCCATGATTGCCGACGGCTATGGCGATGCCAAGACCCTGGGTCGCCGCATCAAGGCCATGGAAGACTGGATCGCCAACGGCGAACTGCTGAAGGCCGACGCCGACGCCGAGTACGCTGCGGTCATCGAAATCGACATGAGCGAAATCGTCGAGCCGCTGCTGGCCTGCCCGAACGACCCGGACGACGTGAAGACACTGGCCGACGTGGCCGGCACCAAGATCGATGAAGTCTTCATCGGTTCGTGCATGACCAACATCGGTCATTTCCGCGCCGCCGGCAAGCTGCTGGAAGGCAAGCGCGACCTGCCGACCAAGCTGTGGATTGCTCCGCCGACCAAGATGGATGCGCAGCAGCTGACCGAAGAAGGCTACTACGGCACCTTCGGCATGGCCGGCGCGCGCACCGAAATGCCGGGCTGCTCGCTGTGCATGGGCAACCAGGCGCAGGTGCGCGAAGGCGCGACCGTGGTGTCGACCTCGACCCGCAACTTCCCGAACCGTCTGGGCAAGAACACCAATGTGTTCCTGAGCTCGGCCGAACTCGCCGCCATCGCTTCGCGTCTGGGCCGCATCCCGACCCGCGAGGAGTACATGGCCGATATCGGCGTGATCAACGAGAAGGGCGCCGAAGTCTATCGCTATATGAACTTCAACGAGATGGCAAGCTACCAGGCCGAAGCCGCCAAGGTAACGATCTAAATCGTTCGGTGTTGCCGGCTTGGGCCGGCTTCGCGAGATAAAACAAAGGCCGCTGATGCGGCCTTTGTTTTTGCCTGCGTATCAGCTGGCAGGGCGGTCGATGCGCAGGGCATAGCAGCCATAGGCGGCAAAGCGGGCCAGCACGAAGCTGACTTCGGGATTGGCGAAAAAACGCGCCAGCACCGCTTCTGCCTGGGCCGGGTGCAACAGCTCGGCGTCCACGATGCGTTCATCGGCGCTGTAGGCGCGCAGTACAAAGGGCTTGTCGCGCAGGTAGTCGAGCGGCGAGCCGGTCGGCAGCGGAAAACGGTCATAGCGCACCGCTTCGTTGCTGGCTTGCGCGAGGATGTAGACCGCACCGTATTCCTTGTAGGGGCCGGGAACGCTGAACGGGCAGTAGCTTGCCAGGATCAGCGCTTCACCCGGGCGCGCCTTGCGCAGCACGTCGCGGCACGGTTCGCCGCCCTTGGCGAGCAGGCGCACGACCGGCTGGTTCTGGTCGTCAAGCCCGGCCTCGCGGGCTTTCAGCAGGAAATCGGCACGGATCGGGCGGATGGTGATGGGCATGGGCATGGCCTGGCAAGAAAGGAGTCATCGAGCATAGCAGTCTGGCGAGCGCGGGCAAGCAGGGTGTGCCGACGGCGCTTGCCTGGATTGGATTTTTTGGCTTAATTGCCGGGTATATTAATGCGAGCAAATATCCGCATGGCCTGCACATGTATACGGTTTGGTGTATGTGGTGCTGACCAGGCTGGCTTGCCGCAGGGCAACTGCTTTGCCGTACGCGGCTTGTTCTAATCTATCTGCTTGAATTCATGGCAAGTTTCAGCGAAAGAGCTTGCCCGGTGGGCAGGGATGGGGGAAAATCCGTACCCTTTTTCGGGTCGGTTGCGCAAGGCGCCGGCATTTTCAAACGATGGCTTGCCCACCCATCGCCGCCAGCGTAGCGGCACAAGTGGCAAGACGTCTTAGACCTTCAACCACTGGGGGTATGGGATATGTCCAAACTGCATGATGGCCTGCCAGGCGCGGGTCTGCAGCTCGAGATGAACACGCAATTGCCGGTGTCATCCTACTTCGACGAAACACTTTATCAGGCCGAACTCGAACGGCTGTTCGCCAAAGGCCCCAAATACATCGGCCACGAACTGATGGTGCCCAATGCCGGTGACTATCACGTGCTCGAGGCCAGCAATGGCGCGCGATACCTGAAGCGCACCGAAGCCGGCGAAGTCAAATGCCTTTCCAATATCTGCCGCCATCGTCAGGCCTTCATGCTCGATGGCCGCGGCAATGGCAAGCATACCGTCTGCCCCTTGCACCGCTGGACCTATGACGAAGCGGGCCAGCTGATGGGCGCGCCGCATTTTCCGGGCAACCCCTGCCTGCATCTGCCCGATACCCCGCTGCAAAGCTGGAATGGTCTGCTTTTTGAAAGCGGCCGCGATATCGAGGCTGACCTCAAAGACATGGGCGTCGCCAGGAACTTCGATTTCTCGAATTACGTCTTTCATTCGGTGCATGTCGACGACTATCAGGGCAACTGGAAAACCTTTATCGAGGTCTACCTTGAGGATTACCACGTTGTGCCGTTCCACCCGGGCTTGGGGCAGTTTGTCGAGTGCAACGATCTGCAGTGGCAGTTCGCACCGTGGTATTCGGTGCAGACGGTAGGGGTGCATAACGGTCTGGCCAAGCCCGGTTCGCGTACCTACGAGGAGTGGCACAGGCAGGTCAATGCCTATTACGGCGACAAAAAGCCGGAATTTGGTGCAATCTGGCTGACCTATTACCCGAACATTACCGTCGAGTGGTATCCGCACACCCTGGTGATTTCCACCATCATCCCGACGGGGCCGCGCAGCTACAAGAACGTGGTCGAATTCTATTACCCGGAAGACATCGCCTATTTCGAGCCGGAATTCATCGCGGCCGAGCAGGCGGCCTACGATGAAACGGCAGTCGAGGATCGCGAAATCATCGATCGCATGGAGGCCGGGCGAGAGGCGCTGTATCGCGCCGGCCGCAACGAAGTCGGCCCTTACCAGAGTCCGATGGAAGACGGCATGCGGCATTTTCACGAGTTTTACCGCCGCGAGATGGCCGGTCTGTTGCGGAAATAATGCCGTTTTCCACTTGCGACATTGTTCATGTTTTTTTCAGTATTCATGTTGCATAATCGGCCCTGAATTCATCAGGAGGAGTGCAACATGATGCTGAAGAAACTGGCTTTGCTCGGCAGTCTTGCCGTGTTCTCCGTGCTGGCCCATGCGGAACCCCGTCCTCCGCAGGAAAGAATGAGCGGGCGCAGCTCCGAATATCAGCAAGGCTTCCAGGATGGCTGGCGCGCTGCCTATGAAATGATGCAGAACGGCGGCAATGGCTGGAACAATAATGGCAACAATTGGGGCAACAACAATGACGGGTATCGTCGTGATATCCGCATTGATCGCGCCCGCTATGTTTCCGGCAAGCGCAGCTGCGATTTCACGCGCAATCTGGCCAATCGCGCCAATGGCCGTGGTGAATACCTGCTCGAGGCCAGCAACCGCTGGTGTGGTGATCCGTCGCCGGGTGACCTGAAGCAGGCAGAAGTCCGTTATTACTGTGGCGATGATTTGCGCTCGGCCATCGTCAAGGAAGACGAAAGCCGCTGGCTGCGTTGCCCGTGATGACGCAGGGCAGACCGTGCGATAATGCAGAGAGCGCCTGTCGGGCGCTTTTTGCATTTCCGGGGCAGGAACATTCATGCATGCGCTACTGACGCACTGGCGGCATTCCGGGCCATTCTGGATGGTGATGGCCGGCTTGTCCTTCGGCGTGATGGGGGTCTTCGTCAAGCTGGCCAGTGCCGGTTTTTCAACCGCCGAGCTGGTGTTTTACCGCTGCCTTGCCGGCCTGATCGGCATCATGGTGATCGTGCTGCCGCAAGGGCGCAGCCTGCGCGTGCCGGCAACGGTGCTGCGCCTGCATCTGACCCGCAGCATTTCGGGCTTTTTCGCCCTGATGCTGTATTTCTATGCCATTGCCCATTTGCCCTTGCCCACGGCGGTGACGCTCAATTACACCTCGCCGCTGTTTCTGGTGCTGGTGCTGCTGTTCTGGCGGCGCGAGCCGCTGGCCATCAGGCAAATGCTGCTGGTGCTGCTGGGCTTTGCCGGCGTGATATTGCTGCTGCGGCCTTCACTCGCACCCGAGCAGACGCTCACGGCGCTGATCGGGCTGGGCTCCGGTTTTCTCGCGAGCATTGCCTATCTGAATGTCCATGAACTGGGACGTGCGGGCGAACCCGAGTGGCGCACCGTATCCTATTTCTCGCTGGTCTCTTCGCTTGGCGCCGCTGTCTGGATGCTGCTGCAGGAACAGGGGCTGCATGTACCCGGCTGGCACGATGCGCTCTATCTGGCCGGCATGGGCGCTGCGGCAACCGTCGCGCAATTGTCGATGACACGCGCCTATCGCAAGGGCAAGACGCTGACTGTTGCCAGCCTTGCTTATCTGACCGTGGTGTTTTCCACCGTGTTTGGTGTGCTGATCTGGGATGACCGTCTGCCCCTGCCGAGTTATCTCGGCATCGCGCTGATCGTGGCCTGTGGCATATTCAGCAGTTATCGCCCCTCCGGAGCAAGGCAGGCTTAAGCTTATTTTGCACCGCCTCGCGCTGCCGCTAGAATAGCTCATCAACGGAGATGGACATGCGCTTTCTGGTTTCAAACGATGATGGCTATTTTGCCCCCGGCATCGCCGCGCTGGCGATGGCGCTGGGAGAAGAAGGCGAGGCCATGGTCTGCGCGCCCGAGCGGGATCGCAGCGGAGCAAGCAATTCCCTGACGCTGGATCGCCCGCTGACCGTGCGTGAAGCCCCCGGCGGTTTTCTCTATGTCAATGGCACGCCAACCGACTGCGTGCATCTGGCGGCCACCGGCTTGATGGCGCAATTGCCCGACATGGTGTTTTCCGGCATCAATCATGGCGCGAACATGGGTGATGACACCGTGTATTCGGGAACGGTCGCGGCGGCAACCGAAGGCTATCTGCTTGGCGTACCTGCGGTGGCCATTTCGCTGGCTTCGCGTACGCCGCAGCATTTCGAGACCGCCGCACGGGTGGCCCGCGAGCTGGTGCAGCGTTTCAAGCGCCAGCCGCTGGGTGCGCCGGTCTTGCTGAATGTGAACGTGCCCGATCTGCCCTACGAGCAGATACTGGGCATACGCCAGACGCGGCTGGGGCGTCGGCACAAGTCGGCGCCGGTCATCAAATCCAGCAATCCGCGTGGCGAAACCATCTGGTGGGTGGGCCCGCCGGGTGTGGCGGCCGATGCTGGTGAAGGCACCGATTTCCATGCCGTTGCTCAGGGGTATGTCTCTGTAACCCCTTTATCTACTGATTTGACGTCATATACATCGATGGATATGGTCGAGTCATGGCTATCCGACTGAATTCCGCCCACCTGGCCGGTTCCGGCATGGTTTCGGCGCGTACCCGGGCGCGCATGATTGATCGCTTGCGCGAGCAGGGCATCAGCAACTCCGAGGTGCTGGCCGTGATGGAGCAGGTGCCCCGGCATCTGTTTGTCGATGAAGCGCTGCAGCACAAGGCCTATGACGATACCTCCCTGCCCATCGGCCATGGCCAGACCATTTCGCAACCCTATATTGTGGCGCGCATGACCGAGCTGGCGCTGGGGGCTGGCGCGCGCGATAAGGTGCTGGAAATTGGCACCGGTTGCGGCTACCAGGCAACCATACTCGCCCAATTGTTCAAAACCGTTTATTCCATCGAGCGTATCGGCGCGCTGGCGCAAGCCAGTCGCCACCGTCTGGCCGAACTTGGCGTGCACAACGCCCGCCTGCGCCATGCCGATGGCAGCAAGGGCGTGCCCGAGGCTGCCCCCTTTGATGTAATCCTGTTTGCCGCCGCCGCGCCGATCTCCCCTGAACACCTTATTGCCCAGCTGGCCCCCCATGGCCGGCTGATCGTCCCCGTCGGCCAGCACAGCCAGGAGCTGGTGCTGATCTGCCAGGAAAACGGGAACTGGGTGGAATCCCGCCTCGAGCCGGTGCGTTTTGTGCCGCTGCTCGGCGGGGTCGCCCATTAATCCATTTCATAGGAGTATTTCGTGATTCACCGCGCCGTGATCCATCGTCTTGGCAGTCTTGTCGCTGCCATCCTGCTTGCCGCTTGTTCGTCCACGCCCAGCCAGCCGGCCCCCATCAGTGAACGTCCGGTCGGGCAGACGCCAACACCGGCCCCCCGGCCGCAGCCCACGCCCAGACCGGTTGCCGAGGCACCGGTGGCGGAAAGCCGGCCACTGGGCAATGAAGGCGAGATTGTCTCTTCGGTGCTTACGCCGGTACCGACAGCCGTGGCGACGCCGGCGGGCCAGCCTGTCGCAGTACAGCCTGGCGCTGCCCGCAGCTATACCGTGCAACGCGGGGACACACTGTACAAGATCGCCCGCGAGCAGGGCGTCGCCCCCAGAGATCTCATCGCCTGGAATGCGATTGCCAATCCGGATGACGTGAAAGCCGGGCAGGTTCTGCAACTTGCAGCGCCGGGCAGCCAGCCAGCAGCCGGCAAGGTGGCAACGGGTGTAGAGGTCAAAACTGGCCCGAAAGCCGTGCGTCAGCCCTACACCGCTTCCGCAGTTGCTGCCGCTACGCCAGCCAGCGCTGTCGCAGGCGTTGCATCCAAGCCACAATCCTCGTCGAGTTCATCGTCGGTGCCGGCAGCGGCCGAGCACAAGCCTGTCGTCACCGGCAATGCCAGCAAAACCGCCGAAAAACCTGTAGTCGCTGGCGCCAGTGCTACCGATTCCAGCCTCAATTGGGGGTGGCCAACTGCGGGTAAGGTGACCAGGGGATTTACCGAGGAACGTAAAGGGATTGATATAGCAGGAAAAAAAGGGCAGTCTGTTGTTGCGTCAGCAGGTGGTAAGGTCGTATATGCTGGCAGTGGCCTGCGAGGCTACGGAATGATGGTGATTGTGCAGCACGGCAATGGCTATCTCTCGACCTATGCACATAACAGCAAATTGCTGGTGAAGGAGGGCGACGTCGTCAAAAAGGGAGAAAAGATCGCCGAGATGGGGAATACCGACACCGATGAGATCAAACTGCATTTTGAAATCCGCAAGTTTGGCAAACCGGTTGATCCAACAAAATATATAAGCGCAGAGTGATCATGAGTGAACAAATCGATATCCTGGAAAACGATGAAGTAGTGGACGAAGACGCACTGGATGGCGATGACGCCTCCGATGCCGAGCTGGAGGTCGAGCAGGCGGCCGCCGAAGAAGTCGAAAGCTACGCGACCGAGTCGACTGCGGATGTGACGCAGATTTACCTGAACGAGATCGGCCAGAGCCCCTTGCTGAAGCCCGACGAAGAGCGCGAGTTGTCCCGCCGTGTCGTGAAGGGCGATTTTGAAGCCCGGCAGAAAATGATCCAGCACAATCTGCGGCTGGTCGTGAACATCGCCAAGCATTACATCAACCGCGGCATGACGCTGCTGGACCTGATCGAGGAAGGCAATATCGGTCTGATGCACGCGCTGGAAAAATTCGATCCGGAGCGTGGTTTCCGCTTCTCCACCTACGCCACCTGGTGGATCCGTCAGTCCATCGAGCGCGCCATCATGAATCAGTCGCGCACCATCCGCCTGCCGGTGCACGTGATCAAGGAACTCAATGTTTACCTGCGCGCCCAGCGCCATCTGGAATCGCATCTGGGCCGGGACCCCAGCGTCGAGGAAGTGGCCGAGCTGGTGGGCAAGCCGGTGGCTGATGTGCGCCGCATCATGGGCCTGAATGAGCGTGTGGCTTCACTGGATGCGCCACTGGACATCGACCCGATGCTGACCATCGGCGAATCCATCCCCGACGAGCAGAACGAAGGCCCGGAGGCCATTCTGCAGGGCGCGGAAATCGAACGCTATGTGCGTGAATGGCTCAAGCAGCTCAATGACAAGCAGCGTATGGTCATCGAGCGCCGCTACGGCCTGAACGGCTACGAAATCTGTACGCTGGAAGATCTGGCCGCGCACCTGAACCTGACCCGCGAACGCGTGCGCCAGATCCAGATCGAGGCGCTGGAACAGTTGCGCCGCATCTTGCGTCGCTACGGCGTCTCGCGCGACGTAGTGCTGTAAAGCAGACAAAACACCCTTACCGCCCGTGACGTGGGGCATATCGAGCAACAGCCGCCCTTGGGCGGCTGTTTGCAATGGTGCAGTGCAAGCTGGCAGCCACTGACAGGGATGCTGCAGGTATAATGGCCGGCTTTCCTGCGTGTCGGCAGGGCGGCCAATTTCCGGGAGTTCACGTGCGCATTGTTGTTTTCATCCTGTTGCTGCTCAGTGCGATGGGGGTTGGCGCCGAAACCGTACGGATTCCGGCCGGTACGCTGGTCTTGCGCGGCGAGTATTTCCCGCCGCAGGGCCAGACGCACGTGCTGGCGCCGGCCGTATTGCTGCTGCATGGCTGCAATGGTCTTTATGACAAGGCGGGCGAACTGGTGCCGCGCTACGAGCGCATGAAGGATTTGCTGCAGGAAATGGGCTATGGCGTCTTGCTGCTGGACAGTTATGGCCGGCGCGGCGTGCGCCGGGATTGCCCGAAGAGTGCCAGAAAGGGGCCGCGCGTGTCCGCGGGTATTCGCGCCAATGATGCCCAGCATGCGCTGTCCTGGCTGAATGCCCGGCGCGAGCTGGATGGCAACCGGCTGGGCGTGCTCGGCTGGTCGCATGGCGCCACCGCCGCGCTGACGCTGATGGGGCGCGCCGATCCGGGGGCGCGCGCGGCCGTCGCCTTTTTCCCGCAATGCCAGTCGCTCAACAGCAAGCGTGATTATCGGGTGGCTGCACCGACACTGCTGCTGCTCGGTGAGGCTGACCGGCAGGCACCCTTGGCGGCGTGCCGCAAGCTCGGTGAGCTGACCCGGCAGGATCTGTTCCATATCGTCAGTTATCCAGGCGGCCGGCATGATTTCGATCAGAGCAAGGCGGCTGCGGAGACTCATGGTGAAGCGCAGGCGGGCGAGGCGGGTCAGGATGCCTATCGCCGCACTTTCAAATGGTTTTCCCGCTGGTTTGATCCGGCGCGAGGCATCAGTGGCATCCCGCCCCGCGATCCAATATCCAGCAAGTAGGTCAGGTCCAGCAGGTATTGCCCTGTAGCCATTGCAGATAAGGCGTTGTGGGTTAATACTCCCCAGGGCTATGCTGAGTGCCGCCAGGAATGCGAGGCGGGTAAGGGCTGCTGACTGGCACGCAACCGTTTGCCGCTGCCAAAAGCGTGGGGAGGCAAGAAAGGACAAAAGAGGGCACTTGCATCGTTACGGCGCCCGCCAACCCGCGCCCCCTCGGTTCAGCCCGTCGGGCGCTCTAGAAAGCCGCCATGCCCCTCGGTACGCGCTTCCGATTGCTCGACCCGGCTCACGCGCGCGGTGGCCGGGCCATGCTGCAACCAGTCCGCCAGCCTGCCCAGCGCTTCGGCCTCGCCTTCCGCGTGGATCTCCACGCTGCCATCGCGCCGGTTGCGCACCCAGCCATTCAGTCCGAGTCGCAGCGCCTCGCACTGGGTGGCATAGCGAAAGCCCACCCCCTGGACGCTGCCATAAACCTGAAAATGCAACGCCGGCATTGTTCACCCCTTGCTAGGTGTCCAGTCCCGCTCGATTGATTACACGCTTTTTGAATAGCTCGGGCCTTTGCTTCTGCCAATGCTTCATCGCTTGAAGGGGGGATTGGTGCTGTAGCGCCCGCTGTGGCAAATGCTGGTTATAGAGCCAGACATAACGCGTCAGCGTCTGCGCCAGATCCTCCGCCGAGTTGAAGCGGTGCGTGGCCAGCACCTCGCTGATCCGGCCATTGAAGCGCTCCACCATCCCATTGGTTTGCGGATGGCGTGGTTTCGTCAGGCGATGTTCGATGCCCAGTGCGGCACACAGCCGGTCGAACTCATGTTCGCCACTGGCCTGCTTTTGCTTGTTGAACAGCCGATCCGTGAACTCGCTGCCGTTGTCGCTCAGCACTGTACGAATCCGAAACGGCGCAGCCTTGTTCAAGGCGGCCAGAAATGCCTGTGCCGCTGCCGCCGTCTTGTGCGGCCGGATCTGCACGAATACCCAGCGGGTGGCACGATCAATGGCAACAAACAGATAGCGTCGCGCCGTTTCATCCGGCATTTGCGGCAGGTACTTCACATCCACATGCACAAACCCGGGTTCATAAGCTTTGAACGGCTTCCCCTTGTCCGGGCATGCCGGTGGCTCGAGGTCCCGCAGGCGACTGACGCCATGGCGGGCCAGGCAACGGCCAAGGCCGGCTCGCGAGACCGAGGGATTAAGGAATTCGCGCACGACAACCAGCAAGTCATCCAGAGCCAGATGCAGCAGCTTGCGGAGTTCGACGACGACGCACTCTTGGGCGGGTGTCAGTGTGGTTTGCAGATGATGCGCGGTGTGTGATTCATCGTGCACCGAGCTGCGTCGGCGCCATTTGGCAATGGTGGGCTTGCTGACACCATAGCGGCGTGCCAGTTCGGCATCGGTGATGGCGGCCGGCGCGGCCTGGATTTCGGCACGAACAGCCGGAGTGGTACGGGCGCGCCCGTGCAGACGGAGATTCATTGGCCTGACCTGGAGATCGACGTGCAGAGCGTACCCAAAACCGAACGTGCCAGATAGAGTCGCCAACTGCGGAGAGGTAAATTATGATCCGAGACCAGACAGCTAGGCTCTGTTGAGGTTTGATTAATTTTTACGCGATGGGCTATTTTGCCTGAGTACCAGGCATTTGCCACGCCGCAGTACGAATACTGTCAGTGGCAAATAACGCCGTAATGGGGCAAAAGAGCCCATCGCCCGCAGGGCAGTACCGCCAGTT
This sequence comes from Chitinilyticum litopenaei DSM 21440, assembly GCF_000428145.1. Taxonomy (GTDB): domain Bacteria; phylum Pseudomonadota; class Gammaproteobacteria; order Burkholderiales; family Chitinibacteraceae; genus Chitinilyticum; species Chitinilyticum litopenaei. The sequence continues at coordinate 26,386 of NZ_ATZJ01000016.1, read as the reverse complement.
TGCCGTGGTGCGTAATGTTGCCTGGTTGCAGCGTGTTCGCCGCTGAACGTGCCAGCACTGCGGCGTGATGACTGCCTTGCCTGAGGCAACATAGCCCATCGCGTAAGAGTCAATCAACCATCAACAACGCCTGGCTGGGCCCGTTCAGGTGGTAAGGCGCAGTGGCAGGCCTTGCATTACTGATAGACAACCCGGACCTGTCCTTCACCAAGCCACTGCTGCAGGTTGCCCAATAGTTCCTCGTCAAGCAGGATTTGCCACTCGGGCGCGAGCCGGACCTGGCAGGCAGCCTGGCTGTTCTGGTAGTTCACCACCACGCTGCAGCCATAGTCGCTGCGGTAAGGCGCAAGCCGGGCCTGCAGCGCGCGGCTGTCCGCTTGCGGGGGCTTGATGGCCAGTTCCAGGCTGCGGGCAAAGCGGCTGCGTGCTTCAGCAATATCGAAGATGCGCTCGGCGATGACGCGCACGCCGCCGTTGAAGCGGTCTTCGCTGATCTTGCCTTCGATGACCAGCAGCGCATCCGTGCGCAGCTTGTTGCGATTGGCCTCGTAGACCTCGCTGAATACCGATACTTCCAGCTTGCCGTGACCATCGTCGATCTGCACGAAGGCCATGCGTCCCCGATCACCGTCCTTGATGCGCAGGCCGCTGACGATGCCGGCAATCGTTTGCAGTTCCTTCTTGGGTTGCAGGCGATCGAGGCGGTTTTTCAGGAAGGGGCGTATCGACTTGGCGTGCGCATCAAAGGGGTGGCCGGAAAGGTAGAAGCCGATTGCGGTTTTTTCTTCGGCGAGCTTGATCTTGTCGTCCCAGCGCGGCACTTCGATCATCTCGACACCCGGTGTGGCATCGTCTTCGAGCAAATCGAACAGCGAGCCCTGATTGCGGTTGGCGGCCTCAGTCTCCGCCAGCGACATGGCTTGTTCGACATTGGCCAGCAGGCGCGCGCGGTGATCGTCAATGCTGTCGAAGGCGCCGCCACGGATCAGCGCTTCGATGACGCGCTTGTTGACTTCCTTCTTGTCGGTGCGCCGGCAGAAGTCGTAAAGATCGGTGAACGGGCCGTTGGCCTCGCGTTCTTTCACGATCATCTCGATCGCGCCTTCGCCGACGCCCTTGATGGCGCCCAGTGCGTAGCGAATCTGGGTCTTCCCCACCGGGACAAAGCGGTAAAAGCTCTGGTTCACATCCGGCGCCAGCAATTCCAGCCGGTTTTTCTCGACGCAGTCATCGTAGAAAATCTTCAGCTGGTCGGTGTTGTCGAGTTCGGACGACATGGTCGCGGCCATGAAGGCGGCCGGGTAATGCGCCTTGAGCCAGGCGGTGTGATAGCTGACCACCGCATAGGCCGCCGTGTGCGACTTGTTGAAGCCGTACTCGGCGAACTTGGTCATCAGGTCGAACAGCATCTCGGCCAGTGCCGGGTCGTAGCCCTTTTTCGCCGCGCCCTCGGCAATGGTGCTGCGGTGCTTGGCCATTTCCTCGGGCTTTTTCTTGCCCATGGCGCGGCGCAGCATGTCGGCGCCACCCAGCGTGTAGCCGCCGATGATCTGCGAGATCTGCATCACCTGTTCCTGGTACACGATCACGCCGTAGGTCGGCTCCAGGCATTTTTCCAGGTCGGGGTGGAAGTAGTCGGGCTCTTCCAGGCCCTTCTTGCGGTTGATGAAGGTGTCGACCATGCCCGAGCCCAGCGGGCCTGGGCGATAAAGCGCCAGCACCGCGATGATGTCTTCGAAACGGTCGGGCTGCAGCTTTTCCAGCAGGCGTTTCATGCCGTCCGATTCCACCTGGAAAACGCCGGTGGTGTTGGCATCGCGGAAGACCTGATACGCGGCCTGGTCTTCAAAACCCAGACTCATCAGGTCAAGGTATTCGCCGGTCTGCTTCTGGATGTACTGCAGCGCAAGTTCGATAATCGTCAGGTTTCGCAGGCCCAGAAAGTCGAACTTCACCAGGCCGATCTGTTCAACGTCATCCTTGTCGAGCATCGACACCGGCGAGGCGTCGGCGCCGCTGGCCTGATAGACCGGGCAGAAGTCGGTGATCTTGCCCGGTGCAATCAGGACGCCGCCGGCATGCATGCCGATATTGCGCGTCATGCCTTCGAGCTTTTTCGCCAGCTCCCACAGCTGTTTGACTTCGTCCTCGTTGTCGACGCGCTCCTTCAGTTCCGGCACCATCTCGTAGGCATCATCGAGGCTGAAGTGCTTGCCGGGCGCCGCCGGAATCAGCTTGGACAGCCCGTCGCAGAACATGTAGGGCAGATCGAGCACGCGGCCGACGTCGCGCACCACGGCCTTGGCGGCCATGGTGCCAAAGGTCGCAATCTGGCTTACGGCCTCGGCGCCGTATTTCTCGCGCACGTATTCGATCACGCGCCAGCGGTTGTCCTGGCAGAAGTCGATGTCAAAGTCGGGCATCGACACGCGTTCGGGGTTCAGAAAGCGCTCGAACAGCAGGGCGTAGGCGGTTGGATCGATGTCGGTAATGCCCAGTGCGTAGGCCACCAGCGAGCCCGCACCCGAGCCGCGGCCGGGGCCGACCGGGCAGCCGTTCTGCTTGCCCCAGACGATAAAGTCCGCAACGATGAGGAAGTAGCCGGGGAAGCCCATCTGGATGATGGTGTCGGTTTCGAACTTGAGGCGCTCCAGATAGCGCGGGCGCTCGGCATTGCGCTTTTCCTCGTCCGGGTAGAGCTGGGCGAGGCGTTTTTCCAGGCCTTCCTTGGCCAGATGCACCAGATAGTCGTCCAGTGTCATGCCTTCCGGCGTCGGGAAGTCGGGAAGGAAGTTCTTGCCCAGCTGCACGTTCAGGTTGCAGCGCTGGGCAATGGTGACGGTATTGGCCAGGGCTTCGGGGATGTCGGCGAACAGCTCGGCCATCTGCTCCGGCGTCTTGAAATACTGTTCTTCGGTAAAGAGCCTGGGTCGGCGCTTGTCGGCCATCACATAACCCTGTGCGATGCAGCAGCGCGCTTCATGCGCCTTGAAGTCATCCGGGTCCATGAATTGTATGGGGTGTGTAGCTACAACCGGCAGCCCCATTTGGCCGGCGAGCCATAGGTGGCCCTGTATGCTGGCTTCGCATTCCGGCTTGCCGGAGCGTTGCAATTCCAGATAGAAAGAAGCGGGGAAGCGTTGCGACCACCAGTCGGCGAGCTCTTCGGCCAGTGCATCGTTGCCGGCCAGCAAGGCCTGGCCGATGTCACCCTGATGCGCGCCCGACAGGCAGATCAGCCCGCTATTGTCGCCATCCAGCAGCCAGGCCTTTTTCAGTTCGGCCTGTGCGCGCTGCTGGTTTTCCAGATAGGCGCGGGTGAGCAGCTCGCACAGCCGGCCGTAGCCGGCGCGATTCTTGCAGATCAGCTGGACGCGGGTCGGAGCGGCGAGGTCGTCCTCGTTTTCGATCCAGACATCCACGCCGACAATCGGTTTGATCCCGGCGCTGCGGCAGGCCTTGTAATGCTTGACCATGCCAAACAGGTTCATCAGGTCGGCGCTGCCGATGGCCGGCATGCCAAGTTGTTTGGCACGGGCAATGGCATCGTCGATGCGGACGATGCCATCGGTGACGGAAAATTCGGAGTGAAAGCGGAGATGGATGAAGGCAGGGGTAGTCATGGCGGCATTTTACAAGGATGCGTCCGGCAGCGGGGCGGCTGTCTGTCGATTCTTGCGGCGAGTCGGAAAAAAGCGCGGTAATATAAGCGGATAGTGATGGAAAAGGGAGAATCTTGATGGATGCATCCTTGGTCAACGCGGCAAGCAATGCCACCTCAGGCAATGCGATCCCCAACCTGGTGCTGCGCAAGGCGATGGATATTCAGGCACAAAGCGCGCTGAGCCTGCTGGAGGCGTTGCCCGCACCACCGGGGCCGGCGAGTGTCAATCCCGCGCATCTTGGTCAGAATATCGATGTGCGCGCCTGAGCGTGCCGACCTTGCATTAAGCGGCTCGGGCATGAAAAACAGGACTCCAGTGGAGTCCTGTTTTATTTTGTGGCTTGCGCCAAGAGCTCTGAGGGCGTTCAGCCGGCGCGATGGGCTTGCAGGGGGGGGCTGTATTGTTCAAGCCAGCGGCGCACGCGTTGTGCATCGCCGACACGGGTGAACTTGCCATCCGAATCCATCAGCACCATGACAACCGGCATGCCATTGATCATGGTCTGCATCACCAGGCAGCGCCCGGCCTCGCTGATGTAGCCGGTCTTGGTCAGATTGATTTCCCAGTCTTCCGATTTCACCAGCGGATTGGTATTGCGAAACGCCATTTCATGCCCGCTGACATTCGAGGTGAGGATGTATTCGCTGCTGGTGGAGAACTGCTGGATTTCCGGGTAGCGCGCTGCCGCCTTCACCATCAGTGCCAGATCGCGCGGCGTGGAGACATTGCCCGGATTCAGCCCGCTGCTGTCGACAAAGCGGGTGTGCGTCATGCCCAGCTGAAAGGCTTTCTCGTTCATGCGCTGGAGGAACATGGCCCGTCCGCCGGGGTAATGGCGGCCAAGCGCCGAGGCGGCGCGGTTTTCCGATGACATCAGCGCCAGCAGCAGCATTTCGCCGCGCGTGAGTTCGGTGCCAACTTGCAGTCGGGAGGTGGTGTGCTTCAGTGTGTCGACATCTTCCTGACTGATGGTCAGCAGTTCATTCAGTGGCAATCTGGCATCAAGCACGACCATTGCCGTCATCAGCTTGGTGATCGAGGCAATCGGCGTAGCCTTGTCGGCGTTCTTTTCGAACAGGATCTGGCCATTGCTGGCATTGATGATCAGCGCGTTGGCGGACTGCAGCCCCGGATTGTCCAGTGTCGAGACCGGGGCGGCCACGCGGGCTACGTCGACATCGCGGCGCGCTTTGGCAACCGCTTGTTTTTTAATGGAAGTTTTGTTCCTGCTGGTGATCGTCACCTTCTTGCCGGCGGACGACTTCTTGTTGCTGACCTGTTTGGCGGTGGTCTGCTTTTTGACCGTTTTGGCCTTGCTGCCGGCCTTTTCGCTGCTGCTGGCGGCATGTGCATTGAGGGCCAGGCAGGCACTGAGCGCCAGTGCAAACGTACGAAGCAGGATTTTCCGCATCGCCGACTCCAAAAAACAACGTGTATCAGTTAGTCCTGATTTTACGCATGAAAACGGCAAATGTCATGCCAAATCAAGGCTTATGGCAATAAACTGGAAGTGCGACTTTAGTTTTTCACTGGCCTTTCATCAACTGCGAGCAAATCTTGATGTTGCATTGCATCATCCGGTTGCTAGAATGTTTTTGCCCTTATCGCAACGGAGAGTAATTGTGCTGTCAAACCCCGCCCTGGATGCATTTTTCAAACAGCTGACCGACGCCAACCAGCAATGGATGCAAGGCTGGATCAATTCGGTCGCCCCGGATGCCGCTCCAGTCCAGCCTGTTACCTTGTTGCACGATCTGATTCAGCACTACAGCCAGAACCATGGCCAGTGGCTGGAACACCATACCAACTACTACCAGCAGCACATGGATCTGTGGCTGGGCCTGATCGGGGCCAAGCCGCAAACCAGCGTGGTGAGCACCGAAAAGGGCGACCGCCGCTTCAATGCGCCGGAATGGGAAGCCCCGCTGTTCGATTACATCAAGCAGAATTACCTGATCACCAGCCGCTGGCTGATGAATCTGGCCGACACCAGCCACTCCGATGAAGCAACCCGCGAAAAGGTTGCCTTCTTTACCCGCCAGTTTGTCGATGCCATCAGCCCTGCCAATTTCGCCCTGACCAATCCGGAAGTCCTCAAGCGCGCCATCGACACCAAGGGTGAAAGCCTGCAGGAAGGGATGAAGAAGCTGCTGGCCGATATGGAACGCGGCACGATCACGATGACCGACGAGGAAAAATTCGAGGTTGGCGGCAATCTGGCGATCACGCCGGGCAGCGTGATCTTCGAAAACGAGCTGTTCCAGCTGATCCAGTACAAGGCTTCCACCGCCAAGGTCTACGCTACGCCCGTGCTGGTTGTGCCGCCGTGCGTGAACAAGTACTACATCATGGATCTGCAGCCCGACAATTCCATGATGCGCTACATCGTCAGCCAGGGCTACACCACCTACCTGATGTCCTGGAAGTCCGTCACTCCGGAACTGGGGCATCTGCGCTGGGACGACTACATCGAGCAGGGCGTACTGGAAGCCGCGCGCGTGGTACGCGAGGCCGCTGCGGTCGAGAAGATGAATGTGCTGTCCTTCTGCATTGGCGGCGAAATCGTCTCCACTACCGTGCCGGTGATGAAGGCGCGCGGCCTGGACTGGTTCGAGTCGATTACCCTGATGACGGTGATGCTGGACCATACCGAGCCGGGCGACATCCGCCACTGCTTTGACTGGAACACCGTCATCCAGCGCGAAATCCAGACCGCGCGCGGCGGCGTGGTATCGGGCAAGGAGCTGGCGCGTACCTTTGCCTCGCTGCGCGCCAACGACCTGATCTGGAACTACGTCGTCAACAATTACCTGAAGGGACAGACCCCGCCGCCGTTTGACCTGCTGTACTGGAACAACGACGGCGCCAATCTGGCGCTGCCGATGCATACCTTCTTCCTGCGCAACATGTATCTGGAAAACAACCTGACCAAGCCGAATTCGTTCAGCCTGTGCGGGGTGCCGATCGATCTGACCAAGGTTGATCTGCCCACCTACATTTTTGCCGCGCGGGAAGATCACATCGTGCCCTGGCAATCCGCCTACCGTACCACCGGCATTTTCAGCGGGCCGATCCGCTTTGTACTGGGCGCATCCGGCCACATTGCCGGCGCCATCAATCCGGTGACCACCAACAAGCGCAATTACTGGGTAAATGAAAACCTGCCGCAGAACCACGACGAGTGGTTTGCCGGGGCCGAATCGCGTCCGGGCAGCTGGTGGCAGGACTGGACGCAATGGCTGGTCCAGCACTCTGGCGCCCAGGTTGCCGCACCGAAAAAGACCGGCACCACCCAATACCCGGAAATCGAGCCGGCACCGGGGCGCTACGTCAAGGAGCGCATCTGAAGCTTGCATGCCAATGCAAGTTGTGGTGAAGTTGTTTACTCCAGCCTGACTAATTAAATAGAAATAGACTCAAGGGGATTTTCCATGAAGGACATCGTCATTGTTGCTGCGCAGCGCACTGCATTGGGTAATTTTGGTGGCAGCCTCGCCAAGGTCTCCGCGCCGGAGCTGGGCGCCATCATCATTCGCGACCTGCTGGCCAAGACCGGGGTGGCGCCGGAGGCCGTGAGCGAAGTGATCCTCGGCAACGTGCTGACCGCCGGTCTGGGCCAGAATCCGGCCCGCCAAGCCCTGCGCAAGGCGGGCATTCCGGATGCCGTACCGGCGCTGACCATCAATCAGGTCTGTGGCTCCGGGCTCAAGGCGGTTGCGCTGGGCATGCAGTCCATCCTGAGTGGCGAGAACGAAATCGTGATTGCCGGCGGCCAGGAAAACATGAGTGCCTCGCCGCACATCCTCAACGGCAGCCGTGACGGTTTCCGCATGGGCAATGCTTCGCTGGTGGACAGCATGGTGTACGACGGCCTGACCGACGTGTATCAGGGCTACCACATGGGTGTGACTGCCGAAAATATCGCCAAGAAATACGGCATCACCCGCGAAGAGCAGGATGCCCTGGCGCTGGCCAGCCAGCAGAAAGCGGCTGCCGCGCAGGCTGCCGGCCGCTTCGCCGATGAAATCACTCCGGTCGTGATTCCGCAGAAAAAAGGCGACCCGGTCGTGTTTGCCAATGACGAATTCATCAAGACCAATGCATCCGCTGACGGTCTGGCCAAGCTGCGTCCGGCCTTCGACAAGGAAGGTAGCGTGACCGCCGGCAATGCCTCGGGCATCAACGACGGCGCTGCCGCCGTGATGCTGATGACTGCCGAAAAGGCTGCCGAGCTGGGCCTGAAGCCGCTGGCGACGATTCGCGCGGCGGCTTCCGCCGGTGTTGATCCGAGCATCATGGGCATGGGCCCGGTGCCGGCGACCAAGCGCGTGCTCGAGCGTGCCGGCTGGCAACTGGCCGATGTGGACCTGATCGAGGCCAACGAAGCCTTTGCCGCCCAGGCGCTGGGCGTGGCCCGCGAAATGCAGTGGGACATGGACAAGGTGAACGTGAATGGTGGCGCGATTGCGCTGGGCCACCCGATCGGCGCCTCCGGTTGCCGCGTCCTGGTGACGCTGCTGCACGAAATGGTGCGTCGTGATGCCAAGAAGGGCATCGCGACCCTGTGCATCGGTGGTGGCATGGGCGTTGCGCTGGCGGTCGAGCGCAGCTAAGACGGCTCGCCAAGCATGAAAAAGACCCGCTGCGGCGGGTCTTTTTCATGGGTATATGCCCATGGCCATTGCCAATGAATGGTTCTGCGCTGATACCCATGGAGTTGATGTTTCGCGATTGTGGCGGCCAGCCTGCCTGCGGAAGTCGGCATACGGGCTCTTGACGCATTTGTTAGAATTATTCTTTTGCCAACGCCGGACTGCCGCTCATGCTGTCGCTCTACAACACCCTTAGCCGCCAGAAAGAAGTCTTCACGCCGATTACGCCCGGCCACGTCAATATGTACGTGTGCGGCATGACGGTGTACGACTACTGTCACATCGGGCATGCGCGCATGGTGGTGGTGTTCGACATGATGGTGCGCTGGCTGCGCGCCAGCGGCTATCACGTGAATTACGTGCGCAACATCACCGACATCGATGACAAGATCATCAAGCGTGCCGTGGAAAATGGCGAGCCGATCCAGCATCTCACCGAGCGCTTCATTGCCGCGATGAACGAGGATTTCGCCGCGCTCGGCGTCATCCGCCCCGATCACGAGCCGCGGGCGACCGCACACGTCGGCGGCATGCAGGCCATCATCGGCAAGCTGTTCGACAAGGGGCTGGCCTATACCGCGCCCAATGGCGATGTGTACTACTCGGTGAAGGACTTCGCCGGCTACGGCAAGCTCTCGCGCAAGGATTTTGACGAGCAGCGCGCCGGCGAGCGCGTCGAGGTCGACCCGAACAAACGCGACCCGCGCGACTTCGTGCTGTGGAAGGCGGCCAAGCCCGAGGAACCTGCTGAAGTGAAGTGGGATTCGCCGTGGGGCGCGGGCCGCCCCGGCTGGCATATCGAGTGCTCGGCGATGAGCTGCCACCATCTGGGCGAGCATTTCGACATCCACGGCGGCGGCGAGGATCTGCAGTTTCCGCACCATGAAAACGAGATCGCGCAGTCCGAGGGCGCGCACGGCCACCAGTATGTGAACTACTGGCTGCACAACGGCTTCATCAATGTCGACAACGAGAAGATGTCGAAGAGCCTGGGCAATTTCTTCATCATCCGCGACGTGCTGGCCAAGTTCGACGCCGAAGTGCTGCGCTTTTTCATCCTGCGCGCGCACTACCGCAGCCCGTTGAACTACAGCGATGTGCACCTGAACGACGCCAGGAACGCGCTGACGCGCCTTTATACCACGCTGGACAATGTCAAGCCTGCCGAGGTCGCCATCGACTGGGCCGCACCGCATGCGGCGCGCTTCAAGACGGCAATGGACGACGATTTTGCCACCTCCGACGCGATGGCCGTGCTGTTTGACCTGGCGTCTGAAGCCAACCGCCACGCCGGCAGCGAGGAGGGCGCGCGGCTAGCTGGTGAACTGAAGGCGCTGGGCGCGATTCTCGGCATCCTGCAGCGCGATCCGCAGGCTTTCCTGCAAGGCGGGGCGGGAGACGCGGGTGACTGGACGGCCGAGCGCATCGAGGCCGCGATCGTCGCGCGCCGCGACGCCCGTGCCGCGAAGAACTGGGCCGAAGGTGATCGCATCCGCGACGAGCTGGCGGCGGCCGGCATCGTCCTGGAAGACAAGGCGGGCGTGACGACCTGGCGCCGTGCCTGATTATTGTTGACCAAGGGTATGTGGCTGCAGCCTTTTTATGCAATGGGCTGCAGCCATATACCCGATGATGTAAAACAAAAGCCCCGCTGTGCGGGGCTTTTGTCATGCTGCGCGAAGCCGCTTACTTGTCGCTCAGCGCTTCCACGCCCGGCAGTGCCTTGCCTTCGAGGAATTCCAGCGAAGCGCCGCCGCCGGTGGAAACGTGGCTGACCTTGTCTTCCAGGCCGGCCTTTTCCACGGCGGCAACGGAGTCGCCGCCACCTACGACGGTAATCGCGCCATTGGCGGTGGCGTCCACCAGCGCGTGCGCGATGGCAAAGGTACCTTCGGCGGACGCGTCGATTTCGAAGACGCCCATCGGGCCGTTCCACAGCACGGTCTTGGCGGACTTGATGATGTCAGCGTAACGGGCGCGCGTGGCAGCACCGACGTCCACACCTTCCTGATCGGCCGGAATGGCGGTGGAATCAACCTGCACCAGGCCGTCCAGCGTGCGGGCATCGAAGTCCAGATGCTTGGTGACCATGGTGTCGGACGGCAGTTCCAGCTTGTCGCCAGCCTTGGCCATCAATTCGCGGGCCAGTTCGACCTTGTCGTTTTCACACAGCGACTTGCCGATTTCATGGCCCTTGGCCTTCAGGAAGGTGAAGGCCATGCCGCCGCCGATCAGCAGCTTGTCGACCTTGGGCAGCAATGCTTCGATCACGTCAATCTTGCCGGAGATCTTCGAGCCGCCAATGATGGCGACCAGCGGGCGCACCGGCTTGTTGACCGCGTCGCCCAGGAAATCCAGTTCCTTCTTCAGCAGATGGCCCGATGCACGCGGCAGATCAACGCCAACCATGGAGGAGTGGGCACGGTGCGCGGTACCGAAGGCATCGTTGACGAACACATCGCCGAGTTTCGAAAGGCTGGCGCGGAATTCTGCCACCTTGGCCGGATCGGCCTTCACGCTGTTGCCCTCGGCATCCTTGGCCTTGCCTTCTTCCTCGATGTGGAAACGCACGTTTTCCAGCAGCACGACGTCGCCAGCGGCGAGCTTCGCGCAGGCGGCTTCCACTTCAGCGCCGACGCAATCGTTCAGGAAGGTGACCGGCTTGCCCAGCAATTCTTCCAGACGCTTGGCAACCGGCGCCAGGCTGTACTTTTCGACCTTCTGGCCGTTCGGGCGACCGAGGTGGCTCATCAGCACGACGGCAGCGCCTTGCTCCAGCGCATGGCGGATGGTCGGCAGGGCGGCGCGGATGCGCTTGTCGCTTTCCACGACGCCGTTTTTCACCGGCACGTTGAAATCGACGCGCATCAGAACGCGCTTGCCGGCAAGGTCGAGGTCTTCAATGAACAGCTTGGTCATGCAACAGCTCCCGAAATGGACTGATGAAAATGGCGGTATTGTAACCCGGATGACGCCCGGCCTTAAGCCGGGCTGGCGGGAATCGCCATTGAAAATGGCGATTCAGTGATTTGGAGCAAAATTCTCCGCTCAGTCGCGGCGTTGCTGCAGCCAGCCCCGGAAATCCTTCAGCGTCATCGGCCTGGCGTACAGATAGCCCTGAGCCTCGCGGCAGCCCAGCGCGCGCAGGAAGCCGGCCTGTTCAGCCGTTTCGACACCCTCGGCGATGGTGGAGAGTCCCAGCTTGGTGGCCAGCGCGACAATGGTTTCGGCGTACATGCCGCCGCGGCCGTCGGCGATCTCGCGCACGAAGCTCTGGTCGATCTTCAGGCAGTTGATCGGCAGCGAACGCAGCTGGCCCAGTGACGAGAAACCGGTGCCGAAATCGTCAATGGAAATGTGCACACCCAGTTCCTTCAGGGCGCCCAGCGCCGAGATCACCACCTTCGGTTCGTCCATGGCGATGCTTTCGGTGATTTCCAGCTCGAGCGCGGTGGGCGGCAGGCGGTGTGAGCCAAGGATTTCGGCGATGCGGTCGATCAGCCGGCGGTTGCGGAATTGCGGCATGCTGACATTGACCGCCACGCGCTTGGGGGCATTGTAGAGATCCTGCAGGCTGCGCCAGGCATCGGCGGCCTCGGCCAGCACCCATTCGCCAATTTCGACGATCAGCCCGGAGTATTCCGCCAGCGGGATGAAGACCGAAGGCGGCTGCACGAAGCCATCCTCGGAGGGCCAGCGCAGCAGTGCTTCCATGCCGATGACCTTGTTGGTGGCCAGCTCGATCTGCGGCTGGTACCAGACTTCCAGCCTCTTGAGCTGAAAATCGTGGCGCAGGTGGCGGATGACTTCCAGGCGCCAGCGCGTGTTGTCTTCCATGTCGGCCATGAAATATTCGTGGCTTTCATGAAAGTGCTTCTTGGCGCGATTGAGCGCGATATTGGCGCGCTTGAGCAGCGTGAAGCCCGATTCGCCCCCTTCCAGCATGCGGCAATAACCGGTGGTAATCGTCACCGGCAGGTGGTGCTCGCCCACGGCAAACGACTGATTGAAGATGTTTTCGAGGTTTTCCGGATTGAGCAGGTTTTCCGGTCCCAGCAGGCCGAAAATGTCAGCTCCCGTGCGGGCAATGCGGCAGTGGGGTGCCAGATGCTGTTCCAGCCGTTCGGCGACGGCCACCAGCAGCGCATTGCCGACATCATGGCCCAGCGCATCGTTGACGTCGGCGAAATGGTCGAGGTCGATCAGGCAGACCACCTCGCGCGGGTTGACCTGGCGGGTGGCGATGTCCAGCCACAGGATGAAGCAGCTGCGATTGGCCAGCCGGGTCAGCGTGTCGTGGTAGGCGACGTAGTTGAGCATTTCCACCTGCTTGACGTTGCCAAAGCAGGCGCTGATATTGGCGGCGAAGACTTCCAGCAATTGCCGGTCCTGCTCGGTGAGCTGCTTGCCGGTATGCACATAAACGGCGGCTTCCTGGTTGCCGCCGCGCAGGTAGAGCGTGGTCGCATCATGCGCGAACACATGAGCCTGCTGGGCGATGCAATGCCGGATGCTGTGCTCGATATGCGGCTCGTGCAGTTCGTCCACGGGGGCGGTGATCAGGTGGGCCAGTCGGCCGGCCGCGCCAACGATGTAGAGGCGCTCGTCATTGTCATCGGAAAACGGCGAGCCTTTCTGGGCGCAGACGATGCCATCCAGCGGCAGCTTCAGCAGCGCAGTCATTTGCGTGAGCACGCCTTCGGCGAACTGGGTCAGCGCATGCTTTTCCATCAGGTCGGCCACCGCGCTGACAATCAGCTCAAGGCCGCGACGGTTTTCGGCGATGGTGCGGATCTGGTCATAAGAGCGCAGCGCTGCGGTAATTGCCGTGATCAGGCGGGTGCGCGTCAGCTCGGATTTGGTGCGGTAGTCGTTGATGTCGTAGTCGTTGAACACCGCAATTTCCGGGGCATAACCCGGCTGGCCAGTGCGCAGGATGATGCGGCATTCATTCATGTCGTAATGCTTGCGGATGTCGCCGACCAGTTCGAGCCCGGCCTGGCCGCTTTCCATCACCACATCCAGCAGGATGACGGCGAAATCGCGCTGTTTCTCCAGAATCGTGCGCGCCTCGGCGGCGGAGCTGGCGTGGGTGAGCGCCAGCGCGCGCTGCTGGATCTGGATGCCATGCAGGGCAAGACGGGTGGCGGCATGCACGGCATCGTCGTCGTCCACGACCAGGATGGGCCAGCTGTGCAGCGGCTCATCGGGTGGTGTGTCGTCTTCTTCCTGCCATTGCAGCAGCTCGTCATGCTCTAGCTCGCTCATTCCTGCTCCTTGCGGGTTCGGGGGGCATGTTCGGGTAAATCCAGGATGAAGCGGGTGCCGCTGTCCGGATTGCTGATAAGGTTCAAGGTGCCGCCCAGAACGCTTTCCGTCAAATTTCTTACTATGTATAGCCCAAGACCGCTGCCGCCTTCGGCCAGTTTGGTGGTGAAGAAGGCTTCAAAGACACGGGTCTGCAACTCCGGCGGGATGCCGCTGCCGTCGTCCTGGTAATCGAGCCGGATGGTCGGCTGCGGCAGCTCGAGCCGGCTGGCGCTGATGCGGATATGCCCGGCCTGGCCAGCGCCGAAGGCATGTTTCAGGCTGTTCTGGATCAGGTTGGTGACGATCTGCTCCAGTGCCCCGGGGTAGCTGTCGAGCAGCAGGCCATCGGGAATCGCCACTTCGACCGTATGCGGCTGGTGTTTCAGCTGCGGGCTCAGCGTGGTGAGCACCTCGGTGATCGTCAGGCCCAGATCAAATTCGCGCCGCCGGTCGCTGGTCGTGTCCGTGGCGACCGACTTGAAATGCGCGATCAGTTCGCTGGCGCGCCGGGCGTTGCGCTCGATCAGGTCGGCGGCTTCGACGCTGAAACCGATGAACTGCTGCAGGGCGGATTTGCGCAGTGTGCCGTCTTCCTGCTGCCGGTTCAGTTCCTGCACATTGTCGCGCAAGGTGGTCGCCACCGTCAGCGTATTGCCCAGGGGGGTATTCAGCTCATGCGCCAGCCCGGCGACAAGGCTGCCCAGTGCCGCCAGTTTTTCCGCGTGCATCAGCAGTTTCAGCGCCTGCCCCAGCTCCACATTGGCGCTTTCCAGCTCGGTGCGGCTCTCTGAAACTTCGTTTTCCAGAATGTGCTGGATGCTGCGCAGCTCGGTTTCCATTTTCTTGCGGGCATCGATGTCGACGTGCATGCAGACAAACACTTCCTCGCCGCGGTAATGCCCGACGGGGAAGATGGTTGTCAGCATCCAGCGGCGTTCGCCATTCTTGCAGTTGAGCTTCAGCTCCATCGGCTCGATGGCGCGATTGTGCGAGCCCACCCATTCCAGCTGGGTGAGGAAGTCGAGCATTTCCCGGCTGGAAATGATCAGCTCGTCGATGCGCTTGCCCACGGCTTCCTGCTCGCTCCAGCCATAGAGCAACTGGCTGGCCTGATTCCAGAACACCACGCGACCGTCAATGGTGTAGCCCTGAATCGCGATGTTCGGCGTATGGTCGATGATGGCGTGCAGGATGCCCTCGCTTTCCTGCAGCGCATGTTGCGCCAGCTTGCGGGCCGTAATGTCGAACACGATGCCGTCGATCAGGATGGCGCCGCTGGGGTGCTCGCGCGATTGCGCGCATTCCAGCACCCACAGCCACTGGTCCTTGCCCGATTTGAGCCGGTATTCGATTTCATAGGTGCTTTCGCGCTCGCGATGCCGGCGCACGGTATCGGCCAGGCGTTCGCGGTCGGCCGGATGCACGAGGTCCATGTAGCGCCGGTTGCCCGATGGCAGGAAGTCGCGCTCCGGGCAACCGGTCAGCAGGCTGATGCCGGGGCTGGCCAGCAGCAGCTGGTGGCCCTCGTCGCCGGGCTTGCTGCGGAAAACCGCCCCGGGAATCTGCTCGACGAGCAGGCGGTAATTGCGTTCGCTGTCGGCCAGCTCGTCGGTCAGGGCCTTGAGGTCGGCGGCCTGGCGCTGGCTGCGCTGCAGGGTGTTGAGGGCGAACCAGGCGCACAGCAGGGTGATCAGGGCAAAGGCCAGACCGCCCACACGGATGAAGCGCGCCGCCGGCACATGGGTGGCACCGCTGGCCGTGTGGTGGTGCCAGTAAATCTGCCAGCTGCCGGCACCCGCCTTGCTTTGCCAGCTGAATCGGGTGCGCTCGGCCAGCGTGGTTTCCGGCTCGCCCAGCACAAAGCGCCATTCGCCGTCACTGCCGGTGGCCACGGCCAGGCGGGCGCTGAACTGGTTGTTCTGGCTGTTGCCAAGCTGCTGCGCCAGTTGCTTAAGTTCGAAGCGCCCCAGCACCAGGCTCTGCGCGTCCAGCGGCTGCAGGTGATAGATGGCGCGGCGATCCTGCAGGTGCTGGTACCACATGGCCTGCTGCTTGCCCAGGCTGTGCCTGATCGCGCGCTGGAAATCCGGATCGCTGACCGGGCCCGGTGTCATTAACCCACTGGGGTATTGGCTCTGAGGCAAGGTAGCGGAATGGCTGTCAGCCAATACGTAGGCATAGCGGATGCGATTGCTCAGTGGCGAGCTGGAGGCCTGGCAGTCCGGCGCCGGCGGCGCGCCGCTTGCCCAGCAATAGCGCGCGAGGTGGCGTCCGGCGGTGACCTGTTCTTCCAGCCAGTACCAGAACACCTGGCTGCGCGCCTGGATTTCGGCCATGCTCCGTTCCTGCTCGGCATTCCGGCCGATCTGGTCGACCATGCGGTAGGCCTGCTCACTGGCCGTGATGGCCAGCAGGGTGAAGGCAATGATCAGGCTGCGGGCGAAGGTGAGGGTGTTCGGGCTCATGGCGGAGCGTGCCTCAATCCTGGGCGCTGTCAGCAAGCAGCTGGTCGGCCCAGGTCATGGCGTCGAGCAGCAGGGCGGATGCTGCCGCGCAGCGGGCATCGATGCTGCCGCTGGCTTCGCAGCGTTCCAGGAGCAGCACCTCACCCAGCAGCTCGCCCAGCCTGCCTTCGCCAGCCAGCAGGGCCGCCTCGATCTCGGCGTGCAGCTGCATTTGCGCCAGCAGGTCGGCCAGCGGCTCCTGGTAGAGTGCTTCCAGCAGCGACAGCAGGCCCACCATGAAGGCCTGTTCGGCCAGTGTGCGCTGCCCCGGATGACGCTGCAGGCACAGCAGTTCCATCAGCCGGGCGCGGCAAACGGCAAGATTGGTCAGCGGATCCTGGCGGGCAAGGCCGGTGTCGTTGCGGGTGAACAGCAGCAGTTGCACCCAGCGCATCAGCTGTCGCCGGCCCAGCAGGCTCAGGGCGTGTTCAATGCTGTCGATGTGGCAGGGCGCGCCGCAGGCCACCGAATTGACCAGCTTGAGCAGGGTGAAGCTCAGCTGCGGCGAGGGCTGGAAGGCGCGCACCAGATCGCGGGTATCGGCGTCCTGGTTCAAGAGGCCCAGCAACTGCAGCAGCGCCCAGTTGGGCGTGCGCGGCTGGCGGCTGGTGAGGATGGTCGGCCGCGCAAAAAAATAGCCCTGAAAGAGGTCGAAGCCCAGCGCGTGGCAATGGGCGAATTGTTCCTCGGTATCGATTTTCTCGGCCAGCATCTGCAGCCGGTAGGGGCGAAAGGCCGCCATGGTTTCGGCGAGTTCGGCGGGCGTGCAGGCCTGCAGATCGAGCTTGATGAAGCTGATGTGCGGCAGGATGGGCAGGTGTTCCGGCGCCAGGTGGTGCACATCGTCCAGCGCCAGCGTGAAGCCGCGCGTCACAAGCTCGGCGCAGCGCGCCACGAGGTCCGGCGTGAGCGCCACGGTTTCCAGGATTTCCAGCACCACCGCCTGCGGCGGCAGCAGCTCGATGGCATCCGACATCAGCAGATCGGCGCTGACATTGATGAAGCCGCGATGGTTTTCCAGCACATGGCGCACGCCAAACTCGCTGAAGGCATTGCGGATGACCTGCGAGGTGGCCGCCAGATCGTCGATGACCGTCGCCTGATTGATCTGGCTGTCCCGAAACAGCAGCTCGTAGGCGAACAGTTCTCCCGATCTGTTGACAATTGGCTGGCGGCCAATGTGCAGTGTGGTGGTCATTGCGCGGCTTGTTGGAATGATTTGACTAACTTTAGACGAAGCCGGCGCGGGATGGGGAGCCTAGCCGCGCTTTTGTGCCAGCGTGTTCTCCAGCAGCAACAGGTCGGACCAGGCCTTGGATTTGTCCGGCAGATTCCGCAGCAGATAGGCGGGGTGATAGCTGACGATGACCGGAATGCCCCGCCATTCATGCACCTTGCCACGCAGGGCGGAGACTGGCGCATCGCTGCCCAGCAGGTGCGAAATGGCAAAGCGCCCGACGGCGAAGATCACCTGCGGTTGCAGCAGGGTCAGCTGGCGATCGAGAAAGACGCTGCACTGCGTCACTTCGGCCGGCGCCGGATTACGGTTGCCGGGCGGGCGGCATTTCAGCACGTTGGCGATATAGACCTGCTCGCGCCGCGACAGGCGCACGGCCTTGAGCATATTGTCGAGCAGCTGGCCCGCCGCGCCGACAAAGGGTTCGCCCTGTCGGTCTTCCTCGGCGCCGGGCGCTTCGCCGACCACCACCACCTCGGGCCGCGTCTGGCCCACGCCGAAGACGGTTTGCGTGCGCTGCTCGCACAGGCCGCAGGCGCGACAGCCGGCGACTTCGTCCTGCAGCGCCTGCCAGTCCAGCATGGCGATGCGCGCACCGCGCTCGTCGGCCGGTGCGCCGTCCGCGGTGCGTGCGGCTTGCTGCAGCGTTTGCTGATGGCGCTGCTGCAGCAGCGGATTGGCGGCGCGCGTAACCTGTTCCAGCAGTTTTTGCGCCGTGCGCGCGATTGGCGTGCCATGTCCCACTGGCGTGCCGTGTCCGGCCAGGGTAGCCGGTGCAGCGGTTTCCGGCGCGGGCGCGGCTTGTGCGGGTGGCGTGTCCGCTTGTGCTACGGCCGCTTCGGTGCGCAGTTCCGCCAGCAGCTCGCGCCGCAGCCAGAAGGGGCCGATGCCCAGTGCCGACAGTTTCTCGCTGCGTGCGTTCATTGC
Source organism: Chitinilyticum litopenaei DSM 21440 (assembly GCF_000428145.1). Lineage (GTDB taxonomy): Bacteria > Pseudomonadota > Gammaproteobacteria > Burkholderiales > Chitinibacteraceae > Chitinilyticum > Chitinilyticum litopenaei. Next base: position 8,091 of record NZ_ATZJ01000016.1, on the reverse strand, counting down.
GGCTCCTCGCTGGCACGGCGTTCCAGGGCGTAGAGGATGGCGTCTTCGCGTCCCGCAGCCGCCGGGTAGTAATTCTTGCGCCGTCCGCATTCGCGAAAGCCGTGGCGCTCATAGCAGGCGCGCGCGGGTGCATTGCTGGCGCGCACTTCAAGAAAAATCCGTTCAACTTGCCGGGTATCCAGCTCTGAGCCCAATGCCTGAAAGAGTTTCGAGGCAATACCCTGTCTCTGGTGTTCGGGGGTAACCGCGATCAGCAGCAGCTCGGCCTCACCGGCCAGCAACTGGCAAACCGCAAAGCCCTGCAGCTGCCCGCTGGCGCGCCAGCCCAGGCACAGATCGCCTGCCAGCGACGACTGCCAGCCGGCCGTGCTCCAGGGGTGCGCATTGGTGGCGGCATCGAGCGCCTGCAGCTCCGCCAGATCATTGCTGGCCAGCCGGCAAATCCCCTGATCCATCATCAGCCGCGCTCGTGGGTTTTCAGCGCGACCTTGTCGCGCAGGTAGAGCAGCTCGGCTTCGTGTGGCGGCACGCCCTGGCCGGCTGCAAAACGCGGCTGCGCCAGCGCCAGCATGTGGCTGGCACGCGGCGCCAGCGTGGCATCGATGCCAGCGAGCTGCTCGCCCAGGCGCGCCTGCAATACATCGCCATACAGCGCAAAACCGCTGCCCGCACCCAGCCAGTCCGTACCGGCGGGCAGGGGAATGGCCTGCGGGTCGCAGACGACGGGGCCGGTTTCCAGCTGCCAGCCGGCCGGCGTGCGTGCATAGGCGGCGGCATAGACCTGGTTCATGCGGGCATCCAGGCAGCAGTACACGCGCTGCGGCTGATCCGGATGCGTCGCCTGGGCCGCCTCGGCCAGCGCTTCCAGCGTGGAAATGCCCAGCAGCGGAATGCCCAGCGCAAAGGCCAGACCCTGGGCGATGCCGCAACCGATGCGCAGGCCGGTAAAGGAGCCGGGGCCGGCGGCAAAGGCCAGCCCCTCCAGCGCGGCGAGCGGCGTGCCGCTTTCTTCCAGCAGCTCGCGCAAGCGCGGCAGCGTCAGCTCGGCGTGTTTCTGGCCGACGTGCCAGTCGCGCGCCACCAGGCCGGTGGGCGTGGCAAGCGCAAGGGACAGATGGTCGGTCGCGGTATCGAGTGCAAGAAAAGCCATGCCGGAACACAGTCGGAATCAAGGGGCGCAGTTTAACGCGAAACCGCTGCGCAGTCGCTGTGCGGGTGAGGGGGCAAGGGGCTGTCTGGCGGGTCGGGGCCGGAATCGCTGGTCCGGGCTTCATGCTAACATCGCGCCATGGACATGACGCTTTATCTTTTTGGCTGGCGCTGGCCCGATGCCGACATCAATCGTGCCGCCCGCCGCGAATTGCCGATGCCGGCACTGGCCCGGCTGTGGGGACTGGGACGCCCGGCCCGCGTGCCGGAGGCTGGTCTGGCCGGCTGGCGCACCAAGCTGGCCGGGCTGGATCCCTTGCCGGAAGCACCGCTGCTGCTGGCCGCCAGCCAGCCCGAGCCGGGCTACTGGCTGCGCATGGATCCGGTCACGCTGGATGTGCAGAACGATGGCCTGGTGCTGCATGCCTTGCCGGCCGGCAGTCTGCCCGCCGCAGATGGCGCGGCGCTGCTGGATGCCATTGCCCGGCATTTTGCCGGCGACGGCTGGCAATGCCGCAGTGTGGCGGATGGCTGGTTCCTGCGCCTGCCGCAGGCACCGGCGGTGACGTTCACGCCACTGGCGCAGGTGCTCGGGCGCGCCATTGGCGCAGCCTTGCCGCAAGGAGCAGATGCCCTGCACTGGCATGGCCTGCTCAATGAAATCCAGATGCTGCTCTATGCCCACCCGGTGAACGACCGGCGCTCGGCCGAGGGCTTGCCGCTGGTCAGTGGCGTGTGGCTTTCCGGTGGCGGAGTCTGGCCCCTGCCGCAGTCGCCGGCCGGCCTGACTGACGGGGTGGCGAGCAGTGATGCGCTGCTCTGTGCCATCCAGCAGGCGGCCGGCCTGCCGGTGACGCCGCTGCCCGCCGCCTTCGCGCCGCCGCTGCGCTGTGCGGTTCTGGATCAGGCGCTGCCGGCCCTGCAGGCCGCCAACCCGGTGGCCTGGTTTGCCGCCTGGCAGGCGCTGGAACGTGACTGGTTTGCACCGCTGCTGGCCGCCTGGCAGGCCGGAACCGTCCGCAGCATCACCCTGATCGCACCGGAGCTGGGCGAAAGCCGTCAGCTTGCCGCCGGCTCGCGCTGGTGCTTCTGGCGTCGTCCCGCCTTGCCGGAGGTGCGCGAATGAGCTCGTCCGCCGCATTGCGCCCCATTCACCTGCAGGCCCGTCCGGTCGAAGCCGGGCTGGCCGCCCGGCTGGCCGCCGAGGGTCTCACGCCGCTGGAGGCGCGCATCTACGCCGCGCGCGGCATTGCCAGCGTGGCCGAACTGCAGCACGAACTGGGCCGGCTGCTGCCCTGGCAGCAGCTGCACAATGCTCGCGTCATGGCCGAGCGCCTGGCCGATGCCATTGCCGCCGGGCAGAAAATGCTCATCGTTGCCGACTATGACGCCGACGGCGCGACCGCCTGCGCGGTCGCCATGCGCGGTCTGGCGGCCATGGGGGCGCTGGTCGACTTCATCGTTCCCAACCGCTTCGAATATGGCTACGGCCTGACGCCGGAAATCGTCGACGAGGCCGCCACGCGCTCCCCCGCTATGCTGATCACGGTGGACAACGGCATCGCCAGCGTGGCCGGCGTGGCGCGCGCGCGCGAACTCGGCATGGAGGTGCTGGTCACCGATCACCACCTGCCCGGCGATGCCTTGCCCGAGGCGCTGATCGTCAACCCCAACCAGCCGGGCTGCGAATTTCCCAGCAAGAACCTCGCCGGCGTCGGCGTGATGTTTTACGTGCTGATGGCGCTGCGCGCCGTGCTGCGCGAGCGCGGCGCCTTTGCCGGAAAAACCGAACCCAATCTGGGCATGCTGCTTGATCTGGTCGCGCTGGGAACAGTGGCCGACGTGGTCAGGCTGGATGCCAACAACCGCATTCTGGTCGAGCAGGGTCTGCGCCGCATTCGCGCCGGTCGCTGTGCGCCGGGCATTCTCGCGCTGCTGCGCATCGCCGGGCGCAATCCGGCGCGCGCCGGCTGCTTTGACCTCGGCTTTGCGCTCGGGCCGCGACTGAACGCCGCCGGGCGGTTGGATGACATGAGCCTGGGCATCGCCTGCCTGCTGGCCGCCAGCGAAGACGCCGCCGAGCCGCTGGCGCGCGAGCTCGACCGCATGAACCGCGCGCGCCGCGAAATCGAGGGCGGCATGCGTGAAGAGGCCGAGCGCATTCTCGAGCATGTCAATGTGGCAGGCCGCTTCAGCGTCGCGCTGTATCAGCCCGACTGGCATCAGGGCGTCGTCGGGATTGTCGCCGCGCGGGTGAAGGAGCGCTTTCATCGCCCGACCATCGTCTTTGCCCAGGCCAGCGACAGCGAAATCAAGGGCTCGGGGCGCTCGATTCCGGGCCTGCACCTGCGCGATGCGCTCGATCTGGTCAGCAAGCGCGCGCCAGGCCTGATTGCCCGCTTTGGCGGGCATGCCATGGCCGCCGGCCTGTCGCTGCACCCGGCCGATTTTGCGCGTTTTGCCAGCCTCTTCGAGACGGTGTGCGGCGAGCTGCTGGAAGGGCGCCTGCCCGAGCAGCAGATCGATACCGACGGCGAGTTGCCGCCCGAGGGCTATCACTTTGCCCAGGTCGAACGGCTGGAGCAGCAGGTCTGGGGGCAGGGCTTTCCGCCGCCGGTGTTCACCGGCGCATTCCGCGTCGTCGAGCAGCGCCTGGTCGGCGAGAAACATCTGAAACTGCGCCTGGCCACGCCGCACGGCCTCGTGCTGGATGCCATGCGCTTCCAGCACGCCGAGCCCTTGCCGGCCGAGATTCATGCCGCCTATCGTATCGGTATCAACGAATTTCGCGGTGAGCGTGCGGTGCAGCTGCAGATCGAGCATTGCTGATCTGCCTGCGTTGATATTGGTGGGTATTGCCATGCAGCCTATTCTGTTGAATGGCTGTGGGTGGATGGGTTGTAACGTATGTCGGCAGTGCGCAGGAGCGGGCCATGATGCATCCGATTACCGTCTTTGTGTATGGCACGCTCAAGCGTGGCGGCTGGAACCACCGCTGGCTGGCGGGCGCCACCCTCCTGGGCGAGGCCGAAACCGTGGACTGGTATACGCTCTACGCGGATGCCGTGCCGCATCTGGTGCGCGAGGAGGAAAGCTACCCGGTGCGCGGCGAGCTGTATCTGGTCGATTACGCCACCCTGCTGGACCTCGACGAGCTGGAAGGGCATCCCGATGCCTATTGCCGCGAACAGGTGCGCGTGCGCGGCCCCTCGGGCGAGGAGCTGATCGCCTGGGTGTATTTCGCGCGCCGGCCGCAGGGCAGGCGCCTCAGCCACGGCGTCTTCGTCATCGATTGAGGCCGCCGTCACAGCCGGGCGGCGTGCCAAAGACTATGCTGGGTTTTCAAGCACGCAGCAGGAGACGGCCATGGCCCGCCTTGTTCACGGATGTCTGTTCGGCTGCCTGGCCGTCTTGCTGGGCCCTCTCGCATGGGCCGGCGATCTGCCGGCGCAGCGCGAGCGCATCGAAAGCGATTACCGGCTGGAAGTCGCAATCTGCCACGAATTTGCCAGCGCCGATCAGCCGGCCTGCCTGCAGGATGCGAAGACCCAGCGCCAGCTTGCCTATCAGCGCTGGTGGACTGCGCGTGACCGCAACGCCGCGGTTGCCGGCTATGACGGTGATCTGCCTGCCCAGAAGCTGCAGATCGAAAGCCAGTACCAGCTGCTGCTGGGCATGTGCCGTGAACTCGACAAGGCCAGCCAGGCCGCCTGTCGCGGCGAAGCCATCAGTCGCAAGAAGGCCGAACTCAAGCGCGCCATGACCCGGCCGGCCGATACCGGCTGTCGGGAGTGTGGCGTGGTCAGTCGCGTGCAGGAAATCGAGCGTCGTGGCGAAGGGCCGTGGCTGGGGCGCATCGGCGGCGCGGCCGCCGGTGGCATGCTGGGCAGCAAGATCGGCGAGGGCAGCGGGCGTACGCTGGCGATCATTCTGGGCACACTGGGCGGCGCGCTGCTCGGCGCCGAGCTGGACCGCCAGCTAGCAGTGGAAAAAGCCTGGGAAGTCACCGTGCTCTTCGAGGATGGCCGCGAGGAAAGCGTGGTGCTTGAGGAGGCCGACCACGGCTTTGCCCAAGGCGACCCGGTCAGGCTGGAGAACGGACAGCTGCTCAGGCGCTAAAGGTCAGCGGGCGGGTTTCAGCGCCAGGCGCTGCCGATCTGGATATAGACGGCGTTATCCTCCGGGCCGCGTGCCAGATCGATGCCGCCATACAGACCCAGCTTGCGTGCCAGCAGATAGCGCAGGCCGATGCCGCCCGCATGCACCGTTTCACTGCCGTCCCAGCTGCTGCGCTCGCCAAAGGCCTTGCCCGCACCGGCAAAGCCGATCACGGCCCAGCGCGGCGTCACATTCCAGCGGACTTCGGTTTCGGCCACCAGTGTGCGGCTGTCCTGGTAGCGCAGCGCCGGTACGCCGCGCAGATTGACATAGGGCTGGGCAAAGAAGGGAGCGCCGCTGCTGACCGAGCGAGCATCGCCGCGCAGACCAAGCACGATCTGTTTGCCAAGCGGTTCGTAATGGTAGCCACGGGCATTGAGCGAGTTGTAATCGACGCTGGCGCCCAGCGCCTGGTTTACCGTGCCAAGCTCGATTTCCAGAAAGTCGCCGCGATTGGGCGTGAACATATTGTCCCGGCTGTCGTAATCGATGACGGCGGTCAGCTGGCTGATGCGCACGTCCAGATCACGCGGCAGCCGGTCTGGCTGGCCGCTGCCGCCAAAGCGCGCCTCCGAGCGGAAAAACACATAGCGCGGGCCGATAAACCAGTCACTGTCGCCAAGCCGCGACAGCCATTGCTGGACCAGACCGGTGCCACTGAGCGCATAGCTGCGGGCATCGCCGCGCAGGCTGTAATGGTCCAGCTGCAGATCAACGGCGCCGGCGCCGCCGAGATAGCGGTGGCGATCATCATCCAGCGGGATGAAATAGCCGCCTCCGGCGCCCTTGCTGCCATTGCCGCTGCGAAAGCCGAACAGGCCACCCATGGCAGGGGGGGTGAAGCGGCCATGACCGGTCTTGGCGCGTTCGCCGGAGCTGGCCAGCGAATCGCTGAACCACAGCAGGCCCACGCCGCCGCCAAAATCGAGCGCCGGCTCGGTGATGATCAGCGGAATCGGCAGAAAGCCCTTGTGGTTCAGCAGATGTTCGCTGAGATCAAATTGCCCGTCTTCCGGGTCGCTGAAGCGGCTATCCGTGCCGGCAGCGGCCTGTGTCGCGACGTTTGGCAGCACCAGTAACAGCAGGTGGATGCTCGCTCTTATTGCGCGTGAAATGGTCGTTTGCATGAGTACGATTGCGAAAGTGTGGGGCGGGAAGTCCGGCTCGGCACTCAGCCCAGCCAGCGCATCTTGAATTGCCGGCCCTTGATCTTGCTGTGCTCCAGCCGCCGGAATGCCGCGTCGGCGACGTCGCTGGCGATGGCGACAAAGCAGTGCTGGTCAAACACGCTGATCTTGCCGACCTGGCCTGCGCTGAGCTTGCCGTCGCCGGTCAGCGCGCCCAGGATGTCGCCGGGGCGCAGCTTGTCCTTCTTGCCGCCGGCGATCTGCAGGGTGCGCATCGGAGGCAGCAGCGGCGCGGGATCGGTGTCGGTCAGCGTGTCGCGCTCGAACCAGCGTACCGGGCCGCCCTGGTATTCCTCGATGAAGCGCACCCACTTCTTTTCCTGCGGGCTGGCGATGCTCACCGCCAGGCCTTTGTCGCCGGCGCGGCCGGTGCGGCCGATGCGGTGGATGTGCACCTCGGTGTCCTTGGCGATGTCGACATTGATGACGAGATCGATGCCGGAGATGTCCAGCCCGCGCGCGGCCACGTCCGTGGCCACCAGTACCGTGATGCTGCGATTGGCGAACTGCGCCAGCGTTTCGTCGCGATCACGCTGTTCCAGCTCGCCGTAGAGCGCCAGCGCGGCAAAGCCGGCGTCCTGCAATTGTTCGACCAGCTCGCGGCAGTGGATCTTGGTATTGCAAAACGCCAGCGCCGACACCGGGCGGTAGTGGCGCAGCAGCTCGGACACCAGTGCATTGCGCTCTTCGTGCGCAACGGCATAGAAACGCTGCTCGATCAGCTTGTCCGAATGCTGGCTTTCGATGCGGATTTCCAGCGGGCTGCGCAGAAAAGGCGCGGCGATCTTGCGGATGGCATCGGGGTAGGTGGCCGAGAACAGCAGCGTCTGGCGGAATTTCGGGCAGGCCCGGACGATGCGGGTGATGTCGTCGACAAAGCCCATGTCGACCATGCGGTCGGCTTCATCGAGCACCAGCGTGTGCACGCGCGACAGATCCAGCGTTTCGCGGTAGAGATGGTCCTGCAGGCGGCCGGGGGTGCCCACGACGATGTGCGCGCCATGCTCCAGCGAGCCGATCTGCGGGCCCATCGGCACGCCGCCGCACAGCGTGACGATCTTCACATTGTCGATGTGGCGCGCCAGCCGGCGCAGTTCGTTGGCGACCTGGTCGGCCAGCTCGCGCGTCGGGCACATCACCAGCGCCTGCACGCCGAAAAAGCGCGGATTGAGCTTGTGCAGGATGGGAATGCCGAAGGCGGCCGTCTTGCCGCTGCCGGTCTTGGCCTGGGCGATCAGGTCGCGACCGTCGAGCGCATCGGGCAGGCTGGCGGCCTGGATGGGCGTCATCTGCTGATAGCCGAGGCTGTCGAGGTTTTGCAAAAAGGCGGGCGGCAGGGCGAGCGAGGAAAAAGCGGCTTTGTTCACAATGACTTAGGCAAAATGGATAGCCCGACAGTTTACCGGATGCGGCCTAGGTTCTGTTGACGTTTTGTTTGCGTTCACGCTGGAGCACTTTTCGCGCCGAATCAAGGCGTTGCGAGCGCCGCATAACCGGTTATGTCAGCGAAGCGACAACGCAGAGTCGGCGCAAAAAGCGCCCAGCCCGCCGGGTTTGGCTGTTTTTGGCCTGACACGGCGTTGCAAAGCCCTTGCAT
>NZ_ATZJ01000015.1 GCF_000428145.1 Chitinilyticum litopenaei DSM 21440 | reverse complement strand
GTCTTCGTTGGTCGTGACGCTGATGTCATCGCCCAGCGGACTGCCATTGCCGTCCACCAGCACCGGCGGATCATTCACCGGCAACACGCCAATGTTTATCGTGATCGTATCCGTGCCACCCTTGCCATCGCTGACGATCACCGTGAAACGATCGCTGCCCGTGTAATCCGGCCCCGGAGTGTAGCTCCAGCTGCCATCCGGATTGACCGTGGCCGTGCCATGCCGCGGTTCGCTGCTCTTGCTGAATGTCAGCGCGTCACCATCCGGGTCGCGGGCAAACAGAATGTCATTTACGGAAGTATTTTCCAGAACGGTGACACTGACTTCCTCGCCTTGCGGAGCACCACCGACATCGACGAACTCCGGCAATGCATTCGGCAAACCGTCTTCCTGAAGCACAATGCTTTGGCTGGAGCCAGGAACCATGCTGGATGGTTGCGCAGAGGCCACTCCTGTTGCATTCGCAAACACCAGCGGTGTCACCGCCTCGCTGACACGCAGCAGTTGCACGAAGCCATGACCCTCGCCTTCACCGGCGCCATTGAGGCCGGCGGCGGTGGCCTCCAGTTCGGTAGAAAGATCCTTGCCTTCTTCCAGCGCGGCCAGAATGCTGTCCACGCTTTGTTCGGGCTTGGCGACCTTGGCTTCGCCGGCGTCGCTGGGCGCAAGACCGGAGAGGTCGCCATCAACCAGCACGGTGCGATCCGGGCCCAGCTCGACCAGCTGGCCACTGGGCAGCAGCAGCGTCACCTGGCCGTCTGCACCGGTCACCAGCACCTGCCCCTGCTGCAGCACGGCGCCATTTTCAACAGGCAGCAAGGAGCCGTCAGGCTGGAGCAGGAAGGCGCGCCCTTCAACAACCATCAGGGTGGGGGCAGTATTTGCGGCGGGGGTGACTTGCTCGGCCATGGCGGGCTCCGGGGAGGGAATTTGACTTGCCGCACATTACGTCAGCCCCGGGCAAAAAACGATTGTACCGAAGTACAGGTATGACCCGGCGCAGCGGTGGTCACACATATCTTGATTCAATCTAAGGTCAGCGCGAAAAGTGTGATTTGGCAATATCTGCGCATGCTAGAGTAGGCGCCACCTCATCCACCTGTCCCAAGGGAGTGCCGCATGAAGTTCGATACGCTTGCCATTCACGCCGGTTATGAAATCGACCCGACCACCAAGTCGGTGGCCGTGCCCATTTACCAGACCACCAGCTACGCCTTCGACGATACCCAGCATGGCGCCGACCTCTTCGACCTGAAGGTGAAGGGCAATATCTATACGCGCATCATGAACCCGACCACCGACGTGCTCGAGCAGCGTGTGGCGGCGCTGGAGGGCGGCATCGGCGGGCTGGCGCTGGCCTCCGGCCAGGCGGCGATCACTTACGCCATCCTCACCATTGCCGAAGCCGGCGACAACATCATCGCCACCAGCGCGCTGTATGGCGGTACCTATAATCTGTTCGCGCACACGCTGCCGCAGTACGGCATCACGGTGAAGTTTGTCGACGCGAACGACCCGCAAGCGGCAGCCGCCTTGATCGACGAACGCACCAAGGCGATCTATTGCGAATCGATCGGCAACCCGCTGGGCAATGTCGTCGATTTCGCCGCCTTTGCCAACATTGCGCACGCCGGCGGCGTGCCGCTGATCGTCGACAATACCGTGCCGACACCGTATCTGACCCGCCCGATCGAGCACGGCGCGGACATCGTCGTGCATTCGCTGACCAAATACATTGGCGGCCACGGCACCAGCATTGGCGGCATCATTGTCGATTCCGGCAAATTCCCGTGGGCCGAGCACAAGGCGCGCTTCAAGCGCCTGAACGAGCCGGAGGTCAGCTATCACGGTGTGGTTTATACCGAGGCTCTCGGCCCGGCCGCCTTCATCGGCCGCGCGCGCACCGTGCCGCTGCGCAATATGGGCGCGTGCATTTCGCCGTTCAACGCCTTCCTGATCCTGCAGGGGCTGGAAACCCTGGCGCTGCGCATGGATCGCCATGTGGAAAACGCGCTGCAGGTCGCGCAATTCCTGCAGACGCACCCGAAGGTGAACTGGGTCAACTACGCCGGCCTCCCGGATCACCCCAGCCGACCGCTGGTCGACCAGTACTTCGGCGGCAAGGCGTCGGGTCTGCTGACCTTTGGCGTGAAGGGCGGGCGCGATGCCGGTGCGCGCTTCCAGGATGCGCTCAAACTCGTCACGCGGCTGGTGAACATCGGCGACGCCAAGAGTCTGGCCACCCATCCGGCCAGTACCACGCACCGCCAGCTCTCGCCGGAAGAACTCAAGAAGGCGGGCGTCAGCGAGGACATGGTGCGCCTGTCGATCGGCATCGAGCACATCGACGACATTCTGGCCGATCTGGATCAGGCTCTGGCTGCTGCCTGAGCCCCGACTGTCGCGCGAATGCGTCAGCCAGATTCTTTGGCTGGCGACGTGAAGTTGCAAGGCCTGCACGCCGGATTGCCTGGCATGGACAGCGTGCATGCGGGTGTGAATAGCGCTGGCGCGGCTAACTAAATGTGTTAAAAAGGCAGGCGGCCAGCGCCTGCCTTTTTTGTGCCCCGCAACATTTCATCGGCCAGCGGCAGACGGAAGCTGGCAAAGCCACCTTGAGAAACTAGCATTAGCTTGTCCTCAAACTTTCAGGCGTTAGCAGATTGAGCCTCCTAGCCCCCGCCCTCCTGGTTGAACAGCTGCCGCTGCTGTCGGCCTGGCAGTTCATCGAGCACAGCGCGCTGCCGGTGCTGGTCTGGGACCGGCAGCTGCGGCTGCTGCAGGTATCGCCCGCCGCCGCCGCCCTGCTCGGTCGCGCCCAAGGGCAGCTGGCCGGGCACTTCCTGAATGAACTGCTGCCGGTCAGCGAGCATTTCCGGCTCAGCGGCCTGCTGCTCAAGCTGCAGCACCATCCGGAAGCGCTGCAGCTGGAAGGCTGGGTGCTGGATGCGGAACACGCGGAAATGCGCGTACAGTGGCGCATCTGGCAGCTGGACGAACAGCACCAGCTGGGGCTGCTGTGCGACCAGCGCGAGCTCTCCGACCTGCGCGACGCGGTACAGATGCGCCAGGAGCTCTACAACGCCCTGATCACCCAGGCGCGCGACGCCATCGTGCTGGTCAATCCGGCGAACAAGCGCATCATCGAATTCAACCCGGCCGCCGCCCACATGCTGGGCTATGCGCCGGCCGAATTCGCCCGTCTGCAGCTATCCGACCTGGCTGCGCAGGACGAACTGAATACATGGCTTGGGTATAGCCACCGAGGCCAAATACACGAAAGCGTGGTACACGATACCCTGCTAAAAACCAAGGGCGGCACGCGCATCAACGTGCGCATCAGCAGCCGCCCGGTGCTGATCCAGGGCGACGCCATGCTGGCGACGCTGTGGACCGACATCACGCCCTCCCACCACGCGCGCCAGGAAATCGCCGCGCTGACCCAGCACATGAACCAGGTGCTGCGCGACGCGCAGATCGGCGCCTGGGATTACGACATCGCCAGCGGCATCATCCACGTCAACGAACAGTTCCACCGCCATTTCAGCCATGTGTTCGACACGCTGGACACGCACATCGACGAATGGCGCAAGATCCGCCATCCGCTGGACGAAGCCAACGCGGATGCGGCGCTGCTGGCGCACCTGGAAGGCAAGACCGCCGAATTCGAAGGCAAGTGGCGGCTGCAGCAGTCCGACGGCAGCTGGCACTGGTATGTGTCGCGAGGTCGCGTCATCGAGCGCGATCACGAAGGCCGGCCGCTGCGCATGACCGGCACCATCATCGACCTCAGTCGCCAGCAGGATGCGCTGGGCGAGCTGATCCGCTCGGAAACCAAGGCGCGCGCCACGCTGGATGCGCTGCCGGCCTGCATCGCCATCCTCGACCAGACCGGCGCCATCGTCACCACCAACGAATCCTGGCAGCGCTTCGAACAGCAACACGGCATGGCGCCCAACCATTGCCTGCAATGCCACATCGCCCAGCCCCCCGATTGCGACTGCGACTATGCCGATCTGAGCGAGGCCTACCAGGCCGGCCTGCAGACCGTGCTGCGCGGCGAGCTGGATCATTTCGAAATCGAAATACCGATGCCGGGCAAGCAGGCGACGCAGTGGTTCCTCTGCCGCATGCAGCGCGTGCAGCAGCTGGGCGGCCAGATCCTGCTGGCGCACGAGGACATCAGCCAGCAAAAGCTCATCAGCAAGGCCATCAACGACACCAAGGAACGCTACGAGCAGCTGCTGCACAATCTGCATGGCGTGGTCTGGGAGGCCGATGCCGGCACGCTGGAGCTGACCTTTGTCAGCGAGCAGGCCGCCACGCTGCTGGCCTACCCGCTGAGCTCCTTCTGGCGACACCAGTTCTGGCTGGAACACATCGCGCCGGAAGACCGCCCGCGCGTGATGAGCGGGCTGATCAACCTGGCCGCGCGCCCCGAGGGCGGCAGCCTGGAGCTGGAATACCGGCTGCGCAAGGGCGATGGCGCGCTGACCTGGATTCACGACCGCATCACCACGGTCGACGAAGACAGCGGCCCGCGCCGGCTGCGCGGCCTGCTGGTCGATGTCAGCGCCCGCAAGGTGGCCGAAGAGCAGCAGCGTCTGGCGGCCAGCGTGTTCGAGCACGCGCACGAGGGCATCCTGATCACCGATGCGCACAACCGCATCATCGACATGAACCAGACCTTCAACGAGCTGACCGGCTACAGCCGCGAGGAGCTGATCGGCCACACGCCGGCCATGCTGCGCTCGGGCCGGCACAACCGCGACTTTTTCAGCACCATGTGGGCGACCATCGAACGCGACGGCTTCTGGCGCGGCGAAATCTGGAACCGCCGCAAGAGCGGCGAATTCTGCGTCGACCTGCTGACGATTTCCGAGGTACGCGACGCCGAGCAGAATGTCAGCCATTACGTCGGCGTGTATGCCGACATCACCCAGCTCAAGCAGCAGGAGCAGAAACTCGAACTGCTGGCGCACTACGATGCGCTGACCGGCCTGCCCAACCGGGTACTGCTGGCCGACCGGCTGGAGCAGGCGCTGGCGCTGGCGCGGCGCAGCGGCCTCTTGCTGGCGGTCTGCTACCTCGACCTCGACGACTTCAAGCCCATCAACGACCGGCATGGCCATGAAATCGGCGACGACCTGCTGATCGAAATCGGCCGCCGCCTGATCGACAATGTGCGCGGTGGCGACACGGTAGCGCGGCTGGGCGGCGACGAATTCGTGCTGCTGCTGGGCAATCACGCCGCGCTGGAAGAATGCGAGCAGACGCTGCAGCGCATCCTGCAGATTGTCGCCGTGCCTTTTCTGCACAATGGCAATGTGCTGCGCGTCTCGGCCAGCCTGGGCGTCACGCTCTATCCGCAGGATGGCGCCGACGCCGAAGGGCTGCTGCGCCACGCCGACCAGGCGATGTATGCCGCCAAGCAGGCCGGCGCCAACCGCTACCATTTCTTCGATGCCGAACGCGATCAGGTGGTGCGCAAGCAGGGCCTGTTGCTGGACCGCATCGCGCGCGCCTGCGCGCAGCAGGAACTGCTGCTCTACTACCAGCCCAAGGTGGACCTGCAAAGCGGGCGCGTGATTGGCGCCGAGGCGCTACTGCGCTGGCAGCATCCCGAGCGCGGCATGATCATGCCGGGCGAATTCCTGCCGGTGCTGGAAAGCTCGGCGCTGGTCAGCGATATCGGCGACTGGATCATCCGCGAGGTACTGCGCCAGATGCATGCCTGGCAAAGCGAAGGTTTGTGCATTCCGGTCAGCGTCAATGTTTCGCCGCGCCAGCTCGCCAATGCCGAATTTCCGCTGCTGCTCGCCCGCGCGCTGGCGCAGCACGATTGCGTTGATCCGGCGCTGCTGGAAATCGAAATCGTCGAATCCGCCGCGCTGGAAGACATCGGCCGGGCGATCCGCATCCTGAATATCTGCCGCGGCATGGGCGTGCGCTTTGCGCTGGACGACTTTGGCACCGGCTACTCCTCGCTGACCTATTTCAAGCGTCTGCCCGCCGAAGTGTTGAAGATCGACCAGTCCTTCGTGCGCAACATGCTGTCGGACCCGAACGACGAAGCCATCGTGCGCGCGGTGATCAGCCTGGCCGAAGCCTTCGAGCGCAAGGTGATCGCCGAGGGCGTGGAAACCGCCGCGCACGGCACCCTGCTGCAAAGTCTGGGCTGCAGCCATGTGCAGGGCTACGGCATTGCCAGGCCAATGCCGGCGGCGCAATTCCCGCAATGGGTCAGCGACTACGAGGCCAAGCCGAGCTGGTCTTGATTGAAGGGGTCTTGACTGGAGGGGTATCGCGCCAGAGGCCAACATCCTAATGGGCTGCATGGCAACACACACCAGGGTATGCTGTGACGCGCTACGTGGGGATCAGGGCAAAGCAGGCCGGTAAGCCGGGTTCTGTACCCTGCCTTGCGGCAGGGTGACTGTCATTCCTCTAGGCCGGCCATTACTGGACGGCTCCAGCAACCTACCCGCAGACTCGGCGGGCCGCCTCAACGTCTGCTGCTTGGTCTTGCTCCGGATGGGGTTTAGCCTGCCAGCGCCTGTTGCCAGTGCTGCGGTGCGCTCTTACCGCACCTTTTCACCCTTGCCTGATCCCCTTGCGGGGCCATCGGCGGTTCAGCTCTCTGTTCCACTTTCCGTCGCCTCGCGACGCCCGGCCGTTAGCCGGCATCCTGCCCTGTGGAGCCCGGACTTTCCTCCCCCCCGTTGCCGGGGCAGCGACAGTCTGGCCTGCTTTGCCGGGGCGATTATCCGCACAAAGCACGGCCAGGGCAAACCGCCTGCGTATTTTTACCCGCCCAGGGCGGTAATCCTTGCGCGCGCCGCAGCCTCCCGGCGGCGCACACTGCCGGCATGGCAAGAGAAAACCAGGAGGAAGCCGCCATGTCCCACCGCGAAATCGACCATTTCCTGACGACACTGCCAGCCACGAGCAGCCTGATCGAGCAGGTCAGCGCCGTCAGCCACCACTTCCACATCCCGGCGCGCACGTCCTACGAGTTTGTCTGCGAATGCCGGCTGGAACGCGAAGACGCGAAACGGCTGCTGGCTGCGACGCAAGCCATGCCAGCGCATTGAGGCAGAAAAACCAGTGGCTTTCAGTCCTGCGCCAGCGGCAGGCCGCTTGCCGTGACCAGCCGCTGCGCCAGCAGCTGGGCAGCGGCGATGCCGCGCTCGGTGGCGCGGAACTGGGCAAAGGCAAAGCGCGGCTCGCCCTCGGCGCCGCGCAACATCACCCAGACGCTATCGCGACCGAACACATTGGGCTCCTGCTCCAGCGCCACCTCGCGGAAATCGCTGGCCGGGCGTACCTGCTGCCAGACCGGCAAGAGGCCCAGCAGGCAATGGCTGCGGCTCAGCCGCCCGGACTCGCAGCGGTGTTCGGTCGGCAGCGCCCAGAAAAAAGCCCCGGCCGCGATCATCGTGTACCAGAACACGCCGTAAAAGTTGTGCGTCATCCCGCCGGTGAGCAGCGGCTGCCCCCACCAGGCGGCGGCGGCCAGGCCGGCGCCGAACAGCCACCAGGCCGGACTTTGCGTCGTGCGATGGACAACCGCCGCTTCCGGCATCACAGCAATCGCCAACTGATTTCACTGCCGGCACGCAGCGGCACCACCACGCTGTCGCCGAAGGCGTACTCTTCCGGCACCGTCCAGCTTTCCTTCACCAGCGTCACCTTGTCAGCATTCGGCTTGAGGCCGTAGAAGGCCGGGCCGTTCAGGCTGGCGAATGCTTCCAGCTTGTCCAGCGCGCCGGCCGCTTCAAAGGCCTCGGCGTACAGCGGCAGCGCCGCGTGCGCGGTGTAGGCGCCGGCGCAGCCACAGGAGGCTTCCTTGGCATTCTTCGCGTGCGGTGCGCTGTCGGTGCCGAGGAAGAACTTGGCCGAACCGCTGGTCGCCGCGCGCACCAGCGCCTGGCGATGCACCTCGCGCTTGAGGATCGGCAGGCAGTAGTAGTGCGGGCGGATGCCGCCGGCCAGCATGGCGTTGCGGTTGTACAGCAGGTGATGCGCGGTAATGGTCGCGGCAACATTGGCGGGCGCGCTGGCGACAAAGTCGGCGGCGTCCCTGGTGGTGATGTGCTCGAACACCACTTTCAGTTCGGGCAGGCGCGCCAGCAGCGGCTGCATTACCCGGTCGATGAACACCGCTTCGCGGTCGAAAATGTCGATCTCGGCATCGGTGACTTCGCCGTGAACGAGGAAATTCAGCCCGACTTCGGCCATTTTCTCCAGCACGGCCATGCGGCGGTCGAGGTCGGTGACACCGCTGTCGGAGTTGGTGGTGGCGCCCGCCGGGTAGAGCTTCACGCCGTGGATGAAACCGGATTCCTTGGCGCGGACGATTTCATCCGGCGAGGTATTGTCGGTCAGATACAGTGTCATCAAGGGTTCGAAGGACATACCTGCTGGTACGGCAGCCAGAATGCGCTCGCGGTAGGCGGCCGCCTGCTCGACGGTCGTCACCGGCGGACGCAGGTTGGGCATGATGATGGCACGACCGAATTCGCGCGCGGTGTGCGGCACGACGGACTGCAGGAATTCGCCGTCGCGCACGTGCAGGTGCCAGTCGTCGGGGCGGGTAAGCGTCAGGGTTTGCATGGTGATGCTCCGGAATATCGGAAAACTTTGAAAAGCGAACCACAGAGGCACAGAGAAAACCAGCCACATCGCAAAGCCTTGCCGGCAAGTGTCTAGGCGCCTGCTCCCCCGCACATTACTTGATACAGCCAGCGGGTGTTTCAGGCCTGTCGGAGCGAACTTGCTCGCGAAACACTGTTGATCGCGAGCAAGCTCGCTCCTACGACCGCGAAGTCAAAAGACAGCGCAATGAAATCAAACCGGACTCTGTGTCTCTGTGGTTCAAGAAAATCAATCCGCGCGCTTCTGGATCAGGAACAGGAACTTGCCGTCCTCGACCCAGTGCTCGACCAGCGCGTTGCCGGTCTGCTTGCAAAATGCGGCGAAGTCGGTCGGCGTGGCCGGGTCGGTGCACGTCACCTGCAGCAGCTGGCCGCCGGCAAGGCTGGCCAGCGCCTTCTTGGTGCGCAGGATGGGCAAGGGACAGTTCAGGCCGGAAAGATCGGCAGCGAGATCGGCGGCGGGACGAGTCATGACGGGCGGCCAGCGGAACGAAAACGCCATTTTACGGGGAATCGCGCCGCTGGCGGCGGCAAATTGCAGCGGCAAGGGCTGCCGCTCAGGTGCTGCGGCATGGCGCGAGCAGGTCAAGCTCGGCCCGGCGCGCGCTGGTGGCAATGCCCAGCGCCCCCAGCAGCGTCGGAAACACATTGTCGTGACTGTAGGGCGCCGTGCGGTGTGCCGCCACGCACTCACGCGACAGGCCGCTGGCGGCCAGATAATCAGGCGAAAACCACATGATCCAGGGCACCCGCGTCTGCTGCTGCGGAGCAATCAGATAGGGCGTGGCGTGCAGATAGAGGCCGTGCTCCCCCGTCGATTCGCCATGGTCGGACACATACAGCAGCGCGCTCTGATACTCGGCATGTGCGGCAGACAGGCGCACGGCGCCGGCCAGCACATGATCGGTGTAGCGGATGGCATTGTCGTAGGCATTGACGATCTGCCCGCGCGGGCAATCCTGCAACTGATTGCTGCGGCAAACCGGGCTGAAGGCCTCGAAGGCTGGCGGATAGCGCAGATAATAGGCCGGGCCATGATTGCCCTTCTGGTGCAAGACCACCAGCGTATCCTGCGCCGGCCCCTGCAGGGCCTGCTGCAGGCGGCCCAGCAGCGCGCCGTCATAGCATTCGTCGGCCCGGCAATCCGGTGCTGCGCCGCCGTCGGGCAGGCGCATTTCACCGACGCGCGCCGCCACGCCCTTGCTGCCGGAATTATTGTCCAGCCACAGCACGCGATAACCGGCATGGCGGGCGATGTCGAGCAGATTCTCCCGCGCCTGCGCACGC
The DNA here is from genome assembly GCF_000428145.1 of Chitinilyticum litopenaei DSM 21440. Taxonomy (GTDB): domain Bacteria; phylum Pseudomonadota; class Gammaproteobacteria; order Burkholderiales; family Chitinibacteraceae; genus Chitinilyticum; species Chitinilyticum litopenaei. The sequence goes on along the minus strand of NZ_ATZJ01000015.1, from coordinate 67,410 downwards.
GCCAGGCTGAACTCCTCGCGGGTATAGCCGGAAAAGAGGCAGGGCACCGACACCGCGGTTTCGGTGCCGCAGGCAGACACCTGCGTCAGGCTCACCACCGGCAATTGCGCCAGCTCCGGATTGGTCGGCCGGGCATAACCGTTGAGTGCAAAGCTCTCGGCGCGCGCCGTTTCACCCAGCACCATCACCATCAGCATGGGCTTGCGCGCCGGACGCGCCATCCAGCCGGCCAAGCGCGCGTCGCGGCCATAAGGCTGCGCATCCTGCGGCGCCACGTGACGCTCGCCAGCGGCCAGCCGGAACGTGGCATAGACGGCGTTGAGCGGATTGATCTGGTAGCGCAGCATCTTGTTGTTGCGCACCAGCGAGGCAAAACCGGAATAGAAAGGCAGCACCAGCAGGACGGCGACGGCCAGCGCCAGCACGCTCAGCAGCGTTTTCTGGCGCAGCAGCCCGGGCAGGGTCGGCGGAAAGCGCAGCTCGGTGCGCAGCAAGAGCAGCACGGGCAAGCCCCACAGCAGCAGCAGATAGCCCAGCAGGCGCAGGCTGAAGAGCTCGCCCGCCTCGCGGTAATCCGTTTGCAGGGCATTGTGGGCCATGTCGGCATTCAAATAAACATGGTAGGTATCGACGAAATACGCACACAGGGCAAGGGCCAGCAACCATAACCCGGCAAGGTATTTGCCGATGCGCGGCCAGAGCAGCAGATTGCAGCCCAGCAGGAACACGACAAGCAGCAAACCGGCCAGCGCAAGCAGCAAGGCCGGCTGGCGGCCAGCATCCAGAATGCGGGCCGCGCTGTGCCAGAAGGTCAGATTGCCCAGCGCCAGGGTCCAGGCAGACAGGAGGAGGGCCAGCGCCCAGGCCGGCAGGCGCCAGCGCTTGAAAACAGCATGCATATCGACAGACCGCAGAATGAAACCAGCCTGCAGCCTGCCGCCGCAGGCTTAAGCGAGCGTTAACCGCGTGTTGATCGGGTCTGGCCAACAGCAAGCAGCGGGCAAAGTCCGGCGCCACGCACCAGCTGCAAAAAATCAGCCACTTGTTTTTGCCTTCCCTCCATTTCCCCCGCTTCCCCGAGAAAAAAGAGCCACCGGCTGTTTATTGATCCGGCCCTCAGAAGTTTGAATTTCCGTAGGAGCGAGCTTGCTCGCGAAGCGCTGCTGATCGCGAGCAAGCTCGCTCCTACGCGTGAAAACATCAGAGGGCCGGATCAATAATAAGAGCCTCGCGCGGGCAGCGACATGGCCAGACGGTATTTTTCCCGGTGTACGCGCTCTTCATTTCCGCTTCATTCAGCGGGTTTGCAATACGCAGGCCATCCAACCACTGCCAATGGAGCAACACCGATGAAACACCTCGTACTTACCCTCGCCGCCACACTGATCGCCGGTTCTGCCTTTGCCGGCGCGCAATGCGCCAAACACCCGCAAAAGGAATGGCTACCGCAGGATCAGGCCAAGGCGAAAATCACCGCCATGGGCTACAAGATCAAGAAATTCAAGGTCGACGGCGATTGCTATGAAATTTATGGCTGGAACAAGGACGGCAAGAAGGCCGAGGTGTATTTCGACACCAAGGACCTGAGCGTCGTGAAAGCCGAAATCGGTGAATAAACCGGCTATTGGCCGGCCAGACCGCCGGCAGTTTGCCCGGGCCCATGGCCTGGGACTGCTGCTGGCGGCCCTGCTGCTGGTCCTGCTCAATTACGCCAGCGACTGGGACATCCGGCTGGCCGACCATTACTACGACTTTGCCGCACACCGCTTTCCCTGGCGCGATGCCTGGCTGACCAGCGAATTCGGTCACCACTGGCTGAAGCTGGCCCTTGAGCTGCTTGCCGCCGCCCTGCTGCTGGCCGGTCTGCGCCAGGGGCTCCGGCAGGGCTGGCATACGCCGGACGCACGGCGCTGGCTGGTCATCATGCTCGCCATCGTGCTGGTTCCCGGCGTGGTCGCCGCGTGCAAGCAGTTCAGCAGTCTGCATTGTCCGTGGGACATCGCCCGCTGGGGCGGCGCTGCCCCGTATCTGCGCCTTTTCGACAGCCTGCCGGCAGGCGTCAGTCCCGGCCAGTGCTTCCCGGCCGGCCATGCCACCAGCGGCCTGTGGCTGCTGGGTCTGGTCGCCATCTGGCTGCCGCAGCGCCCGCGGCGCGCGCTGGCGATGACGCCGCTGCTGCTCGCCCCGGGACTGGCATTGGGCTGGCTGCAACAGATGCGCGGCGCCCATCTGCTGTCGCACACGCTGTGGTCGGTCTGGCTGGCTTGGGCCATCGTCGCCGCGCTGTGCGCCTGGCTGCTCTTTCCCGCATCCGCCAAGGAGAATCGCCATGTCCGCTACCAAACACCGCATCAAGGTCTGGGATCCGCTGCTGCGCAGCCTGCACTGGAGTCTGGTGCTGTGCGTGCTGGCCAATCTGGTCAATGAGGGCGGCAGCGACTGGCACCGCCGCGCCGGCTATGTGGCCAGCGCCATCGTGGTATTGCGCTGCATCTGGGGGGTGGTCGGGCCACGGCATGCGCGCTTTGCCGACTGGTGGCCGACGCCGGCGCGGCTCTTGCCCTATCTGCGCGCGCTGCTGCGCGGCCAGGCGCCGCGCATGCTGGGCCACAACCCAGCCGGAGCAGTGATGATGCTCGTCTTGCTGATGCTGGTCATGACGCTCGGCCTGAGCGGCTATATGATGGGAAGCGATGCCTTCTGGGGCGAAGAGTGGCTGGAAGAACTGCACGAGGGCGTGGCCAACACGCTGATCGCCGCGGTCAGCCTGCACGTGCTGGCCGCCATCATTGAAAGCATTCGCCATCGCGAAAACCTGCCGCTGGCGATGATCAACGGCTACAAGCGCGCCGAACCGACCGGGAAGTCCGATTAGACTCAGCCCCCGGCAAGCTGGCTGGACCACGTAAAACGTAATCAAACAAACATCAACAGAACCTAACGATGCAATTGCTGCTGGTGGAAGACGATCTGCTGCTCGGTGACGGGCTGCGCGAAGGCCTGCTCGATGCCGGCTTTCGCGTCGAATGGCTGCACGACGGGCAGGCCGCCTGGCACCTGCTGTCGGCCCCGCACCAGTTCGACGCCATCGTTCTCGACATCAACCTCCCGAGGCTGGACGGCCTCGCCGTGCTGGAACGCCTGCGTGCCGCGCACGATGCCACGCCGGTGCTGCTGCTGACCGCCCGCGCCGGCATCGACGAGCGCATCGCCGGACTCAACAGCGGCGCCGACGACTACCTGCCCAAGCCCTTTGCGCTGGGCGAGCTGGTCGCGCGCCTGCAAGCCCTGCTGCGCCGGGCGCACGGGCTGGCCGGGCGCAGCCTGCGCTGGCGCGAAGTTGAACTGATTCCGGCCCGTCAGCAGGTATTGCTGGCCAGCCAGCCGCTGGAACTGACTGCAACCGAATACCGCCTGCTGTATCTGCTGATGCTCAATTACCCGCACTACCTCTCGCGCAGCCAGCTCGAAGAAAAACTGTTTGGCTGGCAGAACGAGCTGGAAAGCAATTCGCTCGACGTCCACCTCTCGCACCTGCGCAAGAAACTGGGCAGCGAGGCCATCCGCAACCAGCGCGGGCTGGGCTGGCGGCTGGACGACGCATGAAGCTGCCCGGCATCGGCCAGTCACTGACGGCAAGACTGACCTGGTTCGCCGGTCTGGGCACCCTGCTGGTCTGGACCCTGCTGACACTGAGCACACTGTTCACCGTGCGCCACGAGTTCGGCGAAATGCTCGATCATCGCCTGCAGCATGTTGCCCGGCTATTGCTGACCATCGACACCCTGGGACGGGTGGGCCAGGACGATGGCGAGCTGGACCCGAGCTTCAGCTTTGCCGTGTATGCCGCGGATGGCCGTCTGCTCACGGCCAGCCACCAGCCAGCGTTGCCGCTGCTCGCGCCGGGCGACAACCGGCAGTCGCGCCGCCGCATCGATTACCAGGGGGCGCGCTGGCAGCTCGCGGTGGCCAGCAATGCCCAGCGTACCGTGATCGTCGGCGAGCTGATCGACTGGCAGGAAGAGGTGATCGAAGAAGTACTGGAGCACCTGGGCTGGCCGGCGCTGGCTGCACTGCTGCTGCTGCTCGCCCTGCTCTATCTGGGTGTGCGGCGGGGTCTGGCCCCGCTGCAGACGCTGCGCAGCGAGCTGGCGGCGCGCACGCCGCAGGAGCTGGCCCCGCTGGAAAGTCCGGCGCCCCGGGAAATCCGCCCGCTGACCGAGCAGCTCAACAGCCTGTTCGCTGCGGTGCGCCAGGTGATGGCGCGCGAGCAACGCTTTACCGCCGATGCCGCGCACGAGCTGCGCACGCCGCTGGCCGCGCTGCAGATCCAGCTGGATGTCGCCAGCAGCAGCCCGCGCCCGGAAGCCCGCGAACGCGCGCTGCGGCAGGCCCATGCCGGCGTGGCGCGCGCCACGCAGCTGGTCAACCAGCTGCTGGAGCTGGCCCGGCTGGAGCACCTGGGCGAACTGCACAGCCAGCCGCTGGATCTGGCAGCACTGGCCATGGCCGCTGCGCGCGAAGACGGCGACGGTGTCGTGCAGGTCAGCGGCGCCTGCCCGCTGCGCCCGCCCGGCGATGCGGCACTGTTCCGCCTGCTGTTGCGCAACCTGATCGACAACGCCCGCCGCTACGGCGCCACGCCCGTCATGCTGCAACTGCATGCCAGCGGTCTGACCGTCGCGGATTGCGGCCCCGGCGTGGACGCGGACACGCTGGCGCGGCTGGGCGAGCGCTTCTTCCGCCCTCCCGGCCAGGCGCAGACCGGCGCCGGCCTGGGGCTGTCGATTGTCCAGCGCATCGCCACGCTGCACGGCGCGCAGCTGCGGCTTTACAATCAGCCCGACGGCGGCTTTGCGGTCAGCATCAGCTGGCCGGCCATCCACGAGGATCCGAGCACACCATGAGTCATGCCCACCACCACCCGCACGATCAGGCCGGCGGCCATCATGCCGACCATGATCACGAGTTCGATCACAGTCACCACCATCATCACCATGCCGCGCCGGCCTCGCAAAAGCGCCTGCTGTTCGCGCTGCTGATCACCGGCGGCTTTGGCGTGGTCGAGCTCGTCGGCGGCTGGTGGACGGGATCGCTGGCGCTGATTTCCGACGCCGGCCACATGTTCACCGACGCCGCTTCGCTGCTGCTGGCGCTGATCGCCAACCTCGTCGGCCAGCGCCCGGCGAACGAGGCCAACTCCTACGGCTACGGCCGCGCCGAGGTGCTCGGCGCGCTGATCAACAGCATCGCCATGATCGCGCTGGTGGTGTGGATCGGCGTCGAGGCCGTGCAGCGCCTGCTGAATCCGCAACCGGTCAACGGCGGCGGCGTGATGATCATTGCCGTGATCGGTCTGGTCGTGAACATCCTCTCGGCCTGGCAGCTTTCGCACGACCACGACAATATGAACAGCCGCGCCGCGCTGCTGCACGTGCTGGGCGACCTGCTCGGCTCGGTCGCCGCCATTGCCGCCGGCGCCATCATCTATTTCACCGGCTGGCAACCCATCGACCCCATCCTGTCGGTACTGGTACTGGGGCTGATCATGCGCTCGACCTGGGCGCTGCTGAAGCAGGCCACGCACGACCTGATGGAGGGCGTGCCCGCCCACCTGAAGCTGCACGACATCGGCATGGCCATGGCCGCCGAGCCCGGTGTACAGGAAGTCCACGACCTGCACGTCTGGCGCATCGCCGGCCAGCGCGTCGCACTGTCGGCCCATCTGCAGATCGACGACGGCCAGCACTGGCCAGCGCTGCTGGCGCGGCTGAACCGCCTGCTGCTGGAGCGCTACCGCATCGATCATGTTACCCTGCAGCCGAACTGGAGCCGCGGCCAGCCGGGCAAGCGGGTCATTCCGATTCATCCGCGGCCGCATTGAGCCAGCCGCACGCCTTTGCTAGCATCGGCGGCCAAGCACCCTTTTATTGCCTTGCACCCGTTGGCGCCTGCCAGGCGGAACGGGACTGCAGCACCTCGTGCACGCCCTGCCGGGCGTCACGGGAATTGTCACAGGATTTCCATCATGCGCCTGCCCTGCCTTGCCTCCCTGCTTGCCGCCGCACTGACTGCGGCGAGCATCACGCCCGCTCTCGCCGACGAAAGCCGCAACCCGACCGGAGCGGAAATCGAGCGCAGCGAAAAAGGGCTGTTTCGCAGCTGGATGGAGACCGGCCGCGCCGCGCCCAATGAAGGCAGCTTCAGCCAGCCGGAACTGGCCGGACTGAAAGACTGGGCCAAGATCCGGATGCCGCATGCCAAAACCTACGACTTCCTGATCGCACTGGACAGCATCAGCATTGGCAAGAGCGATGACATCGTGCGCTATGTGGTCATGGCCGAAGCGCGGGAAAGCAAGGTGCGCAATGTGCTTTTCGAAGGCATAGACTGCATTTCCGCGCAGTACCGCAGCTATGCCTTCGGCCGGCCCGACGGCAGCTGGGCGGAAAACAGCTCGGGCAACTGGAAGCTGATCACTGCCAATACCCACAATGCCTGGCAGGCCGTGCTGGTCGACGAATTCTGCCAGCTGGGCGGCCCATACAAGCTGGCGACCATCATCGACAATCTGAGCTCCGAACGCGTCGCCAACGAGTGTCTGGATTGCGCGACCAAGCGGACCAATCGCTAGGCGTGAGGCGTGAGGCGTGAGGCGTGAGGCGTGAGCAGGATACACACCACCCTATATCGCCACAGGCCTCTCCCTCAATGGGCTACAGCGCAATACCCAAGAAGATCACAAGCTGAAGCTTGCGCCACTCAACTCTGGGCCTGCAGGGCGGCGAGCTGCTCGGGCGTCAGGTAGCGCCACTCGCCTTCGTCCAGATCCAGCGCAGCCAGCGTCATCCCGCCGATGGCCGTACGCGTCAGCGCCGCGCAGTGGTTGCCGGCAGCGGCGAGCATGCGCTTCACCTGATGGTATTTGCCCTGCTCCAGCACGATTTCGATGCGGAAGTCGTCGAGCTGCGCGCAGTGCACGGCCGCCAGCGGCGCGGGTTCGTCGATCAGCTGCACGCCAGCCAGCAGTTTGCCTACCAGTTCCGGCGTCACGGCCTCGGCACAGGTCGCCACATAGAGCTTGGGCACATGGTGCTTGGGATGACTTTGCGCGTGAATGAAGGCGCCATCGTCCGACAGCAGCAGCAAGCCGGTCGTGTCGTGATCCAGCCGGCCCACCGGCTGCACATCCCGCCATTCGAAGTTCTCCGGCAGCAATTCCAGCACCGGCGGATGGTGCGAGGGCTTGCGCGAGCACTCGTAGCCGGACGGCTTGTTCAGCGCGATATACACCTGGCTGCGGTATTGCCAGTCCTCGCCAAACACCGTGAACGGCAGCCCTTCCTCGGGCTGGATTTCCTGCTTCCAGCTCTTGGCCGGCACGCCATTGATCGTCACCTCGCCATCGTCGACCAGCTCGCGGCAGCCCTTGCGCGAGCCAAAGCCCTGGCTTTGCAGGAAACGGTCGAGGGTAAGGGCTTTGGCCATGCTGGAATCCGGAAATCGTGTCAGAAGGTGCGCATGGTAAGCCCGCGCCGCAGTGAAATCCAGCGCCGGCAGGCAGCAGGCCGGGTCCGGGACGCCGCGCCCTGGCAGCAGGCTGCCGCATGCGGCGAACAAAGCGTGACGCGAAGCTGACGGCAGACGCGCTAAGCTGGTGTTTTGCCCGGAATCGCTGTCGTGCTGGATTCGCTGCTGCTGTTCGCTGTTTCCCTCATCGCCAATACGCTCTCGGCACTCGCCGGCGGTGGCGCGGGACTGCTGCAGCTGCCCATCCTGCTGTTTCTGGGGCTGGCGTTTCCGGTGGCGCTCGCCACACACAAGCTCGCCAGTGTCGCGCTGGGCGTCGGGGCGACGCTGAAACACCTGCGCTCGGGCACGCTTGATCTGCGTTTTTCCGCCATCATCCTCGCCGCCGGCCTGCCCGGCGTGCTGCTGGGCGCGCGGCTGATCCTGCACATTCCGGATCAGTGGGCGCTGCTGGCGCTGGCGACTCTCACTACCGGACTGGGTATTCACTCGCTAGCCAGTCCCCAATTGGGTCTGCAAGGCATACCCCGGCATCGATCCGGACACCGGCTCTGGCTGGGCGCGGCCGTGCTGTTGCTGATCGGCGTGCTGAACGGCTCGCTGACGTCGGGCACCGGCCTCTTTGTCACGCTGTGGCTGGTGTACTGGTTCGGGTTTGAGTACAAGCGTGCCGTTGCCTACACGCTGGTACTCGTTGGCCTGTTCTGGAACGGTACCGGCGCACTGGCGCTCGCCATGCAGGCCGGCATTTACTGGCCCTGGGTGCCGGTGCTGCTGGTGGCCTCTGCTCTGGGCGGCTATCTGGGCGCGCACTGGGCGCTGGTGAAGGGCAATCTGCTGGTCAAGCGCTGCTTTGAAGTCGTGACCCTGCTGACCGGCATTTCGCTCTTCATCAAGGCCTTCTGGTAGCCAGACGGCCAGCGCCAACACAACTTTCTCAGAATCCGACCATGCACTCTCCTTCACTGCCCGATGATTTCCTGCCCGCCTTCCGCATCCTGCCCGTTCCCGATCCGGCCGGGCTGGCGGTGGTGTTCTGCCGCAACGAGCTGCTCCTCGCCAGTCAGGCGCTGCCCAGTGGCAGGCTTGACTGGCCTTCTGGTACGCGCAGCTGGCTGATCGGCCACTGGCAGGGCGCGCCGGTGCAATTGCTCAGCCTGCCGGAGGGCGCCAGCATGGCCGGGCTGAGTGCGCATGGGCTACGAGCGAGCTGGGAGCTGCTGCCGCATGGCCACTATGCACTGGCAGCGCGCGGGCGCGAGCTGCTGCATTTTCTCGACGAGCACCGCTTCTGCGGCGTGTGCGGCCATGCCACCGCGCCACTGGAGCACGATGAAGCCGCCGTGATCTGCCCGTCCTGCGGCCATCGCGCCTGGCCGCGGCATTCGCCGGCCGTGATGGTGCTGATCCGCCGTGGCGAGGAAATCCTGCTGGCACGCTCGCCGCATTTCATCCCCGGCGTGTACGGGCTGATTGCCGGCTTTGTCGATGCCGGCGAGACGCTGGAAGCAGCGGCCGTGCGCGAGGTGCGTGAAGAGGTCGGCCTCGAAATCACCAATCTGCGCTGGTTCGGCAGCCAGAGCTGGCCCTATCCGCATTCGCTGATGCTGGCCTTTACCGCCGACTATGCCGGTGGCGAGATTGTCTGCCAGCCCGGCGAAATCGAGGATGCCGGCTGGTATCGCTTCGATGCGCTGCCGCACATCCCGAGTGGCGCGAGCCTCGCCTGGCGGCTGATCAAATCGGTTACAGACGAACTGGCCGCCCGCGCTTGACCGCACTCGTCAGCGGCTGTTACTGTCAAATCATGATGCAACGCACAAACCAACACGACGTATCCGTCGTCCTGAACCGAATCGTGTGGCTGAAACCCGGCCCCGCGGTTCGTGTGTGCGCGTCAGCAAGGTAAACAGCACCCACCACCGCGGCCAGTACGCTGCGGTGCATCCTACCCCTTACACCGCAGCCCGCCGCCGCACATGACGGAGCACTGCGATGACTGCCACCCTTCCCCGTTTTACCCCGCACCAGACCGGCGTTGCGCTGGCGGTGCTTGCCGCCACCGGTTTTGCGCTCAAGGCTGTCTTCATCAAGTTTTCCTATGCGCACGGCGCCGATGCGCTCGACGTGCTGACCTTGCGCCTGCTCTTTTGCGTGCCGCTGATCCTGCTCGTGCGCATGCTGCGCCGCGATGCCGAGCAGCCGCCGCTCACCCCTGCGCAGTGGCGCTGGCTGGTGGTGCTGGGACTGTGCGGCTATTACCTCTCCAGCCTGCTCGACTTCCTGGGCCTGCAGACGGTCAGCGCCAGCCTGGAGCGCCTGATCCTCACGCTCTACCCCGGTTTCACCCTGCTCATGGGCTGGCTGGCCTTTGGCACGCGCATCCCCGGCCGCCTGGCGCTCGCCCTGCCGCTGAGCCTGGCCGGGACGCTGCTGGTAGCCGGCAGCGGTGGCGGACAGGCGCACGGCGATCTGGCCGGCATGCTGCTGATTCTGGGCAGCACGCTCAGCTTCGCCGTCTTTATGTGTTTCAGCGCGCCGGTCATCCGCCAGATCGGCGCGACGCGCTTTACCGAGCTGGCCCTGCTGGTTTCAGCCTCGGCACTGGTGCTGCATTATCTGGCGACGCGCGATCCGCAACGCCTGATCGGGCTGCCGCCGGCCGTCTGGCTGGATACGGCGATCATGGCGGTGTTCTGCACCATCCTGCCCGTCTATGCGATGACGATGGCGATGGACCGCATCGGCGTGGGCCGCACGGCACTGATCGGCAGCGTCGGGCCCATCCTGTCGATCGGACTGAGCATGGCGCTGCTGGGCGAGCACTTCACGCCGCTGCAATGGCTCGGCGCGGGAGTCGTGCTGATAGGGGTGCATCTCGCCAGCCAGAAGCAGGCCAAGGTATAAGGCCACAGCCCCTTTCATGAATAGGCTTCAGCAACATACCCATGAAAAAGCCCGCGGCCATGCCGGGCTTTTTTGCTGCGGGCCGCGCCCAGCTTGCGCTCCCTCAGCGCACGCGAAAACGCTGGACGGTCGCGCTGAGTTCGCTGGCCATGTGTTCGAGCTGCTGCACGGATTGCCCCATCGTGCGCGACGCCTGCGAAGTGGCCTCGGCCATGCTGGCGATGCGTTCGACATTGACGGCGATATCGCGCGTCGCGGCGCGCTGCTCCTGCATCTGCTCGGTAATCGTCGTCACCGCCAGCACCACGTCCTGGTTGCTGTCATTGATGCGGGTGATGCTTTCGCTGGCCTTGTTGGCCTGGTGCAGGCCTTCGCCAACGCGACGGCTGCCGTTGTCCATGCGGCTCACCGCCTGCTCGGCGCCCTGCTGGATGCTGTTGACCATTTGCGTGATCTGGCTGGCCGACTGGGCGGTGCGCTCGGCGAGCTTGCGCACTTCATCGGCAACGACCGCAAAGCCGCGCCCCTGCTCGCCGGCGCGCGCCGCTTCGATCGCGGCGTTCAGCGCCAGCAGATTGGTCTGGTCGGCCACATCGCGGATGACAACAACAATGCTGCCAATGTCACGAATTTTCTGGCCAAGTTCGGCAATCTGCACGGAAACGGTATTCACCTCGTCGGCAATCAGGCGCATTTCCTGGCTGGCGGCCAGCACGTCGCCATTGCCGGCCTGCGCCTGCTGACCGGCATCGCGCGCCTTGTGCTCGACTTCCAGCGTATTGTCGGCGACCTGCTCCATGCTGGTGCTGACCTGCTGCACGGCGGCGGCCATCGCGCTGGCGGAACTCGACTGCGCCTCCGAGCTGCCGGTCAGCTGCTGCGAGAGCGCGGTGAGCTGGTGGGCGGTGCCAGAGACATTCTCGGCGCTGCCGCGGATCTGGCGGATCATGTCGGTCAGCTTGCCCTGCATCTGCTGCAGCGCGGCCAGCAGGCGGCCGATCTCGTCGCTGCCGTAGCGCGTGCCCGACCAGTCGTGCGTGAGGTCACCTTCGGCAATGCGCCGCGCCACACTGGCGGCGCCATCGAGCTGGGCGGCAACCTTGCTGGCAATCACCCAGGCGACCGACAGGCCAATGATCACGGCCACCGCGCCCAGGCCCAGCATCAGCGATATCGCCGCCGTCGAGGCCGTGCGCGCGCTGTTGCGGTCGGCCTCCATCTTGCCGCGCAGGTGCTGGGCCAGCGCGTTCAGGCTGTCCTGCAGGCCCTGGCTGGCCTTGGCGTAATCCTGGTTGATCATGCGCCCGGCGATGGTGCGGTCAATCTGCAACTGGCTGATCAGCGCGGCGGTAGCGGCTTCCAGCCCCTTGTTCTTGGCTTCGACATCGGCAAACAGCGCTTGGGTGTCCACCTCGGCGAGCTTGCCTTTGAGTTCGGCAAGCTTGCCGACCATCTGCTTGCGGCCAGCCTCGGCTTTGGCCAGCACATCGTCCATGTCGCTGAGCGAATCGGCCAGCGGCGCATTGCGGATCAGCTGGCCGTTCTGCAGATTGATCTGCACGATTTCATTGGCCAGCACCACCTGCGGGTAGGTGGCGTCGACCAGATTGGCAAGCTGGCTGCGCACCTTGACCAGGCTGAAAAAGCCTACCGCCACCACCACCAGCAGCAGCGCCAGCACGCTGCCAAAGCCTGCCAGCAGGCGGGTGCGCAGTTTCCAGTTCGTCATGCTTGCCTCCGTCATGAACAACAGCAATGCGGGGAAAATCCCGGCAAATCCATTACAGGATAATGGTTTGCTTACATATTCGCCAGACCGCTTGGCCGGAGCCATAATCACGATGCACACCAAGGAAACCAGCATGCGCGACGAAACGACCATCCGCTATGCCTTTGCCGATCTGGGCAAGAATCACGCCGAGCATGCCAGGGAACACGCGCTGCTCGAACGCTACAATGCGCTGGATGGCGATTGCTGGGGGCCCGAAGCACGGGCGCTGCTCGATGAACTGCTGGCCGAAAACGGCGGCGCCACCATCATGACGCCGGCCTGGATCGGGCGCGGCAGCAATGTGCGCATCGGCCGCAAGGCCTTCATCAATGCCGGGGTGGTACTCGATGGCGCAGCGATGATCACCATCGGTCACCACACCCTGATCGGCCCGGGCGTGCGCCTGCTGACCGCCTTTCACCCGGTCGATCCGAGCGAGCGCCAGCGCTGGGCCTTCTGGGCACGACCGATCACCATCGGCGAGAATGTGTGGATCGGCGCCGATGCGCTGATCCTGGCCGGCGTGACCATCGGCGACCACAGCGTGATCGGCGCCGGCAGCGTCGTCACGCGCGATGTGCCGCGCTGCACGCTGGTGGCCGGCAATCCGGCGCAGGTCATCCGCCAGCTGGACGAACCGGACCCGGCTACACTGTATGAACTGAATCCCTGAATCCCTTCTTCGCCGCTTGCCCGGACCATCGCCATGCTGGAAAACCTCAAACGCCTGCTCAAGCGCCCCGACCCGCTGGCGCTGGTCGACCCCCTGCTGATCGACCAGCTGGCCGACCTCGCCTGCCCCCGCATCCGGCTGGCCAGCCGTTACCGGGAAAAACTGGCGCCCTATCTGGGCTGGGCCGAAGCGCGTGCCACCGAAACGGTGAGCCTGCTGCCCACCTCCCTGCCGCTGACGCCGGAAAGCTGGCGGCAACACCGCCTGCTGCAGCTGGTGTTCGCCACGCCGCAGCGCATGCAGGAAATCATCAACCAGGACAAGCGGCTGGCGGCCTGGTTTTACGACTGGCCACTGGCCGACCAGCTGTGCACGCTGCTGAGCGTCGACCCGCAGGAACAAACCCGCTACGGAGTGGCGGAGCAGGATGGCCAGCTGCGCCAGGATGTGCCGCAGCGCCTGCTGACCTTTCGCGAACACCGCTTTGGCCAGCTGACCGACAGCGAGGCGGGCTTGCACGCCCTGCTGCCGCTGCAGATCCTCGATCTGGTTGCCGGCCTCGCCCGCAGCGAAGTGGCCGCCCTGGAAAGCGAGAAAGCCCAGCTGGAGGAAGAAGTCGGCAATGCGCGGGTGATGCTGCGGCTGGGCAATGACGCCACGCCGCAAGCCGCAGCGGCGCGCCAGCAGCAGCAGGAGCGCATCCGCAGCCTGACCGCCGAGCTGGAGCGCACGCACGCGGCCATGAATCCGGATGCGCTGTGCGAGCTGCTGGTGACGCAGCTGGCCGCCACGCCGGATCTGCTGAGCATCGCGCAGCGCAGCTATACGGCCAACCGCCTGGGCCTGCTCGACACTGGCGACGACGACGAGGAGCAACTGCTGCTTACCGAATGCACGCTGGCGCGCACGCCGCCGCTGACGCGCGTGCTGATCCCGGTCATCATCCCCCGCACGCAGGTGGCCGCTCACAATCCCGATCAGGGCGGCTTCAAGCCGGCCTTGCTGTAGTTTTTACCTGCGCAGCCAGCGACTGGCGCCGTTGCTCGCATGGCTCGCCAGTCGCTTGTCGAAGCGGCGGCGATGCCTGCTGGACAAGGCAGTGGACGTTGATTGCCACGTCTGGACAAGACGCCCGGGGCGGGCATCACCACAAGCCAGCGCGGCTCTCTCGCCTTGCTGCTTATTGGTCAGGCAACAGCTAGCGGCCCGGTTATTGCCTCGCCACGCGCAAACCGGCCATCCGTTACAGGCGTTTCTCACCTGCCCAAATCCAATCAGCGGCGCGGCGCCGTTACCCAATCCAGCAGTGGCTGCCACTGCTCGCGATCCAGTCGCGTGCGCGCAGGCGACAGATCAAACAGCGTCATGCCGCGCGCCACGGTGTCACGATAAACCGTGGCATCGCGCAGCTGCGTCAGCAAGGGTATGTCATGGGCTTCTAGAAAGGGTATCAGCTCACGACCATTGCTGCTCCTTGGGTTGACACGCATACCTACGGCAGCAACCCGGATTTGCTCACGGCGTACCGCGCGGCTTTCAGCCAGGGCCTCGAAGAATTCACCACTGGCCCAGAAATCGAAGGCACCGGTCTGCAAGGGCACGATAACCTGGTCGACCATCTCAAGCAGGGCCTTGAGCTTCTTGCCATGCAGGCCGGCAGGCGTGTCGAGGATGGCGACCTGCGTGCCGCGCGGCGGGCGCGCCGGCTCGCCGGGATGCACCTCCCAGCCATGAATGCGCGGCAAGGCAGGCGGGCGCAGGGCCAGCCAGTGCGCCAGTGATTGCTGGCGGTCGGTGTCGCCCAGGAGCACCTGGTCTTCCTGCCAGGCGAACCAGGCGGCGAGGTGGGCGGCCAGCGTGGATTTCCCGCTTCCCCCCTTGGGATTGGCAATCAGGATTTTTCGCATTGCTTACAAAGCTGTCTTGAAACTGTAACAGTCTATACCGTATGAATGGTTTACAGTGTGAATCATTGATGACAGCCACGCCAAGGAAGCACCATGAACAGCAAGGTCAGCCCCACCGTCACTCCGGCCCCCGCCGCCCCCACTTCCCGCCGCAAGCCGGCAGCCCGCAAGCCCGCTGCAGTCGTCAGCGAACTGGTCCAGGCGCCAGTCGCCGACGCCCCGCCTGCGGCCGAAACGCCCGCTGCAGCAGCAGCCCCACTTGGCAAGGCCGTGGACGAGCGCAAGAGCGGCGAGAAGAAAAAGGCCGTGAAGGTCAAGCTGGTGCGCGACAGCTACACCATTCCCGACCATGAATATGCCCAGCTGGCCGTGCTGAAGGGCCGACTGCTCAAGCAAGGCGCCGAATTCAAGAAGAGCGAGCTGCTGCGCGCCGGCCTCCTGCTGCTCTCGACGCTGGACGACGCGGCCCTGCAGGCGGCGGCGGGCCGGGTCGAGCGCATCAAGACCGGGCGCCCGGCACGCTGAGGAGGCAAGCCGGGCCACGCGCCCGGCCACACTCTTTCGCAGGATGTTTCATACGAGTAACTGACCATCAGCAGCACAGGGCCGTCATCGTGCTGTCCTATAGTAAGCAGACCCACCCCACTCACGCCGACACCCATGCTGCACAACGTGCTTGCCGATTACCGCCAGCGTATTCCCCGCTTTCGTGCCGATGGCCTCCTGCGTTTCCATGCCGCCGGCTGGGCGCTGGGCTGGATCAGCCCGGACATCGCCGATTTGCTGCACCGCTTTGATGCGCGCTTTGCCGCCCAGCGCGACGGCTTCGGTCTCGCGCCGGCGCTCAGCCAGCGCCAGCTGCAGCTGGCCATGCGCGAGGCCGCGCAAATGCTGCACGAGGCCGGGCTGGTCAGCGGCTGGCGCGACGAGGAATACACCTGTTGCGCGCCGGACGCGCGCGGCTGGCCCGATCCGCAGCAGCCGCTGTTCGATCTGGAGCGTGGCGTTTTTCGCCGCTTCGGCCTGACCAGCCGCGCCGTACACATCAATGGCTATAGCGGCCGGCACCTCTGGATAGGCCGGCGTGCCAGCAGCAAGGCGGTCGATCCCGGGCGGCTCGACAATCTGGCGGCCGGCGGCCTGGCGGCCGGCGAGGAGCTGGCCGCCTGCGCCATCCGCGAGCTGGGCGAGGAAGCCGGCATTCCGGAAATCGTCGCCGCCCGCCTGCAAGCCTGCGGTGCCGTGCGCAGCCTGCGCAACGAGGCCGATGGCACGCACGACGAAATCCTCTACTGCTACGACCTGGCCCTGCCTGATGGTCTGCTGCCGGCCAATCGCGACGGCGAAGTGGCCGAATTCCTGCGACTGGACTGGGAGGATGCCGCCGAACGGCTGGATGAATTTACCCACGACGCCGGCTGGGTTACGGCGGACTTTCTGCTGCGCCATCATGAGCAGCCCGCTTGAAACCCGGAAAATCCATTGGGCGGCTCTTCGAGCCTGCACAGGCGCTGGCGACCGTTTTGCGGCACCTTCACGCCCTTGCCTCGCGCCCATAGCAGGCTATGGACTTGTCACAAGCGCCTGAATTTGCTCGCGAAACGCCTCGCCATCACCTCGCGCCCCAATCGATTATCCGGGTTGAACGCTGGTTCATCGGCGTGGCCGTGCCGGCGCGGCTGCGCCCACGGCTGTGCAGCATCCGCGACACGCTGCAACTTGAGCACGGCGGCAAGGCGATGCCCGCCGCCAATCTGCACCTGACGCTGGCATTTCTGGGCGACACGCCAACCGTGCGCCTGCCCGAACTGGCGGCACTGATCGCTGCGCAGGACTGGCCGGCGCAAACGCTGCGGCTGGATCGCATCGGCAGCTTCAGCGCCGGTAGTGGCGTGGTCTGGCTGGGCTGCAAGCAGCCGGATCAACAGCTGCTCGACCACGTCGCCCGCCTGCACGCCGCACTGCAGCGGGCCGGCTTTCCGCACGATGAGCGCCCATATTGCCCCCACCTGACGCTGCTGCGCGGCACGCGCGCGCCACAAACCCGGCTGGCACCCGCGCTGCACTGGCCACTGGGGCCGATCACCCTGTTTGCCTCGCTGCCGGGCGAGCGCGGACCATCCTATGCCATCCGCACCCAGGGGCACGACCCGCATACCCAAGCTCCCATAGGACTGCAACCAAACCGGTAGAAAGCTTGCAGCTCAATACCCCTTAAAAGCTAGCGCCTGTAACGCAACACCAGCAGGGCCAGCGAGCCGCCGACCAGCCCCCAGAATGCCGAACCGATGCCGAACAGGGTCACGCCCGACGCCGTGATCAGGAAGGTAATCAGCGCCGGCTCGCGGTGCGCTTCATCGCGCATTGCAATCGCCAGCCCGGCGCCCAGCGTGCCAAACAGCGCGAGACCGGCAATGGCCAGCACCAGGGCCGGCGGAAAGGCGGCGAACAGTGCGCCCACCGTCGCGCCGAACACGCCCAGCAGGACATAAAACACCCCGGCGGCAACACTGGCAAGATAGCGGCGCTGCGGGTTTTCATGCGCCTCGGGACTCATGCACAGCGCAGCGGTGATCGCGGCCAGATTCAGGGCAAAGCAGCCAAAGGGCGCCAGCACGAGGTTGACCAGCCCCGTGCCGGTCAGCAAGGCCGACACCGGTGGCCGATAACCATTGGCCTGCAGCGTCGCCACCCCCGGAATGTTCTGCGAGGCCATGGTCACCACAAACAGCGGCAGACCCACGCCCAGCAACACGGCCGGCGTAAAGACCGGCGTGGTCCAGAGCGGGCTTGCCAGCTGCAGCTCGAGCGCCTGCCAGCGCAGCTCGCCCTGCCCGGCCGCAATCAGCATGCCGGCCAGCAGCACCAGTGGAATCGCATAGCGCGTTTGCGCCCGGCGCAGGAGCAGGTAAGCGACGAACATGCTGGCGACCAGCAGCAGGCTTTGCGGCATGGCCGTGAACACATTCATGCCGAAACGCGCCAGGATGCCGGCCAGCAGGGCAGCGGCCAGCGGCAGCGGAATGCGGTTCATCAGCCGTTCGAAAATCCCGGTGACGCCACACAGCGTGATCAGCAGCGCCGAGAGCAGAAACGCGCCGGTTGCTTCGCCCAGGCTGACGCCGGACAGACTGGTGATCAGCAAGGCTGCACCCGGCGTTGACCAGGCCGTCACCACCGGAATGCGGTAGCGCAGGGACAGGGCAATGCAGGTCAGCCCCATGCCCAGCCCGAGCGCCCACAGCCAGGACGCCAGCTCGGCCGGGCTGGCGCCAGCGGCGCGGGCAGCCTCGAAAATGATGGCCGCCGAGCTGGTGTAACCCACCAGCACGGTCACCAGGCCAGCCGTCAGTGCCGGCCAGTCAGCACGCTGCAACATCTTGTCTTTCCCCTGCTTGTCCGTGCCGCATTATCGCTTGCCTGCGGCGCGGAACCCCAGTTTCTTTCAGGGAAGGTGGCGACTATGCTGAAAGCTGACGCCGCGCCCCCGCGGCACACCCTGCCGATTGCGGGCTTGCTCGCTCCCACTCGAAACTGCACAAGGGCGGATTCAACGCGCATGCCGATTCCCACCACGCCGGCCATCTCCGAATTACTGGCCAGCATCGCCGCCATCCCCGTCGACCGTCTGGGCGAAGCCCGCCAGCAATGCGAAAGCGGCTTTCTGACGGCCAGGCTATTGCGCGATTACGCAGGCTTTGTCGCGCTGGCCGAGCACTACAGCCGCATCATGGATACGCTGGGCCAGGCCGTGCATGCCCGCGACCCGCTCTACGAAGCACTGCAGATCGCCGAATCGCTGCACCTGTTCGCCGCCGAAGCCAGGCTGCTGGAAGCCATTGGCCGCAGCCATTATGTGGAGGGCGAATACCGCAGCGCGCTCCAGTTCTGGGCGCGTTGCCTCGAAGTCGCCTCACTGGCGCATGAATGGACCTCGCTGGTGCTGGCGCGCATTGGTCTGGGCATGATCCATGACGCGCTGCAGGACCACGCCAAGGCCGTCGCCATCCACCGCGATGCCCTGCAGCTGATCCGCGACTACCGGCTCGACAGCCCGATGCTGGAGGCCAAGGCCCGCATCAATCTGGGACGCAACCTCATGCTGCTGGGCCAGCTCGACGAAGCGGAGGCCGAATACCAGCACGCGCTGACGCTGTGTGCGGCGCATGGCCTGCACGAGTTCCACACCGAATCCTGCTTTCGCCTGGCCGAAACCCGGCTCGCGCAGGATCACCTCGATGGTCTGCAGACACTGCTGGACGAGACGCTGGCGCGCGCGCGCAGCGCCGGCTACCGCTGGACGGAAGTGCATACCGTGCGCCTGCTGGCGCAGCTGGCCGAACGCCAGGGCAACTATCCGCGCGCCCTGCCGCTGTTCGAAGAGGCCATCGGCTTTGCCGAAGCCATCGCCAACCGTCACCTGCTGGCCTCCATCCTGCTCGACGCTGCCCACTGCGCCGAAGTGGCGGGCGACCCCAGCCTGGCGCTGCGCTACTGCCAGCGCGGTCACGCCATGGAGCTGGCCGTACTGCGCGAAGCAGCCCCCGAACGCATGGGCGAGCTGGAAAGCTGGGCCGGGCTCAACCCCTCCAGCAGCCAGCGCCTGCTGGAGCTGTCCAACAGCAGCTGCGTTGACCAGGGCGATCTGGAACAATCCTTCGAGCTGCTGACCATCGCCGCCTGCCAGATCATGGACATTACCCGGGCAGGGATATGGCTGTATGCCGAGAGCGAGCAAAGGCTGCAGCCACATACCGTCAAGCAGGGCAATGGCCTGCCGGCGCCCATGCCGCCCGAATTCACCGCCAGCGCCAGCCCGGCGCTGTTTGAGTGGCTGGCGCGCGGCGGCCCCCTGGTGGCGCACGATGCCCGTCACCACCAGCTGACCTGGGAAATGGACAAGCCCTATCTGTCGCAGCACGACATCCGCTCACTGCTGGCCTTTCCCCTGCGCATGGAACGGCGCATCGTCGCCATCCTGGTCTGCGAGGTCAGCGGCAGCCAGCGCAACTGGACACCGGAAGACGTCGCCCGCGGCAACCAGCTGGCCGACATTGCCACACGCGCACTGCTCAACCAGGCCCGCCAGGCCGACCAGCAAAGCATCCAGCAGCTCAATACCGAGCTGCAGCAGGCCAATGCCGAGCTGGAGCGGCGCGTGGCCAGCCGGACGGCCGAACTGCAGCAGGCCATGAACCAGCTGGTGCAGACCGAAAAACTGGCGGCGCTGGGCAGCCTCGTCGCCGGCGTGGCGCATGAACTGAACACGCCGCTGGGCATTTCGCTGACCACCGCCACCACCTTTGGCGACGCGGCCAAGACCCTGCGCCGCAAGCTGAACGAGGGCGGCATCAAGCGCAGCGAGCTGGACGATTTTCTGAACCAGACTTGCGAAGCGGCCAGCCTGCTGGAGCACAATGCCTGGCGCGCGGCCGAGATGATCGGCAATTTCAAGCAGGTCGCGGTGGACACGGCCTCCGACCTGCGCCGGCGCTTCGATCTGGCAACCACCGTTGGCGAAGTGCTGTTCGCCATCGGCCCGCGCTTCAAGCACACCCGCCACCAGATCCACACCGACATCGCACAGGGCATCGAGCTCGACAGCTATCCCGGCGCACTGGAGCAGGTGCTGGCCAACCTGATCAACAATGCGCTGATACACGGCTTTGCCGGCAAAAGCGCCGGCGAGATCCGCATCGGCGCCAGCGCCGACGAGCAACAGGTGCAGCTGGTCTTCAGTGACGATGGCTGCGGCATTCCGGCCCATTTGCAGAAAAAGGTCTTCGAGCCGTTTTTCACCACACGCTTTGGCCAGGGCGGCAGTGGCCTGGGACTCTATCTGGTCTACACGCTGGTATGCGGGCGACTGGCCGGGCAGATTGAACTGCTGAGCGAGGAAGGGCACGGCGCGCGCTTCATCATCACCCTGCCGCGCGTGCACCCCGATCCACCCGATGCGCCAGCCTGAAGTGGCAATGACAAAGGCCGGCTAAAGCCGGCCTTTGTTCTTTCTGCTGCTGCGCCTTCAAGCACCAAGCGCCGCAAGCCGCGGCCTGCGCATCAGCTCAGCGCGCCATGGCAATGCTTGAACTTCTTGCCCGAACCGCAAGGGCAAGGGTCGTTGCGGCCGACATTCGCATACGGATTGCTGGCCGGCGTGGCCTGGAATTCGTGATCCGGATTGGCGAGCGAGGCCTCGCCGGCGAAGGCCGGCTGGACTTCGTCGTGACGGAAGGTCATCGCGCTTTCCGGCAGCGCTTCCGGCTCGGGCACGGCCAGGTCTTCCGGGCTGCGGATCTGCACCTTCATCACCACGCTGATGGTGTCGCGCTTGATGCGCTCCAGCAGTTCGGCAAACAGCTCGAAGGATTCGCGCTTGTATTCCTGCTTCGGGTTCTTCTGGGCATAGCCGCGCAGGTGAATGCCCTGGCGCAGGTGATCAAGCGCGCCCAGATGCTCGCGCCAGTGCTGGTCGAGGAATTGCAGCAACACCGAACGCTCGAAATGACGGAAGCCCTGCTCGCCGGCCTGTTCCAGCTTGCTGGCATAGGCGGCACGCGCCGCATCAACCACACGCTGGCGCATGTCATCGGTGGACAGGCCGGTTTCATCCTTGATCCAGCTGCTGACCGGCAGGTCGAGTTCGAAGTCGGCCAGTGCGCGCTCAAGACCCGGCGCATCCCACAACTCTTCCATCGAGTTGGGCGGAATGTACTGATCGAAGAGATCGGCAAACACCCCATCGCGCAGTGCGGCGATGGTTTCGGCGACATCCTCGTTTTCCAGCAGCTCATTGCGTTGCGCGTAGATCGCCTTGCGCTGCTCGTTGGCGACGTCATCGTATTCCAGCAGCTGCTTGCGGATGTCGAAGTTGCGGCCCTCGACCTTGCGCTGCGACGATTCGATCGCGCGGCTGACCATGCGCGATTCGATGGCTTCGCCTTCCGGAATCTTCAGCATGTTCATGACGGCCGACACACGCTCGCCACCGAAAATGCGCAGCAGCGGGTCTTCCAGCGACAGGTAGAAGCGGCTGGAGCCCGGATCGCCCTGACGGCCGGAACGGCCGCGCAACTGGTTGTCGATGCGGCGGGACTCGTGACGCTCGGTACCGATGATGTGCAGACCACCGGCAGCAACCACAGCGTCGTGCACCGGCTGCCAGGCGGCCTTCAGCTCGGCGATGGCAGCATGCTTGCCCTCATCGTTCAGTTCGGCGTTTTTCTCGATTTCGCGGATCTTGGCTTCCAGGCTGCCACCCAGCACGATGTCGGTACCGCGACCGGCCATATTGGTAGCGATGGTCACCGCAGCGGGGCTGCCGGCCTGCGCGACGATGTCGGCTTCACGGGCATGCTGCTTGGCATTGAGCACATTGTGCTCGACACCCAGCTCCTTCAGGAGGCCGGAGAGCAGCTCTGACTGTTCGATGGACGTGGTACCCACCAGCACGGGCTGGCCGCGCTCGCTGCAATCCTTGATGTCGGCAATGATGGCCTGGTATTTCTCGTGGGCCGTCTTGAAGACCTGGTCCTGGCGATCCTGGCGGATCATCGGCCGGTTGGTCGGGATGATCACCGTTTCCAGGTTGTAGATCTGCTGGAATTCGTAGGCCTCGGTATCCGCCGTGCCGGTCATGCCCGACAGCTTGCCGTACATGCGGAAATAGTTCTGCAGCGTGATGCTGGCCAGCGTCTGGTTTTCCTGATTGATCTGCACGCCTTCCTTGGCCTCGATCGCCTGGTGCAGGCCGTCGGACCAGCGGCGACCGGTCTGCAGACGGCCGGTGAATTCGTCGACGATGACGATTTCGCCATCGAGCACCACATAATCCTTGTCCAGCGTGAACAGCGCGTGCGCCTTCAGCGCGGCGTTCAGATGATGCACCAGCGTGATGTTGCTGGCGGTATACAGACTGTCGCCCTCGGGCAGCAGACCCATTTCGGTGAGGATGTTCTCAACCTTTTCATGACCAGCTTCGGAGAGCAGCACCGAATTGGCCTTTTCGTCGACGTAGTAATCGCCCTCGCCTTCCTCGGTTTCCTGTCGGGTGAGCTGGCCGGGAACGCTGTTCATTGCCAGGTACATGTCGGTGCTGTCATCGGCAGGACCGGAGATGATCAGCGGCGTGCGCGCCTCGTCGATCAGGATGGAATCCACCTCGTCGACAATGGCGTAGGCCAGCTTGCGCTGTACCCGCTCTTCCTTGCGGAAGGCCATATTGTCGCGCAGGTAGTCAAAGCCGAATTCGTTATTGGTGCCGTAGGTGATGTCGCAGGCGTAGGCGTTCTGCTTTTGCTCGTGCGTCTTGCTGTTGAGGTTCACCCCGCAAGTCAGGCCCAGGAAGTTGTAGAGCTTGCCCATGGTGGCCGCGTCGCGCGAGGCCAGGTAATCGTTGACCGTGATGACGTGCACGCCCTGTCCGGTCAGTGCATTGAGGTAGGCCGGCAGGGTGGCGACCAGCGTCTTGCCTTCGCCGGTGCGCATTTCGGCGATCTTGCCCTGATGCAGGGTCAGCCCACCGATCAGCTGCACATCGAAGTGGCGCATGCCCAGCGTACGTACCGAGCCTTCCCGACAAACGGCAAAGGCTTCCGGCAAGAGCTGATCCAGCGTTTCGCCCTTGGCATAGCGTTCCTTGAATTCTTCGGTCTTGGCGCGCAGCGCTTCATCGGAGAGCGCCTGCATCTGCGGCTCGAGCGCATTGATCTGACGGACAACGACACGGTACTGCTTCAGCAAGCGGTCGTTGCGGCTACCGAAGACTTTCTTGAACAGGGAGGCAATCATGGTTTCTTCAACTCACCCGGGGCGGGTATGGTTTTATTGATCGGGCAGCGTCGCAGCATGAACTTCGTAAGATATGGCGTCAAGTTTTGCACATTCAAGCTGCGGCAATCCGACAGCGCTCAGGGCGAGGCCGCCAGCAGGACATCCGGAGCGACAAAGCGCAGCGGATTTTGCGCCACGCCCATGAAGCGGATTTCAAAATGCAGGTGCGGGCCGGTCGAGCGCCCGGTGCTGCCGACCCGGGCGATTTCCTGGCCCACCTTCACCGCCTGCCCCTCGCGCACCAGCAACTCGCTGGCATGAGCATAACGACTGCTCATGCCACGGCCGTGATCGAGGTCAACCATATTGCCGTATTGCGCATGCCAGCCGGCAAATTTCACCACGCCATCGGCGGCTGCCTGAATGGCCGTGCCGGTGGGCGCCGAAAAATCCAGCCCTTCGTGAAAGGCTGGCGAACCGCGAAACGGATCACTGCGCCAGCCAAAGCTCGACGTCTGCATGCCGCTGCCGATGGGCGCATGCACGGGCAATTCGGAGGTTTTCGGCTGCAAGAGCAGGGAATGCGCCACGGTCAGTACATCCAGATAGCCCTGGGACTCGTCACGGCTTTGCGCCAGCGCGCCGGACAGTTCAGCCAGCGAGGGCACACCCTGCGTGCGGAATACGCCGCCGCGCGGCGCGGAGGCCTCGCCCAGGAAAGGCTGCACATCCAGACCCGTCTTGCTGCCGACCTCGACAGCGAGCTGGTTCATGCGGGTCAGCCGCGCATGCAGCTCGCCGACCTGCCCCGCCAGCGCATCAAGCGTGGCGCGATCAGCGGGACTCAGCGCCGCCTGCTGCTGCACCGTGCGCACCGACCAGTAGCGACCGGCCAGGAATCCGGCTGTCAGCAGCAGTGCCAGACAGGGCAGCGCCAGCAGCAGCAGCTGACGGCCATCCAGCGAAACGGCCTTTGCCAAACGGTTGGAAACCACAATAACATCCACGGCAACTCTCCCGTACCGGATACCGATGAAATCGAGCCAGCGCGGCAATCCGCTGCAAACCGACCCGCAACTGCGCCCCCTGCTGCGCCAGGTCGCCGAGCTTGAGCGCCTGCTGGCGCGGCTGAGACGCTGCCTGCCGCCCGAAGTCGCGGCCTGCTGCCGTGCGGTGACCTGGTCGGGCAGCCAGCTGCTGGTGGCGGTAAGCAGCGGCGCGGCAGCCCAGCGCCTGCGCCATTGCGCCCCGGCGGCGATTCGCGCGCTGCAGGACGAGGGGGTTGCGCTGGACGCCATCGTACCCCGAATCAGCAGCGCGCTGCTGCCCGCCTGGCAGCCACCCAAGCAGCTGCAACTGAGCAATTCGGCCGCGGCCGCCTTTGACGAGCTCGCCGGGCAGGTCAGGGATCCGGAGCTGAAGGCTGCTGTTGAAGCCCTGCTGAGGCATCACGGCAAACGCCCATGAGTCAGACGCGTCATCCGTTCTGTTGAAGCCTGCCAGCGCAGCAAGGCCCAAACCCCGCTTCCTGCGTCTGCATGACTGAGCCGGGGCTTGCCCATCTGCAAAACGCAAGGCCGCGCCGGCGGACTTGCGGTCTGCCGCGCGGCCTTGACGTCAGGGCAGGCGCCCTCGGTCTTGCTTACTTCTTCTTGCCGCCCTTGGCGCGCTCCTGGGCAAGCAGGGCGTCGACGCTGCGCAGCACGGAATCTTCGGTGCCACCGCTGGCCTGGGCAATGTAGCGGCCGTTGACGATGAAGCGCGGCACGCCATCGACGCCATAGGCGCGGGTCATGGCCGCCTGCTTGGCCATCAGCGGGCCCATGCTGAAGCCGTTGTAGATCGCCTTGAATTTCTCGACATCCACACCCTGGCTCTTCAGCCAGCCGTGCAGCACATTCTCGCGGCGCAGTTCCAGCTTGTCCTGGTGGATGGCCTTGAACACGGCGGGCTGCAGCTTGGCATCCAGGCCCATGGCCTGCAGCGTCAGGAAGAGCTTCACATGGCCTTCACGGCTCGGGTCTTCCCAGTTGATGTGCACGCGGCGGAAATTCACGTCCTTGGGCAGCTTGGCGGCCCAGGCTTCGACATGCGGCTCGATGGTGTTGCAATGCGAGCAGCCGTACCAGAAAAACTCGATCACCTCGAGCTTGCCGGCCTGCGCAACCGGCTGCGGGCTGGCCAGCAGCTTGTAATCCTTGCCTTCCTGCAGGGCGGCATTCGCCAGGGACGCCGCCATCAGGCCGGCAGCCAGAACCAGTTTGCTAAACCAGCGCATCGGATGATCCTTTCTTTGTGAGTGGTCAGACGGCATCGACCCGTGGCCGGTGCCAGAGTTCAGAACGGCTTACTTGTTGCGAATGATCGTACTTTCAATCCCGTTGCTTTTCAGCATGCCGCGCACCTTGTCCATTTCCTCGGCACTGGCAAAGGGACCGACGCGCACGCGGTGCCACACGCCCTTGTCCGGCACTTCGCTGGTCATGATGCGCGACTCCAGCCCCAGCAAGGCAATCTTGGCCTTCAGATTGTCGGCCTCGGCCTCGCTCTGGAAGGCGCCGGCCTGCAGCCAGCCGCCCTTGGGGGCTTCCACCGTTGCCGGCGGACTGGCTTCCGGCTTGGCCGCCTTCACCGCAGTCGGCTTGAGTGTCTTTGTTTCCGACTCCGGCAGCATCTTGTAGAAATCGAATTGCGTATCACTGGCCTGCGCGGCCGGGCTGGCGGCCTGCGGCGGTGCGACCTCATCCTTGCTGCGCGCCGGGCGCAGGATTTCGGGCTTGGCCTGCGAGGCGCTGCTGGCCGCAGTCTGCGGCGGATTGGCTGAATTGGCAGTGAACGGACTGGCGCTGCGATTCAGATAGATCGTCACCCCGACCGCAACGGCTACGCCGATGAACAGGCCAATCAGCAATCCGGCCAGCAGCGAGCTGCCGCCGCTGCTGGAGTGCCTGGACGAAGAGTGGCCCGACGAGCGGGATTTGCGGGCGGTACTGGACATGAAAACAAACGCTCCGTGGCTGATTCTGGCGGCGATTATACGCGCAGCCCACCGGACTGCACGTCTTGCGCTCCGGCTGTGGCATCAGCGGCAAGGCAGGAAAAACAGGAAGCATTTGCATTGCGCAGACAACAAGGTCGATAATCATTCGCATTGAAACACATGCCATTCCGGATCACGCCACCATGCCCACCCGTCTCCTGCGCCGCCTGCTGGCCGGCAGCCTGCTTGCCCTTGCGCTCTCCAGTGGGGTATACGCCGCCAACCAAGATACAGATTTGGTTACCAAGCAATACGCCACCCTTGTATATGCCAGCTACAGCGACACGCTCGCCGCCGCGCGCGATCTGCAGGCCAGCATCGATGCCTTCGTCGCCGCGCCCAGCGCAGACGGCCTGACCAAGGCGCGCAAGGCCTGGCTGGAAGCGCGCGAATGGTATGGCCAGACCGAAGCCTTCCGCTTCTACGGCGGCCCGATCGACAGCGACACCGGCCCGGAAGGCATGATCAACGCCTGGCCGCTCGATGAAGCCTATATCGACGGCGTGAAGGGCAAGCCCAGGGCCGGCATCGTCAACAACGCCAAGGTAAAGATCGAGCCCGCCACGCTGCGCAAGCTGAACGAGCGCGGCGGCGAGGAAAACATCGCCACCGGCTGGCACGCGATCGAATTCCTGCTGTGGGGCCAGGACTTCAGCAAGACCGGCCCGGGCAACCGCGCCTACACCGATTTCACCACCGCGCCGAACGCCGAGCGCCGCAGGCAGTATCTGCAGACCGCCGCCGCCATGCTCGTCGAAGACCTCGCCAGCGTGCACAAGGAATGGACGCCGGACACCGCCGGCAACTACCGCGCCCAATTCGTCGCCGGTGGCGAGCAAAGCCTGAAGAAAATCCTGACCGGCATCGGCACGCTCAGCCGCGGCGAGCTGGCCGGCGAGCGCATCGAAGTCGCGATGGACACGCAAAACCAGGAAGACGAGCACAGCTGCTTTGCCGACAACACGCACCGCGACATCGTGACCAACGCTCGCGGCATCCAGAACGTCTGGGAAGGCCGCTATGTGAGCCGCGACGGCAAGACGCTGGAAGGCGCGAGCCTGAAGGCGCTGGTTGCGCAGAAGAATGCCGAGGTGGCCGACAAGGTGTCGCAGCAGATCGGCGCAACGGTCGCGCTGGCCGAGCAGATCCAGGCGCCATTCGACCAGGAAATCATCGGCAAGAAGGACGCACCGGGGCGCAAGCGCGTACAGGCGGTGATCGACGCGCTGAAGGCGCAAACCAAGTCGCTGGTCGAAGCCGCGCAGGCGCTGGGCATCAAGCGCCTGAACACCAGCGTGTGATGTTGCGCTGCCGCCAAGGCCCCGCCCCGAGCGGGGCTTTGGCGTTTCTGTTCACCCGATTGCCGAAGCCCATCCCATGCGCATGAAAACCACCCTCAGCCTGTGCGGCCTGCTTTTAGCCGGCTCGGTGCTGGCCTACGAAGCCGGCGCCGTGCTGGCGATGCTCGAACCCGGCGAAGAGCTGCCCGGCGGCGAAGCCGGCACCACCGACGACTTCGGCAAGAATGCCTTCTCGCTGCCGATGCCGGGGCTTTCCGACCAGCAGAAAACCGACTTCGTCGTCGGCAACTCGTTTTTCAAGAAGCCCTGGGTCGAAGCGCCGTCGTCGACCGCCGCGCGCGACGGGCTGGGCCCGCATTTCATCGCGCAGTCCTGCGGCGCCTGCCACGCGCTCGACGGCCGCGGGGCGCCGCCGGATTTCGACGACGGTATCCAGCAGGAACAGCCACTGGCGCTCTTGCTGCGTCTGTCGGTTCCCGGCAGGAACGGCCCGCAGCCGCACCCGGTGTACGGCGACCAGTTCAACAACCGCGCCATCCCCGGCGTAAAGCCCGAAGGCGAGATTGCCATCAGGTATACCGAGCAAACCGGCAATTTTGCTGACGGTGAGACCTATACCCTTCTCAAACCTCACTATTCGTTCAGCAAACTCAATTACGGCCCCATGCCGGCCGACATCCAGGTGTCGCCACGCGTCGCGCCGCAGATGATCGGCCTGGGCCTGCTCGAAGCGATTCCGGAAGCCGACATCCTTGCCAACGCGGCTCGTCAGAAGGCGGAGAACAAGGGCATCGCCGGCCAGCCCAATTATGTGTACGACGTCTTCGCCAGGCGCGAGCTGATCGGCCGCTTTGGCTGGAAAGCCAATGTCGGCAGCATTGCGCATCAGAGCGCCGGCGCCTTCCACGGCGACATCGGCATCACCTCCGCGCAGTTCCCGCAGGAAACCTGCACACCGGCGCAAAAGGATTGCGCGCGCTCGCCGAGCGGCGGCAAGCCGGAAATCGGCAAGAAAAAACTCGACCAGGTCATCCTCTACTCGCGCACGCTGGCCGTTCCCGCGCGCCGTGACGCCGACACACCGGAAGTACTGCGCGGCAAGCAGGTATTCGCCCAGAGCCAATGCATTTCCTGCCATACCGCCTCATACACCACAGGGGCATTTGCGGCGGTGCCGCAGCTGGCCGGCCAGAAGATCTGGCCCTACACCGACCTGCTGCTGCACGACATGGGCGAGGGGCTGGCCGATCACCGCCCGGATGGCCGCGCCAATGGCCGGCAATGGAAAACGCCGCCGCTGTGGGGGCTGGGTCTGGTGCCAGCGGTGAACGGCCACTCGCGCCTGCTGCATGACGGCCGCGCGCGCAACGCCAGCGAAGCCATCCTGTGGCACGGCGGCGAGGCCGAAGCCAGCAAGCAGGCCTATCTCGCACTGCCCAAGGCCGACCGCGAGGCGCTGCTGGCCTTCCTGAAATCGCTGTGATCCCGCTGTTGATCCCCTTGCCAAGGACACCATGATGCTGAAGACGATGATCCCCGGTCTGCTGCTCGCCAGCCTGGCCCCCTTCGCGCAGGCCGAGCCGCAAACACCGGGCCCCACCTGGTCTATCGGCTGGCTGGATGCCGGCTATCTGCCGCGCCACGCCGCGCTGGGCCAGGCCGCCGACACGCTGGCCAGCGCCAGCGCAGCACTGTGCGCGAAGCCCGACAAGGCGACACTCTACAAGGCCCGTGCGGCCTGGCTTGCCACCAGCCAGGCCTGGCGCGCGATGGATGGTGCATCGGGCGGGCCGATGGTGCTTGAACGCCTGGGCCGCAAGATCGACTTCCGCCCGACCCGACCCGCCGACATCGAGGCCAGCCTGGGCCTTGCTGCTGCCGAGCGGCTGGGCAATGTCGCCACGCGCGGCCTGGCCGCTGCCGAGTACCTGCTGTGGGGCGAGAAGCAGCCGGCGCAGCAGTTGGCCAAGCTGCGCGACGCGCAGCGCTGCGCGATGCTGGCGGAAATCGGCCGGCAGGTGGCATCCGACGTGCACGCGCTCGACGCCGGCTGGCAGAGCTATCGCCAGCAGCTGGGCGGCGAGTCGGATTTCTTCCGCCAGAACCTGCTTTCCGAGCACATCAACCTGATGATCGCCGCGCTCGAAGGCCTGCAAAAGCGCCTGCCCAAGGACGAAGCGCCCAGACCGGCCAATTTCATCGAATGGCGCAGTGGCAGCAGCAAGTCGCAACTGCTCGCGCAGATCGGCGGCTTCGGGACGGCCTTCTTTGCCACGCCGGGCCCGGCGGGCAGGCTCAATGGCGATCTGGCCGCCAGGATGCAGGCTCGCTTTGACGCCGCCCGCAAGGATTGCGCCGCACTGCCCGACCCGCTGGAAACGAGCGGCGCAGCCAGCCACGCCGCGCGCAAGCAATGCAGCAAGGCGCTGTCCGCGCTGAAAACCGTGCTGCAGGACGAGGTCGCCGTCGAGCTCGACCTGACGCTGGGCTTCACCGAAGGCGACGGCGATTGATGTGATTGGCGACGGATGTGATGAGGCCAAAAACCCAGTCAACCACAGAGGCACAGAGATCACAGAGAAAAGCGGGAGCAAACCTCTGCATCTCTCAAGGTTTTTCCTGATTAGGTAGCCAGCTCAGCAACTCGTCATACCGGCGTCCCACGGGGATTCCCTTCGGTCAAAGCCGGTATCCAGAGCGCTGCTTGAACAGGCATTGCAGCTAGATTCCCGCTTTCGCGGGAATGACGAATTGTACTTTGCTGAGGCAGCTACCTAATCAGGAGGTTTTTTTCCTCTGTGTGCTCTGTGCCTCTGTGGTTCAAGAGGTTTTTGGTGTTTGCCGAGCAGGTTTCCAATCAGGAAGAACATTGATGAGCTGTACATGGATCGCCGCCAGTTCCTGCTGACCCTTGCCGCGCTCGCGCTGCCCGCCTGGGCCACGGCCGGCAATCCCGGGCCCCGGCTGCTCAGCGCCAGCTGGGACGAGGCCGAGCCGCTGGCCGGGCTTGTCGACGGCAAAGGCATCGCGCTGCCGGGACGCGGGCATGGCGTCATTCCCATCCCCGGTACGACGCAGGCCTTTGTCGTCAGCCGCCGGCTGGGCAGCTGGCTCGCGCGCGTGGACTGGCAGCAGGGCAAGCTGCTGCGTCGGATTGATGCTGAATTCGACCGGCATTTCTTCGGCCACGCCATCCTCAGCGCCGACGGCAGCACACTGCTCACCACCGAGAACGACGACGCAACAAGCCAGGGCCTGATCGGCCGCTACGATGCACGCACCTTGCGCCGCATCGACGAGATACCCACATACGGTATCGGCCCGCACGAATTGCTGTGGTTGAGCCCCGGCAAGATACTGGCGGTCGCCAACGGCGGCATCCTCACGCTGCCGGAAACCGGCCGCACCAAGCTCAACCGCGGGCGGATGCTGCCCTCGCTGGTGCTGCTCGAATGGCCGTCAGGCAGGCTGCTCGCCGAGCATGTGCTCGACGACAAGGCGCTGAGCATCCGTCACCTCGCACGCAGCCGCGACGGAACGCTGGCCGCCGCGCTGCAGGCCGAATACGCCGAGGCCGGCGCGCACCGCGATGCGCCGCTGCTGGCATTCTTGCGCGACGGCCGGCTGCAACTGGCCGAGCAGCCGGAAGGCCTGATGGGCTACGGCGCCAGCGTCGCAGCCGTGGGGAATGAATTTCTCGTCACCGCGATGCGCGGCAACCGGCTGGCGCGCTGGCGCAGCGACGGCACGCCCTTGCCGGCCTTGATCGTCCCGCGCCCGGCCGGCGTCGCCAGCGACGGCAGCCAGGCATGGATCAGCAGCGAACAGGGCGGGCTCTATCGCTACGACCCGACCTTCGGCACTCTGGACGAACTGCCCGGCCTGCCAGGCCGCCGCTGGGACAACCATCTGGTTCTGGCGGACTGATCAGGCGCGGCTTCTGGCCGGCATGCTCTGAGTCCCGGCTGGCATGCGGCCCAGTCGCCAGCCAAACCACAGGTTGGGAAGCCAGCACAGCCAGGACACCAGCGGGTAGGCGATCACGAACGGCAGTCCGGCCAGCATCAGCAACGGCAACTCCAGCCGCAGCGTCACCGCGGCGAAACTCAGCGCGAAGTTGATCAGCATCCAGCGCCGGTGCAACGCGACGTCGCCACGGCGAATCGCGCGATACGCCAGCCAGCCGCTGGCAAGCCAGCACAGCGCCAGCACGCCAAAACCCAGCCTGGCCGGCAGGCCGCCAAAGGCATGAAAGGCCATGTAAAGGCCGGACATGCCGCCTACGCCGACACCCAGCAGCAGGTAGGCACGCCCCAGCCAGCGGTGCACGGCGGGCCGCGCCGCGCGCAGGCGTCGCGAAAATTGCCAGGGCCCGAACAGGAGCGCACAGGAGGCGCCAAACACATGCAGGTACAGCCCGATGCGCTGCGCCTCGAAGTTGGCGCGCATGTCGGGGTGCAGCGCCATGCCCGGCGGAAAGAAGCCGTAAAGCACCAGCGCATAGGCGGCAACGCCCAGCGACAGCAGGACCACACTCGGATAAGCCAGACGCATGACAGCCTCGCAGGAAAGATGGACACAGCCCGACCAGACCAGCGGGCAAGCACACACAGATCGCCACTCGCGCGCGGGCCATTCCGCCTGCGCCTTTGCCGCCGCCAGATGGTCTGGTCTGCTGCCACGATAGCCGCCGGCATGCCGCATGCATAGCCGGCGCGCCCAACTTCGCAAGCGCGAGCAATTGCCGGCGGCATTGCAGGCCTGTGACAAATGCCGCAAAAAAACCGATGGCCGCCCCACGGCACCCCGGTCAGCCGACACAGCCCTGCCACAGCGCAGGACTAGCATCCCCGCCATTACCCCGAGCGGCCCGGACAGGCACAGGGCCCGACCAACAAGGAAATGGAGGAAGAACGATGCATCAATCCGTGATCGCGCTGCTGCTCGCCGGCGCACTGGCGCCGGCCGCCTGGGCCGACTGTTACCCGCAATGGCAGGCCGGCAATACCTATCTGGGCGGCGCGCGGGTGACGCTGCATGGCGTCAGCTACGAGGCAAAATGGTGGACGCAGGGCGAGAATCCGCAGGTCTCCGGGCAGTGGGATGTCTGGAAAAAACTCGGCCCCTGCGTCGTGCCCTCCAGCACCGCAACGCCGGGCATCACGCCCACCCCGATCATCACGCCAACGGCCACGCCCACCAGCACGCCCAGTCCGGAGCCGAGCGCACTCCCCACGGCGACCGCGACACCCGCCGCAACGCCGTCCCCCACCGCCGCACCGACTCCGGCGCCAAGCGCCACACCGGCTCCGCCGCTTCCGGCCACCTCGCTGGGCACCGGCCTGCAGCATTACTACCGCCTGGATGGCAACACGCAGGACAGCGTGGCCAATGTGCCGCTGCAGGTCGTGGGGCCGCTCACTCATCCGGCCGGCCGCTTTGCCGCCGGCGCGGCGCTGGATGCCCGCCAGGGCACGGCGCTCTTCCTGCCGCGCGAGCTTTCCGGCAGCTACAGCATCGGCTTCTGGCTGCGCATGCCCGAGGACATGGGCAGCAAGCTCGCCAGCATCGCCACCAACAAGGACTGGGAAACCGGGCTCAACCCCGGCATCTCGATCGGCCGCAACAACGATGGCCGGCTGAAGATCAATATCGGTGACGGCAGCAAGCGGGTGGACGGCTATCTGCCGGCCACCGGGCGCGGCTGGGTCTATGTGGCGATCAGCGTCGATGCTGCCGCGAAAACGCTCAGGGCGCGCGCCACCGACGCCAGCGGCAAGCTCAACAGCATCACGCTGAACTACGCGGCGCTGGGCAATGTGCAGCCCGCGTTCAAGCGCTGGGCCTTCAACGAGGACGCGCGCGGCGACTACTACGCACGCTACCCGGCCGAGCGCTTCCTGCTGGAATATGACGAGATCGCCGTGTGGAACCGCGTGCTGAGCGACGCGGAGGCGCAAAGCCTGGCCGGCGCCGGGGCGCCGCTGGCCGCGCTGAATCCGCCGCCGACCACCGTGCCGACAACCAGGCCCTCGCCCTCACCGACACCGACCCTCACGCCGACGCCGACCGGCACCCCCGGCACCGAGCCGCCGGTGGGCAACGGCGCGCCAACCTTCACCATTGCGCCGTCGCTGCAGGCGCCAACGCCCGACGGCATGGTGGTCATGTTTGAAACCGCCCAGCTCAAGCCGCAGGTCTGGGTGCGCCGCTACGGCAGCGGCGATGTATTCCTGCGCGTCGATGCCCTGCCGCATGCCAGCGACGCCACGGTCTATCACGCGCGCCTGAGCGGCCTGCAGTCAAATACTCTATATGAGTATTACGTCACAACCAATGCTGCATCTTGGTCTGCAAGCTATACCTCGCAACGCTACGCCTTCAAAACCTGGCCCAGGCCCGGCGATGGCGTCGAGGAGGCCAAATTCATCGTGCTCAGCGACACGCAGGACGGGCGCGGCACCATCCTGAACGACATCGTCAACAAGGGCATCATGCGCCACGATTGCGACGCCGCCCGGCCGGTCAGCTGCGCGCAGAATCTGGCCGGCATCCTGATGTCGGGCGATCTGGTGGCCTCCGGCAATTCGCGCGAGCAGTGGCGCAATCACTTCTTCGGCCGCATGCAGGCGCTGACGCCCTATGTGCCGCTGATCGCCGCACCGGGCAATCATGAGTATTTCGGCGAGGAAATGGGCAATCCGGCCATTCTGGCGCAACCCAATATCGGCAATGCGATGAAGAGCTACCGCAAGTATTTCGCCGGCCTGCCCGACAATGGCTCGGCCAGCTATCGCGGCTTCTGGCATGCCACCGACTATCTGGGACTGAAGCTGCTGGTGCTCGACTCGACGCCGATTTCCGGCCGCCACACGCACGGCAACTGGACGCCGCTGTCGATGTACTGGGACGCCTTCCGCGTCGAGCAGCTGGCCTGGTTCCGCCAGCAGCTCGCCCGGGCCGAACAGGCTGGCGCGCCCTTCGTGTTCAGCATCGACCACGCGCCCTGCCTGTCGGAAAAATGGCGCAATGGCGAAGTGATCGCGGCCTGCGAATTCGTCGCCGAGCTGGAAGACTACAGCCGCCGCAGCCAGGCCATCACCGGCAATCTGTTCGGCCATGTGCACAGCTATGCGCGCGGCCACTCGCAGGATGTGAAGCATCTGTGGCTGAACGCGGCCAGCGCCAGCGGCGCGCTCGAGGGTGGCGGCAACCAGGGCAGCGATGGCAAGGATCTGGGCATTTTCACCATCACCCGCGACGAGTTCGGCTACAACACGCTGAGCTTCCGCTTCGGCCCGCAAACCGGGCTGGCGCTGGAGCGGCGCAGCAGCGGCACGGCCGGCAGCGACACGAATTTCCCGCTGACCGACCGCATGGCCTTCACCAGTGCGCGCATCGACACGCCACCGCAACTGGTCAGCAGCAATCCGCCCCGCAGCTCGGCTGCCGGCCTGAATCTGGACATGCTGCCGCCGCCGGGCATCGAGGTGCTTGAGGCGCACTGGCAATTCGCCCGCCAGCCCGATTTCAGCGATGCCTTCGACATCTGGGGCAATGAAACGCGCCGCGAAAACTGGTTCTACACCAGCAGCAGCACCGCATCGTTTGCCGACACCCGTGCCGGCAAGAGCGTCAACCGGCTGGAGCTGGGCAGCCTGCTGGCCAGTCGCGAGGTGCTCAAGGATGGCGGCAACGACGACTTCGAGCGCTGGAGCCTCGCCAAGGGGCCAAGCTGCTGGACAAGCAGCGGCGCACGCGGCGGACAGTGCACGCACCGCTCGGCGTATGACCGCTATGGCGACGTGAAGCCGGAAGCGCTGCAGCCCAGGTCGGGCGAGACCTGGTACTACCGCGTGCGCGTGCGCGACACCGGCCTGAACTGGACGCCGTGGAGCCAGGCGGCCAGCGTGCTCATCGATTAAGCTCCGCGCACAAAAAGACAGCCGGGGCAGCGGAGCAATCCGCTGCTCCGGCCGTTTTCAGAACATCACCTGCAAACCCAGCCGCGCACTGCGCTTGCCTTGTGGCGCGATGTCGCGGGTCAGCGAGCTGGCGTAACGGATTTCCTCATTGCCCAGATTGTCGCCACGCAGATAGGCCAGCCAGTCACTGCGGCCCTGGCGCAAGCGGTAGCTCAGTGCCAGGTTCACCACGGTATAACCATCGGTGGGGCTGTCGCCGGCGGGCACACGCTGCTGGTCGGCGGCATGCTGCACTTCGCCGCGCACATTCCAGGCGCCCTGCCCGTATACCAGTGCGCCGGCCACGCGCAGCGGCGCCAGCCGTGGCAGCGGCTGGCCGCTGTCGCGGTTTTCACCGCGTGTCACATCGCCCCAGAACTTGAGATCAACACTGCGGCCGGCATCGGCAAAGACACGCCAGCTGCTGTCGAACTCCACCCCGTACAGGCGGGCGGCGACACCCCGGTAGCGGTATTCCGGCAGTTCGCCTTCGCGCTGCGTGCGGCTGCAGTGATCGTGATCGCCGTGCGCATGGCACCAGCGGCCGGTGTTTTCCAGCGCGATGAAATTGGCGTAATGGCTGGCATAGGCCCCGACATTCAGCGTACTGGCGCCATCGCGGAAACGCAGGGCCGCATCCAGCGAAGTGGCGCGCTCCTTGTCGGCCTGCGGGTCGCCACGCTCGAAGATGCCGGTCGCGACATGCAGGCCATTGGCATACAGCTCGTAGGTGCTGGGCGCACGCTCGCTGTAGCCGAGGTTGCCGGCCAGCGACCAGCCGGCTTCCAGCGGCGCGACGAGGCCCAGCGAAAGCGAACCGGCGGTGAAGCGGCGCTCGGCCATGCGGGCAAAGCGGCGGTTGCCGCCGCCATCCGGACGGTGGCTGATCTGCTCGACACGCCCGCCCAGGCTGAGCTGGGCGCCGGCGAGCTGCCATTGCTCCAGCGCGAACAGCGCCAGCTGGCTGCTGTCGGTATCGGGAACGAATGCCTCCTCGCCCAGCGCCGAAAAGCGGTTCTGGCCGAACTGCAGCCCCACCACGCCATCGGCACCGGCCAGCGGCGCATGCCGCGCCTCGATGCGGCCCTCGTAGCCCTTGCTGCTGAAGGTCGTGCCCACCTCCGCGCCATGCAGCTCGTCGTGCCGGTAATCGGTGTAGGCCAGATCAGCCTTGATGGCCTGCACGGGACCTGCCAGCCCCTGCCGCGCGAAAGACAGTGCCAGGCGATCCTGCTGCAGGTCGAGCCGCACATCCTCTTCGGCCACGGAGCCATAGTTGCTGCGATAGCTGCTCAGCGCCAGCCCCAGATGGCCATCTTCCCAGGTCCGCGACATGCCGATGGCGCCACCATAGGAACGGCTGTCGCTGTTGGGCAGCGAGCCCTGCGCCAGCGCATCCTCCTCGTGCTCCTCATGTTCCTCGTGCTCGTCATGTTCTCCGGCGTGTTCATGCGCCGGTGGCGCGTAGGCGGCCAGGCCGGCACGCTGGCGCTCGGACCAGGCATAACCGGGAATGCGCAGATCGCGGCTGCGGCGATTGAAGCCGTCGACATGCACGGCATACTCGCCATTGCCCGTTTCCAGCTGTGCGGCCAGCAGGCGCTCGCTCGCCGCTCCGCCATATTCGGCGCGCAGGCTGCCGCTGGTGCCCTCCTGGCGCAGGCGCGGAATGCGATTGTCCAGCGCATTGACCACGCCGCCGATGGCACTGCCGCCGTACAGCAGCGTCGCCGGCCCGCGCACCACCTCGAGCCGTTCGACGCTGGCCACATCCTGCGCAACGGCATGATCGTAGGACAGCGCGGAAGCATCGAGTGCGCCGACGCCGTTTTGCAGGATGCGGATGCGCTCACCGTCAAGGCCGCGCAACACCGGACGGCTGGCGCCCGGGCCAAAAGAGGTCGAGGCCACGCCGGGCTGACCGGCGAGCACCTCGCCCAGTGTCGTGGCATCGTTGAGCAACAGGGACTCGCCCTGCAGCACGCTGGCCGGGCTGGCAAATTCGGTACTGCCCAGCGGATTGGCCGTCACGATCACCTCGGGCAAAGTGGTTTCGGCGAGCAGCGGCACAGGGCTGCAAGCCAGCGCCAGCGCGGCGGCCAGGGGAGTAACTTTCCGGCGCGGAAGGCCGGCAAACGGGGAAGGCATGGACTGCTCCGGTTCGGGAAGACAAGAAATCGGCAGGGCTCGGGACGGACAGGCTGCGGCGTTCGCAACACCTTGATTCGGCACAACAGCGCGCCAGCGCGCAGGCATAACAGCAACCGCAGCCAAGCTCATGGCCGCCGTTTTGCTCGCAGCGCGGCGATGCTTGAAATGGTTTTAATGGTTTTGGTTTTTGGATTTCCTGACTAGAAAGCTGTCTCAGCAAGCATTCACCAACAGCCCGTCATGCCGGCGAAGGCCGGCATCCAGACTGCAAACGTTACGTTAACCCTTCTGGATTCCGGCCTTCGCCGGAATGACGGCAAGAACGCTGAAGAGTCTTGCTAATCAGGTTGGTTTTTGCCGTTTGCCGGTAAGGGTTGCCAAACAGCTGGCGTCACGCACAAATGAAACCGAGTTGCATTTGCAAGGGGCGGACAATAGCAGAGATGGCGCCGATAACGCAACACTGTTGCATGTAATATCAAGCCGGCGAATGGCCAGGCTGCCCCCCTTCTTTTTCACGGCGCTGGCAAGCCAGCCGGTCGTGCCGGCTGGCGCCTCACTCCCCGAGCAGGGTCAGAAAGCGCGCGATGGCCGGAACCGCGCGGCGCTGGGCAAGCACATACACATATTCGGCCACGCCCTCGCCGCCGTCGGCCAGCGGCAGGGTGCGCAGCTGCGGATGCTCGCCAGCCTCGCCGGCGGCGATCAGCGCACAGCCGAAACGCTGCACCACCGCCTCGCGGATGGCTTCGCGACTACCGATTTCCAGCTCGGCCTGCGGGCGCACGCCATGCCGCGCCAGCAAGGCTTCCGCTGCGGCGCGCGTGGCCGAACCGGGCTCGCGCTGCAGGAGCGTGCAGTGCGCCAGACGGGCGCAGGGCATGGCCGAGAGTCGCGCCAGTGCATCGTCACGATGCACCAGCAGGACGAGGGGGCTGTCGGCCAGCGGCAGCCGCTGCAGCTCGGCGCTGTCCAGCCTTTGCGAGGACACGGCCAGATCGGCACGGAAATCGCGCAGGGCCGCCAGCACCTCAGCCGAGTTGCCAAAGCGCAGTGTCAGCGTGCAGTGCGGATATGCCAGACGAAAGCGCTGCAGCAGCGGCAGCAGGTAATACGGGCCTGTCGCGGCAATGCGCAACTGGCCAGACAGCTCGTCGCTGCTTTGCTGCAGGCGATGCATCAGCAGGGCTTCATGCTGCAGCAGCTGCTCGACGGCCGGCATCAGCGCCACGGCGGCATCGGTGAGCTGCAGGCGACCGTTGCGGCGCTGGAACAGCTCGACACGGTAATGCTGCTCCAGCAGGCGCAGTTGCGCCGAGACCGTGGGCTGGCTGATGCCCAGCTGGCGCGCGGCCGCCGTTACCCCGCCCTGGCGGGCGACTTCGAAGAAGGTGCGCAAAAGCGTCGTGAACATGGCGGCGGGCAGGCAAAAGCGGCAATGCTAA
Organism: Chitinilyticum litopenaei DSM 21440; assembly: GCF_000428145.1. GTDB lineage: Bacteria > Pseudomonadota > Gammaproteobacteria > Burkholderiales > Chitinibacteraceae > Chitinilyticum > Chitinilyticum litopenaei. The sequence continues at coordinate 27,949 of NZ_ATZJ01000015.1, read as the reverse complement.
ACGCGCGGTGTTGCAAATCGCCGTGGCCGCTCAGCGTGGCCGTTCCGTCCGCTGCTCGCCAGGCTGATCGTGGCCATGGATGAGCTTAGCCTTGCCGGTGGTCCGTGAATTGCGCAAAGGCCCCGCCTGCGACGTCGTCAGCCAAGACGCGCCAGCTCGCGCGGAGTCAGGCCGAATTCGCGCTTGCAGGCGGTGGCGAAATTGGCGGGCGAGCTATAGCCGGCCTCCAGCGCCACCGTGGTCACCGGCAGGCCCTGCTGCAATTGCCGGCGCGCCTCTGCCAGCCGGTAATGGCGCAGGTAATCGACAATGCTGCGCCCGGTCTGGCTGCGAAACTGCCTTTGCAGGGTGGTGGGATTGGTGCCGAGCGCCCTGGCCATCTGCGCCAGCGACCAGCCGGCGGCTTCGCCACTGTGCAGCCATTCCAGCAATTGCTGCACACGCTGGCGGCCGCGCGGATCCAGTGGCGGTGCTTCGGCATCGGCAAGCGGCATCAGCGCGGCCTGCAGCAAATCCAGCGCGCGGCTTTCCAGCTGCAGCTGCCGCCAGGGCGATGCCTGCTGCTGCCCGGCGGCCAGCAGGCACTCGGCCAGTTGCCGCACCGGCGGCGCGACCGGCCAGCGGCGGCAGGCCAGCGACTGGCCCTGCAGCGCCTCCAGACCAGCGACCTCGGGTAGCCTGGCCAGCCCGGATTGCGCCAGCCATTCGGGGGCAATCGTCAGCACGATCTGGCGCTGGCGGCAGGCACGGGGCACCACGCGCTGAAACTCCTCCGCAGCCGGCGCGGCCAGCAGCACGCAGGCGCCCGCCTCGCCGCCCAGCCGGATGCGCGTGCGGCCGAAACAGGCGCAGGCTTCGCCTTCCAGCATGACGATGAGCTTGAGGCCTGGCGCCAGTACGCCCGTGCCACTTATCCCCTGGGCAAACACCACGCTGTTGCCGTGCAGCGACAGGCCCGGGCGCAACTCGCGCTCGACAAACCGCCCCTGCATCACCGGCCGCGGCGCGGCATCGGCCCACAGCGAATGAAGGCCGTCGTGCTGACGCCAGTGCAGCTGTGCCACATCCAGAATGCCGTTTTCGCGTTTGCCCATGCGTTTTGCCCGTCCTGCAAAGAAAAAATTGCCGCGCGCAAAAGACAGCCCCGGTGCGCACTGCGAGAATGCCGTCATTGTAATGATATTGATTCTCATCTGACAGTTACAGGCTGGCCTGCGGCCAGGCATTACAGGACTCCTTGACATGACGCAAACTCCCCCCTTCCCCGCCCGCCTGCTGGCGGCCCTGCTGCCGCTGTGCCTGACAGCCCCGGCCTTTGCCGGCGAAGCCGTGCAGCTGGCCGCCATCGAGGTCAGCGCCAGCACGCCCACCCAGGACGACACGCTGGACGGTGCGCAATTGCAGAAAGCGCAGGCGCGCGATCTGGGCGATGTCTTTGTTGCCGACCCGGAAATCAGCGTGGGCGGCGGCGGCAACCCGATCTCGCAAAAGATGTACATCCGCGGCATGGAGGAATCGCTGCTGAACCTCAGCGTCGATGGCGCACAGATCAACAGCAAGGTCTACCACCATCAGACCGCGCTCATCCTCGACCCGCAACTGATCAAGCAGGTCGAGGTGGAAAAGGGCACGGCAGCGGCCAGCGCCGGCCCCGGCGCGCTGGGTGGCGCAATCCGCTACGAAACCGTGTCGGCCATCGATCTGCTGCGGCCCGGCCAGCAGTACGGCGGCAGCCTCACCGGCAGCGTCTTCAGCAACGAGGGCTGGCGCAGCGGCGCAATGGCCTATGCCCGGCTGGGCGCGCAGTTCGACGCGCTAGTCAGCGTCAGCGGCATGGACACCGACAACTATCAGGCCGGCAATGGCCAGACCATCGCCAATTCGGCCACCGAGCAGCAGCATTACCTCGCCAAGCTCGGCCTGCAGCTCTCCGACACGCAACGCCTCAGCGCCAGTTTCCAGCGCAGCCGCGATGAAGGCGTGCGCACCGCCCGCGCCAATATGGTCGGCTTCCCGCATCCGGTGCTGCCCAATGACCCGATTCCGCAAAGCCTGGACCGCGACACCGCCACGCTGAACTACAGCGGCCGCCAGCTGGGCTGGTTCGACGGTGTCGAGGCGACGCTCTACCGCTCCGAAGTCGACAGCGACCGCACCGACCGCAAGGGGCGCAACTGGGGCGAAACGCTGACGACCAGCGGCGCCGACCTGCTGCTGAAAAACGCCATCGGCGACCATCTGCTCAAGTACGGCCTGAACTGGCGCGAGGAAAAATCCGCCGCGCGCAATATCGCCAACCCCTACAAGCTCACCGGCAGCGGCCGCGAGGAAATGCGCGTGTTCGGCGGCTTTGTCGAAGGCGAGGCGCATTTCGGCAGCGTGACGCTGACCGGCGGCCTGCGCTACGACGATTACCGCTACACCGACAACCACCATCAGCGCTACGCCAGCGACGGGCTGAGCCCCAGCGCCGGCATCCGCTGGCAGGCGCTGGACACGCTGGAACTGCGCGCCGGTTACGCCCGGGCGCTGCGCGGCGTCGGGCTGAAGGAAGCCTTCATGCTCGACATCGCGCAATGGAAAAACAATGCCGACATCAAGGCCGAAGAAGCGCAGAACGCCGAACTGGGCTTTGCCTGGCGCGACGGCGGCTTCACGCTGGATGGCAATGTCTATCGCCAGCACATCGACAACTTCATCACCACCTTCAGCTGCGCCAGCAGCCGTGGCGGCTGCCGCGGCAATCTGGACCGCGCCACCATCGACGGCTACGAGCTGAGCGCCAGCTACCGCTGGGGCAATCTGCACCTGGGCCTGAGCGTGGCGGACAACCGTTCGGACATCGGCGGGCGCAAGTTCAACGATGCCGATCTGGGCCTGGGCACCAGCACCGGCCGCACCTGGATCACCCGTGCCGGCTACACGCTGCCGGATTACGGCGTCGAGCTGGGCTGGCTCGGGCGCTTTGTCGAGTCGCTGGACTACACGCCGGTGGGTACGACGGAAACGCGCAGCAAGGCCGGTTATGGCGTGCACGATGTGTTCATCAGCTGGCTGCCGCTGAAAAAGGACACGCTGCGCCTGAGCCTGGCGGTGAAGAATGTCTTTGACCAGCACTATTACGATCAGGCGACGTATGCCTGGAACGGCTGGCAGGGCAAGACGCTGGGTTATCCGGAGCCGGGTCGCGATGTGCGCGTGGAAGCGCGCTGGAGCTTCTAATCATCGCCCGCGCCGTGTCCCCGCGCGAAACAAGCCTCCTTGGGCCGGCGGGTGTTTGTGTTTCTGAACCGATTGCAGCCTCGGAGCCGCGAGCGAGCATGTTTAGCGCCTGCGGCGCGGTGTTTTTGGTGCCGGGGGTGCCCGGCAGCACGTCAGGGGGCTTGCCTTGCCAAGCCCCCCGACACCCCCAAGGCGCGCCCGCTCCGTCGCCCGCCTGCGGCGGGTGCCCTGCGATGCTCGTTGCAGCCAGCGGCGCGCCGAAACTCGCCCCTGCGGGGCTCAAACACTCGTCACGCCGAAACCCTGGCTGCAACTGCGCTTCTCGGCGACTGCGAGGGCATCGCGTCCTAACAAGCATGGCGACATACCCATGCAGTGATAAGGCCACAACCAAATCCTGTGAAAGGCTGCAACTGCATACCCCGTATCAAACTTCCATCGAAAGGTGCTTTGCTTTTCGGCCCCATGAGTCGCCACTACCGCCATTTAGTACGCCCCGCCCTGAAGCCGCCGAGAAGCGCAGGTTTCCCGGGATCAGGTGCGGGACGTGTCTGAGGCCCGCAGGGCCGAGTTGTCCCGCGCCCCCGGAAAATCGAGCATCGCAGGGCACCCGAAGGGCGGCGGACCGGGCTCGCCTTTCTTTGGATACTTTCTTTGGCGAAGCAAAGAAAGTATCCCGTCCGCCGGGCGGAACCGGCACCCAAACACCGCGCCGCAAGGCGCTGAAAACCGACGTCGGATGATCGATGCACATGACCAATGCACAGCACACGCCCCACCCATATCCATTCATTCCCCGCGGCTCTGCCCGCGCCATCCGGAGACACGCCATGCTGCGTCTTGTAGTCCCCTTCATCGCCGCGCTGCTGACGGCCGCGCCGGCGCTGGCCGCCACGCTCACCGACCTCGCCGGCCGCCAGGTCGCGATTCCGGCTCGCGTCGAGCGCATCATCATTGGCGAGGGCCGCATGCTTGCCAGCCTGGCGATTCTCGACCGCGAGCTGCCGGGCAAGCGCGTCGTCGGCATGCTCGGCGATTTCGAGCAGCTCGACCCGGGCTCTTACGCGCAATACCGCAAGGCCTACCCGAATCTCGACCGCGTCGCCCGGCTTGGCAAGAGCAGCGAGAGCTTCAGCGCCGAGGAAGCCATTTCGCTCAAGCCCGATCTGGCCATCTTCAGCCTGCGCGGCCACGGCCCGGACGTGAACGACAAGGCGACGCTGGCGCGGCTGGAAAAGGCCGGCATCACCGTGATCTACGTCGACTTCACGCAGGACCCGATCCGCAACACCGAGGCGAGCATCAAGGTATTGGGCCAGGCCCTAGGCAAACAGAAGGCCGCAGACGAATACCTTGCCTTCTATCGCGAAGAAATGGCCAAGGTTGCGCAAGGGCTCGCGGGCGTCAGGCAAAAGACCCGCGTGTTTCTGGAAAGCCGCGTTGGCCTGGGCAACAGCTGCTGCGAAACCATCACCCACGCCATGCTCGGCCGCTTCATCGACGCCGCCGCCGGCGACAATATCGCCAGGGCCATCGTTCCGGGCAGCCACGGCACGGTCAGCATCGAGTTCCTGCTGCAAACGCAGCCCGAGGTCTATATCGCCACCGGAATCGGCAATCCGCTCACCGCGCGCCAGGCCAACAGCCCGCGCATCGCGCTGGGCGCCGGAATCGACGCGGCCACCGCGCAGGCGTCGTTCCAGCATGCGCTCAAGCGCACCGGCATCGCCCAGCTGCGGGCGGTGCAGCAAGGCCGCGCGTTCGCGCTGTCGCACCAGTTCAATTACAGCGCGGCCAATGTCGTCGCCGTGCAGGCCGTCGCCAAGTGGCTCTACCCGGAGCGCTTCCGTCAGCTCGACCCGCAGGCGACGCTGGCGCGCTTTTACCAGCGCTTCCAGCCCGTCCCGCTGGCGGGCACTTACTGGACGCAGGCGCAATGACGGGCGCGGCGTTGTCGCTGGCCGCGCAATACCGCCGCCACAACCGCTGGCGACTGATTCTGCTGGCGGCGCTGATGCTCGCGCTGCTGACGAGCTTTGCCGCCGACCTGGCGACCGGCAGCGCGAACTACCCGCTGCGCGAGGTGTTCGCCGGCCTCGTGGCGCCGAGCGCGCTCGACGCCGGAATGCGCGTCATCCTGTTCGACGTGCGCCTGCCGTATGCACTGATGGCGCTGGCGGTCGGCGGCGCGCTGGGGCTCGCCGGCGCGCAGTTGCAGACGGTGCTGAACAATCCGCTGGCCAGCCCGTTCACGCTGGGCATCGCCGCGGCCTCCACGCTGGGTGCGGCGCTGGTCATCGTGTTCGCCCACCACCTGCCGCCGATCCCGCACGACATCCTGCTGCCACTCGGCGCCTTCGTCTGCGCGGTGGCCGTGACCGCGCTGGTATTGCTGCTGGGCCGCGCGCACGGCGGCGGCAGCGACACGCTGGTGCTGTTCGGCATTGCACTGCTGTTCGCGCTGGAGGCGCTGGTCTGGCTGCTGCAATTCCTGGCCGACGCGAACGCGCTCGAGCAGATCGTGTTCTGGTCCATGGGCAATCTGGGCCGCGCGACGCTGACGCACGTCGCGCTGGTCGCCGGCGTACTGCTGCTGTGTTTCATCATGGCGATGCGCCGCGCCTGGGCGCTGACGCTGCTGCGCGGCGGCGCGGCGCAGGCCGAGGCGCTGGGAATCCGCGTGGCCAGGCTCAATGCGCAGGTGCTGGTCGAGGTGAGCCTCTTGACCGCCGTGGCGCTGGCCTTTGTCGGCACCATCGGCTTCGTCGGCCTAGTCGGCCCGCATATCGCGCGACTGCTCGTCGGCGAGCAGCACCGCTTCTTCCTGCCGGCGAGCGTGCTGTGCGGCGCGCTGATGCTGTCGCTGGCCTCGCTGGCGAGCAAGAGCATCATTCCCGGGCTGATCGTTCCCATCGGCATCGTCACCGCGCTGGTCGGCGTGCCGGTGCTGATTACCCTCATCCTCACCCGCAGGAGCGCCTCATGAGCCTGATGCTGAACGACGTCCGCGTCGCGCGCGGCAAGGCGCACATCATCGCCGGGCTGAGCCTGCCGCCACTGCCGCCGGGCAGCATGACCGCGCTGATCGGCCCGAACGGCGCCGGCAAGTCGACGCTGATCCACGCGCTGGCCGGGCTCCTGCCCGCTCGCGGCAGCATACGGCTGCACGGGCAGGCACTGGAGACGCAGCCCGCCGCCGAACGCAGCCGGCGCGTCGGCCTGCTGCCGCAGACGCTGCCGCAGGCGGTGGGGCTGACGGTGTATGAGTTGCTGCTGGGCGGTCTGCTGACGCTGGGGCTGGCGCGCGACGAGGCCGAGCAACGAATCGAGCGCGTGCTGGGCGAGCTGCGGCTGGCCGGCCTGGCCTTGCGCGCACTGGCCACGCTATCCGGCGGCCAGCGCCAGCTGGTGGCGCTGGCGCAATTGCTGGCGAGCGAACCGGAGCTGTTGTTGCTGGATGAGCCCAACAGTGCGCTGGACCTGCACTGGCAGCTGGCGATGATCGAGGCGATCCGCGCCGACGTGGCCCGGCGCGGCGCGATTGCCGTGCTCGCCCTGCACGACATCAACCTGGCCTTGCGCAGCTGCGAGCGGGTGATCGTGCTGCATCGCGGCGCGTGTGTGGCCGACGGCGCACCGCAAACGGTGCTGGACCCGGCGCTGCTGGCGCAGGTCTACGGCGTCGCCGCGCGCATCGAGACCTGCTCGCAGGGGCAGCCGGTGTTCATCCTCGACCGGCTGATCCGGCCGGATGAAGTTTGATGGCCTTGGGGCAGATTTTTTTAGCGCCTGCGGCGCAGAGTTTTGATGCCGGGTGTGCCCGGCGGCACGTCAGGGGGCTTGTCTTGCCAAGCCCCCCGACACCCCCAAGGCGCGCCCGCTCCGCAGCCCCTTCGGGGTTCCCTGCGATGCTCACGGTCAACAGCGCGGGTTCGAAACTCGCCCTGCGGGCTCAAACATCTCACCCACGAAACCCTGTTGACCGCTGCGCTTCTCGGCTGCTGCGAGGGCATCGCGTCCTAAGCAGCAGCACAATATACCCATGTAGCGATAAGCCCAAGGCCTAATGATTTAGATGACTGTAGCTGTATACCCACTCTTGCTGTTGCTTGCCGTGCTTCTCAGCGGCTTTCAGGGTGCTCCCGTACTAACAAAGGTTTGCTCTACCTAACGGTTGCCAAACCGCGACTTGCAATTAGGACGCCAATGCCCTCGCAGTCGCCGAGTAGCGCAGTCTGCGGCAGGGTTTCGACGGGGGGAGTGTCTGAGGGCGAAGCCCGAGTTGCCCCCCGTCGCTGCCGCAGACGAGCATCGCAGGGCACCCCGCGCAGCGGGGCGACGGAGCGGGCGCGCCTTGGGGGTGTCGGGGGGCTTGGCAAGACAAGCCCCCTGACGTGCCGCCGGGCACACCCGGCATCAACACACCGCGCCGCAAGGCGCTTAAAACTCGATTCGCACAAATGATCAAAAACCACCACCCAAGGATACATGCCATGGTACACAGCCAAACCCAAATCACCACAGAGCTTGCCAAGCAATACCTCTTCAAACTCTGCAAGCACTTCGCCCGCAAGATCCCGGTCGACTTCGACGAACACCAGGGCCTCGCCCGCTTTGCCTTTGGCGAATGCCGCTTGCTCGCCGACGCCAGCACCCTGCAATTCCGGCTCAGCGCCGCCGACGACGAACAGCTGCAACGGCTCAAGCGCGTCCTCGAAGACCACCTGCAACTGATGCGCCGCGCGCCCGACCCCGCGCTCGCCTGGCAAGCCGGCGGCGACGGCTGTGCAGCAGCCGGCTGAGGCCCGTATAATCGTAATCATTTTGCCCATTCAGGATTTCCCCCATGCAGGACACTGGCAGCAAGACTTGGTCTGGTCGTTTCAACGAACCCGTTTCTGAGCTCGTCAAGCGTTACACCGCTTCCGTGACTTTCGACAAGCGCATGGCCGAGGTGGACATCCAGGGCTCGCTCGCGCACGCGCAGATGCTCAACAAGGTCGGCGTCCTGAGCCTGGAAGACCTGCAGGCCATCCAGACCGGCATGGCCGACATCCTGCGCGAAATCAACGCCGGCACCTTCGAGTGGAGCCTCGACCTCGAAGACGTGCACATGAACATCGAAAAGCGCCTGACCGAGCGCGTCGGCGATGCGGGGAAACGCCTGCATACCGGCCGCAGCCGCAATGACCAGGTCGCCACCGACATCCGCCTCTACCTGCGCGGCGCCACCGACACCACGATCAAGCTGATCCGCGACGTGCAGCTGAGCCTCGTCGATCTGGCCGAGAAAAATGCTTCGGTGGTGATGCCGGGCTTCACCCACCTGCAGGTGGCGCAGCCGGTGACCTTTGGTCACCACATGCTGGCCTATGTGGAAATGCTGGGCCGCGACGCCGAGCGCTTCATCGATGCGCGCAAGCGCATCAACCGCCTGCCGCTGGGTGCGGCAGCACTTGCCGGCACCACCTACCCGATCGACCGCCTGTATACCGCGCAACTGCTGGGCTTTGACGGTGTGTGCGAGAACTCGCTGGATGCCGTGTCCGACCGCGATTTCGCCATCGAATTCAGCGCCGCCGCCGCGCTGGTGATGACGCACCTGTCGCGCCTGTCCGAAGAACTGATCCTGTGGATGAGCCCGCGCTTCGGTTTCATCGACATCGCCGACCGCTTCTGCACCGGCAGCTCGATCATGCCGCAGAAAAAGAACCCGGACGTGCCGGAACTGGTGCGCGGCAAGACCGGCCGCGTCAACGGCAATCTGGTCTCGCTCTTGACGCTGATGAAGGGCCAGCCGCTGGCGTACAACAAGGACAACCAGGAAGACAAGGAACCGCTGTTCGATACCGTCGACACGCTGACCGACACCCTGCGCATCTACGCCGACATGATGCGCGGCATTACGGTGAAACCCGAAGCAATGGAGCGCGCCGTGCGCCAGGGCTTCGCCACCGCGACCGATCTGGCCGACTATCTGGTGAAGAAGGGCCTGCCCTTCCGTGACGCACACGAGGCCGTTGCGCTGGCCGTGCGCTACGCCGAGCAGAAGAAGAAGGATCTGTCCGAGCTGTCGCTGATCGAGCTGCAAAGCTTCTCGGCGCTGATTGCCGATGACATCTTCAACATCCTCACCTTCGACGGCTCGCTGAACGCCCGCGACCACGTCGGCGGCACCGCGCCCTTCCAGGTGCTGGTGCAGGTGGCCAAGTGGCGCGAGCGGCTGGGCAATTAAGCCAGGGTATGCGCCCATAGCCCAATCATCCAAATGGCTGTAGCCATATACCCAAGGCAGACCCCGCAAGGGGTCTGTTGCATTTCAAGGAAGCCTCATGCTCAGCTGGCACTGGCACACGCTGGACACCATCCCGCCCCGCATCCTGTTCGACTACCTGCGCCTGCGCAGCGACATCTTCGTGGTCGAGCAGACCTGCGTGTTTTCCGATATGGATGTCTTTGACGAGGAGGGCTGGCATCTGGTCGGGCTGGCTGCCGATGGGCGCGTACAGGCCGGCCTGCGCCTGCTTGCCCCCGGCGTGAAGTATGCGGAGCCCTCGCTCGGGCGCATCGTGCTCGCCGCGCCGCTGCGCGGGCAGGGACTGGCCGATGCGCTGGTGCAGGAGGGGCTGGCGCAATCCGCGCGGCTTTACCCGGGACAGGGCAACCGCATCGGCGCGCAGTCGCGCCTGCAGCGTTTTTACGAGCGCCAGGGCTTTGTGCGCGACGGCGAGGAATATGATGAGGACGGCATACCGCACATCGAAATGCGGCTGGCGCCACCCGGCGTTTAGCAGGCCGCTGGAAAGCAGCCTGTAACCCGTTTCCTGATTAGCAAGACTTCTCAGCAAAACCCAAATCAACCACAGAGACACAGAGAACACAGAGAAAAACCGGAGCACGTCCAGGCAATTCTCAGGGTTTTGCTTCCTCTGTGCCCTCTGTGTCTCTGTGGTTCAATAGGTTTTTGTGGTTTGCTGAGAAGGGTTTCTAATCAGGACCCGTTTTTTCCGGCGGCCCCGAAAAAGCATGAACGCAAAAATACGTTTCTGGTCTTGCAGGACGTGATGTGCGCCGGGCTTTGCCCGGTGCTTGCTGCCGGCCAAAAGACCCACTTTATCAAGACCCGCTCAGGACGAGCGTCTGGCGGGTAAAACGCACCGCTGATCCTGCCACGACGTGGCGCGGCAACAGGGCTGCTTAGGGTGTAAGGATGGGAGTCCACACCACCGGGAGCAGATCATGAAACGCCTCATTCTTGCCGCCATGCTGGCGCTCGCCTGGCCATCGACCAGCGCCGTCCACGCCGCCGACACCAGCGTCGACACCGGCACCAGCACCGTCTCGCCCAGCCAGTCCAGGCTGGTGGGCGCCTATTCCGCCTGGGCGGGCTCGAGCGCGAACGCCACGGCCCTGACCACCGCGCTGCGCACCGGCGGCACGGCAACGCTCACCGACAGCGCCACCGGCAGCAGCAGCACCGTGACGGCCAGCCAGAGCATGGGCTGGGGCAATGTATCACTGGCGCTGGCGGCGGCCAGTCATGCACTGGCCCAGCAGGGCATCAGCAATCCCACACCGGCGCAGATCAGCGCGGCGCTGAATGGCGGGGCCATCAGCACCACGGCGGGCACCGTCACCATGCAGGGGGTGCTGTCCATGCGCGCCGAAGGCATGGGCTGGGGAACGATCGCCGCCACACTGGGAACCACGGTCGGCCAGCTCAAGGGTCAGGGTCATCTGAAAGGCATCGCTGCCAGCAAGGACAGCCCGTCCAGCAAATCTGCCACCGCCAGCAGCGACGGCAAGAGCCAGGGCAAAAGCACCGCCAGCAGCAAGGGCGGCAACGCCGATGGCAATGCCGGCGGGAATGGCGAAGGCAAGGGTGACGGCAAGGGCGGCGGAAACTCCGGTGGCAATTCCGGAGGAAACTCTGGTGGCAACTCCGGCGGGAACTCCGGAGGAAATGGCGGCGGCAAGGGTGGCGGGCGCTAAGCCCTCCGGGACTGGCCGCCGGGCGGCAGCGTCAGTCCTGCCGCCACTTGATATTGCAGCCGACGCTGGGCTGCTGGTGCAGCGGCGGCTTTTCGCCAGCAACCAGGGCGGCCACGGCGGCGAGCAGCTCAGCGCCATCAGGCTGGCCCTGGTTCGGGCGGCTGGCGTCGAATTGCCCGCGATAAAACAGCTTCAGTTCGCTGTCGAAGAGAAAGAAATCCGGCGTGCACGCGGCATGAAAAGCGCGCGCCACTTCCTGCGTGGCGTCGAACAGATAGGGGAAGGTGTAGCCGCAGGCCTCGGCATGCCGCACCATCGCCTCGGGCGCATCGTCGGGGTAGTTTTCCGGATCATTGCTCGAGATTGCCACCATCCCCACATCCTCTTCGGCCAGGATGGCGCCCAGCGGGGCCAATACCGGATTGAGGTGCTTCACGTAGGGGCAGTGATTGCAGATGAAGGCCACCAGCAGGCCATGCTGGCCGGCCAGCGCCGAGAGCGTAAAGGGCGAGCCGTTGCCATCGGCCAGCGTGGCATCCGGCAGGGGCATGCCCAGCGGCGGCATTGTGGAAGGAGTCAGAGCCATGGCGGCCTCGCGAAAACGGAGTTGGCTTCCAGTATAGCCGCGCCGGCAAGGGGGCTTGCGACTTCAGTCCGCCCCTTCAGACGCTGGCGGCAGCACGGCGGCCGGCCTGCAGCTGGCGGCAGCACGGCGGCCGGCCTGCAGCTGGCGGCATTCGTCCAGCGTGAGGATGCGGCCGAACTCGGCGTCGGGAATGCCCAGCGCCTGCGCCAGCTTGCGTGCCTGCGCCTCTACCCTGGGGGCAAACACTTCCATGTCGCGCGCCGCGGCGGCATGGCGCTCCCAGTCTTCGCGGGTGGGCGCTTCGGCAGCCTTTTGCCAGAAGGCCGCAATGCCGGCCCGACAGGCCTGGGCGCTGACGATGCGGGCGTTGTATTCGGCAATGCTGTAATAACCGCTGCCGGCCACCGGCCAGCTGATGTCGTGATTCATGACACGTCCCTCCCCTCCCTGCTTTCGGCATGGATAGGCAATACTTGAATCGCAACAGCGCCCGGGCGGGCTAAATTGAAAGCGGATCGTCACGCCCGCAGGGCAGTCCAGTCGCAGTGCATCCATCTTGCCGGGGAGTCTTGCCATGCATGTGATCGTCATCGGCGCCGGGGTGATCGGCATCAGCAGCGCCTGGTATCTGCGCGCGGCCGGCTGCGAGGTCACCGTCATCGACAGCCATCCCGAAGTTGCGCTGGAAACCAGCTTTGCCAACGCCGGCCAGCTCTCCGCCGGCTATGCCGCGCCGTGGGCCGCGCCCGGCGTGCCGAAAAAGGCGCTGAAGTGGCTGCTGAGCCCGGACGGCCCCCTGCGCGTGCGGCCCGACGGCAGCGCCTTTCAGTTGCGCTGGCTGGCGCAGCTGTGGGCCAATTGCACCGAAAGCGCCTATCGTGGCAACCGCAAGCCCATGCTGGCGCTCGCCGAATACAGCCTGGCCTGCCTCGGGGCGCTGCGCGCCGCGCTGCCGCTGGCCTACGAAGGCCGCCAGCTGGGCACGCTGCAGGTATTTCGCAAGCGCGAGCAGCTCGCCGCGGCCCGCCGCGATGCGGCCATCCTGGCCGAACTGGGCATTGCGCACCGCCTGCTCGATATGCCGGGCATTCTGGAATGCGAGCCGGCGCTGGCTGGCGCACGCGTGCCGCTAGCAGGGGCGCTGCACCTGCCCGGCGACGAAACCGGTGACTGCCGGCTGTTTGTCCAGCAACTGGCAGCACAGGCACAAGCGGCCGGCGTGCGCCTGCGGCTTGGACATACCATCAGCCATATCCACACTCCAGCCAAGCAAGTACGAGGGGTACAGCTTGATACCCATGAAGACCTCGCCTGCGATGCCCTGGTGGTCGCCGCCGGCTGCGCCAGCCGCCCCCTGCTGGAGACTCTGGGCATCGATCTGCCGGTGTGCCCAGTGAAGGGCTATTCGCTGACGCTGCCGCTGCACGCTGCGGAGCGCGCGCCGCGCTCGACGGTGATGGATGAAAGCTACAAGATCGCGCTGACCCGCTTTGACACGCGGCTGCGGGTCGGCGGCATGGCCGAGGTGGCCGGCTGGGACCGGCGCCTCGACCCGCAGCGGCTGGCCACGCTCTACAAGGTGGTGGACGAACTGTTTCCCGACGCCGCCGACAGCACGCGCGCCGAGGCCTGGACCGGACTTCGCCCGATGACGCCCAACGGCATTCCGCTGATCGGCGCCACCACCATCGCCGGCCTGTGGCTCAACACCGGCCACGGCACGCTGGGCTGGACGATGGCCTGCGGCTCGGGCCAGCTGCTCGCCGACCTGCTTACCGGCAAGGCGCCGGCGCTGCCGGCCGCGCCCTACCGGCCCTGACATCGCGGCCGCACCGGATGGCCGTGCGACGGCTCAGGACTGTCGGCCCGGCTGCGCCGCAGCGTAGGCCTGCATCATCGCCTCGCTGCTGGCGGCGGACTCCAGCAGCCAGTCGCGAAAATGGTGCAGCTTCAGGCTGTTGTCCATGCGCGGCGCCCAGACCAGCCAGTAGCTGAGCGGGTGCGGCACCACCAGCCCGCAGGCCAGCGCCAGCCGCCCAGTGAGCAAATCGTCGATCACCAGCGACAGCCGCAACAGCGCCAGCCCCTGCCCGCGCAGCACGGCCTCCTGCACCAGATTGTTGTCGTTGCAAAACAGGCGGAAGTTCGGCTGCCAGTCGCCCAGCCCGGCCGCGTAAGTCCAGCTGCTCCATTTTTCCATGGTGCCGATCAGGCGAGCCCCGGGCAGCTGCTCCGGCGTAGCGGGAAAGTCGGGCAGATCGGGCCGCCCCACCAGCACCAGCCAGTCATGCAGCAGCGGCGTCGCCTTCAGCCCGTCCCACTCGCCGGTGCCCATGCGCAGTGCCAGATCCAGCTGGCCATTGTGCAGGTCATCGAAACCGATGCCGGCGCGGATGTCCACCCGGTATTGCGGATAGCAGGCCTGGAAATCCGGCAGGCGCGCCATCAGCCAGTGCACACCGAAGGACGGCAGCGTGGTGATGCGCAGCTCGTTCGGGCGCGGCAAGGCACGCAGCGCGCGCGTGGCCTCGCTCATGTCGCCCAGCGCCATGCGGATTTTCATCGCGTACTGCCGGCCATCCTCGGTGGGCACCAGCCGCCGCCCCTGCCGCTCGAACAGCGGCAGGCCCAGGAAATCCTCCAGGGCATGGATCTGGTGACTGATTGCACTGTGCGTCACCGACAGCGCCTCGGCCGCCTTGACGACACTGCCAAGACGGCTGACGGCTTCGAAGGCGCGCAGGGCGGGAAGGGGCGGGAGGGCATTCATGTGAGCAAAACTAACATGAATACTGAAAACATGTCAGCGAAGTGGTGAAAAAATGCGGATATAGTGGCTTTCAATGACAACGGAGTAGAGCCATGTTGACCTATCTGCGCCTTGCCCTGGCCCGCAGCGAACTGCTGGTCGCCGAGCTCACCGCACCTGCCGAACTGCTCTGCGAAAGCGGCAGCCTCTGGCTATCGAGCAGCACGCTGCGCGAAGACATCGTGCTGCAGGCCGGCGAGCGCCGGCAGCTGCCGCGCGGCCGGCTGCTGCTGGAAGGACAAGCGCAACTCCGTTTCAGCGGCCGCCAGCTCGCCATTCAACCCCGGATTCACACCCGTCATGGCTAATTCTCCCTTTTTTCCCGCCACCGCCAGCCTTGCCGATGCGCACTGGCAACTGGCCCAGATCAATATCGGCCACGCCATCGCGCCGCTGGACGACCCGCGCATGGCCGGCTTCACCAGCCAGCTCGACGCGCTGAACGCACTGGCCGAAGCCAGCCCCGGCTTCATCTGGCGCCTGCAGGATGACAGCGGCAATGCCACGAACATCCAGACCGGCACCGACCCGCTGCGGCTGGTCAACATGTCGGTCTGGGCGTCGCTGGAAAGCCTGCAGGCTTATGTCTACAGCGGCCCGCATCTGGCCAGCCTGAAACAGCGCCGCGACTGGTTCGCCAGAAGCGAGGGCCCGGCGCTGGCGCTGTGGTGGGTGCCCGCCGGACACCGGCCGACGCTGGCCGAAGGCGAGGCCGCGCTGGCGCGCCTGCAGCAATCCGGCCCCGGCCGTGCCGCTTTCACCTTCGCCCGCCCCTGGCCCAGTCCGGAACGCGTGCCGGCCTGAGCGGCCGCCGCGACCGGAGCAGGTGCGCAGCAGGACACAGACAGGGCACCTACAAGCAGAGGTATTTGACTGCAGCCCATTGCCATAAATGCATACAGGGCAATACCCAATGCTGTCGGCAGGAATGGCCCCAGCCTTGCCATCACCGCCCGGGCGGCCGCAGCGGGATGCGGCGCCAGAGCAAGGCAGCGGCGCGGGACTCAGCCGGTCTGGCTGGCGCCGAATTTGCGGCGGGTCTTGCGATAGATTTCGGCAAGCTGCAGGCCGCGCCCGTGGGTGGGCGCCAGGCTCTGGATGCGCGCCAGCAAGGCTTCGGCGCGCTCCATGTAGCTGGCATGCCAGCCATGGCGGTTCACGTAGGCCAGCAGCGCATTCACGGCGTTGAACAGCACCTGCAGATTGGCCGGCATGTCGGCGACGGCCTTGAGGAAGATCTCGGCGGCGGCGGCCAGGTCGCCGGCCTGCGCCAGCTGCACCGCCTCGTTGTTGAGCTGGACGATATCGGCGGTGACGGCGTCGATCAGCGCCGCGCCCTGCCCTTCCTTGCCGGCGGCGGCATACAGCGCGCGCACCTGCCCGGCCAGCGCGGGATTGTCGTGGTGGTTCTGCAGCAGCCGGGTCATCAGCCCGGCGGCGCGCTCTTCCTGACCCAGTGCCATGCAGGTGCGCGCCATGGTCATGCCCAGCGCCGGATCGGGTGGCTCGTCCAGCCGTTCCAGCATGGCCAGCGCCATCTCGACGCGCTTCTGGGCGGCGCCCTGATCGCCCTGCCGGGCCTGGATGTCGGCCTCCAGCAGCTCGCTCATCACGCTGACGGCCGGCTGGCGAAAGCTCTTGCGCGCTTCGGCCAGCAGTTTGCGCGCTTCGGCAACCTCGCCCTGCTGGATCAGCAGTTCGGCGAGCCGCCCGTGGTCGGCGGGCTCGCGCCAGAAGGAGTATTTCGACAGCTGTACGGTTTCCTTCAGCGCCGCCGTGGCGGTGGTGATGTCACCGCTGCGCCAGGCCACATCACCCAGCTCGCGCTGCCGCTCGACCACAAAGGGCGAGCGCTGCACGGCGCGATTGAGCACTTCGCGCGCACCGGCCAGATCACCCTCGGCCTGCTTGACGCGCGCCAGCCAGTCGTAGGCATCCAGCACCAGCTCGTGCTCGCTGATCACATTCTGGAACAGCAGGCCGGCCTCACCGTACTGCTTCATTTCATACAGCGCCTTGCCCAGCGCCATCTTGGCCCAGGGCAGCTCCTGGCGCGTGAGCAGCGTGCGGCAGAGGTCGCGCACGCCGGCCCAGTCGGCAATGCGCAGCATCAGGTGTGTCTTCATGCGCACGAATTCCAGCATGTCCTCACCGCCCTGCTTGATCTCGTGATTGCACAGGCTGATCGCCTGCAGGAAATCGTGGCGCAGGATGGCCTGGTCGATGGGCTGGAAGCGGCGCTTGCGACGCAGCGCGCGCTGCAGTCGTGCAAACAGCGTCTCGCCGGTAAAGGGCTTGAGCACGATGGCGTCGGGCACCAGCTCGGCTGCGCCCATGACCTTCTGCGCGCGGCGCTCGCCGGTCATGATCAGAAAGGCGCAGGAGGGCTTGAGCAGATCGTGGCGGCGCAGTTCGTCGAACAGGAACAGCCCGTCGGCGCCATGGCCCAGATCGTATTCGCAGAGGATGACGTCGTAGTCGTTGCGCTTGACCAGCGCCAGCGCGTCACTGGAGCGACTGGCGAAATCCAGCTGGCGCACGCCGAACTGGCCCAGTGTCATGCCCAGCGTGGTGCGCATGTCGGCCAGCGGGTCGATGGCCAGAAACTTCAGCTCGCTCAGGTCGTCCGGATCGGCGGACGCCGTATCCAGATAGGGCGGATTGCTGAAGGAATAGGGGCGGACGGCGCTCATGCTCTGCAGTGTATGCGGGCAAGCGGGCAGCGGCAAACTTGCGCGCCCCGCCGGGCGACGACGGTGCGATCACGGCACCCCATTCGCTGCACACCGGAAAATACCCCAGGGTATGTACCGCCAGCCTTTTCCATGATTTGGCTGGCACGATATACCCACCGATCACACCGTCCAGCTGACGAGCCCGGTGTAGGCTGTCAGCAACACCAGCAGGCCGAACACGATGCGATACCAGGCAAAGACGATGAAGGTATGCGTGGAAATGAAGCGCAGCAGCGCGCGGATCGCCAGCATGGCAAACAGGAAGGACGCCACGAAACCGACAGCGAATACCGGTACATCGCCCGCGTCGAGCAGGTGACGGTGCTTGATCAGGCTGTAAATCGACGCAGCGCCGAGGGTCGGGATGCCGAGGAAGAAGGAGAACTCGGTCGCCGCCTTGCGCGACAGGCCGAAAAACAGGCCACCGATGATGGTGGCGCCGGAACGGCTGGTGCCCGGAATCAGCGCCAGGCATTGTGCAAGACCGATCTTCAGCGCGTCCTTCAGCGTCAGCTCGTCGACCGTCTGCACGGTGACGGTGTGCTGGCGTTTCTCGGCCCAGAGGATGACCAGACCGCCGATGATGAAGGCCAGCGCCACCGGCACCGGCTGAAAGAGATGCGCCTTGATCGATTCGGAAAACAGCTTGCCGAGCAGCGCGGCCGGGATGAAGGCAATCAGCACCGCGAGCAGCAGATTGCGCTCGCTGCCGGGTGCGCGCGCACCGGAAAGGGTGCTGGCAATCTTGCGGCGGTATTCCCAGACGACGGCGAGCATGGCGCCAAGCTGGATGAAGATCTCGAAAACGTCGCGCTTGCCCTTGTCGAGAAAGTCCAGCAGATCACCGGTGAGAATCAGGTGGCCGGTGCTGGAAATCGGCAGAAACTCGGTAATCCCTTCGACGATGCCCATGATCAGGGCCTTGAACAGCAGCAGCATTTCCATACGAGATCCGCAGGCGTGACGCAAAAGCGGCGATTATACGCACGCAAGGCCCAGGCGGTGTGGCAAAGCCGGGGAAATCCCCCCGGGCCAGAGCGGCGTAAATAATTCACAAGCCCCTTGGGAACTTGGCTTTTGCCCCCAACTCAAAGCGTGCAGATGGGGCAGCTTGCTGTTCCCGTTCTGGCAAATGCCGCGTGCATTTTGCTCATCTCCTCCCTGATTGAACGGGCGCCAATACGGCGCCCGCTTTTTTTGCCCGGACAAAGTACTATGCCATGTATATGCGCAGAGCCCATTGCAAAGAAAGCCCACATGGCAATACCCGCCAGAAAGCCAGGGCAAGATAGCGGCACGCAGCCAAAGCGGCGGTTCAGTTTGCCGCGTGCAAGGCCGCCAGCAGTTCGCGCACCAGTTCGGGACGGCTCTCGACGAGCGCGTACTCGTCCTGACCCGGGATGCCCATGTGCACCGCCGGGTTGTGGTAGCGCATGGCGCTGGCTTGCGGGCCGCGTGCCGAGCTGTGAAATTCGCGGCAACCGGACAGGCGCGCAAGTTCGGCGATGTTGCTGGCCCGCACACCGGCGCCAGCCATCACGGCCAGGCGCTCGCCGGCCTGCTGCTGCAGTTCGCGCAGCAGCGCCGCGCCTGCCAGCGCGGTGGCGGCCTGGCCGCTGGTGAGCAGGCGATTGCAGCCGATGGCGATGATGTCCTCCAGCGCCTGCTGCGGCTTGCGCGCCACATCGAAAGCGCGGTGGAAGGTCACCTGCATGGGCGCGGCCAGTTCGACCAGCCGCCGGCAACGCGGCACGTCAACGTCGCCATCGGCGGTCAGGATGCCGATCACCACGCCGTCCACCCCCAATTTCTTGCAGGCGAGCACGTCGCGCTCCATCACCTCGAATTCCAGATCGCTATAGAGAAAATCGCCACCGCGCGGGCGGACGATGACATTGAGGGTGATCCACAGCCGGTCGCGCGCCACGGCAATCTGGCCGTAGCTGGGCGTGGTGCCGCCCTCAAGCAGGTTGTCGCAGAATTCAACGCGCTGCGCGCCGCCTTCCTGCGCGGCCAGGCAGGACGTTACCGATCCGGCACAGATTTCCAGTTGCACTTGCTCAGTCATGAGTCTCTCCGCTTGCGATGAATGCCCATGGTAACGCCGTCGCGCCGGCAAACCCAGCGGCAGAAATGCACAACGCCGCGCTGGGCGCGGCGTTGTGGCGGTCAGGCGGTTTGTGACAGCGCCTCGGCGTCAGGCCGCCTGCGCCTGGGCGAAATCGCGGATTTCGGAATTCAGCGTGGCATAGATGCCGCGCAGCTGGGCGTCGATGCTGTGCAGCTGATCCTGCAGCTGGGCGCTGAATTCGTTGAGCTCCTTGATGCGGTCTTCGAGCGTGTCGGTCGCCTTGTGGATGCGCTTGATGCTTTCCAGACGGCGGCGCAGCTGCAGCTGGTGCTCGCGCACCTGCGTTTCCATCGGCGCCATCACGGCCTTCAGCCAGTTTTCCACATCGCGGTTGGCGACGTCGAATACATAGATCACGCGGCTGGCGATGGTTTCGAAGAACTTGCGCGTCAGGCGACCCTGGCTGGTGGTCAGGATATTGCCGACCGTGTTGAAGTGCTCGCGGAACGAGCGCTCCAGCCGCGCCAGCTCCTTGTGGTACTTGAGCGTGGAGAACGGCGGCGGCGTCACCTGGCCCAGACCGTGCTCCTCGCTGAACTTCTTGTACATCGCGGCCATCATCGCCTGGATTTCGGCAACCTGCTCGGCCGACTTGGTGATCGAGGCATTCACGTCGAGGAAGAAGCGGTCCATGGTATTGCGCAGGCCGCCCTCGCCGAACGAGAACATGCTGCGCTCCATCTGCGTGCGGATGCGGGTGATCTCGTTCTTCAGCGCATCCTTGCCCAGCAGCGAATACAGCTTGTTGGTCTGCTGGCTGAACACGCTGCGCAGCGCCTGAAAGCGCACCAGACCCTGCTCGAAGTGTTTCTTGTCTTCCTGCACCTTGTCCATCATCTGCAGGATGACGTCCTGGTTCTTGCCGCGCAGGCCGGTCAGCTCGGCCAGCTGCTCGTTCACGCCTTCCTGGCGGGTGTTCAGGATCGAGCGGATGGCCAGCACGATGTCCTCGACCTCGCCCTGGGTCGCATCGCGCACGATGTCCTGCTTGCCGGGCAGGAGGTCGTCGGAGAGCGCACGCTCCAGCCGCGAGAGCTGGCTCTTGACCAGCAGCGCGTCGTCGTCCTGCACCTTGGCGACCAGCGCCTTTTGCGCGGACACCGGGAAGACCTGCTGCGGCGTGACATTCAGCAGTTCCGATGTGGTGCGGATCTGCTTGTCGATTTCGGCCTGGACCTGCGCCTCGGTTTTCAGCGGATCCCACAGACCATCGATTTTGTTGAGTACGACAAGACGGCCGCGGCGATTGCCCTGGCTGCGCGCGATGTGGTTGCGCCAGACATCGATGTCGCTCTTGGTCACGCCGGTATCGGCAGCCAGGATGAACAGGATGGCATGGGCATTGGGCAGCAGGTTCAGCGTCAGTTCCGGCTCGGTACCGATGGCGTTGAGCCCCGGCGTATCGAGAATCACCAGGCCCTGCTCAAGCAGCGGGTGCGGAAAATTGATCACCGCATGGCGCCAGCACGGAATTTCGACCTTGCCTTCCTGATCTACGGTAACCGCCTGATCCGGATCGTTTTCATCAAACAGGCCGTATTGCTTGGCGGTGTCGACACTGACCCGGCAGGTGGCGCCGATCTCGCGGAAGGCTTCAAGCAGCGCTTCGGGGCTGTCGAGATCCAGCTCGATGGTCTTCCATTCGTCCTGATAACGCCGGTATTCCTGAGTGGTGACATTGCCGGCGCGGGTTTCAATCGGCAGCAGCTGGATAGAGGGCACCTTGTCGGCGTCGTACAGCAACTCGGTCGGACACATGGTGGTGCGCCCCGCCGACGACGGCAGGATGCGCTGGCCGTAGTGCGCAAAGAAGATGGCGTTGATCAGCTCGGACTTGCCGCGCGAAAACTCCGCGACAAAGGCGATATTGAGTTTGTCTTCGCGCAGTTTTTCGGTCAGCGCCTTGATGCGCAGATCGGTCTGCGCGTCATTCAGATCCTGCTCGGCAAGCCAGCGCTGCAGTTGCGCGATTTGCTGCGTCAGATGCGAACGCCAGGCACTGTAGGCCTGGAAATCGGCCACCATGTAATCGTTGGCGGCAATGCTGTCCTGATGAAGGTATTCGGTGCTCATTGTCACCCCCGGCCCTGTAATGTGTATTTGGTCTATTGTGCTTGATTTTGCGTGCTAATCCGCAAAGCGGCAACCTTGATTGCATCCGCCTCGGGGGATTTGTCTGCTCTGCGTCACCCGCGTGGCTGGCAAGCCGGGCAGAAGCAACTGGCACGCTGGCCGATGCGCAGATTCTGGATGGCCGTGCCGCAAACCCGGCAAGCGTCCCCTTCACGACCATAAACAAAGCAATTCAGCATGAAATAGCCGGCCTTGCCGTCGGTATCGACATAATCGCGCAGGGTGCTGCCGCCAGCCTCGATGGCCTCGGCCAGCGTTGCGCGGATCTCGGCGGCAAGCCGCTCGCACTCGGTGGCGCTCAGGCTGCCAGCAGGGCGCAGGGGATGGATGCCGGCGCGAAACAGCGATTCGCTGGCATAAATGTTGCCGACACCGACCACCACATGGTTGTCCATGATCAGGCTCTTGACCGGCAACTGCCGCCCCGCGGCATGGCGCGCCAGCACGCTGGCGTCAAACTCGGCCGACAGCGGCTCGGGGCCCAGCGCAGCCAGCAGCGGGTGCGCCTGCGGATCACCCTCGGCCCAGAGCCAGGCGCCAAAGCGGCGCGGATCGCGGTAACGCAGGCGCACTCCGGAGGCGAGCAGCAGATCGATATGATCGTGCTTTTCGGGCGGGAAAGGCTGGGTCAGGGCGCGCAGGCTGCCGGACATCCCCAGATGGATGATGAGCGCGCCGTCATCAAAATGCAGCAGCAGGTATTTGGCGCGGCGACTGACCCGCTCGATCACGCGCCCCTGGATGCGCTGAGCGAGATCGGCCGGCACCGGCCAGCGCAGGCGGGCATTGCGCACCAGCAATTCGGTGACGCGCACGCCGCTCAGATAGGCCGTGACACCACGGCGCGTCGTCTCGACTTCGGGCAATTCGGGCACGATCAGGAACTCCTCCGCGCTTGGCGGACTCGAAAACACAGGCAAGGCTTGGACTAATGCGGCCAGTTTACCTAATATCGTCATTTCCTCCTGCCCGGATAGATCATTCTATGGCCCGCTTGCGATTGCTGACTTCCATTGCCCTGGGCATGCTCCTGGTTTCCGGCGCGCCACAGGCTGCGCCCGATGCCGCTCAGGCTGAAGCCGCAGACGAGGCCGGACAGGACAGCCCGGGCACCCCACTGCCCGTCCAGGCGCTGACCCCGGAGCTGGTGCAGATTGCCCTGCTCGGAGACATCGCCGCCCAGCGCGGCAACGGCGTGCTCGCAGCCCAGCTCTGGCAGGAGCTGGCCAAGCGCACCAAGGATCCGCGCATTGCCCGGCACGCCACCGAACTGGCCATCAGCAGCGGCCAGTTGCAAATCGCCGTCGACTGCGCCGAACGCTGGATTGCCGCCGCGCCCGATTCCAAACAGGCGCGACAGATCATGATTGGCCTCTTGCTGCGCGCCAACCGCATTGATGACATCACGCCGCACCTGCACGCCCTGATGATCCAGAGCCCGGATGAAGTCACCACCTTTTTCATGCAACTGCACCAGCTCTGGAACAAGGGCGCTGATCGCGCCGCGATCCTGCGCGTCACGCAGCACCTGGCCGAGCGCTACCCGCAGCAAGCCGAAGCCCATTTTGCAGTGGCCGTGGCGCTCAGCAACAGCAGCCAGAGCACCGAAGCCCTGGCGGAGCTGGACAAGGCACTCGCACTGCGCCCGCAATGGGAACCGGCCATGCTGTACAAGGCGCAATTACTGGCGGGCAAGGACCCGCAGGCCAGTCTTGCCTTTCTGAGTGGTGCAAGCAAGGCCAACCCGGCCTCGATCAGCCTGCAATTGGCGCAAGCCCGCCTGCTCGCCGAGCAAAATCAAATCGGGGAGGCCTACACCGCCTACCAGCAGATCGTCCGCTTGCAACCGGATAATCTGGAAGCGCTGGTCGGCCAGGCCGTTACCGCCATGGAGCTGCGCAAGCTGGACGAAGCGCAGCAGCTGCTTGAGCGCGCCCTGGGACTGAAGCCCGGCGAGCCGGATATTTTCTACCAGTATCTGGGCGGAATCAGCGAAGAGAAACGGCTCTGGAAGGATGCCCTGGGGTGGTATCAGCAAATCACTGCAGCCGATATTGCCGCACGGGTGCAAATGCGCATCCCGCGCCTGCTGGCCCGGCTGGGCGACGAGGCCGGCGCCATGCAGGCGCTGGACCGGCTGCCCGAGCGCAGCAGCGACGAGCAGATCAGCAAGGCACAAATGACCGCACTGGTCTGGCGTGAGCTGAAACAGCCGGAACGCGCCCGCGCCGTTCTGAACGAGGCCATCGTCAAATTCCCCGCCAGCGCCGACCTGTACTATGACCGCTCCATCTATCTGGACGAACTGGGCGACCATGCCGCCGCAGAACGCGACCTGCGCAAGAATCTGGAGCTGAGCCCCGACAATGCGCCCGGGCAGAATGCGCTGGGCTACCTGCTGACCAACCGCACCGAGCGCTTCGCCGAAGCCCAGGCGCTGCTGGAATCGGCGCTGGCCCAGGAGGCCGACAACCCCGCCTATCTGGACAGCATGGGCTGGTTGCGCTTCAAGCAGGAGCGCTACCCGGAAGCCGAACAGCTGCTGCAACGGGCCTGGCAGGCCATGCCGGACCCGGAAATCGGCCTGCACCTGGCGCAGGCACTGGCCAAGCTGGGCAGAAGCACCGAAGCACGCAAGATTGTCGATGCCGTCGCGGCGATGGAGGCCGATCACCCCGAGCTTGGCAAAGTCCGCCAGCTGCTGGGCTTCTGATTCATGCTGCCGCGTTGCCTTGTCTCGGCGCTCGCGCTGCTGCTGTGCGCCTGCGCACAACTGCCGCCTGCTCCCACTGCCGGCTATGCGCTGAGCGGCCGCCTGTCAATCCGCGAGGGTAACAGTGCCCAGCAGGCCCTGTTCAGCTGGCAATCCGCCCCCGATGAAGACCGTCTCAGCCTCGACTCGCCACTCGGCCAGACGCTGGCCTTGCTGACCATTCGCTATCGACCCGACGGCCAGGCCGCCGAGGCCATTCTGGAGCGCGGCGGTGAAGCGCCGGAATACGCCAGCGATCCGCGCGCGCTGCTGCTGTCGCTGACCGGCCTGGATTTGCCGCTCAACGGCCTGCGCTGGTGGCTGCAAGGCGAGGCCGCGCCGTTTTCCAGCGCCCGGCGCGATGAGCAGGATGGCATTGTGACCGTCAGCCAGGACGGCTGGACCATCGTCAGCCAGGACTACCGGCCGCTGGGCAAGCGCCAGCAACCCTTCCGCCTGAATGCGCAGCGCGACGAAGTGCAATTGCGCATTGTGATTTCCGAAGCCAGTACCGCCAGTGAACCCGAACATGCCTTATCAACCGCCCCTTGATGCGGACGGCTTTCTCGCCTTCCCGGCTCCGGCCAAACTCAATCTCTTTCTGCATGTAATCGGCCGTCGCCCTGATGGCTATCATCTGCTGCAGTCGGTATTCCAGCTGATTGATGCCTGCGACACCATCAGACTGCGCGTCCGCGCTGATGGCCAGTTGCGGCATCTCAATCCGCTGCCCGGTGTTGCCCCCGAATCCGACCTCTGCATCCGTGCGGCAAGGCTGCTGCAGCAAAAAACCGGCTGCCGGCTCGGCATTGACCTGCAGATCAGCAAGCAGCTGCCAATGGGGGGCGGTGTCGGTGGCGGCAGCTCGGACGCGGCCACCGTGCTGCTGGCGCTCAACCGGCTGTGGGAGCTGAATCTGTCTCGCCAGACCCTGATGGCCTGGGGAGTGACGCTGGGTGCCGATGTGCCCTTCTTCCTGTACGGGCAAACGGCCTTTGTCGAAGGCATCGGCGAAATCATGACGCCTGTAGCCAGTGAAGACTGCTGGTATGTGGTGCTGCATCCGCCAGTGCATGTGCCCACGCCGGAAATTTTTTGCGACGAGGGCTTGACACGCAATACGCCCCCCCTTATAGTTCGCGTCCTCGACAACGCAGCAACGCAAAACGACTTGCAAGCGGTGGCGAGCAGGAAGTTCCCGCTAATACAAAAACATCTCGACTGGCTAAGCCAGTTTGGTGAAGCGAGAATGACCGGATCAGGAAGTTGTGTGTTTGCGAAATTCGCTTCACAAGCTGCAGCAAATCAAGTAATATCGCAGCTTCCCGACGAAATGAAAGGCTTTATTGCCAAATCATTGAGTCAACACCAGTTACATGAGTTTGCTGATTGAGCAATCAAAAAGCAGGTTCATTAGGGGAGTCGCCAAGTTGGTTAAGGCATCGGATTTTGATTCCGACATTCGAGGGTTCGAATCCTTCCTCCCCTGCCACTAATAAAGAAAAGCGTGTAATTGACCAATTACACGCTTTTCTCGTTTCTGGAATTGGAAAATGGCTTACGACAGCCTCATGGTTTTCACCGGCAATGCCAATCCGCGCCTTGCCGAACAGGTAGTCAACCACCTCGACATCTCGCTGGTGCGCGCCACCGTCGGCCGCTTCTCCGATGGCGAGGTCACCGTCGAGCTGCTGGAAAACGTTCGCGGTCGCGACGTGTTCGTACTGCAGTCGACCTGTGTGCCGACCAATGACAACCTGATGGAAATCATGCTGATGGTCGACGCGCTCAAGCGCGCCTCCGCCGGCCGGATTACCGCCGCCATTCCCTATTTCGGCTATGCCCGCCAGGATCGCCGCCCGCGCTCGGCGCGCGTGCCGATCTCGGCCAAGGTCGTCGCCAACATGCTGACCGTCGCCGGCGTTGACCGCGTACTGACCGTCGACGTGCACGCCGACCAGATCCAGGGCTTCTTCGACATCCCGGTCGACAATATCTACGCGACACCGGTGCTGCTGGCCGACATCCGCGAAAAGCGCTACGACGACCTGATGGTCGTCAGCCCGGACGTCGGCGGCGTGCTGCGCGCCCGCGCCATGGCCAAACAGCTGAACGTCGACATGGCCATCATCGACAAGCGCCGCCCGAAGGCCAATGTCGCCGAAGTCATGCACATCATCGGTGACGTGAAAGACCGCACCTGCGTGATCATCGACGACATGATCGATACCGCCAACACGCTGTGCAAGGCCGCCGAAGCGCTGAAGAAGTTCGGCGCCAAGCGCGTGCTGGCCTACGCCACCCACCCGGTATTCTCGGGCGCCGCCATCGAGCGCATCCTGAATTCCGAGCTGGACGAAGTGGTCGTCACCGATACCATCCCGGTTCCGGAAGCGGCGCAAGCCACCGGGCGCATCCGCGTGGTATCGATCGCGGGCCTGCTGGCCGAGACGATGCGCCGCATCAACAACGAAGAATCGGTTTCCACCCTCTTCGTTGACTAAAGAAATACCGACCCCATTAGCCTGCAGGGTATTGACCTGTAGCCTAGTGGGGTAAATGCATTCAGGGGAATACCCCTCGAATCGCTGGTCGCCCTGGTCGCGGGGGACGAGCGTTTACATGACGAAACGGAGTTTTGAAATGACTTTTGAAATCAATGCACAAAGCCGTCCTGCACAGGGTACCGGAGCGAGCCGCCGCCTGCGCAAGGCTGGCCGTCTGCCGGCAGTCGTTTACGGTGGCAACAAGGACGCGGTTGCCGTGTCCCTCGACCACAACGAAATGTACTACACCCTGCAAGACGAGAAGTTCCACACCGCCCTGATCAAGCTGTCCGTGGATGGCGCCGCCGAACAGGTTCTGCTGCGCGCGGTTCAGTACCACCCGTTCAAGCAGCAAGTGCTGCACGTTGATTTCCAGCGCGTTGACGACGCCACCAAGGTGGAAATCAAGGTGCCGCTGCACTTCGTGAACGGCGACAGCTGCCTGGGCGTGAAGCTGCAAGGCGGTTCCATCGCTCACGCGCTGAACGAAGTTCAGATCCGTGCCGTAGCCACCAAGATCCCGGATTACGTCGAAGTGGATCTGGGCGCCCTCGCCGTTGGCAACACCGCCGTCCACCTGTCCGACCTGAAGCTGCCGGAAGGTGTCGAGCTGGTCAGCCTGCTGCGCGGCAACGACCTGGCCGTCGCCATCCTGAACGGCGCCAAGGCCTGATCGGGATTCGCTGCAGCGAAACAAAAAAAACCGGCCCCAGGGCCGGTTTTTTTTGGCAGCAACGTCCTGGAATCCGGGTGTGGCTAGCCCGGATTTTTCACCACCTGCTCACTGAGCGGGCTCAAGCAGCAGAAACTCCTCCCGGATAGCAGATCGCCGCTCTGCAGCGCGGGCACTGGCCTGCTTTCCAGATTGCGGGCGCAGCTTCCCCTACCCCCGAAGCGTCAACGTGTCGGGGCCGCACTCGTTTTGACTATGGGCTGGCCAGTGCCTCTGCCGCGAGGCGATACACCTCACGCAGTGGGTGATGGCTGGCAAACAGGATCCGGATACGCCGGGTGTTGCGGATCACCGCCGCGCCGATCTTGAG
>NZ_ATZJ01000014.1 GCF_000428145.1 Chitinilyticum litopenaei DSM 21440 | reverse complement strand
ACCTGATTATGTCTCTCTTTCAGAAACCCTTTTTTCGTCATGCCCGCGAAGGCGGGCATCCAGAGCAAAGCTTGATTTCACACGCTCATCTGGATTCCCGCGTACGCGGGAATGACGATTCTGAAGCAGAGACATAATCAGGTTGCTTTATGCGTCTGGTGCGCACAAGCACAGATGCCGAGCCAACCCAGGTGTCGGTGAATAACTCCTAATTTAGTAGATACATTGCTGGGTAGTTCTCCCTGGCCATTCATTCTATTGGGCTCTGATCGCATACATCACTTATTGCTGCTTTGAGGCCAGTGTGGTTAAGCAGCTTGCGCATGAGTCGCAACACCTCGCCCGAAGTCAGTCCCAAGCCGTTCGGGTATTTGGTGCGCCAAAGATCGCCTGCGTTTCCATGCACATGCACGCCGAGCAATACGGCTTGCCACGGAGTAAGGCCTTGGGCCACGAGTGCGCCAATGCAACCGGCCAGAATGTCGCCTTGTCCCGCACAGCTCAGTGCCCCATTGCCTGAACCATTGATCACCATGGATTGACCATCTGCGGAGACAAGAACGCTACCAGCGCCCTTGAGCACAATGTGTGAACGGTATTGCCGGGCGAGTTGCTGTGCGGCGTGCAGACGGTTTGTCTGCACGTCACTAGTGCTGAGATTTAGTAGTCGTGCAGCTTCCAATGGGTGTGGTGTCAATATGCTGGCCACGCTGCGCTGGAGCAGCAGATCAAGCAAGGGTGGATGCTCTGCCAGCAGATTGAGGGCGTCGGCATCAAGAACGAGAGGCCGCCCCTGCTCCAGTGCTTGCCTGAGGTGTACACGGCTTGCCGGACTGGTGCCAAGCCCTGGTCCTGCTACGATGCAGTCGCATGCGTCAGCAAACAGCAAATTGGCTTCATTCAGCATGATTTCCGGGTAGTTGGAGTCAATGCTTCCGACATTGTTGTCCAGCAGACCCACGCGAATTTTCCCGGCACCGCAAAACAAGGCGGCCCGTGCCGCCAGAATGGCTGCGCCATGCATGCCTGCTGCTCCGCCGAGAATGGCCAGTGTCCCAAACCGCCCTTTGTGTGTGTCGCGTGT
Source organism: Chitinilyticum litopenaei DSM 21440 (assembly GCF_000428145.1). Lineage (GTDB taxonomy): Bacteria > Pseudomonadota > Gammaproteobacteria > Burkholderiales > Chitinibacteraceae > Chitinilyticum > Chitinilyticum litopenaei. The sequence goes on along the minus strand of NZ_ATZJ01000014.1, from coordinate 80,558 downwards.
ACGCTTGAGCAGGGCGTTACTTGGGGCTTCGCTAAGCAGGCTGATTGTGGTTGCCGGGAGTGTCAGAGGGGCAATTTGCAGTGGCAATACATATACTGTGCCGCAGTAGTCGAGTGCCGCCCCAGTATGCAAACCGACTTTATCGGCGATGAAAGTCAGCGTTGCATCGGCGTGAATTGCGCCATCAGGCACATGCCCCGTGTCGGGGTCGATGCCGCTGGGGCAGTCCAGCGCCACTACCGGCTTTCCGCTCTCGTACAACCGCTGTGATAGCTGCTGCAGCACTGGGTCAAGTTGCCCCCTGATGCCTATGCCGAAAATGGCATCGATGACCACATCGCAACTGCCAAGAACCCCGGCAAGTTCTGCTGCATTCACCAGCTTGCCGCGGTATGCAGCCAGGGCTGCAGCTGCATCGCCAGAGTAGTTTTTGTCAGGGTATAGCCTGAAGAGGCTCACATCGTATTGCCTGGAGTGCAATACATCGGCGAGTACATAACCATCGCCACCATTGTTGCCTGGCCCACAGAGAATCAGGATGCGTGAGCGGGGAGGGTAGCGCGGTGTGAGCCAGTCCGCAGCTGCGAGCCCGGCTTGTGCCATGAGATTCAGTCCCTGCCGGCTTGCTTCGCCTTCGATTGCACGGATGGCGGATGAGGAATGCAGCGGGTTCATGGTTTCTAGCGCTGCTGCTGCAGATGCTGGCGCTCAAGGCGCGTGATATAGCGGGCAATGACCGCTTGCGCATGCGGGGTAAGTTGCCGAAAGATGGCGCCAATCCGCCGTGAGTTCGCTGCCCCAGCCTGGTGATGGTCCCTGATATTGCGGATTTCCAAGGTGATGGCGAGGGATTCGCAGCCTGGCAATTGGAGCTGGCAGTCGGCCAGGAGCAGACCCTTGTGCAGCTCCTGTTCAGCCAAATGCCCAAGTAGCCCAAGTCCTCCCTGGCTGATGTCGGATACCTCGAGCATTTGCAGAGTTTCGCCTGCCAGTGTGATGTGGCAGTAGGCTGACTCGCGCAGGGGAATGCGCTGCCGGTAGGTGTCGCGCTGTTGCAGGTGTAGGATTTGCCCAGGAAAAGGAACGCGCAGCGCCGCCTTGCCAGCCTGCAAGGCACTTTCGATTGCTGTGAAGCCGAATTGCAAATGGACATGCCCGGGGTGGGCAACAAGGCAGCCTTTGCCGAATTGCAATAAGCGTTTGGTGAACAGGGACTCTGCCGGTACGTCCAGCCAAAGCCATGATTCATCAACTTCCAGTATGGAGCTCAAGGCAAAGTTGCTGTGCGTCAGCGAAGGATAGATGGCGATCAGCTCATGGTTATTCGCCAGCTGCTGCAACAGGTGCAGAGTCAGTGCCGGGTCCTGGCTGAGGTATTGTGGATAGTGCTCGGGCTGGACGGGGCGCAGATTGCGATTCGCCATGATGATTCAGCACGGAGCGAGTTCGGTCGAAGTTTGTGCCGTACTGCCATTGGCCAGCAAGCGCTTCAAGCCAGCAAGATTGATCCGTTCTTTCTCGGCCTTGTGCTGGGGGTTGCGCTCGGCGCTGCTGGGTTGCAATTGCACGCGCACCGGAGTGTCGTCGAACCAGAAGGCCAATACCGGATAATCCTCGTAACGACGAACCCCCGGGATGGTGACGATATCGTACTGAATGCGCTGATTCAGCAGAAACAGCTCAACGCTTTTGGGGTCGTCATGGAACAGTTGCAGATTGATGTTTGAGTGTGCACCGGCACGACCATTGAGTACAGAGCCATACAGGTAAGGGCGGAAGGCCGCAAAAAATTCCAGTAGATAAGCTGCTTTCTCGCGCAATGTCTGCAGCAGCAGGGCGTGTTCGGGATCGTAGAGTTGCCGGTATTCTCCCAGTGCCGATTCAATTTCATCGTTGGATGGCAGCGCGTTGCGGTCGTTGATGCCCAGCTGTTTTGCCGCTTTGCGTTTGGCTTGTGCAAAGTCGTGAATGTGTTCCTCCACCACCAGCTTGGCCGCCCGCTGTGCAATTTCTGTCCGTTGCAACTGCATTGATCGATCATGATCCGCTCGGTGCATGGTGTCATCCCGGTGGAGGTTAGAATAACTGATCCTTGATCTCTTCCAGTTCTTGCCCTTGTGGCTCGCTGTTGCCGGCGTCCAGGCCAAGTTCCGGACTGGTATTCAGGAATTCGCTGAAGAAATACTCGGTACGCTCGCCCCTTTCAGTGCTGATTTGCTGAGCGACGACGCCCTCGGGAACCGGATATTGGTACTCTGGCTCATTCTGCAGTGCTTTGCTCATGAAGTTGATCCAGATCGGCAGTGCTGCCGCGCCCCCAGTCTCGCCGCCGCCCAGTGAGCGTGGCTGGTCGAAACCCACCCAGACTACAGTGACGAGTTTGGGTTGATAGCCGGCAAACCATGCGTCGAAACTGTCGTTGGTCGTGCCGGTTTTGCCGGCCAGATCATGTCGCCCAAGGACATTGGCCTTGGCCGCCGTGCCGAAACGCACGACGTCGCCCATCATGCTGGTCATCACGAAGGCATTGCGGGCATCCAGTGTACGTACGGCATTTTTGCCGGCAACCTCAGGTTCCATGCGCGCGATAATCGCGCCACGAGCATCTTCGATACGGCTGACCAAGTGCGAGCGGACCCGGAAGCCGGTATTGGCAAAAACGGCATAGCCTTCGGCCAGTTGCAGGGGGGTGACGCTGCCTGCGCCAAGTGCCATGGTCAGGTAGGCTGGGTGTTTCTTGGGGCTGAAGCCGAAGCGGCTGATGTGTTCTTGCGCATACTCCGGCCCGATGGACTGCAGAATGCGTATGGATACAAGATTTTTCGAACGCGTGAGCGCATTGCGCACCGTGATGGGACCTGAAAATTTGCCGTCGTAATTTTTGGGTTCCCAGCGTTGACCGCCGACCGCACCCGGGTCGACTACCAGTGGCGCATCATTGATGATCGAGGCTGGGGTGATTCCTCGCTCAAGACCTGCGGAATAAATGAACGGCTTGAAGCTGGATCCCGGCTGTCGCCACGCCTGAGTCGCGTGATTGAAGCTGTTCCGGTTGAAATCAAACCCGCCTGCAAGTGCGCGGATGGCACCATTCTCGGGATTGAGGGCCACGATTGCGCCTTCGACCTGGGGTACCTGACCAATAACCCAGCCTTTTTCGGTCTGCTTCAGTCTGATGATGGCTGTGGGTTTGATACGGCTGGCCTGAGGTGCTTTGTCTGAAAGCATGGGTCTGGCGAGCCGGAGCGCCTCGCCAGACAGTTCAGCGACAATGCCGCCACGCAGATAGGCTCTGAGCGATTGAGGTGTGCTGCTCAAGACCACTGCCGCGCGTAGCTCATCCGCATCCTTGATCTCTGCCAGAGCTTCATCCAGCGCCTCCTGGTTGTCGCTTTCCAACAGGCTGCCGTCCACATAGCCTTCAGCGCCACGGTAGCCATGCCGGCTATCGTAATCAAGCAACCCTTTGCGCAGTGCCTGGTAAGCCGCTTGCTGATCTGTTGCGGAGACGGTGGTGTAAACCTTGAAACCTTGGGTGTAAGCGGCTTCCTTGTAGCGTTCCACCATCATTTGCCTGACCATCTCCGCCACGTATTCAGCGTGAACGGCATAGTCCTGCTGACTGCGCTTGATTACCAGTTCTTCAGTCTGCGCTTGCTTGTATTGTTCGTCAGTAATGAATTTGAGTTCATGCATGCGCCTTAGCACGTACATTTGGCGCTGCTTGGCACGGGTCGGATTGACGACGGGATTGTAGCTCGAGGGGGCCTTGGGCAGGCCAGCAAGCATGGCAAATTCGGCAATCGACAGGTCTTTCAGGTTCTTGCCGTAGTAAATCTGGGCTGCAGCTGCGAAACCATACGAGCGCTGCCCCAGGTAAATCTGGTTGATGTACAGCTCCAGAATCTGCTCTTTGCTGAGGTTGTGCTCAATCTTGAACGCCAGGAGAGCTTCATTGAACTTGCGCTGCAGGGTTCTTTCATTGCTCAGATAGAAGTTGCGAGCCACCTGCATCGTGATGGTACTGGCTCCGGAGCGGGTTTGCCCGGAAGTGACATTGCTGAGCATTGCGCGCAGGACCCCAATGTAATCAACCCCGCCATGCTCATAAAATCGCTCATCCTCTGCTGCCAGTAGGGCTTGCGTCATCAGTGCGGGCACCTCCTTGAATGGCGTGAACGCCCGCTTTTCTTCGCCAAACTCACCAATCAGCACACTATCAGCGGTATATACCCGCAGCGGGATTTTCGGGCGGTAATCAGTGAGGGCCTCGAGCGAAGGTAGTTTGGGGTAGGTGATGGCTACCGCGATAAACAAAAAGCCGCCGCCAAAAATCAGGATGATCAGAAGCAGTGTGCTGAGGAGCAAGAAGGGGCGTTTTAGCATCAGAAGGCCGGCTGGAATGTAGAGACTGTACGCGTTAGACAGGAATTTACGGGATTATGCCCTTGTTGCAAAATCTGTGGGGCTTGTCTACCTTGCTTTACATGGGATGGAGTCGGCTGTTACGATTTTTTTGGTACGTAAACATCATATAAAAGGGGCTGCAAAGTTGAACCTCGATTTCTTCAAGCCGAAAGCACCCCCGCTCATCGGTGTGGACATCAGCTCTTCAGCCGTCAAGATGGTCGAGCTGAGCCTGGTGGGGCGAAACTACAGCCTGGATCGCTATCACATCGAGCCTCTTCCCAAAGAGGCGGTCGTTGATGGCAACATCAATAATCAGGATGCTGTCGCAGAAGCTGTTCGCAAGGCGTGGAAGCATCTCAATACCCGCATCAAGTCTGTAGCTGTCGCCTTGCCGCCAGCCGCGGTGATTACCAAGAAAATTTTGGTCCCGGGCAAGCTCTCCGAGCGCGAATTGGAGATGCAAGTCGAGACGGAAGCCAACCAGTACATCCCGTTTTCACTGGATGAAGTCAACCTTGATTTCCAGGTTCTGGGTCCTGCTGCGGCCGCGCCAGATGAAGATGAAGTGCTGATCGCGGCAGCGAAAAAAGACAAGGTTGATGAGCGCGTAGCCGTGATTGAGCTTGCCGGCTTGAAGCCCAGCGTACTGGATGTGGAGTCCTTTGCCGCCCAGTCTGCTTTTGAGCTCATGAGCTCGCAGCTTCCTTCCGGGGGAGATGGGCAGATTGTGGCTCTTGTCGACATCGGCGCTACCGCGATCCACATGAACGTGTTCAAGAATGGCCAATCCATTTACAGTCGTGATCAGGCCTATGCCGGCAACCAGTTGACCCAGGAAATTCAACGCAAGTTCAACATGTCTTTTGAAGAGGCCGAGCAAGCGAAGCGGCAGGGGGGACTGCCTGAAAACTATGAACCGGATGTTCTGCAGCCTTTCATGGATACTCTTGCGCTTGAAGTGTCTCGTTCTCTCCAGTTTTTCTATACCTCAAGCAACTTCAATGGTGTGGATCACATCCTGCTTGCTGGTGGCTGCAGCGTGATTCATGGCCTTGATGAGGCTGTTTCTGCGCGTACTCAAGTTGCCAGTACCATGCGAGCCAATCCATTTTTTAGTATGTCAACTGGCAAGGTCAGAGGTAAGCAGGTGCAAGTGGATGCCCCTTCCTTGTTAATTGCCTGCGGTCTCGCAATGCGGAGGTTTGACCCAGCATGATAAGAATTAACCTCTTACCTCACCGCGAGCAGAAGCGGCTGGCTAGGCAGCGGCGGTTTGTTTCTGTCTTGGTTTTTTCTGTGATAGCCGCGGCAGGTATTGTAACCTTGGGTTATCTATTTTTGGCTGCAAAACTTGAGGCTCAAAATCAGCGAAATGAATTCCTGCGCGCTGAAAATCTGAAGCTTGATCAGCAGATTGCCGAAATTGAGAAGCTTAAAGCAGACAAGCAAGCCATGCTTGAGAAAAAAACGATTGTTGAGCGTTTGCAGAGCAACCGTACTGAAGCTGTACGCTTGATGGATGAGCTGACAAAAAAGACGCCCGAGGGCATTTACCTCAAGGACGTCAAGCAAGCAGATGCGAAGCTTGTGATGGTTGGCCTTACGCAATCGAACGCAAGGGTTTCAGGTTTCATGCAAAATTTGACTGAATCGCCTTTGTTTGAGCAACCAACACTCGTTGAAGTCAAGGCATCGACAGGCGCTTCCGCTAATTTGTCGGAATTTACTCTGGAAGTGAGTCTTTCCCGGCCTGATCCTGCTAATGCTTCATCGCCTGCTAAAGGAATTGGGGGGCGCAAATGACGCTTGATGAGTTGAAAAATCTAGATCCCAAGGATGCAGGGAACTGGCCTGTCCCTATTCAGCTTTTTTGCGCAGCCTTGCTGTTGGTTCTTGTTGTTACTGGTGGATATTTTTACTTGTGGGCTGATCAGCTGACAGAGATTGAAGCCAGCAGAGCAACAGAGGTTGCTCTTAAGGAAGAGTTCATTACAAAGAAAACCCAGGCAATTAATCTCGAAGCGTATAAGCAGCAATTGGATGAAATTCAGCGGACTTTTGGAGCGTTGCTGAAACAGTTGCCGAACAAGTCTGATATGGAGAGTTTGCTGAAAGACATAAATCAGGCGGGCGTCGGTCGTGGACTGAAGTTTGTACTGTTTAAGCCTCAGCCTGAGATTAAAACTGCTGAGTTCGGCCAATTACCAATCAGTGTCGAACTTACTGGAACCTACCATGATCTGGCGGCGTTTGTGAGCGATGTGTCTCAGTTGCCCCGGATTGTGACGATTGGCAATGTTCAGTTGGGTCAAGCCGCTGGCGGCTTGCTTAATTTCAAGGCTGTGGTGAATACATACCGCGCTCTGGATGATTCGGAATTACAGGCTATCAGGCAGGCCGATGTAGAGGCCAAGAAAAGGTCGCGACAATAAAGGTGGTCTGAAATGAAGAATTTGCGATTAATAAGCTACTTGATTTTGCCTTTGCTGCTTTCTGGCTGTATTTTTGGAAGCGAGAGCGATGACTTGCAGGCTTGGATGGATGAACAAACCAACAGCATGCGAGGTAAGGTTGAGCCTTTGCCCGAAGTTAAGCCCTATGAGGCGTTTTCTTATGCGGCATATGACTTGCTTGATCCTTACAGTTTAAAGAAAATGGAGCTCGCCAAGAAAAACTCTGGAGGGCCTCAGCCCGATCCCAATCGCCCTAGGGAAGTGCTTGAAAGTTTTGATCTTGAAAAGTTGCGAATGGTTGGTACATTGCAGCGAGGGAAAGCGATTGAGGCTTTGATCAAGGCTCCGGATGGTAATTTGTACAGAGTGCATTCAGGCAATTTTATGGGGCAGAATTTCGGTCGAGTAATTGCAATTACCGAGACTGAGATAAAATTGGTCGAATTGGTTGGTGACAGCAGTGGCGATTGGAAAGAGCAGACTACCACCCTGCCTTTGGATGAAGCGGAGCAGAAAAAATGATCAATGCAATCAGAAAACTAGGCCTGCTTGTGCTTTGTGCATTCAGCGCATTTGCGTTTGCGGAGCAGACATCCTTGACTGGGGTGGAAGTAACCTCCGAGAGCGTCGACCGTCAGGTCATCAAGCTGACATTCTCGGGGCCGCCGCCCGCTCCAACCAGCTTTGTCGTAAAAACGCCTCCGCGCATTGCACTGGATTTTGCCAACGTTGACAACAAGGCTGGCAAGACCGCAGTTCAAGTCAATGCTGCTGCCATTCGCCTAATCAATATTGCTGAAGGTGCCGGTCGCACGCGTGTTGTACTGAATCTTGCCAAATCTGCCGGTTACACGACTGAGGCGCAAGGTAATGCTGTTATCGTTACGGTCGATGCGGGCAGTGCGGATGTTGCTTCGACAGGCAGCAAAGCCAGTCTTTTCGCCGAATCAAAGCCCTCCTCTGGGAAAGAGTCTGTTCAGCAGGTTGACTTCCGTCGCGGCCAAAATGGCGAAGGTAAGATTGTCGTAGATTTGTCCAGTGCAAATGTAGGCATCGATATTCGCCAGCAAGGCAATAAATTATTGGTTGATTTCGCCAAAGCATCATTGAACAAGTCGTTTGAGCGCCGGATGGATGTGACGGATTTTGGCACCCCGGTACAAAAGGTAGACACATATACCCAGGGTGATGCCGTGAAAATGGTTATCGAACCCAAGGGGGTTTGGGAATATTCTGCATACCAGACCGAAAATCGGTTTGTTGTCGAAGTGCGGGATAGCTCGGCAGACAAGGCGGTGCTGACAAGCCAGAAAAATTATAAAGGCGAAAAGCTCTCGCTGAACTTCCAGAATGTGGAGATTCGCACGGTATTGCAAGTTATCGCTGAGTTTACTGGCATGAACGTGATCACCAGCGATACTGTCAATGGTTCTCTGACACTTCGCCTCAAGGATGTGCCTTGGGATCAGGCCTTGGACATCATTTTGCAGGCCAAGGGACTGGACATGCGCAAAACCGGCAATGTGCTGTGGATAGCGCCGCGTGATGAGTTGGCAGCCAAAGAAAAGCAGGAGCTTGAAGCAAAGAAGCAGATCTCGGAGTTGGAACCCACCCGAACTGAATATTTCCGTCTCAAGTATCATCGCGCGATGGCATTTGAGAAAATCCTCAAGGATGACAAGCAGAAGATCCTTTCGCCGCGCGGTAGCGCCGTCATGGATGATCGGACTAATACGCTGATTATTCAGGATATTCCCGTCAAGCTTGATCAGGTTCGCGACCTCATTGAAAAGCTGGATATTCCGGTTCGCCAGGTAATGATCGAAGCCAGAATTGTCGAAGCTCTTGATGGTGTATCCAAGAATTTGGGTGTGAAGTGGCATGGCATCCTTGCCAAGGGTGATGCCGCTCTAGCAGGTGGCACAAAACCCAATACTAAATATGGCACAACTGAGGGTGGTGAAGAAGCAGTTGGACCTGGCTTGGCTGGTAATAAAGAAAGCGTAAATTTGCCGGCCGCTGGGTTGAAAGGTTTCAACGCCGCATCTCTGGCCTTCCTGATTACAGGGTCCGACGGTATTCTATCCCTCGAATTGTCGGCTCTGGAGGCTGATGATCTGGCCAAGGTCATCAGTAGCCCGCGCGTCATGACAGCTGATGGACAAGAGGCTGTGATTGAAGAGGGTCAGGAACAGGCATTTACTGAAACAGCACCGAACGGAGCAACGACGACAACCTTTAAAAAGGCTGTGCTTTCTCTGAAAGTTAAGCCCCAAATTACTCCGGATGGTGACGTCATCATGGATGTGAAAATCAATAAGGATGACTTCGAAGATGCCCGTCAGGGCCTGTTGAATACCAAACAGGTAGAGACAATAGTTCGTGTGGAAAATGGTGGAACCGTGGTGATTGGCGGTATTTATATCGTCGATGACAAGAAGACGGTTGCCAAAGTTCCGGTACTGGGTGATTTGCCGATGCTGGGTGGCCTGTTCAGAAATTCGTCAACGGTGAATGAAAAGCGTGAGTTGCTGGTGTTCCTGACCCCCAAGGTGCTGGACTCTGCCCTCACTCTCAAGTAATTAAACTGTTTGCTTGATTGCGTGGAGGCGGGCTCTGCAGTGCAGAGCCCGCCTCTTTGCGATAAAATGCCTGGCATGAAACTGCCAGGCAATTTTTTTTTGGTCGGCCTTATGGGGGCCGGGAAGACAACGGTTGGAAGGGCTTTGGCCAAGGCCACGGGCAAGCTTTTTCTTGATTCTGATCACGAGATCGAAAGCAAGACCGGTGTCAAGATTCCGGTAATCTTCGAGATTGAGGGCGAGGCCGGCTTTCGCGAGCGTGAAGCCGAGGCGATCTTTGAGCTTTGTCAGCGCAAGGAGATTGTGCTCGCCACCGGCGGCGGGGTTGTTCTCAATCCGCAGAATCGCGCCAGTTTGCGGGCGAATGGTTTTGTCATTTATCTGAATGCCAGCCCGGAAGAACTCTACCAGCGCACTGCACATGACAAAAATCGGCCATTGCTGCAAACCGCCGATCCGCTTGGGCGCTTGCGCGAACTTTACGTGCAGCGCGATCCACTTTATCGCGAAGTTGCCGATCTGGTGGTTGATACCAGCCGGCAGTCCGTACAGGGCATGTTGTCCATCTTGATCAAAGAGCTAGAAAACAATGCGCATCGTTAATGTCGACATCGCTCATTCCCCGTATGACATCCTGATTGGCAAGGGGGTGCTGGCATCGGTTCAGACGATCAAGGCGCTGCTGCCACTGCCTCAGGTTGCGATCATTACCAACACAACCATCGCCCCTCTCTATCTTGCGGGTCTGCAGCATGCGCTTGAGGCGCAAGGCATTGGCGTGCTGCCGATTGTCTTGCCCGATGGTGAGCAGTACAAAACCTGGGAAACGCTCAATCTGATTTTTGATGCGCTGCTGACTGCTCGCTGCGAACGCAAGACGACGCTGATCGCGCTTGGCGGCGGTGTTATCGGCGACATGACCGGCTTTGCCGCGGCGGTGTATCAGCGTGGCGTGCCGTTCATTCAGATTCCGACCACGCTGCTGGCCCAGGTGGATTCATCGGTGGGTGGAAAAACGGCGGTCAATCACCCGCTCGGCAAGAACATGATTGGCGCTTTTTATCAGCCCAAACTGGTGCTGGCGGACCTGAGCACGCTGGATACCTTGCCGTCGCGCGAATTTTCCGCAGGTCTGGCTGAGGTAATCAAGTATGGTCTGATTGATGATCTGGAATTCTTTGAATGGCTGGAAGTCAATATTGACCGTCTGATGGCGCGGGACGATGATGCGCTGGCCTATGCCGTTGAGCGCTGCTGCGAGAACAAGGCACGCATCGTCGCTGCCGATGAAAAGGAAAATGGTCAGCGTGCGCTGTTGAATCTGGGCCATACCTTTGGGCATGCAATCGAGGCAGGAATGGGCTATGGTGTCTGGCTGCATGGCGAAGCCGTCGCTGCCGGCATGATGCTGGCTGCGCATGCTGCGCGCCTGCAGTCCACCATCACCGAGGTCGAGCTGGGGCGGATCAAGGCCCTGCTGCAGGCCGCAGGCTTGCCGGTGAAGGCGCCTGATCTAGGTGCCGAGCGTTATTTGTCGTTGATGGCGCAGGACAAGAAGGTCGATGCTGGCAAGATCAAGTTCATTCTGCTGGAAAAGCTGGGTCAGTCCTGCATTGGCGAACTTCCCGAGGATATTGTGCGCGCCGCGTTGGCTGCTGGCTGTAATTAATCCCAGGCCTGGTGTTGCTGCGGGATGCCAGGCAATCCATCATGCGGCTGTCGGTTTGTGAATGCGCAGGCAAGGGGCACCTGCCATTATCGGTGAGTCTTGCTGCAAGCCGTTCTCTCGCGTTTCAGCTTGACTACGCTCACCGGCCGGTTCTGTCCGCTCCTTCGGCGGGGGCTGGATCGGTTTCGCGGGTGCTGAACAATTCCGGGCGCTGGTCCAGATAGCGCTGCAGGGAGATCTGCAGTGGCGCGGCACTCTGCTGCAGGATGCGGGCAATCACCGGTTCACTGCTACTGCTCAGGCTGCTGCCCACCAGCTGATAGACATCCATCAACTGGATGTGCGCTGGAGAGACCGCCAGTAGCCATTCGCCGTTCTTGCCTTCCTCCACCCAGTTGCGTACCGCCATCAGCTCCAGCAGACCGTGGGTGGCGTCGATACCCAGTTGCACGCGTCTGCGCAGCTCATCAAGGTGCAGCACCACGCCCTGCTGATGTGCTGCCGCCAGGGTGGCGAGAATATGAATGGCCTGCTCGAAGCGCGAGCCATGATCCTGTCCCCAGCGCCAGCCGTCGCGGTGCCAGTAGGACAGCGATGCCGTCAGTACTGCGCCACCCAGGATGATCACCCAGCAGACATACAGCCACATGAGAAAAATCGGGATGCTGGCAAAGGCGCCGTAAACCAGTTTGAATGTCCCGAATTGCCGCAGATAGAGACTGAACAACTGTTTCATCAGTTCCAGCAGCACGCCGGACACCAGGGCCGCGATCATGGCGTGGGTGCGCGGCACATAGCAGTTTGGCACCGTCACATATATCAGGGTCAGGGTCAGCCAGCCAAGGATCAGTGGCGTGACCTGGGCCAGATTCAGCCAGGCTACATCACCGGCATGCTTGTCCAGTGCCGAGGCCAGCGAGAGGCTGATGCCGATCAGCAGTGGGGCCAGTGTCAGCGAGGCCCAGTAAATCAGCGTGCGGGCCAGCAGCTTGCGTGGACGGCGTACGGCCCAGATTTCGTTGAATGATTTTTCAATGGTGAAGACCAGCAGCAGGGCGGTCAGCACCAGGCCTACCATGCCCATTGCCGTCAGCCGCTCGGCATTGTCGGAAAATTGCCGCATGTACACACCAATCAGCTTGCCCGAGGCATCGGGCACCAGATTGGTCAGCAGAAAGGTCTTGAAGCGCCCGCTGTACTGATTGAACACGGGAAAGGCGGAAAACAGTGTCAGCGCAATCGTGAACAGCGGTACAAAGGCCAGCAGCGTGGTATAGGTCAGGCTGCCCGCCGTCTGCAGGCAGCGGTCGCGCACCAGTCGCCGGCCGACGAAGCGGGCGAAACCCAGCAGACGCTCCCAGAAGGCAAAGTGCAGCGGCGTGGTGATGCTGGAGGGAAGGTTGACCATGGCTGGCTGCGGCTGTGAAAGGCAATCCGCTTATAATAGCGCATCACCCATTGGTACGAGATCATGGTCGAATTGCTTGTTCTGTATTACTCAACGCATGGCGCAACGCGGCAGATGGCGCAGTTGATCGCGCGCGGCATCGAGTCAGTCCCCGGGGCCACCGCGCGCCTGCGTACCGTTCCGCGCATTTCCACCGTGTGCGAGGCGACCGAACCCGGCATTCCGGACAGTGGCGCGCCGTATGTGGAAATCCGTGACCTGCAGGAGTGCGCCGGCCTGGCGCTGGGCAGCCCGACCCGCTATGGCAATATGGCTGCGCCTATGAAATATTTCTGGGATTCGACCATCAGCGAATGGCTCAGTGGCACGCTGGTCGGCAAGCCCGCTTGCGTATTCACCAGCTCGGGCACCATGCATGGCGGTAATGAATCCACGCTGCTGACCATGATGCTGCCCTTGCTGCATCACGGCATGCTGCTGTTTGGCACGCCCTATACCGAAGCGGCGCTGCTCTCTACCCGTACTGGCGGCACACCCTATGGCGTCAGTCATGTGGCGGGCACCGATTCCTCCCTGCCGATCAGTGAAGACGAGCGCCAGCTCTGTCTGGCGCAGGGACGGCGTCTTGCGCAGATTGCGCTGCAACTGGCGGACAAGGCATGAGTCGCGCACGAGTCTGGCAAAAGCTGGCGGTGGGAACGCTGCTGGCGCTCATTGTCTTGTGCGTGGCGTGGGAGCTGTGGCTGGCGCCGCTGCGTCCCGGCGGTTCCTGGCTGGTGCTGAAGGCCGTGCCACTTTTGCTGCCCTTGCGTGGGCTGCTGCATGGCCGGCGCTATACCAGCCAGTGGACCAGCATGTTCATCCTGCTCTGGTTTACCGAAGGGGTGATGCGCGGCTGGGCTGATCGTGGCTTGTCGCAGCAGCTGGCCTGGCTGGAGGTATTGCTGACGGTGCTGCTGTTTGTCGCCGTGAACATGCATGCCCGCCTGACTCGGCCAAGTTTGCAGGGGTGAGTTTGGGTATGTTGCTGTAACCATTGGTGGAAATGGCCTGCAGCGCAATACGCTCTAGTGTATTTGCGGGTCTGCAAAACGGTACAGCCCGCGGATAGCGGGCTGTACGCATTTGCCTGGGCAACGTCGCTTGCGTCGCGAGTGGCGACCTGGGCTGGCTTGAAGCGGCGGACGGGTAAATCCGCGCCTCACCATCCGGCCGGGTAGGGCCGGATGGCTCCCGATGGTGCAAAACGGGGGGGGGGGCTGCTTATACCGGCTGCGGATGCACGCGCTCGGTATTGCTTTGCAGCTTGTTCAGTGCCGAAATGTAGGCCTTCACGCTGGCGACGATGATGTCGGTGTCCGCGCCCTGGCCGTTGACGATGCGGCCGTCCCTGGCCAAACGCACGGTGACTTCGCCCTGGCTGTCAGTGCCCTGGGTGATGGCGTTCACCGAATACAACTGCAGCTCGGCGCCGCTGTTCACCAGTGATTCGATGGCCTTGAAGGACGCGTCGACGGTGCCGTCGCCATCGGCGTCGGCGCGACGCTCGGTGCCGGCCTCGCTGATCACCAGCGTGGCGTGCGGGATTTCGCCGGTTTCGGAAGCCACCTTCAGCGACACGAGCTTGAAATGCTCCTGCTCGATGCTGATCAGCTCGTCGGACACGAGCGCGTGCAGGTCTTCATCGAAGATCTCGCGCTTGCGGTCAGCCAGCTCCTTGAAGCGGGCGAAGGCGGCGTTGAGCGCTTCCTCGCTGTCGATCTGGATGCCCAGCTCGCCAAGCTTGGTCTTGAAGGCATTGCGGCCCGAAAGTTTGCCCAGCGTGAGGCGGTTGGTGTTCCAGCCCACCGATTCGGCGCTCATGATCTCGTAGGTTTCACGATGCTTGAGCACGCCGTCCTGGTGGATGCCCGATTCGTGGGCGAAGGCGTTCGCGCCGACAATGGCCTTGTTCGGCTGCACCGGGTAGCCGGTAATGGTTGAGACCAGCTTCGACGTCGGCACGATCTGCGTGGTGTCGATGCGCGTTTCCACGCCAAAGATATCCTTGCGGGTGCGCGTCGCCATCACGATTTCTTCCATCGCGGCGTTGCCGGCGCGCTCGCCCAGGCCATTGATCGTGCATTCGACCTGGCGCGCGCCGCCAAGCACGGCAGCGAGCGAATTGGCCACGGCCATGCCGAGGTCATTGTGGCAATGCGCCGACCAGGTCACGCGCTCCGCGCCCGGCGTCTTGGCGATCAGCTCGCGGAAGAAGGCTTCAGTCTTTTGCGGCACGGCGTAGCCGACGGTGTCGGGCACGTTCAGCGTGGTCGCGCCGGCTTCGATCACCGCGCCGAAAATGCGCGCGAGGAAGTCGATGTCCGAGCGCAGTGCATCCTCTGCCGAGAATTCCACATCGTCGGTGTATTCGCGGGCGAGTTTGACAGCCTTGACGGCGGCTTCGACGACCTGATCCGGCTCCATGCGCAATTTGTGCTGCATGTGAATCGGGCTGGTCGCAATAAAGGTGTGGATGCGGCCGCGCTTGGCCGGTTTGATCGCCTCGCCGGCGGCGCGCACGTCGCGCTCGTTGGCGCGTGCCAGGCTACAGACGGTGCTGTTTTCGATAATGCCGGCGATGGTATGAATCGCATCGAAATCACCGGGGCTGGCCGCAGCAAAGCCCGCTTCGATTACGTCGACACCCAGCTTTTCCAGCTGACGGGCGATGCGGATCTTTTCTTCCTTGGTCATCGACGCGCCCGGCGATTGCTCGCCGTCACGCAAGGTGGTGTCAAAAATAATCAAACGGTCGCTCATGGCGGCATCCTTGTGCGGTTGACTGGGTTCGCCGGCGGTGGCCGGGCTGTGTGCATTCGCGGGGTTCACGAAATACTGCTCGATGGCGAAACGACGCCCCTGTTGCGCGGCCAGTTGTGCCAGCTGCGAAACCTTGGCAAGCGGCATGCTGCCGCGTTCGCGCCACTTGTAGACTGCGGCGCGGCTGACCGGATCATCGGGCCAGGCCTTGGAAAGCGCTTCGGACAGGGCTCCTGGCCCGCCGAAATCATCAATCAGACGTTCGATGTCCAATTGCATGGGGTTTCTCCATCAGGTGTTGGGCTAATCATTCTACTTGTTCGACGTTGTGTCAAACAAAAAATGCAAAAAAGCCGGCTCGGCCGGCTTTTTTGCATTGCTAGTTAGACTTTTTGCGGGTGTTTTAGACTTTATGTCTGATTTTCGGTGTCTTCCACAGCCGGAATGCTGCTGCGCGGCTTGCGCAGGATCAGGCAATACAGCCAGTAGACATAGCCGGACAGGCCGTAGCCGATAAAGAACAGGAAGAGCACCAGCGGCGGCTTGGACACCAGCACCAGCAGGCCGATGACGACCAGCAGCATCACGACGAAGGGCACAGTCTTGCGCATGTGCAGCTCCTTGAAGCTCCAGAAGCGCACATTGCTGACCATCGACAGGCCGGCGAACAGCGTGAAGATCAGCGCCAGCCAGGGCAGCGCCGGCATCAGCGGTTCCAGATCCTCGGCGTACTCGTGTGAAATCCACACTAGGCCTGCGACCAGCGCGGCGGCCGACGGCGACGGCAGGCCCTGGAACCAGCGCTTGTCGACGATGCCGATATTGGTATTGAAGCGCGCCAGGCGCAGCGCGGCCGCCGCGCAGTAGATGAAGGCGACCATCCAGCCGATCTTGCCGAACTGGTGCAGCTGCCACACATAGGCGACCAGCGCCGGAGCGACGCCGAAGCTCACCATGTCCGACAGGCTGTCGAATTCGGCGCCGAATGCCGACTGCGTGTGCGTAAGCCGCGCGACGCGGCCATCGAGCCCGTCGAGTACCATGGCGGCGAAAATGGCGACCGCAGCCAGGTCGAACTTGTGGTTCATCGCCGAGACGATGGCGTAAAAGCCGGCAAACAGCGCCGCCAGCGTGAACAGATTGGGCAGCAGGTAAATACTCTGGCGCTTCAGATCAAGAGGGCGCTTGGTCGGTAGATGCATGTAGGCCTCGTGGCAAGGGGCGGATCGCCCGTCGGAAGTATGGCATGGCAGGGACAATGTCGGCCTCTCCGGCGAGGAGAGGCACCAGGCAGAGCCTGGCGCAAGCCGGCAGCCAAACAGCAGGGACAGCTTGGTGTTCCGTGCGTTTTTCCCGGCTGAGCCGGAGCAGACGGCTATCAGGCTGTTTCCATCAGCCTGCTAGTGTACTCCGGCTGGCGCGGCCTGTAATCGGCGCGCCGGTCGCGGCGGCGGCATTGCGTTACAATGCCCCTCCTTTCAGCTTCGCGGGGACACCATGTCCGATCGCCCCATGTCCGAGCAACTGTTTGTCGCCCTGCAATACGTGATGCCGAAACTGGCGATCACGCGCCTGCTGGGCTGGCTGGCCGGCTGCCGTGCCGGCGGCCTCACCCACTGGGTGATCCGCCGCTTCATCGCCCGCTACAACGTCAATATGGCCGAGGCTGCCGAGCAGGACATCGCCCGCTTCGCCACCTTCAACGAATTCTTCACCCGCGCATTGAAAGAAGGTGCCCGCCCGCTGGCGGCAGCCGCGCAGGTTTGCCCGGTGGATGGCGCAATCAGCCAGTTTGGCGTGATCGAGCAAGACCAGATCTTCCAGGCCAAGGGCCACAGCTACTCGACCACCGCCTTGTTGGGCGGCGACGCGGGGCTGGCCAAATCCTTCGAGAACGGCCACTTCGCCACCATCTATCTCAGCCCGCGCGATTACCACCGCATCCACATGCCGGCCACCGGGCGGCTAGTGCAGATGACTTATGTGCCGGGCGAGCTGTTTTCCGTCAACCCCGCCACCGCGCGCGGCGTGCCGGGCCTGTTCGCGCGCAATGAACGCGTCGTGTGCGTGTTCGAGGATGAAGCCGGCAAGCCCTTCGTGCTGGTGCTGGTCGGCGCAACCATCGTCGGCAGCATGGCGACTGTGTGGCACGGCGTCGTCAATCCGCCGCGCCCGGGCACGATCTGGACGCGCGATTACCGCGACCAGCAGATCGTGCTGCAACAGGGTGAGGAAATGGGCCGCTTCCTGCTCGGCTCCACCGTCGTGCTGCTCTACCCGCAAGGCGACTGGCAATGGAATCCGGCCTGGGCGCCGGCCAGTTCGGTGCGGCTGGGCGAAGTGATGGCGAGCTGAGCTGCTTCGGTTCGTGAAAATGACAAAGGCTGCTGGGTATATGCTCGCAGCCTTTTCTTTTTAATGGCTTTGGGTTAATACCCCGCCCTGTGCTGCTTGCCGGGGCTCTTGCTGCCATGCGCACTGTGTTATCCATGTGCACCTACAGCTAGCATTGACGCATCAGACCATGCCGCGATCAATCAACTGCTTGTGGCCAGCGCATGCCGGCCATGATGACTCGATGGCTGGGTAAGCTTTGGTGCCGGCATGGTGTAGCGAGTCGGGGCAAGATCATTCTTACCGAGGAGAAAGCGCGTGGAGCTAGATGAAGTGTTGCCCGGCAAGGCGCGGGCGGTTGAAACAGTCATCGCGGGCCAGTTGCGGCAACGCATCCTGTATCTGGATGCGCGCTATCCGCAGGAGTGTGCCGCACATTGGGCCAGCGGTCGCTACACCCAGCTGGGCCTTTCCTTTGTCGAAAATCCCGGTTTGGCCACCATCGATGTCTTGGCGGCATTCTCCGGTTTGACCAGCCTGCATCTGATGCTGGATCAAACCGTTGACCTCGCGCCACTGGCCTTGCACGCCTCGACCCTCAAGCATTTCTACTGCAATGATGATTTGAACATGCTCAAGGACTGGCGTGCATTTTCCGCCATCGAATCCATTGGCCAGCGCTGGGCCGGCAAGCTGCAGTTCGCCACCGATTGCACCAGCTTGCGCAATCTCAGCCTGACCAACTACCGTGCGGCCCAGGCTGACCTGCATGCATTACCAGAGCTGCCGGGATTGAGCGTGCTTAATCTGTTTCGCAGCAATCTAGCCAGTGTGCGGGGAATCGGACGCTGGCCAGCCTTGCGCGCGGTGAGCCTCATGCAGGCTCCTGCCCTGCAGGATCTGAGCGAGTTGCACGTTTTGTCCGGATTGCAGGCGCTTTGCATCGAAAACTGTCGGAAAGTCGACCCGGAAACGCTGGATTTCACACGCTTTCCCGGGCTGACTCGTCTGCGCTATGCCGCGTCTGCAGCGCTGCCGTCGCTGCGTTTTGCAAGAGGGCTGCCGCAGCTGGAAAGCCTGCAGTTCACCGATACCCTGATCGAGGACGGCGACCTGCAGCCCTTGCTGGAACACCCGAGCCTGCGGCAGATTGTGTTTACCAACAAACCCCATTACAGCCATACCGAACGGGCCGTGTTGAAGGCCCTGGCAGCTGGACGAGCACAGGCTTAACCTGCGTAGGGACGATGACGCTGCGCCAATCGTACCTGCACTGCCCTTGGGTGGGTATTGCCATGCATTCCTTTTGTTCTGTGATACCTGGGCTTATACATTGCTGTGGTTGTTGCGCATTCGCTGCATGCTCGGAGCTTAGTTTTCCTTGCTTGCTGCCGTCGGCGTCGATCCGGTCCTTTGCTGCTTGGGCGGCTCTTGGGCTGAGTGAAATGATTGTCCGACAGGCCAGCCCAACATCTTTAAAACCGGCGCGTCATCATTTTATGAACAGGTCCGCCGGCATGGTGCTGGCCGTGCTTTGCAAAAACTCGTACAGCTTGCCTTCCAGTGGCGCAACGGCAAAGTGGCGCGTGAATTCTCGCCGCGGTGTCGGGCTGATGTAAATCCAGTCGTCCAGATCGGGGAACTCCCGGCGGTAGTAAGGCATCGAGGAGCCTTGCAGCAGGATGAAGTCAACCCGCCCGGCGCGCAGTTTTTTGAGATTGGCTATTCCGGTCGGGGCGTACTCGCGGCGAATCAGGCCGCTGCGTATGGCCTGATCCAGATCGTTCAGCTGCCAGCCGCGGATGGCGCCCACCCGCAAGCCGGTCACGGATTGCGGGCCCGAGTAGTTCACCGGCTTGCTGCGCAGGCTGACGACCAGATCGGTGTCCTTCATGTAGCTCGAGGTCCAGAGCAGGCTGCCGCCAGGCAGATTGCTGAAGAAATTCGGATTGCCCCAGGCGATGACGCCTTTCCAGTCGGGTGTGGCGACGAGTGCGTCCAGCCGCCGGCGCGGTACCTGCACCGCCGTGAAACGGTAAGCCCCTTTCGATGCCGTGGTGAGGTAGGCGGCCAGCTGGCTGGTCAGATTGTCCGGCTGCGCGGTGGCGTAGGGGGGCTCTTCGTAGTCGGTATAAAGCGGCAGCGCGATTTGCGCTCGCGCCAGGGTGGATGTGGCGCTCACCAGCAGCAGCGCCAGGATGGGAATACAGTTCATGCTGTCAAATTAGCACCTGACGGCGATTTGGCGCGCTGCAATTGCAGGCTGCGCCGTCGGCGCGGGCGAAGACCTGCTCTCCCCAGCCCGCGGCGTGCCCGGGCAGTGGGCAGGTATTGTGGCAGCAATGAAAAAGGCTGCGGGTATGATGCCGCAGCCCTTTTATCTTGTTGCGTTTGGCCTTATACCTTTGGAGCCTGACTGCGTTCCGCTTCGCGCTCCGCCTTGCGCTGTGCTGAGAGCTCTTCGCGCTCCTTGTGCTTCCTGTCGTAGGCGTCGACGATTTTCTGCACCAGCGGGTGGCGAACGACGTCTTCGCTGGTGAAGCGGTGCAGCATGATGCCGCGGATGTCCTGCAGCACTTCCTCGGCGTCGATCAGGCCGGATTTCATGTGCTTGGGCAGGTCGATCTGCGTCGGGTCGCCGGTGATCACCGCCTTGGAGCCGAAACCGATGCGGGTGAGGAACATCTTCATCTGTTCCGGCGTCGAGTTCTGCGATTCGTCGAGAATGACAAAGGAGTGATTGAGCGTGCGCCCGCGCATGAAGGCGAGCGGGGCGATTTCGATCACGCCGCGCTCGAAGCAGCGCGTCACCTTGTCAAAGCCCATCAGGTCGTACAGCGCGTCGTACAGCGGGCGCAGGTAGGGGTCGACCTTCTGCGCCAGATCGCCGGGCAGGAAGCCGAGCTTTTCGCCAGCCTCGACCGCCGGGCGCACCAGTACGATACGTTTTACGGTATCGCGCTCCAGTGCATCAACGGCGCAGGCTACAGCCAGATACGTCTTACCTGTCCCTGCCGGCCCGATGCCAAACGTAATGTCGTGCTCCATGATGGCCTTGATGTAGCCATTCTGCCGCGGCGTGCGCCCGCGCAGATCCATGCGCCGGGTTTTCAGCTGCGGCGCGTCCGGGTCGGGCGGGCTGTCTTCCGGCGCGCGCGTCAGTTCGATCAGCCCAAGCTGGATGTCGTCGATGTCGAGAGGGTCGGCGGCGCAGTTGTAGAAGTACTCCAGCGCATCGAGCGCCACGCGCACCTGCCGCGTCTTGCCCTGCACCTTGAAGTGCGCGTCGCGGCGCGAGATGTTCACATCCAGCGCGGTTTCAATCTGCTTGAGGTTCTCGTCGAGCACGCCGCACAGGTTGGCGAGGCGGGTGTTGTCGACGGGAAGGAAGGAAATGGTGTCGGTCTGCACGATTGGCCTGTTGCTTGGCTGTTTGGCGAATTATCCCAGAATCGGAGGGAGCGGGCATCCGCAACCGGTTTCTAGCAAGGCACACTTGGCAGACCATTATTTCTTATTAATTCCTATCTGATTTCTTGCTTGGTAAGATTTGGCTTCGTCTTCCGGAGCATTATCGTGTTCAAGCCATTCCTGCCTCTTTGTGCTTTTTTATTGTCCGTCCAGGTCTGCGCTGCCAGCGCTGTCTGCGGCGTGAAGCCGGCGTTGGCAACGGCTGAAACCGACAGGCAAATTCACGAGCAGCTCGGCAAAGGCGACTTCGCCAGCCTGGAGGCCAGGTTTGCCGCGCTGCATGTCGCGTTTGCCTCCGGAAAGAGCGACGATGTACCGCTGACGACAGCCTATGGCGTTTTCAAGGCCAACGACTTGCTGCAGCTTGAGGCCTGGCAGCAGGCAAGGCCCGATTCGATGATTCCGCTGTATGCCAAGGCGCAGGCGTATCTCGATGCAGCCTGGGAGGCGCGTGGTAAAAAATTCATCAGCAAAACCAGCGACGAGCAGCTGCAAAAAATGCGCGATGCGCACAAGCAGGCGATGGATTATCTGCAGGAGGCGGCCCGGCTGGATGATGATCCCTTCCTCTTGCACGTCAATGTGCTGCGGCTTGCCCAGCATTATGGCGATGACGGCCGGGAGAAGTATCTGGCCGAGATCAGGCGCTTTCCCGGCATGCTGAAGATGTATCAGCTGGCCGTACTGAGCGAGCGTCCGCAATGGGGGGGTGAAGGGGTTGCCGGAATGAACTTCTTTGTCGATCTGGCGCGCAAGAACAGGTTGCCCTCCGAATGGATCAAGAGTCTGCAGGCGGAAGTGGCTGACCAGCAGCGCTGGCAGGCCGCGCAGGACAAGGATAAGGAAGGGCAGTTGCGTCATGCGCTGGCTGCGCTGCAGCTGTGCGAAGACAAGGATTCGCTGGCGTCAGCGTTCTCGGTGGCTTATGAGTTGGAGCGCTACGATCTGTCTGCCGAGCTGGCAGAGCGTTATTACCCTTATCCGACGGTTGGCGACCAGCGGGGCCTGTTATACAAGTTTGCCTATGCCAATGCTTATGCGGACAAGCCGAATTTTGGCCGGGCACGGCACTACTATGAGGCCGCCGATGCCCTGGGCAGCTCGATGGCGGCCAATAATCTCGGCGTCATGTACCGGGATGGCAGGGGCATGCCGCGCGATCTGGACAAGGCCAGGACCTTGTTTGAAAAGGCGGCCGCCACCGGCAATCAGAAAGCCCAGGAAAACCTGAAGAAACTCAACGAAAGCGTAAGGGCGGCCAGCAACTGAGGCCCGGGCCGGCATATTCGTGAGGCCGTTTGCGCGTGTGCGGTTAACGGCGGGGCGGAAGCTGCTGCAGGCGCTGCCCGCTGTTATGCAACTGAACGGCGTCCAGGCTACCGGCTTCCTGCGCGTCGAGCAGCGCCGCCAGCACCGGATAGACCAGTGCAGGGTCCCAGGCCACCAGCAGCCAGTCGACACCCGAATTCAGCGCGCTGACGGCGCCGGCCTCGATGCCGCCGGGCGCTTCGCGCGCGCCGGCCATGCTCAGGTCGTCGGTGATCAGCAGGCCCTGGTAGCCCCAGTCGCGGCGCAGCATGCCGATTACGGCGGGCGAGCTTGACGCGGGCAGCGTGGCGTCGAGCGCGGTCAGCCGCGCATGCGCGAGCATGGTCACCGCGCCCTTGTCCATCAGCGTGCGAAACGCGTGCAGGTCGCTGCGCTCCAGTTCGGCCAGCGGTGTGGTGATGCTGGCGCTGTCCGCGTGGGTGTCTTCGAAGACGCGGCCCAGGCCGGGGAAGTGCTTGAGCGTGCATTGCACGCCCTGCTGGCGCAGACCCCGGCAGTAGGCCGCGGCGGCGCTGCTGACGGCGGCGGGAGTGCTCGCCAGCGCGCGCTGGCTGATTTTGGAGTAGCGGTCGTCCGGATTGCGGATGCCGTGATCCAGATCGACCACCGGCGCGAAATTCAGCGTGATGCCCAGCTGGGCAAGTCCCCGGCCTTGTTGCGCACCGTATTGCTCTGCGGCCTTTTCTGCGTCTTGGCTGTCGGCCAATACCTTGCCCAGTGCCGGCTGGAAGTCCAGCGGCGGCGACAGTCGCGATACCAGCCCGCCTTCCTGGTCGGTGGCGATCACCAGCGGCGGCAGGCCGTGTTCGCGCCGCAGCGCCTGCCAACCGGCAATCAGCGTGCGGATCTGGCCGGCATCCATGCCGTCGATATTGCGGCGGGTGATGAACACCCCGCCGATCAGCCCGCGCGCGATCAGCTCGCGCAGCTCGGCCTCGTCGGTGTAGCCGGCGATCACATGCTGGCCGAGTTGCCGTGCTGTTTCCGCGGGGGCGCGCATCACCTGATGACGTGACCAGCTGTGCTGGGCCAGCCAACTGCCGGAGAGGATGAGCGCGACCAGCGCAATCGGGCTGATCAGCCCGCGCAGCGGCCAGCGCCGCCACAGTGGCAGCACCGTCAGCAGTCCGGCCGCCAGCAGGGTGGCGGGCAGCGCGTGGCCACGCCAGCCAACCAGTCCGGGCAAGTCCCATTGGCTGGCCAGTAGCAGCAGGGCGCAGGCGGCGAGCAGGGCCAGGCTGGCCAGCAGTGTACGGTGAAGAGAGGGGGGCTGACGCATGAAAAAAAGGCCGGAATGTCCGGCCTCTTGCCTGCTCAGTGCCGGCGGCCCGAGCGGCGCGGCTGCACGGCTACCGGCGGGATCTGGTCGATCCACCAGAAGCGGATCGCCGGGATGGCCTCCGGCAGCAGCTGCGCCACTTCGTGCTCGAAGCGCGCGAGGTCTTCCTCGTCGCCTTCCATGTCTTCGCGCGCTTCGTCGTCGGCGCAGTCAAAGATGGGCGAGAGCAGCGGCGCGAGGTCTTCGTCGTCCAGCGCGTCGGCCCAGGCGTCGCCCACCAGCCCGACGCCCAGCGTGAAGCCGTAGCACCACGGCCGGCTGATGTCGAGGTTCAGTTCTTCGTCCAGGTACAGCATGGGCTCGAAGGCTTCCTCGCCGGCCAGCTCGTCGGCCAGCTGGTTGTAGAGGCGCAGGATCAGGTCCTCGATTTCGTTCTGCTCGGCGGCGCTGGCGTAGCGCGGGCGCTCGCCGTCGTCGCCCCAGACCTGCGGCAGCCAGACGTCGGCATCCGGCGATTTCGGGTAGAGCAGCAGTGCGGTCAGAAAGCCGTGCAGCATGGACAGATCCATGCTTTCTTCCGGCGCGGCGTCGGAGTCGAGGAAGTCGGCCAGGCGGTCGAGTTCGGTGTCCGTCAGCGGCTGCAGCGTGGCAGCGGAAAACCCTTTGGCCATATCTGGAACTCCTGGAAATCAGCAAGAAAATCAAAAGGACAAAACCCAACGCAGGGGCGCGGAAAATTAGCAAGACTTCTCGGCAAAACCCAAATCAACCACAGAGGCACAGAGAACACAGAGAAAAGCCGGAGGAAATCGTGTGTATTTCTCGGGTTTTTCTTCCTCGGTGGCCTCTGTGTCTCTGTGGTTCAAAAAGGTTTTTGTTGCAAGCTGAGTGGATGTTCTAATCAGGAAGATGCTTGCTTTTGCGGGTATGTGGCCAAGGCCATTTCTATGGAATCGTTCTGGCCATATACCCATTGATGTTCTCTGCGTCTCTGCGTTGAGCTTTCTGGTGTTCAGTCCTCGCGCGTCACGATCTCGCCGCGCAGGCTGTGGCTGAGCGCGCTGGTGATGGTGACATCGGCAAAATGCCCGATCAGCCGCGCATTGCCGGCAAAATTGACGATGCGGTTGTTGTCGGTACGACCGGCCAGCTCGGCCGGGTTTTTCTTCGAACGGCCCTCGATCAGCACGCGCTGCGTGCTGCCGACCATGGCCTGGTTGATTTCATTGGCGAATTCATCGATGCGTTTCTGCAGCCGCGAGAGTCGCGCCGACTTCACATCAGCAGGAACGTCATCCTTCAGATCGGCTGCCGGCGTGCCCGGGCGCTCGCTGTAGATGAAGCTGAAGCTGGCATCGAACTTCACATCCTCGATCAGCTTCATGGTCTTTTCGAAGTCGTCGTCGGTTTCGCCGGGGAAGCCGACGATGAAGTCGGAAGACAGGCAGATGTCCGGACGCGCTTCGCGCAGTTTGCGCACCAGCGATTTGAATTCCAGCGTGGTGTAGCCGCGTTTCATGTTCACCAGCACGCGATCCGACCCGGCCTGCACCGGCAGGTGCAGGTGCGACACCAGCTTCGGCAGCTTTTTGTAGCAGTCGATGATGCGCTGGGTCATTTCCTTGGGGTGGCTGGTGGTGTAGCGGATGCGCTCGATGCCGGGAATCTCGTGCACGTATTCCAGCAGCATGGCGAAATCGGCGATGTCGTCATCGTCGCCTTCCTTGGCGATCTTGCCGCGATAGGCATTGACGTTCTGGCCCAGGAGCGTGACTTCCTTCACGCCCTGCTGCGCCAGGCCGGCGATTTCCACCAGCACGTCGTCGAGCGGGCGCGAGACTTCCTGGCCGCGGGTATAGGGCACGATGCAGAACGAGCAGAACTTGGAGCAGCCTTCCATCACCGACACAAAGGCGGTGGCGCCCTCGACCCGCGCCGGCGGCAGATGGTCGAATTTCTCGATTTCCGGGAAGCTGATGTCGACCTGCGACTGGCCGGTTTCGCGCTTGACCTTGATCAGCTCCGGCAGGCGGTGCAGCGTCTGCGGGCCGAACACCACATCGACGTACGGCGCGCGCTTGATGATGGTTTCGCCTTCCTGGCTGGCGACACAGCCACCCACGCCGATCACCAGATTCGGGTTGGCGAGTTTCAGCTCGCGCACGCGGCCGAGATCCGAGAACACCTTTTCCTGTGCCTTTTCGCGCACGCTGCAGGTGTTGAACAGGATGACGTCGGCTTCTTCCGGATTGTCGGTTTTTTCCAGGCCGTCGGAGACGCCCAGCACGTCCACCATCTTGTCCGAGTCGTACTCGTTCATCTGGCAGCCGTAGGTCTTGATATAAACTTTCTTGCTCATTGCTACGTGTTCCGCGGCCGGGCCGCTGTGTTTGAGTCAAACAGGATGTGGGTCACTCGCTGGCGGTATCGCGGGTGACGAAGGGCTTTTTCACCGGCTTGAGTTCGGCCAGCTCGTCGGCGCTGAGCACCCACATGCGCCAGACGTAGCCGGTGCGGGCTTCGCGCACGGCGTAGACATTCACGTCGGTGGCCATTTTCGGCAGCGGGATCAGCTCGCCCTTCACGCCGCGAATCTGCAGGCCGGGCGCGGCCTCGAAGACCTTGCCGTCGAGTTTCAGCAGCGACAGCGGCCGGGTGACTTCAAAGGCTTCCAGTTCGGCGACGAAACCCCCTGGCGGCAAGGTGCGCAGCGCAGCGCTCGCGAGGGTCGAGGTCAGGCTGAAAGCCAGAAAAAACAGCCACTTGCGCATGAGTGTTGCTCCGTCATCGAGAAGGCGCATGGTAGCACGATGCGC
This sequence comes from Chitinilyticum litopenaei DSM 21440, assembly GCF_000428145.1. Taxonomy (GTDB): domain Bacteria; phylum Pseudomonadota; class Gammaproteobacteria; order Burkholderiales; family Chitinibacteraceae; genus Chitinilyticum; species Chitinilyticum litopenaei. The sequence goes on along the minus strand of NZ_ATZJ01000014.1, from coordinate 54,005 downwards.
AGTGCCTCGCGTAAACGAAAAACCCCGCAAAACAATGTTTTGCGGGGTTTTGATGTCTGGTGGCTATGGCGGGACTCGAACCTGCGACCCCAGCATTATGAGTGCTGTGCTCTAACCGACTGAGCTACATAGCCAAGAGAGGCAGGATTATGGTTTTGCTCCCGAACCTTGTCAAGCAGACTGGCGAAAATATTTACAATTTACAGCGCGCCCGAGCGGTCGGCGCCGCGAAAACCCGGCAGCAGGCTGGTGGCGCTGCGGTTTTTCGAGAAGGCGATGGCCTTGAACAGCTCGCCCATTTCGGCCGGCGACAGCAGCTTTTGCACGGCGTTGAGCGCGGCGATGCGTTCCATTTCAGTACATCCCTGGGTATGTCCGTCCAGCCTTTGCAGGATATTGCAGTCAAGCAGATACTGCCCTTGTGATACGTAACCTTCCAGCGCCAGCCCGGCGTCGGCGCCGGCATGGTAGATGGCGGAGAAGTCGACATGACAGGTCAGGTCGGTCAGCCCCGGCAGGAAGAAGGGATCATGAATGCTGTGGTGGCGGTAGTGGCCGATCAGCGTGCCTTCGTTGCGCTGCGGGTGGTAGAACTCGTGCGCCGGAAAGCCGTAATCCAGCCACAGCATGACGCCGCTCTCCAGTCCGGCGGCGCAGCTGGCGAGCAGCGCGGCGGCCTCGGGCTGGAATTCGCTGCAATAGTCATTGGGCAGCACCTGCGCGGCGGCGACCAGCGCAGGTTCCGTCAGCGGGCGGTCGGCGAAGCACAGACCCTCAGCGGCAAAACCCACGCCGCGCTCGAACAGCCGCCCTTCGGCATCGCGGTAGAGCAGCTGGCAGGGTACGGCGTCGAATACCTCGTTGGCGACCAGCATGCCCGACCAGCGCTCGGGCAGGGCGTCGAGCCAGTCCACGCGGTCGAGCAGGTGGGGCAGTGCGGCGGCGATTGTTTCGCGCTGCCGTTCGCGCAGCTCGGCGGACAGATCAAGGATGCAGTAACGCGCGGGCAGTTGCCCCTGCCGCTCCAGCTCGCCCAGCAACTGCACGGCCAGCCGGCCGGTGCCCGCACCCAGCTCCAGCACGATGCCGCCAGGCGTTTCGGCCAGTACGGCGGCGACGGTGTCGGCGAGGCTGGCGCCAAACAGCGGCGAGATTTCCGGCGCGGTGATGAAATCGCCGGCGGCGCCGAACTTGGTGCTGCCGCCGGAGTAATAGCCAAGCCCCGGCGCATACAGCGCGCTGCGCATGTAGTCGGCAAAGCTGATCCAGCCGCCGGCAGCGGCGATCAGCTGGCAGAGGTGGCTGACCAGCGCCTGCGAGTGGGCGAGGGCTTCCGGTGACGGGGCGGGGAGATTGGCTTGCTGCTGCATGCGAAATGCCATGAAAATGCGTGAAAACAGGATTCTACCGGATGAGAACACGATGCACGCTTCAGTCACGCACGCGACACATGATAATCCGGCGCCAGTAGTACTGATCACCGGCGGCGCCAAACGGGTCGGCGCGGGTATCGCGCGCTACCTGCATGCGCGCGGCTGGCGCATTGTGCTGCATTACCGCAGCGCGGCGGCAGCAGCGGCAGAGCTGGCCTCGGAGCTCAACGCCATTCGCCCCACTTCGGTGCAGATCGTGCAGCTCGATCTGCTCGATACCCCCCGTCTGTCCGATCTGGTCAGTGCCAGCCTTGCGGCGTTTGGGCGGCTGGATGCGCTCATCAACAATGCCTCGTCCTTTTTCCCGACGCCGGTCGGCGAGTTCAGCGAGGCGGCCTGGGATGACCTGCTGGGCAGCAACCTGAAGGCACCGCTCTTTCTGGCGCAGGCCGCCGCGCCCGCATTGCGGCAGACCGGCGGCAGCATCATCAGCATCACCGACATTCATGTCGAGCGGCCTTTCCCGCTGCACACGCTGTATACCGTCGCCAAGGCCGGGCTCGTTGCGATGACGAAGTCGCTCGCGCGCGAGCTGGCGCCGGAAGTCCGCGTGAACGCGGTCGCGCCGGGTGCTAATATCTGGCCGGATTCCGGGTCCGAGGTGTTTGACGCGGCGACGCGGTCTGCCATTCTGGCGTCGATTCCCCTGCAGCGGACGGGCGAGCCGGACGATCTGGCGCAGGCCATCCTTTTCCTGCTGGAAGCGCCGTATCTGACCGGCGTCATCCTGCCGGTCGATGGTGGGCGCAGCGTGGTTCTATGAGGATTTACCGATGATTTTGGATCGAGTAGCACTGGATGAATGTGACGCAGCAACGGTCAGGCAACTGTACGGCGAAGCGCAGAACTGGGCCCGGCATTATGAGCAACTTGTTGTAAATGCAAATGTCCTGATCGTTTCGGCGTGCCTGATTTTTGTTGGTTTGGCTTTCGGCGAGAAAATATCGACGGCCCAGTCCTTGATGATCATTGCGATTCCCGTCTTTATGGGCATTGTCGGTATCGTTATGACCAATACACTCTTCAATTTGTATGCAAAGTGCATTGAGCGAATGATCAGGTTCGAGAATTTCCTTGGGTGTTTTTCGGAAGGGCGCTGGCAACGCATCGATGGCGGAGGAGCATTGTTATCACCAGACTTGATGGCCCTTCCAGTAAATAAGCCGACATCGGTGCGTTTTTTCTTGGGAATGCATGGAGTATTAATTGCATCCTATGTCTTACTTGTTGGTGTAAAGCTGTCAGGTTGATGCGCAACTCGCTGCGCGCACTGGCCTGGCTGGCCGCACTGGCTACCGTGCCTGGCCTCGCTGCCGCGCTCGACTGGCGGCTTGAGCTGTTCAGCCATTTCCTGCCCCTTTATCTGTTGCTGACGCTGGCCGGACTCGGACTGGCGCGGTACTGGCCCGAACGCCTGGCCTTGCTGCTGGCCGCGCTTGCCCAACTGGGCTGGCTGTTGCTGGCGCTGCAGCCGGGCAAGATTGATGCTGTTGTATCCAGGGGTATGCCGCTGCAGCTTATTGCCTTCAATGGTTATGTGAATAACCCTGATAGGGTATTGGCTGCGCAGGCCCTGCTGCGGGAAGGGCCGGAACTGCTTTTGCTCACCGAGGCTGACGCCGGCTGGCAGGCGGCGCTGCAGCCGCTGGCAGCGGCCATGCCGCATGGTTGTGCGCGGCATGACGACAGCCCGTTCGGCATCGCACTGCTGGCGAAACAGCCCTTGCGTCACTGCGCGGTGAAAACCGTTGCCGGTCTGCCGGGCTGGCTGCCCTATGTGTGTGCCGAGCTGGCCAGCGGTCTGGTCGTGTATGGCATCCATCCCCCGCCGCCGCTGGGGGCCGAGCTGGCAGGCTGGCGCGACGCCATGCTGGACGGGCTGGCGGGGCAGATTGCCGCCGAAACGGCGCCCGTGCTGGTGCTGGGCGATTTCAACAGCACGCCGTATTCGCCGGTTTATCTGCGCTTTCGCCAGCGCGCCCGCCTGCAGGAAACCGGCGCGGCCGGCTGGCCCAGCTGGGGGCCGCCGGGCTGGCCGGCCCTGCTGCCGCTGGATCGGGTCCTGGCGCGTGGCGTGCGTGTGAACGCGCGAATTGGCCCGGCGTTGGGTTCGGATCATCGCCTGCTGCGGCTTGGCGTGGGCGGCTGAGTCCGGCCCCGCGGGGCGACCCGGGCGGATTTGTGCCATGCTTTGGAGAAGCTTTTCCGAGCCGTGCCGATGAGTACCTCCGCCCTGACCTCCGCCGAACAGCAGGCGCTGGCCGAGATCGACGCCATCCTGCACAGCGACCTTGAACGGGCGCGGCAGGCGTGCGTGCGGCTGATCGAGGCCAGCCGGCTGCAGCGCTCGCCGCTGGCGCATGTGCTGGCGGCCGAGCGCTACGGCCTGATCATGGATCACCAGGGACATGCGCCCGCAGCGCGCGACGTGCTGTTTGAGGCGCTGCAGGTGGCGCAGGCCGAGCACCTGTTCGTGAAGGAGGCCGGCCTGCTGGAACAGATCGCGCGCGGCTATTACACCAGTGGCGAGTATCGTCCCGCCATCCAGTTCTGGGCGCGTGCGGTGGAGTTGTGCGAGGCCAGCGCCGACGCCGATCGGGTGTGGATGCTGGCCAAGGTCGGGCTGGGGCAGGTCTATGACGCGCTGGGCGACCATGCTTCGGCGGTTGCACTGCACCGCGCGGCGCTGGGCCGCATCGGGCTGGCCCCCGATGCCTGGCTGGAAGCAAAGATACGCATCAATCTGGGGGTCAACCTCATCCATCTTGGCGATCTGGCGGAGGCCGGCGTCGAGTTCGAGCAGGCCTTGCAGTTGTGCAATCAGGGCCATTTCTGGGATTACGCCGCCGAGGCGCATCAGCGCTTGGGCGAACTGGCCATGCAGGCCGGCCAGCCTGATCAGGCCGAGGTGCATCTGTATGCCGGGCTTGCCACGGCCCGCATGGTGGCTTACCGCTGGGGCGAGGCCAATCTGCTGTCGGACATCGCCGAGCTGCAGGCGCAGGCCGGGCATTTGCCGCAGGCGCTGGCCACCGTGCTGGAAGGGGCGCAGATCAGCGAGGCCTTCGGCTTTATCCACATTCTCGAACGCCAGCATCTGGCCGCCGCGCGCTATGCCGAGCTGCTCGGTGGCTATTCGGTGGCGCTGGCCCAGCTGAAGGCCGGCTTTCAGCTTGCCGAGCGCATCCAGGCTGCGGCCGCGCCGGAGCGCCAGCGCGAGCTGGAGGACAAGGCGGGCCTGCGGCCCAGCCCGGGGCGCCTGCTGGTCGAGCTGTCCAACCATCCGGTGATCGACCGTGGCAATCTGGCGCGCGCCTTCAGTGAAATCTGCCGCCAGTCCTGTGCGATTCTTGCCGTGGCCCGTGCGCAAATCCTGCTGATCGACGATAGCGTGTCGGCTGTCTCCACGGCCTGCCTCTATCTGGCGCTGGAGGGGCGCACCGGCGACGGGCAGATGTGGTCGGGCAAGGAATGGCCGCAGCTGGCCGACTGGCTGGCCGAGCCCGAGGCCATCATTGCCCATGACAGCGCCCATCATCCGCTGACCTGGTCGCTGCACGCGCGCTACCTGCAAGCGGCCGGCGTTTCTTCGCTGCTGGCCTACCCGATCCGCGTGCCGGGGCGGCTGGCCGGCCTGCTGTGGCTGGAGCATGTCGGCACGCAGCGCAACTGGACGCCCGACGAGCTGGTGCATGGCAGCCAGCTCGCCGATATTGCCGCGCGCGCGCTGGCCACGCGCGAGCGCAAGGTTTTCCAGAATGAAATCCACCAGCTGAACGTGCGGCTGATGGAGGCCAACCAGGCCCTGGAAGAACGTGTGCAAAGCCGCACGCGCGAACTGGAGCAGGCCAATGCCGATCTGCGCCATGCCATGCAGAAGCTGGTGCAGGCCGAAAAACTGGCTTCGCTGGGCAGCCTGGTGGCCGGCATTGCCCACGAGCTGAACACGCCGCTTGGTGGCCTGCTGACGATGGCTTCGACACTGCAGGATGAATCCGGCGCCTTCATGGCGGCGATCCAGGAGGGGCGCGCCCGCCGCACCGAGGCCGAGCGCTTTGCCGCCTTGTGCCGCGACGGCTCCGCGCTGATCCGGGGCAATGTCGAGCGTGCCGCCGGGCTGATCGCGCGGTTTCGCCAGGTGGCCGTCGATACCACCAGCGAGCGTCGTCGCGCCTTCGATCTGGCCCAGCTGGTCGAGGATGTGCTGGCGACCATGGGCGTGGCGCTTGCGCATGCCGGCTGCCGGCTGGAGCGCCAGATTCCGCCTGGCCTGCAATTCGACAGCTATCCCGGCCCGCTGGAGCAGGTGCTGACCCATCTGCTCAGCAACACCCTGCAGCACGGCTTTGCCGGCCGCACGGAAGGGCAGATACTGATCAGCGCCCGCCCGCTGCCCGATGAGCGCGTGGAGTTGATGTATCTCGACAATGGCAACGGCATTCCGGTGCATCTGCAAAAGCGGGCCTTCGACCCCTTCTTCACCACGCGCATGGGGCAGGGGGGCTCGGGGCTGGGGCTTTATCTGGTGTACAACTTTGTAACCGGCGCGCTCGGCGGCGATGTGCGCCTCGAAAGCGTGCCGGGCCAGTTCACCCGTTTCACGCTCTCGCTACCGCGCGTGGCGCCAGGGGGCACGGCCGCGCCGTGACAGCGCCGCCTCGCTGCGCTAAAATCCCCGCCAATTCAACGATCTGCTGACAACGGGGCGCCCTTCTCTTTGGAGCTGCGCCCCGTTTCCATTGAGAGCCCATGGACGCCAAAACGACCGCCGAGGTCATGAACGACCCGGAAAAGAAAGCCCAGTACAACCTGAACAAGCTCGCCAAGCGCCTGCGCCACGGCGTCGGCGACGCGATCAACGACTTCAACATGATCGAGGATGGCGACCGCATCATGGTCTGCCTGTCGGGCGGCAAGGACAGCTACACGCTGCTCGACATCCTGCTGAATCTGCAGAAATCCGCGCCCATCGATTTCTCCATCGTGGCGGTCAACCTTGATCAGAAGCAGCCGGGCTTTCCCGAGCACATCCTGCCCGAGTATCTGCAGTCCATCGGGGTGGAATACCGCATCGTCGAGGAAGACACCTATTCCATCGTCAAGTCCATCATTCCGGAAGGCAAGACGACGTGCAGCCTGTGCTCGCGCCTGCGTCGCGGCATTTTGTACCGTGTGGCGGAAGAACTGGGCGCGACCAAGATTGCGCTGGGTCATCACCGTGACGACATCCTGGAAACGCTGCTGCTCAACATGTTTTACGGTGGCAAACTGAAGGGCATGCCGCCCAAGCTGGTGAGCGACAACGGCAAGCATGTGGTGATCCGCCCGCTGGCCTACTGCCGCGAAAAGGACATCGAGCGCTACGCCGAGATCAAGCAATTCCCCATCATTCCGTGCAATCTGTGCGGCAGCCAGCCCAACCTGCAACGCCAGGTGGTCGGCGACATGCTGCGCGACTGGGACAAGCGCTTCCCCGGCCGGCTGGAGACCATGTTCACCGCGATGTGCAATGTCGTGCCCTCGCACCTGGCCGATCCCAAGCAGTTCGATTTCGTGAACATCCGCGCCGATGGCGTCGCGCGCGAGGATGGCGACAAGGCCTTTGACAAGGAAAGCTTCAGTGATCCTTCCCGCATCAACATCCTCGCCTCGCGTCCGGTCGCCGGGCTGAATGATTGCGGAGAGATGTGATGCTGTTTCGCTCCAAGCGTTTTTCCAGAAGCTCGCCCGACGATATCGTCATCGACATTTCCGAGGATGCGGGCATCCGCAAGCTGCATTTCGGCGGCGATGACACGCAAAGCGCGATGCGCATCAGCAATCCGACCGAACTGGTGCTGGCCTACTCGCGTTGTGTATTCGGCAGCCTGCTGTTTGTCGAGCCGCCGCGCGACATGCTGCTGATCGGCCTTGGGGGCGGCTCGATCGCCAAGTGGGCGCACGAACACCTGCCGGACACGCGCCAGACCGTGGTCGAGCTGCATCCGCAGGTGATCGCGGTGGCGCGTTCGATGTTTTTCCTGCCGGAAGATGACGAGCGACTGCAGGTGATTGCCGCCGACGGGGCGGCGCATCTGTATGGTATACCGCCAGAGGCCATGGACTTCATCGTGATGGATGCCTATAGCGCCACGGGTATTGCGCCACCACTGGCCACGGAGGAGTTCTTCCGCGCCTGCAGCGAGCGCTTGCGCGACGATGGCGTGCTGGCGGTGAACCTGTGGGGTTCGGACAAGCGCTTTGCCCAGTACTGCGACCTGATTTCGGCGGTGTTCGACGCGCGCATTCTGCTGCTGCCGGCACGCCAGAAGGGCAATGTGATTGCCTTTGCCTTCAAGCGGGGCCAGAACAGTCCGAAATGGGCCGAGCTGGCGGCGCGAGCGGAAAAGCTGCAGCAGCAGTACGGCCTGGAATTTGGCGAATTTGTCACCGATCTGGCGCGCATGAACCCCCACAACGACCGCCGCCTGTTCATCTGAGCGGCGTCCTGCCCGGTTTAACAGGCTGTTGGAACAACAGCCTGTGGCCCCTTTTTTACGGCCAAGCCGGGGGAAACGTACGCAAGCCCAAGAATAAGTCCTTGATTTTGCAGGTGGCGATTTGCGCCTGGCTTTTCCCGATGCCTGATGGCAGCCGAAAATCCGCCTTTTTCAAACCCCTGTTAATCGTCCCGTCACGGTTTCCAAGCGTGGCGGCATGCCATAAAATCGGGGTAACCAACGAATTCAGGAAGTAACCATGCTCGATCGTGACGGCTATCGGCCGAACGTCGGCATTGTCATACTCAACCGCCAGAACATGGTGTTCTGGGGGAAGCGCGTGCGCGAGCACTCGTGGCAGTTTCCCCAGGGTGGAATCAAGCAGGGCGAAACGCCCGAGCAAGCCATGTATCGCGAGCTGGCCGAGGAAGTCGGTCTCTTGCCGGAACATGTGCAGATTCTCGGTCGCACGCGCGACTGGTTGAAGTATGACGTGCCCACCAACTGGGTGCGCCGCGAATGGCGCGGCACCTATCGCGGCCAGAAACAGATCTGGTTTCTGCTGCGGCTCACCGGGCGTGACTCCGACGTCTGCCTGCGCCGCACCAGCCATCCGGAATTCGATGCCTGGCGCTGGAGTGACTACTGGCTGCCGCTGGATTCGGTGATCGAATTCAAGCGCGGTGTCTATGAGGCCGCGCTGTCGGAGCTGGCCCGCTTTGTCGAAGGAATGGCGCGCCAGCAAGGCGGTAAACCCGGTGAACGCTGAGCAGGACCCAGCCCAGATCGCCAGCGAAGCCCGCTGGCGTTCGCTGCGCCTGCTCAACGGCTTTCGCCTGCTCGTGGTGTTCGGCCTGGCCATCGGCCTGCAATTGCGGGTCGGGCGCCAGGGACCGGACAGCGCGCAGCTGGGCATCATCATTCCGGTGCTGATGCTCTATGCCACGACCGCCAGCCTGTTTTTCTTCGGCATTGTCTGGCGCAAGCCCAGGCTCTCGGCGCAGCTGACACTGCAGGTCGGCCTCGACATCCTGTTCATTGTCTTTCTGATGCACGAAATGGGCGGCATCCGCAGCGGGCTGGGCATGCTGCTGCTGCCCTTTCTGGCTGGCGCCGGGCTGATTGCCCGCAGCCGCATGACGCTCTTTCACGCCGCGCTGGCCACGCTGGCGCTGCTGGGCGAAGCGGTGCACAGCACGCTGGAAACGCCGGCCTACACGGTTGATTTCATGCCGCCGGTGCTGCTGTGCCTGGCCTGTTTTGCCGTGGCCTGGGTGTCGCACCGGCTGGCCAGCTATGCCGAAGAAAACCGGGCGCTGGCCGAACGGCGCGAAATCGATCTGGCCAATCTGGGCCAGCTCAACCAGCGCATCCTGCAGGACGTGTCGGATGGCGTGCTGGTGCTGGATCGTGACGGCGTCATCCACCAGTTCAACGAGCAGATCGTGCGCCTGGGCGGCCCGGCACCACAGCTGGGCATGCCGCTGGCAGAGTGGTCGCCGGCGCTGGCCGGTCTGGTGGCGCGCTGGCGCGATGAAGACTGGGGCAAGCCCGGCCTGCTGAGCTGGCAGCGCAAGACGCTGCGGCCGCGCTTTCTGGCGCTGGGCGCCAATCGCGGCGGCAATGTGCTGATTTATCTCGAAGACATGGACCGCCTGCGCCGCGAGGCGCAGCAGCTGAAGCTGGCGGCGCTCGGGCGGCTGACCGCCAATCTGGCGCACGAAATCCGCAATCCGCTGGGGGCGATCACCCATGCCGCCCAGTTGCTGCAGGAAGAGCATCACGACGATCCGCTGCTGGCGCGCCTGACCCGCATCATCAATGAAAACGCGCTGCGTCTGGATCGCATGGTCACCGACGTGCTGGAGCTCAACCGGCGGGATCGCGTGCAGCGCCGCGAACTGCAGCTTGGTGAATGGCTGGCCGACTTCATCGAGGAATTCCGCCAGCAGGAAGGCATCACCGTGGCGTTGCCGGTCGGCGGGGCGGCGCTGGCGACGGTGCGCTTTGACCCGGGGCATCTGCACCAGGTGCTGTGGAACCTGACGCGCAATGGCTGGCGCTATTGCGGCAAGCAGCAGGGCAGCCTGTATTTCGTGCTGGGCGAGCTGGATGGCTATGTGGTGCTGGATGTCTGCAATGATGGCCCGGCCGTGCCCGCCGATGCCCAGCACCAGCTGTTCGAGCCGTTTTTCACGACCGAAGCCAAGGGCACCGGCCTTGGCCTTTATATCGCACGGGAAATCTGTGCGGCCAATGGCGCTGCGCTGGAGTATCTGACTCCGGTCGAGGGTGGCGCCTGTTTCCGGATCGTGTTCGGAGTGGTGGATGCAGAAAAGAACGAGGAATGAGCGCCGTATCCTGGTGGTGGATGACGAGCGCGATCTGGCCGACCTGCTGGAGCTGACGCTGATCAAGATGGGCCTGGCGGTCGACAAGGCCTATGGCGTCGAGGGCGCGCGCGAGCTGGTGGCGGCCAACCATTATGATCTGTGCCTGACCGACATGCGCATGCAGGATGGCGACGGCCTGGACGTGCTGCGCGCCGTGCAGGCCAGCGGCCATGACACGCCGGTCGCGGTGATCACCGCCTATGGCAGCACCGACAATGCCGTTACCGCCCTCAAGCACGGCGCCTTCGATTATCTGGCCAAGCCGGTCGCGCTCGAGCAGCTGCGCACGCTGGTGCGCTCCGCGCTCAAGCTGGATGCCGCAGCCAGCGAGGCCGCGCCCGAGGCCGCCGGCGACAGCCTGCTGGTCGGTGTCTCGCCGCCGATGCAGCAGGTACGCCAGCTGATCGACAAGCTCGCGCGCAACCAGGCGCCGGTGTACATCACCGGTGAATCCGGCTCGGGCAAGGAGCGCGCGGCACGCATGATTCACGCGCGCTCCAGCCGTGCCGACAAGCCCTTTGTCGCGGTGAACTGCGGGGCGATTCCGGAAAACCTGATGGAAAGCGAGTTTTTCGGCTATCGCAAGGGCGCGTTCACCGGCGCCAATGAAGACCGCAGCGGCTTTTTCCAGGCTGCGCACGGCGGCACCCTGTTTCTCGATGAAGTCGCTGACCTGCCACTGGCCATGCAGGTCAAGCTCCTGCGCGCCATCCAGGAGCGCAAGGTGCGCAAGGTGGGTGCCACGCAGGAAGAAGAAGTCGATGTGCGCATCATCTCGGCCACGCACCAGAATCTGGCGCGCTGCGTCGAGGCCGGCAAGTTCCGTCAGGATCTCTATTACCGCCTGAACGTCATCGAGGTGCGCATGCCCAGCTTGCGCGAGCTGGGCGACGACATCCTCACGATTGCCCGGCATGTGCTCGCACGCATCGCCGAGCGCAACGGCAGCGCCTTGCCGGAGCTGACGCCAACGGCTGCCGAGGCCATGCGCAGCTACGGTTTTCCCGGCAATGTGCGCGAACTGGAAAACGTGCTGGAGCGCGCGCTGGCGCTGTCCGACGGCACGCAGATCGGCGCGGACGACCTGCAGCTCACCGTCAGCGACGAGCCGGAGCATGGTGGCAGCGGCCTGGCCGGCTGCTTTCCGCTGCAGGATTATCTGGACCGCACCGAGAAGGCCGCCATCCTGCAGGCGCTGGGGCAAACCGGCGGCAATCGCACACAGGCGGCAAAAATCCTCGGCGTCACCTTCCGTAGCCTGCGTTACCGCATGGAAAGGCTGGGTATGTCGTGATGACTCATGCCCTTGTTGGCTTGCAGGTGGATACCCTCGCTGATTTCTGTATCGATGCCGAGGGCTGGTGCACCGCTGCCCGCCGCGTGCCCAGCCCGAACTGCAATGCCCGCCCGGCCGATTGCGCGGTCGAGCTGCTGGTGATCCACAACATCCACCTGCCACCGGGCAAGCCCTTTGGCGGCGACGATGTCGAGCGCCTGTTCACCAATACGCTGGACCGCAACGCCCATCCCGCCTACCCGCAGCTGGCGGAATTGCGCGTCAGCGCGCATTTCTTCATCCGCCGCGACGGCCGTTTGCTGCAGTTCGTGCCGACCACGCAGCGTGCCTGGCATGCTGGCGCATCCAGCTGGGAAGGGCGCGCGGGCTGCAATGACTTTTCGGTGGGTATCGAGCTGGAAGGCTCGGATTTCATTGGCTTTAGCGATATACAGTATGCCGTACTTGGCAGTTTGCTGGCCGCGCTGCGCCAGCGTCATCCCCTGCGCGCGGTGCTCGGCCACAGCGATGTCGCGCCGGGCCGCAAGAGCGATCCCGGCCCGCATTTCGACTGGGCGCGACTTGCCGCCGGGCAGGCTCCGGGCCTGATCTGGCCGGGCCCGTGCTGACTCGCTACTTTCCCTTGGCAAACAATTGTTTGGCGGTGCTGCATTGCCGCAACACAGCGGCTAGAATCAGCGGCAGCCCTTGAGGCCGGGGGTATAATCCGCGCCTCTTCGCGTGCGCAGGCTGTTGAATGCGCCTGCGAGCCGCTTGTTGCGGGAAAGCCGGAAAGGTGGACGCTTGCAGAACGAGGTGTTCATGGTTTTCGGCGGCGCGTGCTGCCGCTGGAAAACCCGGCTTATTCAACCCCTGTTATGGATGGCTGCTTCATGTCAGCGAGCTCGAGTCCCACTTCCTCCAGGCTGCCCACCCTGGCCCTGGCTGCGCTGGGCGTGGTGTATGGCGACATCGGCACCAGCCCGCTCTACACGCTGAAGGAATGCTTCAACGGCCATGTGCCGCTGACGCTGGATGCTTTCAATGTGCTGGGCATCCTTTCGCTGGTGTTCTGGTCGCTGATGCTGGTGGTATCGCTGAAATACGTCGCCATCGTGCTGCGCAACGACAACCGCGGCGAAGGCGGGATTCTCGCGCTGATGGCGCTGGCGCTGCGCGCCTCTCACGGCAATCCGCGGCGCATGCTGGTGGTGATCCTCTGCGGCATTTTCGGCGCCTCGCTGTTTTACGGTGAAACCATCATCACCCCGGCGATTTCGGTGCTGTCCGCGCTGGAAGGCATCAGCGTCATTTCGCATGAGTTCGACCCCTACATCATCCCCTGCGCCATCGCGCTGATGGTGGGCCTGTTTGCCATGCAGTCGCACGGCACGGCGACGGTGGGCAAGCTGTTCGGCCCGGTGATGACGCTGTGGTTTGTCGTGCTGGCCATCCTCGGCCTGTACAACATCATCAAGTCCCCCGAGGTGCTGGCGGCGCTCAACCCCTGGTACGCCTGGCATTTCTTTGCCGCCCACCCGCTGATCAGCTTCGTGCTGCTGGGCTCGGTGGTGCTGTGCATTACCGGCGCCGAGGCGCTGTATGCCGACATGGGCCACTTCGGCCGCCCGGCGATCCGCTATGCCTGGTTCGGCCTCGTGCTGCCGGCGCTGGTGCTCAATTATTTTGGCCAGGGTGCGCTGCTGCTGCACAACCCCGAAGCCATCAAGAACCCCTTCTTCCTGCTGGCGCCCGACTGGGCGCAGTTGCCGCTGGTGGTGCTGGCGACGCTGGCAACCATCATTGCCTCGCAGGCGGTGATTTCCGGCGCGTATTCGGTGACCAGCCAGGCCATCCAGCTGGGCTTTTCGCCGCGTCTGGATGTGCGCCACACCTCGGAAAAGGAAATGGGGCAGATCTACATTCCGCAGATCAACTGGTTCCTGCTGGCTTCGGTGATCCTGCTGCTGCTGATGTTCCGCAGCTCCAGCAATCTGGCTGCCGCCTATGGCCTGTCGGTAACCTGCACGATGGTGATGACCACGCTGCTGTCCTTTGTCGTGCTTGGCAATCGCCTGGCCGGCTGGCGCAAGAGTGTGGTGTTCGCCGTGCTGGGCCTGCTGCTGCTGATCGACATGGCCTTCCTGTCTGCCAACACGCTGAAAATCCACGCCGGCGGCTGGGTGCCGCTCTTGATCGGCCTCGTTGCCTTTACGCTGATGATGACGTGGAAGCGTGGCCGCACGCTGCTCTACGAGCGCCTGCGCGAGGGCGAAATGCCGCTGGAGGGCTTTGTCGAGGCGATGGAGTCCTCGGGAACCCAGCGTGTCGACGGCACGGCGATCTTCATGACCACCAGCAGCGACTCGGTGCCGCATGCGCTCCTGCACAACCTCAAGCACAACAAGGTGCTGCACGAGCAGGTCATTTTCATGACGCTGACCACCGACGACGTGCCGCACATTCCGCGCCGCGAACGGCTGGCCGTGCGCAAGCTGGGTTCTTCCTTCTATCAGGTGATCGCCACCTTCGGCTTCAAGGACGAGCCCAATGTGCCGCAGCTGATCGAGCAGCTGCAGCAGCTGCAGCCGGAAATCAATCTCGACGAGATGCAGATTTCCTACTTCCTCAGCCGCGAAACCATCGTCGAGGGCCGCTATCCGGCCATGGCCTGGTGGCGCCGGCGCCTCTTCAGCCTGATGATGCGCAACGCCACCCGTGTGACCAGCTTCTTCCGCATCCCGCCCAACCGCGTGGTCGAAATGGGTATGCAGGTCGAGCTGTAGTGCTGGCAAGACATGGTTGACAGGCTCCCGCGGGAGCCTGTTTTTTTACCTTCCCGATGCGCATCAGCTATCTTGCATAGGGAGTGACATGTCGCGGGGCAGGGGAATGAACAAACAGGCCAAGATATTGAAACCGCTGGAAAGCGAAGCCGATCTGCGCGAGTACCTGGACTCCGCCAAAACACAGCTGCACAAGCCCATCGGCGCGCTGCTGATCGAGGAAGGCGTCATTACGCAGAAAGACCTCGATCTGGCCATCATCCTGCAGCAAAGCACGCCGGGCATGCGCCTGGGCGCGGCACTGGTCGAGCTTGGGCTGGTCGACGAACTGGCCCTGCAGATGCTGCTGCACAAGCAGCTGGGTGTGCCGCACATCAATCTTGAACGCTTCGTCATTCCGGAAACGCTGATCCGCCGCATTCCCTCGAGCTTCGCCCGCAACAATGCCGTGATGCCGGTCATGGAATTCGACAGCGTCATCGTGATCGCCGCAGCCCAGTTGCCCGGCCAGGAAACCTACCAGGAGCTGCGCTTCCTGCTGCAAAAGCCGGTGATGATCGTGATTGCCGAACGTCTGGTGCTGCTCGGGCGGATTGCCCAGCACTATGACCAGATCGAAGAGCATCTTGAAGAAGAAGCGCGCGATGCCGCACCGAAAACGGTCGATCAGGAAGAGCGCCGGCTGTGGCTGGAGGCACAATACCTCGCCAAGCAGAAGCCGGTGGTCAAGCTGGTTGATTCCTTCTTCCAGGAGGCGCTGCGCATGCGCGCGTCCGACCTGCACATTCGACCGCGCCGCGATGATGTTGAACTGGCGCTGCGCATCGACGGTGAGCTGCGCCCTTTGCGCGTGCTGGAGCGCCACCTCTTGCCGGCGGTGGTCAGCCGCATCAAGATTCTGGCCACGCTGAACATTGCCGAACGCCGCCTGCCGCAGGATGGCCGCATCGTGCTCGAGCTCGACGGCCATGAGCTGGATCTGCGCGTCTCCATCATGCCCACGCCCTTTGGCGAAAATGTCGTCATCCGCCTGCTCAACCCGAATTCGGCGGTGCGCAGCTTTGACCAGATCGGTTATCGCAACGAGGACATGGCGCGCATCGATGAGCTGATCCGCCATGAAAACGGCCTCGTGCTCGTCACCGGCCCCACCGGCTCGGGCAAGACCACCACGCTGTACGCCATGCTGCAGGCGATTTCACGCGTCGGCCTCAACATCATCACCATCGAGGACCCGGTCGAATACCACCTGCCCAACATGGTGCAGATCCAGCTGCTGAGCAGCCAGGGCTTCGGTTTTCCGCAAACGCTGCGCCATGTGCTGCGCCAGGATCCGGACGTGATCATGATCGGGGAAATCCGCGATGCCGAAACCGCGCAGCTGGCCGTCGAGGCTGCGCTGACCGGACACCTGGTATTCAGCACGCTGCACACCACTTCGGCCTGCGGGGCAATCCCGCGCCTGCTGGAGCTGGGCGTGTCGCCGCAATTGCTGAAGACCTCCTTGCTCGGCGTGTTGGCGCAACGGCTGGTCAGGCAAAACTGCCCGAATTGCCGCAAGCCGGAGACCATCACCCCGCTGATCCGTCAGCGCCTGCATCTGGACGATGTCAGTCCCTTCGAGAAGGGCCAGGGCTGCAAGGTGTGCTCGGGCCATGGCTATCTGGGCCGGCGCGCCGTCTATGAGCTGCTGGAGCCCGACGACATCCTGCGCGAATATTTCGTGCCCACGCTCTCCGAGCGCCAGCTGCGCGAAAAAGCGCGGGCCAACGGCATGCAGTTCATGCTCGATCATGGCCTTAGTCTGGCCAAACAGGGCCTCGTCTCGCTGACCGAGGTTTACCGCGCCTGCTCCTGAGGCGCTGGCGGCTTATTTACCAATACAGAACTTGCTGAAGATCACGCCCAGCAGATCGTCGGCGGAAAACGCGCCGGTGATTTCGCCCAGCGCGTGCTGCGCCTGGCGCAGCTCTTCGGCCAGCAGCTCGATCTGCTGGTAGGCCGCGTCCGCCAGCTCCAGGCTGGCCTGGGCGCGGCGGATGGCGTCGAGGTGGCGCTCGCGGGCGAGAAACAGCCCGTCCTCCATACCCTGCCACCCTGCCAGCTCAAGCAGTTTGTTCTTCAAGGCCTCCAGGCCAATACCCCGCTTGGCGGAGACGTGGATCTCGTCGTCAGCCACGGCGCCGGGCACTTCGCCGGTCAGGTCGATCTTGTTGAACACGCGCAGCACCGGCAGGCCCTGCGGCAGGCGCTGCAGGATGGACTGATCGTGCGCGGTGACGCCCTCGCGGCTGTCGAGCAGCAAGAGCGCCAGATCGGCTTTCTCGACCGCTGCCCAGGTGCGCGCGATGCCGATGCGCTCGACGACGTCGTCGGTCTCGCGCAGGCCCGCGGTGTCGATCACATGCAGCGGCACGCCATGAATGCTCAGCAACTCGCGCACCGTGTCGCGCGTGGTGCCGGCGATGTCGGTGACGATGGCCACGTCCTCGCCGGCCAGCGCGTTCATCAGGCTGGATTTGCCGACATTGGGCTGCCCGATCAGCACGACCTGCGCGCCCTCGCGCAGCAGCCGGCCCTGGCTGGCGGTGGCCAGCACGGTCAGCAGTTGCGCGCGGATTCCCGAAAGCTTGCCGCGCGCGTCGGCGGCCTCCAGAAAGTCGACGTCCTCTTCGGGAAAATCGAGCGTCGCCTCGACCAGCATGCGCAGGTTGATCAGCTGTTCGAGCAGGGTATCGATCTCGCGCGAGAACGCGCCATCGAGCGACCTGAGCGCCGAGCGGGCCGCGGCCTCCGATTGCGCGTCGATCAGGTCGGCGACCGCTTCGGCCTGGGCGAGGTCGAGCTTGCCGTTCAGAAAGGCGCGCTTGGTGAATTCGCCGGGCTCGGCGTGGCGCGCGCCCAGCTCGGTGCAGCGGCGCAGCAGCATGTTGAGCACCACCGGGCCGCCGTGGCCCTGCAGCTCGAGCACGTCCTCGCCGGTAAACGAGTTCGGCCCCGGAAAGAACAGCGCCAGCCCTTCGTCGATGACCTGGCCATCGCCATCGCGCCATTTGGCGAAGTGCGCATGGCGCGGCGTCAGCGTACGACCATGCAGCGTGGTAACGAAGTCCTGCAGCGCTTTGCCGGAAATGCGGATCACGCCAACGCCGCCGCGTCCGGGGGCGGTGGCAATGGCGGCGATGGTGTCAGCGGTATAGAGCGACATGGCGGGAGTCAGGGTCTGCAGAAAGTTCCGCATCATACCGCATCGCCCCGGTCACTACTTTTGCCGCATCCCTGGCCTGCAAGTGGCCAGTTTTTCTACTGGGTATAGTCGCTTAGCCTTTTGCTTTGTTGAGTCGTGGGAATATGGGTTGGCGGGTATTGCCTGCTGCTCGCCCAGCCCCGCAGTGCGGCGCGCTGCCGGCAAGCGCGGCACGGCGTTGTCGCGGGCCGATCATCGTCGCGGCATTCTCCCGGCCTGACCGCTGCGGCCACAACCGGCCAGCAAAAACAGGCCTTGCCGGCCGCGACTGGTGTCAGAATTGCGTGCTGAGATTCCTGCGCAACCCCCAGCGTCGCCGCCCTGCCGGCGAGGAGAACCGATGTCCGCCTTGTCCCCGATGTCCTTGTGCGCGCTGGCTGTCGCCCTGTTGCTGGGGGGCGGCAGCGCATTCGCTGGCGGAACGCTGATTTACTGCTCGGAAGGCAGCCCTGCCGGCTTCGATCCGGCGCGCCATACCGCCGGTACCGATTTTGATGCTTCGGCTGAAACCGTATTCAATCGCCTGGTCGAATTCGAGCGCGGCTCGACGCAAATCCGCCCGGCGCTGGCCGAAAAGTGGGAAATCGCGCCCGACGGCCTGAGCTACACCTTTCACCTGCGCCGTGGCGTGAAATTCCACACCACGCCCGGCTTCAAGCCCACGCGCGATTTTGGCGCCGATGACGTGCTGTTCAGCTTCCTGCGTCTGATCGACCGGAACCATCCGTTCAACCGGGCGGCCCCGGTCGACTATCCCTATGTCACCGACATGGGGCTGGATGGCAATATCGCCGGCATCGACAAACTCGACACCCATACCGTGCGCTTGCGGCTGCGGGCCGTGGACGCCGCCTTGCTGCAGAAGCTGGCGATGTCGTTTGCGTCGATCCAGTCTGCCGAGTACGCCGAGCTGCTGCTGAAGACCGGCAAGCCCGCGCAGCTCAACACGCAGCCGGTCGGCACCGGCCCTTTTGTCTTCAAGAGCTACCAGAAGGACGCGAGCATCCGCTTTGATGGCAACAGGACGTACTGGCGGCGCGGCGAGGTGCTGCTCGACCGGCTGCTCTTCGTGATCACACCCGATGCGGGCCAGCGCTACCAGAAACTGCAAAGGGGCGAATGCCACATCATGGCCTTTCCCAGGCCCGCCGACCTGCAGGCCATGCAGGGCAAGCCGCAGCTGGCCGTGCCCAGCCAGGCTGGCTTCAACCTGGCCTTTCTCGCCTACAATGTCCGGCGCAAGCCACTCGACCAGCTCGCCGTGCGCCAGGCGCTGGACATGGCAATCAACAAGCAGGCCATCCTTGCTGCCGTCTATCGCGGGGGCGGCATGCAGGCAAGCAATCCGCTGCCACCGACACAGTGGTCGTACAACCGCAAGCTGAAAGACCCGGCCTTCGACCCGGCCAGGGCCCGCGCACTGCTGACCCGGGCCGGCGTGAAGGACGGGACCGAGATCACGCTCTGGGCGATGCCGGTGCAGCGCCCTTACAACCCGAACGCCAGACTGATGGCCGAAATGATCCAGGCCGACTGGGCCAGAATCGGCATCCGGGCCAGGATTGTCAGCCATGAGTGGAGCGAATACCTCAGGCGCGGCAAGAACGGCGAGCATGACAGCATGCTGGTCGGCTGGAACGGCGACAATGGCGATCCGGACAACTGGCTGGGCGTGAACCTTGGCTGCTCGGCGATTGGCGGCAACAACTACGCGCAATGGTGCAACAAGGACTTCGACGCGCTGATCGTCAGGGCCAGAACGCTCACCAACCAGGCCGAGCGCAGCAAACTCTACGAAAAGGCGCAGGAAATCTTCAAGCAGGAGCTGCCGTGGACGACGATCGCGCATGCGACCGTCTACCAGCCGATGCGCAAGGAAGT
This sequence comes from Chitinilyticum litopenaei DSM 21440, assembly GCF_000428145.1. Taxonomy (GTDB): domain Bacteria; phylum Pseudomonadota; class Gammaproteobacteria; order Burkholderiales; family Chitinibacteraceae; genus Chitinilyticum; species Chitinilyticum litopenaei. The sequence goes on along the minus strand of NZ_ATZJ01000014.1, from coordinate 34,510 downwards.
GCAGGGCTTCAGGATCAGCCCCTTCAATCTGATGTCCTTCTATGGCGTGTCGCTGCAATGAGGGCAGGATGGGTGGGTATACATCAATACCCATGGTGCTGGAGGCTACTTTCTGAAATGCCTTGGGCCATATACCCATTGTGGTGGCGGTTGGCAAAGTAGAGCCTGCACACGTATCCAGGCTGGACTGATCGCCTGGCCGTCAGCGTATGCGGTCTGGCACCTGCGGCTCGCGCTGTTGATGTGCGATTCGGCCGCGCAGACAGCAGCTTGTTCTTCGCTGCACCAAGACACGAACCGGGAAGATTGCGCGCCGCCAGCCCCTCAGGCAAGGCTTTTCCGCCTGCTCGTATCCCTGCAACATCACGCCGCTGTGCAAATTCCCGGGCCGACGAATTGCCAGCCAGCGGCTCATTGCAAGTGCCGGCGGGCGCCGGCCTTGACAGAGGGGGGCTCGCGCTATATGATCTTCCTTCTCTGTCGCGGGATGGAGCAGTTGGAAGCTCGTCGGGCTCATAACCCGAAGGTCGCAGGTTCGAGTCCTGCTCCCGCAACCAAGAAATACCAAGCCGCTGATTCGTGCTTGATGCATCAGCGGCTTTTCATTTCCAGCGCTTCGGCGCTTGAGATGTCACGAAAGACGTGAAACCAGTACAGACGCGGGATGGAGCAGTTGGAAGCTCGTCGGGCTCATAACCCGAAGGTCGCAGGTTCGAGTCCTGCTCCCGCAACCAAGCATAAACCCCTGATTCAATTGAAAAATTGGTCAGGGGTTTTGTCTTTTCTACTCCCCTTGTTTGTCCCAGATTGGCTGCTGTGACACTCCTGTGACGGTTTCTGTGGCAGCGACCGGCAAAAACACCCATGTTTTTGACCTTTGGGCATCGGCTGTCAACGGCTCAGGCTTCGCGTGTATTCCCCATTTTGCTTGAGTGCTTCCAGTTGTACCTTATGTACCTTCAATATACCTGGGGTACGTATCCGAATTTCCATGTGACAGTGAGCGACTGTCACAGAGAATCTTGTTGGGAGCTGCAGCGCCGCCTTGCTGCTGCACCGTATGGATCGACAGAAGGTCGCTAGAGGTCCGATTGGCAGGGGGGAAGATTGCACTTGGGTCGGTTGTGCGCATGCTGCCGGCTACTGCCCAAGCTTCCGGACTTCACTTTTCGGGTGAGGCTGAGGCATGACATATACTGCGGCCAGTGCAGAGATCAGCGCTTGGCCGGTTCGGATGAGTTTATGCGGTAGCCAGTTCGAAGCCTTGCGCTACAAGGCTTGTAGTAGCGGGCTGGGCAAAGAAAAACCCCAACTGAGAACAGTTGGGGTTTGTGTATTGGTGGAGACGGCGGGAGTCGAACCCGCGTCCGGAAGCCCTCTACGAAGGGTTCTACATGCTTAGTCTGGCCATTTGGATTTGACTCCCTTCCACGCCGACCGACAGGCTTGGGGGGAGCGAGTTACCTTGGATTTAACCCTGGCTCAAGTAACCCGAGCCGGGGCGATCCCTTCTTAATGACTCTACTGCCGGTTTGACCCGACCCGCCCGAAGGGCTCTGCGGTGTAGAGACTGGCGCAATTAAGCGGCCAGTGCGTAAGTTTCGTCGTTTGCGACTATATAAATTCAGTGTTTAACGGGGTGACTGAAATCCCGGCATGCCCCCATCCGCTTTGCAACCCCCGTCGAAACCATGGCGTCCCCGGAGTGGTCTTCAATGGATGAAGATGTTCCGATTGTACATGAATTCGCCGGCCTCCGGGGCGAGCCATTTCTGCTTCTCGGGGTGGATGGAGTTGCTTGAAGGTATGCGCGTACAAGCAATTGTGTGCATTGGCTCTGGCGCTATGGGGTGTTGGGTATATTGGCGGCTTCTGCGGCGGCGGCGAGCTCGGCTAGCAGGCGGCTGCGTTCATGGCGGGCAATGTCCTGCCAGTGGCGGCCGCTCAGTGCGCCTTCCAGCGCCCACAGCAGGTTGAGGCTGACGCGCGGCTGTTGCTGGCGTACGCGCAGGTAGGCCTGGATGGCGCCGGTGTGCGCCAGTGCGGCGCGGTCGGGAATGCCGGCGGCGGTCAGCCAGGCGGCCGATTGTGGCCCGAGGCCGGGCAGCTGCGCCAGCTCCGGCTTCATGTCGGGTTTTGCGGCAGGTCGGGCAGGCCGTAGGCGCTGAGGATGTAGTCGTATTGTTCGGCATCCAGTGTTTCGGCGACCCAGGGTTGCAGGCGGGCGACGCGTGGCGCATCGAGCAGGTAGGCCAGCAGCATGTCCGGGTCGGGCTTGTCCTGCTCGTCGCAAAACAGCTCGTAGAGCAGGGTGACGGGCACGTCGTCCGCGAGCGGCAGATTGCCGAGGTAGCCGCCGTCCATGCCTTTTTCCCAGACTTCGAGTACGCGCTTGATGTGCATTGCCGTGCTGCCGTGAGTAATCCAATCAGAGGGCGATTATAGCGCTTGCCAGCAGCAGCACGCACAGCAGCGCCGTTTCCAGCAGCTCGATGCCGGCGCCGAGGCAGTCGCCGGTTACGCCGCCCAGGCGGGCTTTCAGCCAGCAGCGGTAGGCCCAGGCCAGCAGCGGCGCGAGCAGCAGGGCGGGAGCCAGCCACAGGCTCAGGCCGGCCAGCAGCAGGCCGTTGCACCAGGCCGCGTGGCGGGTTTGCCGCCAGCCGAACTGTTCGGCCATGCCGCTGGCCAGCGGCGGCAGGCTTTGCCATAGATATACCCCCCAGCGTGCCCAGCCCGGAACCAACACCAGCATGGGTAGTAGTGCCATACCCTGGTGTTGGCTGGCCAGCAGCATCAGCAGTACCAGCTTGCTGGCGCATTGCAGGATCAGCGCCAGCACGCCGAAGCTGCCCAGATGCGGGTCTTTCAGTACGGCCAGAAAGCGTTGCGGGTCGCGGTGTGCGGCGCCCAGGCCATCGGCCATGTCGGCCAGGCCATCCAGATGCAGGCCGCCGGTGAGCCAGGCCCAGGCGAGCAGGCCGGCCAGTGCGGCCAGCCATGGATCGACGAGCTGGCCGCCGAGCACGGCGGCGGCGAGCAGTGCGCCCAGCAGCAGACCGGTGGCGGGAAACCAGACGACCGCCCGGCTGAGCAGCGCCGGGGAAAAGTCGCGTACCTGCGGGGTGGGCAGGCGGGTAAGGAACTGCACGGCAAGAATGGCCGGGCGCAGGTCGGGACGGCGCATGCGGGTTGCCTGGCGTCAGTCGGGCTGGCTGTTGCCCAGCCCCAGATTGTCCAGTCCCATCAGCAGGGGTGGCCAGCCGCTGGCCGGGTCATCCCACCACAGTGTGGCGATGCCGGCCGGCGCCAGCCAGAACTGGCTGTGCCGGCTGGCCGGCAGGCCGAAGGCATGCAGCAGCAGCACCTTGATGGTGCCCTGGTGGGCCAGCAGCAGGCGGTGTTCGGCATCCGGGCTGGCGTCCTGCCAGCGGGTGAAGGCGGCCAGCGTGCGTCCGGCAAACGCCTCCCAGCTTTCCGCGCCGGGCAGCGGATGGGCCGCCGGGTCGCGCTGCCAGGCATCCCAGGCCACGTGTTCGGCCGTGCTCCAGGCGGCCTTGGGTTTGCCGTCGAGCACGCCCAGATCCTGCTCGGCAAAGCCGCGATCCAGATGCAGTGGCAGGCCCAGATTGGCGGCGGCATCCAGCGCGAAGTCGGCGCAGCGCGCCAGCGGCGAGGCGGCGATGCTGTCGACGGGCTGTGCGGCCAGCTGCTGCCAGCGTGCCTGCAGTTGCGCGCGCCCGCTGGCCGAAAGCGCGGCATTGGTCTGGCCGAATACGGCGTGTTCGCTGCCTTCGGCGCTGCCGTGGCGGATCAGGGTCAGGCGAAAGGCGCTCATGCGGCAGGCCCCGTCACGCCGGCTTCGGCAAAGGTGGCCATGTCGCGATGCAGCGCCAGCGCCGCTTGCAGCAGTGGAATGGCCAGCGCCGCGCCACTGGCCTCGCCCAGGCGCAGGCCGAGGTCAAAGAGCGGCGTCAGCCCCAGTTCGGCGAGGCAGCGCTGGTGCCCCAGTTCCTGCGATACATGGCTGGCCAGCAGCCAGTCGCCCACCGCCGGGGCATGGCGCACGGCGACCAGCGCGGCGGCCGTGCTGATGAAGCCGTCGAGCAGGACCGGTACGCCCAGTGCGGCAGCTTCGCTGTAAAAGCCGGCCAGCGCGGCGATTTCCAGCCCGCCGACTTCGGCCAGCCAGTCCTGCGGTGTGCTCGCGCCGGCGGCATGGGCGCGCGCCAGTGCGGCGCTGACGACGGTAATCTTGTGCTGGCGGCCGGCTTCATCGACGCCGGTGCCGTGGCCGACAATCTCGTCCGGACGGCAGTCGGTCAATGCGCAGATCAGTGCGGCGGCGGCCGTGGTATTGCCGATGCCCATTTCGCCGCCGATCAGCAGGCTTTTGTTGCGCTCGCCCGCCAGCCTGGCGGCTTCCGCGCCGATCTGCCAGGCCTTGCGGCAGTCCTCGGCACTCATTGCGGCTGCCGTGCGCAGATTGGCGGTACCGGCGCGTACCGGCAGGCGGAAATAGCGCAGCGGGCTGCCAGCGTCAGGCGCGGGCTGCGGGTAGGGCGTGGCGACGCCGACATCGACCACGGCGAGGCTGGCCTGGTGTTCGCGCGCCAGTACGCTGATTGCCGCGCCGCCGGCGAGGAAGTTCAGCACCATCTGGCTGGTTACGCTTTGCGGGAAGGCCGAGACGCCATCCAGCGCCACGCCGTGGTCGGCGGCGAAGATGACGATGGCGGGATTCAGGCGCGGCGGTGTGCTGTTGCCCAGCCGGGCCGCGAACCAGATGGCCAGCTCTTCCAGGCGGCCCAGGCTGCCGGCGGGTTTGGTCAGCTGGCTCTGGCGCAGGCGTGCCGCGTCGGCACTGTTGAGGTCAAGAAAATGCATGGGATTGGCCGTCGGATCAGTTGCCGCGACCTTACGCGCCCGCCCGGCTTTCGGCAAGCTGCTGCGGATGTAAATGCTGCTGCGGAACTTTCCGGCGCCGCAGCCGGCGCCGGGCAGGCTGCGCCCTGGCGCTTGCCGGGTCCCTGCATCAAATACCTGGCGTTGTATTAGGCTGTAACCAATGCAGGTGTTTGCCTTGGCTTATATACCCTTGCTTGCATGCAGGCCTTTTTCCAGCAGCTCGCGATATTGCCGGGCAAAGGCCTCCACCCGCAGCATCTGCGGGTCGGTGACGTCCATGCCGGGAATATTGGGCACGCCATGCAGGATCAGCGGCGCCTGCAGCACCATGCCGGTGAGGTGCGTCATGGCGGTGAGCGGGCGCAGCAGCTCCTCCATCGTAAAGCGGTTGTAGCCGCTGGCGGCGTAGGCGCTTTCCGGTGCGCCGCTGCTGATGATCAGGCGCAGCGGCTTGCCGCGCAGTTGCTGGCGTTTGCCGTAGGCCCAGCCAAAGGCCAGCACTTCGTCCATCCAGAGCTTCAGGAGTGGCGGCACGCTGTACCAGTAAAAGGGAAACTGGAACACCAGCCGCCCCGCGTGCTCGCATGCCGCCTGCTCGGCCTCGACGTCGATGTCGTGCTGCGGATACATCGCCTCCAGATGATGGATCTGCACATCCGGGAGGTCGTCGATGGTGTCGATCAGCGTACGGTGCACCCGCGAGGTGGCCAGATGGGGGTGCGAGAAAATGACCAGGGTTCTCATGGCGGTGCTCCGGCGAGGCTGCTGTGTTCAGCATAGCCCGCAGCGGTTTTGTCGCTGGTCAGAAGCGTGCGTGGTTTCTCCCCGGCGGGCAGCCTCGCGCGGCTAAACTCTGCTTACTGGTACAGCAGGGAGAGTGGGCGATGCGCTTGGAGCAGGTGGCCGATACGGCAACGCAGGATGTGGTGCGGCAGATGCTGGAGGACGAGGGTCTGGTGAGTTGCGATCTCGACGACGACGGCATCGATCTGCTCGTCCTGCGCGACGGCATTACCGTCGTGGCCTGTGGCGGACTGGAGAACTTTGGCGAGTGTGCCCTGCTGCGTTCGCTGGTCGTCCGCCGGGAGTGGCGCGGGCGCGGAATTGCTGTCATGCTGCTGGCCGCGCTGGAAGACGCGGCGCGCCAGCGCGGCGCGCGCACCGCCTACCTGCTGACCAGTGGCGCCGAGCGCTATTTTCAGCGCCAGGGTTATGCCAGTGTCGCGCGCGCCAGTGTGCCCGCCGCGATTGCCGCCAGCCGCCAGTTCAGCTCGCTGTGCCCGGCCAGCGCCGCTTGCATGCGCAAGGATCTGGCGCCGCAAACCTGACAGGCCGCCGCCTGTATCCGTTTTTTCTACCATGCCCAAGGATCAAGCATGACCATCACCGTTAACGGCGCCGTAATCAGCGATGCCATGATCGCCGACGAACTGCCCCATCATCAGGATGCCGCGAACGCTCGCGACGCCGCCATTCAGAACCTGATCGTGCGCGAACTGCTGCTGCAGCGCGCCAGCGAACTGGGCATCGCCGACGGCGCCGATGACGAACGCATCGGTCAGCTGTTTGACCGCGAACTGCAGATCGAGCCGGCCGATGAAGCCGCCTGCCGCGAGTTCTACGATCACAACCCGGAAAGCTTCAAGCGCGGCGAACAGGTCGAAGCCAGCCACATCCTGTTCACCCCCGAGGAAGGCCTTGCCGGTTCGCTGGTGCGCGCCAAGGCCGAAGGCGTGCTGGAAGAGCTGAAGCTCAACCCCCACCGTTTCGGCGAGCTGGCCCGCGAGCATTCCGCCTGCCCGTCCGGTCGCCAGGGTGGCGAGCTGGGCGCCTTTGGCCGTGGCCAGATGGTGCCGGAATTCGAACAGGCCGCGTTCAGCCTGGGCGAGAACGAGCTGTATGACGGCCTGGTGGAAACCCAGTTCGGCCTGCACATCATCCGCTCCGGCAAGAAGCAGGGCGGCGAAGCCGTGAGCTTCGAGGAAGCGCAGGAGCGCATCGCCCACTTCCTCAACAGCATGGCCTCGCAGCGCGCCGTGCATGACTACATCGGCGGCCTCTTCCAGGGCGCCGACATCCAGGGCTATCAGGTCGCCATGCAGTAAGGCGCTTGCTTGCACACGCCAGGGGGAGCAATGCTCCCCCTTGTTGTTTGTCGCCGCACCGGCGGGCGTCACGCTTGCCGCCCGTCGTGCGCTGCGCCATAGTGCAGGGCTGTAATTCATAGTTGCAGGACTATTCCGGTTTCATACTCAGAAAGCCCCGAAGTCCCCGGCCGTACAGGGCTGGCAGCAGGGCGGCGCGTTCTGCCGGGCAGGACGATCCCGGGCTTTCCCTTCAGCAGTGCGGGAGCAAAGCATGATGGTGGTGGATGCCGTCATCCTGGCCGGTGGCGCAGGACGACGAATGAATGGGCGTGACAAGGGCCTGGTCGAGCTGTCCGGCCGGCCGCTGGTGGGCTGGGTGCTCGAAGCGCTGCAACAGCAGACGCTGCGGCTGGGACATATCCTGATTTCCGCCAACCGCAATCTGCCGGATTACGCCCGCTTCGGTTTTCCGGTGCTGCGCGATGTTTATCCCGGCTTTCCCGGGCCGCTCGCTGGCGTGCATGCTGCCGCACTGGCCTCGCCGGCCGATGCCCTGCTGGTGCTGCCCTGCGATGCACCGTTTCTGCCCGAAGACCTGCTGGCGCGCCTGATGGCGCCGGTGGAAGGTGGCGCCAGCGCCGCCGTGGTGCGTTGCGGCGGTGTGCTGATGCCCTGCCTGTGCCTGCTGCATCGCAGCGTGCTGCCGCAGCTGATAGAGCGGCTGGCCAGCGGCGACTTTCAGCTGGCCGGCTGGCTGGCCGAGCTCAAGGCCGCCGCGGTTGACGTGCCGGCCGGGCAAATCGCCAACATCAACAGCTTCGATGACCTGGCCATCCTCGCCGCGCGGCTTGCCGGCGTGGAAACCATCATGCTGCCAACCGAGCGCCGCGCCGATCCGGCCGCAGCCCGTTCGGTGCGCGCCACTGGCGAATTGCGCATGCAGGCCGATACGCTGCAGCGCTTTGAAGAAGGCCGCCATGCCGAGCAGCTCGGCCTCGCGCGCGCTGCCGCCATGCTGGCGGCCAAGCGCAGTGCCGATCTGTTGCCGCAATACGCCGGGATGGCGGTGCGCGCCGTCACCGTCGAGTTTGCTCCGGATCGCCTGCGCAACACGCTGCATTGCCAGGTGAGCGTCGATTGCCGTGACGGTCTGGGCGCCATGGAGGCCTTGCTGGCCGTGAACATGGCCCTGCTGACGCTGTTCGAGGCTTGCCGCGAGCATGATCAGCAACTCGTACTGGCCGAGCTTCGCCTGCTGGATTCGCTCGCACCCGCCGCCGCCAGCCTGCCTCCGGTGCTTTGAGCCGCGTCTTGCCGCCCTGGCGGCATCAGACTACCGGCCGAACACGCTGGGCGCCGATCCGGCCTGCAGTGCTTGCCAGTCCAGCCCGAAGCGCGCCAGATACTTGCGCAGCCGGTCGGCATCGTTGCTGCTGGATTTTTCCTGGCGTGACACATCGAAAAGCCGCCGGCCCGCCTCGGACAGTGTGCGGCATTCGCGGCAGACCCTGATCACCTGTTCCAGCTGCAGCCGGTCGAACAAATCGAGCGTGGCGGCCGCATCGCCCAGCAGTGCCGCCAGCGTGTCGTCTTGCCCATCCTGCCAGCCGGCCTGCAGGCGGGTGATTTCTTCGTCGACCTCATCGATGCCGATGCGCCCGCTGTCGGCCAGCGTCGCCATGCGCGTCACCGCCGCACCCAGCTCGCGGAAATTGCCGCGCCAGCGCGCCTGCGCCGAAGTGGCAAAGCGCAGGAAGCGTTCGCGCGCCTCGCGGTTGAAGCGCACCTGCTGACCGTGCTCGCGCGCAAAGCGCCCCAGCTCGTAATCGAGATTGGGGGCCAGGTCTTCGCGCCGCTCGGCCAGTCCCGGTAGCGTGTAATGCCACAGATTGATGCGCGCATACAGGTCTTCGCGGAATTCGCCGCTGGCGACCATGACGCGCAGGTCGCGCACCGTGCCGGCGATCAGCTGGAAGTCGCTTTCCACTTCGCGGTCGCTGCCCAGCGGAAAAAAGCGCTTTTCCTCGATGGCCTTCAGCAGCATCGCCTGCTCGTCAGCGCCCAGCTCGCCGATTTCATCCAGAAACAGCAAGCCGCCGTCGGCGCTGCGCAGCAGGCCGGCGCGTTCGTTTTGCGCGCCGGTAAACGCGCCCCTGGCGTGGCCGAACAGCGCCGACATCGCGCCGTCGCCGCGCAAGGTCGCGCAATTCACTTCGACAAAACGCCCCTGCAACTGGTGACGCGCCTTTTTCAACTCAAACACCTGCCGCGCCAGAAAGGACTTGCCGGCGCCAGTCGGCCCGCACAGCAGCATCGGCGCTTTCGAGCGCACCGCGACGCGTTCGATCTGTTCGATCATGCGGTTGAATGCAGGATTGAGCGTGGCGATGCCCGACTTCAGCAGCGACAGCGAGGCATCGCGCTCGTGCGCGAAGCGGGTGGCAATCTTGTCGTAGCGCGACAGATCAAGGTCGATCAGCGACATCCGCCCCTCGGGGCCCTGGCCCAGCCGCTTGATCGGTGGCGAGGTCTGCACCAGGCGGGCGGGAAAATGCCGCGATTCGGCGAGCAAAAACCAGCAGATCTGCGCGACGTGGGTACCGGTGGTGATGTGCAGCAGGTAGTCGTTCTGTTCGGTGTCGAAGGTGTGGCCGCTGGCCAGATCATGCAGCGCCGCGTACACCTCTTCGAAATCCCACGGGTCGCGCAGATTGATCTCGTGGCTGACGACTTCGGTGTTTGGCGAAATCTGCGCGATATCGCGCTTGAGTAGGGCAAACAGCGAGCGGCTGCGCTCGTCATGCAGCAATACCAGCGTATCGATGGGTTGTGCGGCTTGCTGGCACAGGCCAATGCTTGGACGCCACTTTTTCCAGCGTTCCTCTCCCTTGCCCACGTAATCGAGCACGGTTCCGGCAAAGCCGAAGGCGACGGTGCGTTTCATCTTTATCCCTAAAGATAAACTCGGATAACAAATTATCGACTTTGTCTGGCGGATTGTCTGCTTCTTGCTGGCTGGTCTGCCTGGGTTTTCGGTAAATGATCTTTTTATTCATGGCTTTGCCGGATTTTTCTCTGCTGCGCGCAAGCGCTGGCACACGCCTTGCACTCTGTCTGGCATGCAGCAACGCAGTGCTGGCAACAGGCAGCGGTTCAATAGCCGCTCCGGTGCCTCCCGCCTCTGGCGGGCAGGTATGCCGCCACACCCGGCGTCTGCATGACGGTGATGGCAAGTCGGTTGCGTCATCCGGGTTCAAGCCCCGGCTCACCACCTCTGGATCGCTCAGCGGTTGAGCATCGGTCATTGGCCGACTAGGCGGGTTCGACTCCCGCTCCAACGCCTGCAAGGGCATTTGATTGAAAACGCAGTGCCCGGTGTGAGCGATGCGCTCACCGCAGCGCTGCCGCCGGTGCCCGGCGCGCCGCCCACCAGCGGAAACGACAGGATGGGCCGCCAGCTTGGCCGATTCCCCTTGTTTCTGCCCGTGAGCTGGCCCGCCTGGCATCCGCCGTAGCGCTGCAGCCGGGATCAATGAAAAAGGATGATGATGATGTGGCAACGCTTTCTGGTACGCAAAAACGAGCGCGGCATCCTGCTGCGCGATGGCGACTTCGTGCGTGTGGTCGAGCCGGGTGAATTCCGCCTGTGGAACTGGCGGCAGCGCTATGCACTGCTGAGCTTCGCGCTGGACGAGCCGGCCTTTACTCACGCGCTGGCCGATTACCTGTGCCGCAATGAGGCGGCCGTGGTCGAGCAGCACTTTCAGCTGGTCGAACTCGCCGATCACGAAGTCGCGTTGCGCCATGAAAACGGCGTGCTGGCGGAAATCCTGCTGCCGGGTTCGCGCCAGTTGTACTGGCGTGCCGCCGCCGGGCAGACCTTCACGCGGGTGGATTTGCGCGAGAACTATGCTCTTGATCCGGCGCTGGTGGCCGGGCTGACCCAGCCCTCGCTGCGCGCCAGGGCCGTGCGCAACGCCAACGCCGTGCTGCTGGTGCAGGTGCCGGAGAATCATGTCGGGCTGCTGCGTGTCGATGGCAAGCTGCTGCGGCTGCTGCCGGCGGGGCGTTACGGCTTCTGGCGCTGCAACCGCGAGATTGTCGTCGAGCTGGTCGATACCCGCCTGCAGGCGCTGGAGGTCAGCGGGCAGGACATCCTGACCCGCGACAAGGTGAGCCTGCGCCTGAATCTGGCGGCCAACTGGCAGTTCGACAACGTGGAGCTGGCGTTTGCCCGCCTGCCCAAGCCGGCCGAGCATGTGTATCGCGAGCTGCAGTTCGGCCTGCGCGCCGCGGTGGGGACGCGTACGCTGGACGAATTGCTGGAAAACAAGCAGGTGATCGACGAGGTGGTGTCGGCGCACATGCAGGCGCGGCTGGCCGGCTTTGGCGTCAGCGTGCACGGTGTCGGCGTGAAGGACATCGTGTTGCCGGGCGAAATGAAGACGCTGCTCGCACAAGTCGTCGAGGCCGAAAAGGCCGCGCAGGCCAATGTGATCCGCCGCCGCGAGGAAACCGGCGCGACGCGCTCGCTGCTCAATACGGCGAAGGTGATGGAAGACAACCCGACCGCGCTGCGGCTGAAAGAATTGGAAACGCTGGAAAAACTCGCCGAGCGCATCGACCGGATTTCGGTGTTCGGCGGTTTCGACCAGTTGCTCAACGGCATGGTCAAGCTGACTAACTAGCCGGGTATATGCGGCTAGACAATTAAATTGAATGGTTGTGAATCAATGCCGCCATGGGTATGCGTGGCGGCGGGAGAAAGGCAATGAGCAAGGCAACGCTTCTGGAAGTGCAAAACGGAAAACCCATCAAGCTGTGGACGGCCGGCGTGCCGGTCGAGGACGAAGCGCGCGAGCAGCTGATCAACACGGCAAAAATGCCCTTTATCTTCAAGCACCTCGCGGTGATGCCCGATGTGCACCTGGGTAAGGGGTCGACCATCGGTTCGGTGATTCCGACCATTGGCGCCATCATCCCGGCCGCGGTCGGTGTCGATATCGGCTGCGGAATGATGGCGGCGCGCACGACACTGACCGCCAGCGACCTGCCGGACAATCTGTTCGGCCTGCGCAGCGCCATCGAGGCCGCCGTGCCGCACGGCCGCACGCCCGGCCCGCGTGATCGCGGCGCCTGGGGAAACACGCCGGAGACGGTCGATGCGATGTGGGGCGTGCTGCAGCCGGGCTTCAAGGCGATCACCGACAAATATCCGCGCCTGAAGAACACCAACAACCACAAGCATCTGGGAACGCTGGGAACCGGCAACCACTTCATCGAGGTGTGCCTGGACGAGGCCGACCGCGTGTGGTTCATGCTGCACTCGGGTTCGCGCGGTGTGGGGAATGCCATCGGCAACCTGTTCATCGAGCTGGCGCAGGCCGATATGCGCCAACACATCGCCAATCTGCCGCACCGCGATCTGGCCTATTTCGAAGAGGGCAGCGAGCATTTCGACGATTACGTCGAAGCCGTCGGCTGGGCGCAGGACTACGCGCGCCGCAACCGTGAGGTAATGATGAACAACGTCATCGCCGCCGCGCGCAGCGTGATTGCCAAGCCCTTTACCGCCGATGTGGAAGCGGTGAACTGTCACCACAACTACGTGCAGAAGGAAACGCACTTCGGCCGCGAAGTGCTGGTGACGCGCAAGGGCGCGGTATCGGCGCAGAAGGGCCAGCTGGGGATCATTCCGGGCTCGATGGGGGCAAAGAGCTTCATCGTGCGCGGGCTGGGAAATGAAGACGCGTTCTGCTCGTGCAGCCACGGCGCCGGGCGCACGATGAGCCGCACCAGGGCCAAGAAGCTGTTCAGCGTCGACGACCAGATCAAAGCCACCGCCCACGTCGAATGCCGCAAGGACGCCGAGGTGATCGACGAAATCCCGATGGCCTACAAGGACATCGACGCCGTGATGGCCGCACAGTCCGAGCTGGTGGAAGTGGTGCATACGCTGCGGCAGGTCGTGTGCGTGAAGGGGTAAGTGGCTTTTAAGCTTGAACCCAGCGGATCTTGCCGTCATTCCGGCGCAGGCCGGCATGCAGACGACCTTGAATAAACCCACTGGATTCCGGCCTGCGCCGGAATGACGAAGTGGTTTCGCTGGGCTGTGCAGCCTGGCTGCGAGAGATGCCTTGCAAACGCGGGCCGTGCTGCAGTAGCTTTTAATTTGGGTATTGCCATATAGGCGTTTTTATTAAATGCCTGCGTGGCAATACATTGCGAGGTTTTATGAAGGCTCGTTTTTCCCATCCACTGGATGAATCAGTTCGCCAGCGCGTGCTGCACGAGCTACAGGCTATCGAGGCGCGGCATGAGGTGCGGGTGCTGTTTGCCTGCGAGTCGGGCAGCCGCGCCTGGGGCTTTGCCTCGCCGGACAGCGATTACGATGTGCGCTTTGTCTACGTGCATGCGCCGCAGTGGTATCTGCGCGTCGAGGCGCAGCGCGACGTGATCGAAGTACCGATCTCGGACGAGCTGGACATCAGCGGCTGGGAGCTGCGCAAGGCGCTGCAGCTGCTCAACCGCTCGAACCCGACGCTGTTCGAATGGCTGGCCTCGCCGCTGGTCTATCGCGCCGATGCCGGCTGGATGGCGCAGGTGAACGCGCTGGCGCCGGCATTTTATTCCGCGCGCAAGGGCAGCTGGCATTACCGCAGCATGGCGAGGAAGAATTTCCGCGGCTATCTGCAGGGTGACACGGTAAGGCTGAAGAAGTACCTGTATGTGCTGCGCCCGCTGCTGGCCGCGCAATGGATCGAAGCCGGGCGCGGCATTCCGCCGATGCGCTTTGCCACGCTGGTTGATGAATTGCTGGCGGACGAGCCGGCGCTGTGCGCAGAAATCGATGCGCTGCTGGCGCGCAAGATGGCGGCCAGCGAGGGTGAGTATGGTGCACGCATGCCGCTGATTCATGACTGGATCGAGTCGCAGCTGGCGCTGGCCGGGCCGGCGGGGGATTCAGCCCGTCCGGATGGCGATCTCGCCGGGCTGGATGCGCTGCTGTGGCGTCAGGTGCAAGGCGCAGTCGTGTGCTGAGTCGCTTACAGCCAGGGCCACGGCGAGCGGGTGCTGGCCACCGCAATGATGTAGGCCAGGCAGGCCAGTGCGCCGGCAAATGCCAGCGCCTGGCCCCGCCGGGTTTGCGCGCGCTTGAGCGCCAGCGTGCCCAGCACGATGTAGGCGATCAGCCCCAGCAGCTTGGCGGTGAGCCAGCCCTGGGCAAAGGGGTATTGGCCGCTGAGCACGGCCAGTGCGATGGCGGCAAACAGCAGCAGCGTGTCGTTCAGGTGCGGCAGCCAGCGCAGCACCGGCCAGCGCTGCTGCCAGGGCACGCCGACGAGCGTGAGCCCGCCGCGCAGCAGGAACAGCAGGCTGGTGATGACCACGCAGGTGATGTGCAGGTGGCGCAGGGCAAGGTAGCTGAGCATGATGGCGTCGCTGGCAATGGATTCCGTGATCCCGCCAGTCTACACACCGCCCGTCCGCGCGGGGAAGTCCGCGATGCGGCGCGGCGGCGATTGCGTTACCATCCCCGCCTTGCGTGTCGGGCTGGCGTGCGCCGGGTTTGTCCCGCTGCTGCGCGCGCCCGATGCCCGTTTTTCCAGTCTTCCGAACGCGAGTACGAAATGAGTGAACCCCTGCGCCTGTCCAAACGCATGGCCGAACTGGGCCTGTGCAGCCGCCGCGAGGCCGACGAATACATTGCCAAGGGCTGGGTCAAGGTCGATGGCGTGGTGGTGGATGTGCTGGGCAGCAAGGTGCTGCCCGAGCAGCGCATCACGCTCGACCGCCAGGGCCATGCCGCGCAGGCCAGCCGCGTCACCGTGCTGATCAACAAGCCGGTGGGCTATGTGTCCGGCCAGGCCGAGGACGGCTACAAGCCGGCATCCGTGCTGGTGCTGCCGGAAAACCACTGGGTCGACGATCCGTCCGGCATCCGCTTCTCCCCCGGCCACCTGCGCGGGCTGGCGCCGGCCGGGCGTCTCGACATCGATTCGGTGGGCCTCCTGGTGCTCACGCAGGACGGCCGCATCGCCAAGCAGCTGATCGGCGAAAACTCGCTGATCGAGAAGGAATACCTGGTGCGCGTCGAGGGCAAGCTTTCCGCGCCCGATCTGCGCCTCTTGAACTACGGCCTGTCGCTGGATGGCGAAAAGCTCAAGCCCGCGCGCGTCGAGTGGCAGAACGAAGACCAGCTGCGTTTTGTGCTGACCGAGGGCAAGAAGCGCCAGATCCGCCGCATGTGCGAGCTGGTCGGCCTGAAAGTCACCGGGCTCAAGCGCGTGCGCATCGGCAAGGTCATGCTTGGCCACCTGCCGACCGGGCAGTACCGCTACCTGGGGCCTACCGAGCGCTTCGACTGATCGCTATCCGCACAGATGGGCAGGGCGGGGCCGTGGCGGCCAAGCATGCCGGTGTCGCATTGCGCACGGTGTTTCCTCTTCCTGCTTAGAAACTCTTCTCCGCAAACCACAAAAACCGATTGAACCACAGAGACACAGAGGGCACAGAGGAAGCAAAACCCTGAGAAATGCCGATGATGTTCTCCCGTTTTTCTCTGTGTTCTCTGTGTCTCTGTGGTTGATTGGGGTTTTGCTGAGAAGTCCTGCTAGTCAGGCTCCTCTGTGTTCTCTGTTTCTCTGTGGTTTCTCAAGGTTTTTCCATGCCCCGCGCTGATTTGCTCCTCGTCGAACTCGGCCTTGCCGCCTCGCGTACCGCCGCGCAGACCATGATTGCCGCTGGCCGCGTGACGGTGGCCGGCAAGGTGGTGAGCAAGGCCAGCCAGAATCTGAATGCGGCGGCCGACATCACGATTGCGCCCGATGCGGCCGATCGCTATGTGTCGCGCGGCGGGCTCAAGCTGGCCGGCGCGCTAGCGAGCGCCGCGCTCGAGGTGGCCGGCATGCAGGCGCTCGACGTCGGCATCTCGACCGGCGGTTTTACCGACTGCCTGCTGCAGGAGGGCGCGCGGCGCGTGATTGGCGTCGAGGTCGGCCACGACCAGCTGCACCCCAGGCTGCAGGCCGATGCGCGCGTCACGCAGTTCGAGGGGGTGAATGCGCGCCACCTGACGCCTGAGCTGATCGCCGGCGCGCAGGATGGTCCGCTCGATCTGGTGGTGGGCGACGTGTCCTTCATCTCGCTGACGCTGGTGCTGCCGGCCTTGCGCGCCGTGCTGCCCGCGGGCGGGCGGCTGCTGTTTCTGGTCAAGCCGCAGTTCGAGGTGGGGCCGGAAAACCTGGGCAAGGGCGGCATCGTGCGCGACGAGTCGCTCTACCCGCAGGTGGCCGCGAAAATCTGCGCCGCCGCGACGATGGCGGGCTTTTGCGTGCTCGACTATTTCGAAAGCCCCATCCAGGGCGGCGATGGCAATCGTGAGTTCTTCATTTACGCGGTTGCGGCAAAGTGATGGGTATTGGTCTGTAGCCAATGCCCTGATTTGGCTGTGGCCTGATGGGTTGTCAGGTATGCAAAAGGCCACCGTGATCGGTGGCCTTTTGCATGAATGGGTTTTCCTGACGGGCAAGACGTTTCAGCAAAGCCCGAATCCAGCACAGGGACGCAGCGATCACAGAGCAAAGCCGGAAGAAAGCGTGTGCATTTCCCGGGGTTTTTCTTCCGCTGTGGCCGCTGTGTCGTTGTGGTTCAAGAAGGGTTTTACTGGCTTGCCGCCGCGGCGGGGGCCGGCGGCGGCGCCAGCTCCGGAATCGGCTTGTCCGGGCGCAAGAGGCGCATGGCATCGTCGATTTCGGTCTTGAGCGCGCGCACCTCCGGCTGCGGGAAGGCGCCGGTGATTTCGTACAGGTAGTCGATGTTTTCCGGGAAGGCGAAGGCCGCCTGGCGCATCAGCGTGCGCGCGATGTCGCGGTTGCCGGCCAGGGTTTCCATGATGGCGCGGTGCGCCAGATCGGCAGGGTAGGGGCGCACGGCGGTGCTGCGGCGCAGGATGGCCAGCTTCCATTCCATCTGGGTGGTGGAAGGCTGGATGTAATTGCTCAGCGCGTGTTCGGCGTAATAGTCGGTCAGCGGAATGGCGCCGAGCTGCTCCAGCTGCTTCATGTTCGCCATATTCACCTGCGTATCGTTGCTGGCATCCATCACCGGATACATGCGGCAGTACAGCACGCCGGCCAGCGCGCACAGCACCAGCAGCGGCAGCGTCAGCGCCGCGATGCCGGCCTGCTGGGTCCAGGCGGGCAGCTGCAGCGCGCGCGGGCCGTCCGGATTCAGCAGGTAGAGCGCCACGGCGAAGGGGCCGAGGAAGTGGAAGTACCACAAGGGGTATTCCACCCCGCTATGCAGCAGCGACACCACGGCGAGCGACAGGCCGAACACCGTCACCGGATTGCGCCAGTGGCGCACGAGGCCCCAGGCGACGGCGAGCAGGCAGACCAGCACCGGCAGCGTGCCCAAGAGGCCCATTTCGGCCAGCAGGTTGAGGAAGGAGTTGTGCGCATGGGTGAACAGCACGCTTTCCTGCACCAGCGCGAATTCCGGGCGCACCTGCAGGGCGACGCTCTGCTGCGGGAAGGCGCCCCAGCCGATGCCGGCCAGCGGATGGGCGAGGAAGGCTTCCCAGGCCTTGCTCCATTCCACAAAGCGGCGCGCGCCGTTGGAATCCAGCCGGTCCAGCGCGGTCGGCACCGAATGGTCCTGCGCGATGCCCAGCAGCAGCTTGACGCCCTCGTTTACCCAGGGCGCGACAAACTGCATGACGATGATGAGTACGGCGGCGATGGCCAGCAAGATGCCGAAGCGCTTGACCGTCGCGCTGGCGTGCCCGGCGTAATAGCCCAGCAGCGCCAGCACGCTGCCGATGATGAACCAGGCGCCGGCATACATCAGCGGCGAGCGCGAGCTGCTCCAGGCCATCGCCAGCGCCAGCCATACCGCCAGAACGCCGCACAGCAGCCTGGGCAATTCACGGCGGGCGGTGAGCCACAGCGCCGACGCCAGGCCCCAGGCAATCAGATGGCCGTACATGTTCTTCTGGCCGATATTGCCGAAAATCAGCCGGAACTGGCCGTCCTGCAGCATGGCCTGCACCTGTCCGGCGGCAATGATGGAGTTCATCACCGCGCCGCACAAGAGGCCCCAGGCCAGCGCGGTGGCCAGACCGTCGATGCCGAAATGCTGGCGCGCGCGCGACAGCGACCAGACGCCCAGTGCCGCCGTCAGTGCATACAGCGCCGGCACGAGGCGGTCGGACCAGTAGTACACCGGCAGCACGGCGCTCTGGATGGCCAGTGCGGCCACCAGCCCCAGCCACAGCAGCATGGCCCAGGGCAGGGCGGGTTGTTCGTGACGCCGGTCGGTCGGCAGCAGCGTGGCTGCCAGCCCCAGCAGCGCCATCAGCGTCAGCGCCACCAGTTCGGATGGAAACACCGGATTGGGCGGATAGCGGAACGACACGAAGAAGGGCAGCCAGCCCAGCAGGAAGACCAGCAGCAGGAAGCTCTGCCGTGAACGGTTCAGTTGCGCCATGACTATGGTGACCAGCGTCAGCAGCGCGGCGCCGCCGGCAAAGCCGTATTTCAGCGCCGTATCGTAATCCGGCAGCCAGGCAAGAAAGGAGGGAAGCGTCATGGCGGGCAATCAGTTGAGCGGGGGCGGGGTGTCGGGAGTGGCGCGCGCCGGTTTCCACCAGGCGGCGACGATGAGGCCGGCTTCAAACAGCAGCCACAGCGGAATGGCCAGCAGGCATTGCGACACCACATCCGGCGGGGTGACGACGGCGGCGACGACAAAGGCGCCGACGATGACATAGGGGCGCGCCTCGCGCAGCTGCGCGACGGTGACGACTCCGACATGGGTGAGCACCACCACGGCGACCGGCACCTGGAAGGTCACGCCAAAGGCGAGAAACATCCCGAGCACGAAATCCAGGTATTCGCCCGAATCGGGCAGCCACTGCATCGAATCCGGCACCACCGAGGCGATGAAGTGGAACACCACGCCGAACACGAAAAAATACACAAAGGCCATGCCGGCCAGAAACAGCAGCGTCGAGCTGACAATCAGCGGCAGCACCAGCTTCTGCTCGTGGCGGTAGAGGCCCGGCGCGACAAAGGCCCAGATCTGGTAGAGCGTGTGCGGCAGCGTCAGCACCAGCGCCACCAGCGCGGCGATCTTCACCTGCAGCATGAAGGGGCTGGCAATGCCGGTGGTGATCAGTTTCTGGCCATTGAGCGCTTCGGTCAGCGGCAAGGCCAGCTGCGTGTAGAGCTCCTTGGAGAAGTAGAAGCACAGCAGAAAGCCGGCCACAAACACGATGGCGGTGCGCACCAGTCGCGTGCGCAGCTCCAGCAAGTGACCCAGCAGGGTTTGTGCGGTTTCACTCATGGGTATTAGCGTCTATCCCTTTTGGTGTCTTGGCTCTGGCCTGATACCTCGTCCGGGTAATCGGCAAAGAGATCGAGCTGGGCGTCCTGCGGCGCTGGCGCGGCAGGCTGGGGGGGCGCAGCGGCTGCCACGGGCTCGGGCGCGGCTTCGGGCTCGCTGACCTCGGTCAGCTTGCGCGGCTGGCGGCGGGGCTGGGGGGCGGCTGCGCTGTCTGGCGCCGCTGCCGGCATTGCTGCCGGCGTTGGTGACGTGCTGGCGCGGGCGCCGTCATCGGCCTGGCTGGCTGGTGCGGGAGACTGGCCGGCGGGCAGCGGCGCGATGCCCAGCGATTCGGGCGATTGCAGCGGCGGCAGCCGGTCGGTCGGGTCCAGCGCCGCTGGCAGCACGTCGAGGCTTTGCCGCAGCTCGCGCCCTTCGGCGCGCAGCTCGGCCTCGATTTGCGCCAGCTCGGTTTGCGCTACCTGCTGTTGCAGGTCGGCTTTCACGCTGTGGACAAAACGCTGCGCACGGCCGAACAGAATGCCGGCCGTGCGCGCAACCTTGGGCAGCCGCTCGGGACCGAGCACGACCAGCGCGACGGCGCCGACCAGCAGCAGTTCACCAAAACTGATATCGAACACGACTTGCCGGGCTTAGCGCTTGTCGCTGTCGGGCTTGGCGGCGTCCTGTTGCGCCGGCTCGGCCGGCTTGGCGGCGTCGTCTTCACCCTTCACGCCATCCTTGAAGCCCTTGACGGCGGAACCGAGGTCCTTGCCGACCGAGCCGAGTTTCTTGGTGCCAAACACCAGAATGATGATCAGCAGAACGACCAGCCAGTGCCAGATGCTGAAGGAACCCATGAAAATTCTCCAAATAAGTCAAAAATCGGTCAGATATCGGCTGCTCAGGCCGCCGCTTGCGGCTGGCCCAGAACATGCACGTGCAGGTGATAGACTTCCTGGCCGCCGGCCGCGCCCGTGTGCACGCGCGTGACAAAGCCGGCATCCAGGCCGTGTGCCCTGGCCATTTGCGGCGCCAGCAGCAGCAGCTTGCCAAGGATGGCCTGGTCGTCGGCCGTGGCCGCGAACAGCGATTCGATGTGCTTTTTCGGAATCAGCAGCAGGTGCACCGGCGCCTTGGGGGCGATGTCGTGGAATACGACCACGTCCTCGTCCTCATAGGCTTTCTTGGCCGGAATCTGCCCGGCGGCAATCTTGCAGAAAATGCAGTCGCTCATGGTCTTTCCTGATGGAATTGGGCGGTCTGACCGGCCCCAGGGCTGGTCAGCTTAAACGGCCGGCTTGTTGCGCGAGGCTTTTTCCTCGACACCGGAAATGCCTTCGCGGCGCGCCAGTTCGGCCAGCACATCCTCGTGGCTGAGTCCCTCGTGCGCCAGCAGCACCAGCGTGTGGAACCACAGATCCGCGACTTCGCGCACCAGATGCAGCTTGTCGCCATCCTTGGCGGCCATGATGGTTTCCACGGCTTCCTCGCCCACCTTTTTCAGGATGGCGTCCGTGCCCTTGGCATACAGGCGGGCCACATACGACGTGCCGGGATCGGCATGACGGCGCTCGGCAAGTACGGCGGACAGGCGTTCGAGAATTTCGGCGGAAACCATAATGCACTCCAGAAGGCGGAAATTGCCGCCATTATACGGCGCGTGCGCCGGCAAGTGTCAGCCGGCGGGCTGGCCCGGGCTGGCCGTTGCTGCCGGGCAATCCGGCCGCCGCGGCCCGCACCCGCCAGAGCGGGTCCAGCGCCAGGACGGCAAGCCGTGTCAGCCCGGGCAGCAGGCCCCGGACGTCTGGCGTGAGCAGCTCAAGGGTGCGCAGCGTAAGCGGCGCGGGTGACAGGATGATGACGGCGCATCAATGGCCGTGGCCATAGATGACGGACGGGTCTTTCAGTACCGGATCGACCGTTTGCCACTCGCCGTCGACCAGCGTGCGGAAGAAGCAGCTCTCGCGCCCGGTGTGGCAGGCAATGCCGCCTTCCTGGGTGATCTGGTAGATCAGCACGTCGCCGTCGCAATCGAGCTGGATGGCGGCCACGCGCTGGAAGTGGCCGGATTCCTCGCCCTTGTGCCAGAGTTTCTGGCGGCTGCGCGTCCAGTAGTGCGCGCTGCCTTTTTCCGCGGTCAGCGCGACCGCCTCGCGATTGGCGTAGGCAAACATCAGCACGCGGCCGGAATCCTTGTCCTGGGCGATGACGGGGACGAGGCCCTGTGCGTCCCACTTGATTTCGGTCAGCCAGTCGGCCGCCTTGGGGGAGGTGTCAGTCATCAGCGCAGCTCCAGCGTGGTGGCGAGCGAGTCGCCCTTGAGGTCGAAAACCAGCTCGGCCTTTTGCGGGCCGGCGGCGGCCAGCTCGCCGGCCAGCGCGCCGCGCCGTTCCAGCGGGTAGTAGCGCTTGCCGTGCTGGTCGACGACGGCGATGCCGTCGGCGGCGAAATTCATCGAGGCCTTGCCGAACTGCTGCACGGTGAGGAACACCGTCATCAGGTCGCCGTGGCGCACATGGTTGATGTTCACCGACAGGCCGGGGCGTGCGCGGATCTTCATGTCCTCGCAGGCCTGCGCCAGCGGCATGGCCAGCGCCGCGGCGAGCAGCAGGACCGTGCTTGCGAGGCGGCGCATCACAGTCGCACCTCGATGCCGGCAGCGCGCATCGCTTCCTTGGCCTCGCGCACCGTGTATTCGCCGAAGTGGAAAATGCTGGCAGCGAGCACCGCGTCGGCATGGCCCTGGGTCACGCCGTCGACCAGGTGCTGCAGATTGCCGACGCCGCCCGAGGCGATCACCGGAATCGACACCGCGTCGGAAATCGCGCGCGTCAGCGGCAGGTTGAAGCCGATCTTGGTGCCGTCGCGGTCCATGCTGGTGAGCAGGATTTCGCCGGCGCCATAGTCCTGCATCTTCAGCGCCCACTCGACCGCATCAAGGCCGGTGGCGCGGCGTCCGCCATGCGTGAAGATTTCCCAGCGCGAGTTGTCTGCGTTCACCGCCTTGGCATCGATGGCCACCACGATGGCCTGGCTGCCGAAATGGCTGGCGGCATCGCGCACCACGTCCGGATTGGTGACGGCCGTGGTGTTGATGCTGACCTTGTCGGCGCCGGCATTGAGCAGCCGGCGTACATCGGCCACCTCGCGCACGCCGCCGCCGACGGTCAGCGGAATGAAGACCTGGCTGGCGACCGCCTCGATCACGTGCAGGATCAGGTCGCGGTTGTCGGAGCTGGCGGTAATGTCGAGAAAGGTCAGCTCGTCGGCGCCCTGGTCGTTGTACTTCTTGGCGATCTCGACCGGGTCGCCGGCGTCGCGCAGCCCGACGAAATTGACGCCCTTGACCACGCGGCCGGCGGTCACGTCAAGACAGGGAATGATGCGTTTGGCGAGAGGCATAAATCAGTTACCACAGAGGCACAGAGAACACAGAGAAGGGTGTTTGTGAGGGTATTGTTGTGCAGCCTTTTATTTCCAGTGGCTGCATGGCTATACCCGCAAAAACTCTGTGTTCCTCTGTGTCTCTGTGGTGAATTGGAGTTAAGTGTTCGACAGTTCGTCGGCCAGGTCCTGCGCGGCCTTGAAGTCGATGGTGCCTTCGTAAATGGCGCGACCGGTGATCACGCCCTCGATGCCTTCGTCTTCCACGGCGCACAGCGCCTTCACGTCGTCGAGATTGGTCAGGCCGCCCGAGGCGATCACCGGAATGGTCAGCGCGCGCGCCAGCTCGACGGTGGCTTCGATATTGATGCCCGACAGCATGCCGTCGCGGCCGATGTCGGTGTAGATCACCGACTCGACGCCATAGCCTTCGAAGCGTTTGGCCAGGTCGACGACGTCATGGTCGGTGACCTTGGCCCAGCCATCGGTGGCGACCTTGCCGCCCTTGGCGTCGAGCCCCACGATGATGTGGCCGGGGAAGGCATCGCAGGCCTCGTGCAGAAAGCCCGGCTGCTTGACCGCTGCCGTGCCGATGATCACGTAATCAATGCCGGCGTCGAGATACATCTCGATGGTTTCCAGGCTGCGGATGCCGCCGCCCAGCTGCACCGGCACGCTGCCGTCCACGGCCTTGAGAATCTGCTTCACGACGCTGAGGTTCTTCGGCTTGCCGGCAAAAGCGCCATTGAGGTCAACCAGGTGCATGCGGCGCGCGCCCTGGTCGAGCCAGTGCGAGACAAAGCTGGCCGGGTCGTCGGAAAAGACGGTGGCGTCATTCATTTCGCCCTGGCGCAGGCGCACGGCCTGGCCGTCCTTGAGGTCAATCGCGGGGATGATCAGCATGATGGTGTGTGTAGGCAGAAGGTTTAAAACCCAACGCAGCGACGCAGAGGCGCAGAGAAGACCGGGTCTGTTCTCTGCGTCTTTGCGCCTTTGCGTTGAAGACGTTAGGTTCTGTTGACGTTTTGTTTGTGCTGCCCGGTTGTGCTGTTTCAAACAAAACGTCAACAGAACCTAGCACTGGCCGTTCCAGTGCACGAAATTCTTCAGCAACTGCAGCCCCGGCGTGCTGGATTTCTCCGGGTGGCACTGAATGGCGAAGATATTATCCTGAGCCACGGCGGCCGCAAAGCGGTAAGGATAGGCCGACTCGATCACGGCGATGTCATCCTGTGGCGCGAAATGGTAGCTGTGCACGAAGTAGAAGCGCTCGCCATCGGGGATGCCCTGCCACAGGGGGTGTTCGCGACGGATGAACATTTCGTTCCAGCCCATGTGCGGCACCTTCAGGCGCTGGCCGTGCGCGTCGACCATCTGCGCGGCCGGAAAGCGCACAACCTCGCCGCGGAAGATGCCCAGCGCTTCGGTCGGGCCTTCGGCGCTACGCTCGAACATCAGCTGCGCGCCGACGCAAATGCCCAGAAAGGGTTTTTCGGCAGCCGCCTGGCGCACGCTGGCGATCAGGCCGGATTCCTGCAGGTGGGCCATGCAGTCGGGCATCGCGCCCTGGCCGGGGAAAACGACCTTGTCGGCGGCGTCTATGGTGGCCGCGTCGGCCGTCAGCACCACTTCGGCGTGGTCTTCGGCAACGAGCTGCATCGATTTCACCACCGAATGCAGATTGCCCATGCCGTAATCAACGATTGCGATTTTCATGGGGTAGGCCTGGCAGGCTGTTGAAAAACAGCCTGCGTTGCGTTTTTGCCGGCATCGCCGGGAAAAATGTATGGAAACATGGTGTAAGCCATTGCAGTGTTGCGGCTGGTTTGCACCGGGCTTTGCCCGGTGCCTGGTGCGCTTGGGGTGGCCATCGCGTTCAAATGGTAAGTGTTCAGCCGACCAGCGTGCCCTTGGTGGACGGCGTGATGCCCGCCATCCGCTCGTCCGGTTCACAGGCCATGCGCAGCGCGCGGCCCAGCGCCTTGAAAATGGTTTCGGCCTGGTGGTGGGCATTCTTGCCGCGCAGATTGTCGATGTGCAGCGTGATGGCGGCGTGGTTGACGAAGCCCTGGAAGAATTCGCCAAACAGGTCGACATCGAAGCCGCCAATCGCGGCGCGCGTGTACTCGACCGGGTAGGTCAGCCCCGGGCGGCCGGACAGGTCGACGACCACGCGCGACAGCGCTTCATCGAGCGGCACATAGGCGTGGCCGTAGCGGCGGATGCCCTTCTTGTCGCCGACGGCCTTGGCGAAGGCCTGGCCCAGCGTGATGCCGACATCCTCGACCGTGTGGTGCGCGTCGATGTGCAGGTCGCCCGTGGCCTTGATCTCGATGTCGAACATGCCGTGGCGCGCGACCTGGTCGAGCATGTGCTCGAAGAAGTGCACGCCGGTGTCGAAGCTCGACTTGCCGGTGCCATCAAGATTGATGGTGACGGTGATCTGGGTTTCCAGCGTGTTGCGGGTAACGGTGGCCTGGCGCATGAATCGGACTGCCTGCAGCGAGTGATGGGGAAAGGTGGCCGGTCAATCGGCGCAAACCCGGATTGTCGCCCAGAAGTGCCCGCAGGTGAAGTGCCGCGTACCGTTGCCGGACGCCGTGCGGCGGGTCATGTGCATGTCGTGCGGCTGGTCCATACTGGTTTCGGTATTTTGTGCTGCTGCGCTGTGTGCCGGAGTCAGGCAAACTAGCGCGATCATGTGTTCATCATATTGAGAGGGCGTAAGCAATGAGGGATTCACAGAGGACTTCCATGAGCCGGGCAAGCATCGGCTTGCGCAACAGCCTGCTTGCCCTGGCGATTGCCGGCCTGCTGGGCGCTTGCGGTCAGGACAAGAAGCCCCCCGAAATTCCGCCTGCGCCGGTGAATGTGATCGAGCTCAAGCCGACCTCGGCGCCGATGACGACCGAGCTGGTCGGTGAAACCGCCGGTTACCGCGATGTCGAAGTGCGCGCGCGCGTCAGCGGCATCCTGCTCAAGCGCACCTATACCGAAGGCCAGGCCGTGCAGGCCGGGCAGGTGCTCTTCGAGATCGACCCCGAGCCCTACAAGGCGGCGCTGGATCAGGCCAAGGGCGTGCTGGCGCAGGAGCAGGCCAAGCTGGCCAAGGCGGTGGCCGACCGCGACCGCATCATTCCGCTGTTCAAGGAAAACGCTGTCAGCCGCAAGGATCACGACGACGCGATTGCTGCCTACAACGCGGCCATCGCCAGCAACCAGTCCGCCCAGGCCAGGGTGAAGGAGGCCGAGCTGAATCTGGGTTACACGAAGGTGACCGCGCCGATTTCCGGCATGACCAGCAAGGTGGCGCAATCGGAAGGCAGCCTGATCAGCGCCAGCGGCGAAAGCGGGCTGCTGACGACGATTTCGCAGTTCGACCCGCTCTACGTCAATTTTTCCTATTCCGAGCAGGACCGCCTGACCTTCGAGCGTCTGGTCAGCTCCGGCAAGCTGGCCATGAAGGACGCCAGCAACTGGACGGCGCGCCTGCGTCTGGCCGACGGGCGCATGTATGGCGAAACCGGCAAGCTGAATTTCTCGGACAACCGCGTCGATCCGAAAACCGGCACCATCCGCGCGCGGGCGATTTTCGACAACAAGCAGGGCGAGCTACTGCCCGGCCAGTTCGTCCGCGTGATTCTCGATCTGGGCACGCGGCAGGACACCTTGATGGTGCCCGAGCGCGCCATCGTGCAGTCGCAGGCCGACCGCCTGGTGATGACCGTGAACGCGCAGAACGAGGTGGTGCCGCGCCCGGTGCGCCTGGGGCCGACCATCGACGGCCTGGTCGTGGTGGAAGAGGGCCTCAAGGCGGGCGAGAAGGTGATCGTCGAAGGACTGATGAAGGCGCGTCCGGGCAGCAAGGTGGCACCGAGCGTGGCCAGTGCCGCAGCGGCCAGCGCCGTCGCCGCGCAATAAGGAGTCGCCATGTTCTCCAAGTTCTTCATTGAACGGCCCATTTTCGCCAGCGTGATTTCCATCATCATCGTGCTGGCGGGTCTGGCCGCCATGCGGGTGCTGCCCGTCGAGCAGTACCCGGAAATCACGCCGCCGGTGGTGTCGGTCGTGGCCTTTTATCCTGGCGCGACGCCCGAGGTGATCTCGCAGACGGTGGCCGCGCCGCTGGAGCAGCAGATCAACGGCGTCGAAAACATGATCTACATGCAGTCTGGCTCGGCCTCGAACGGCTCCATGACGCTGAACGTGTATTTCGACATCGGCACCGACCCCGACCAGGCGACGATCAACGTCAACAACCGCGTGTCCGCCGCGATGGCGCAGCTGCCCGAGGAAGTGAAAAAGCAGGGCGTGACGGTCAAGAAGAAATCGACCGCCATCCTGCAGGTGGTGACGCTGGATTCGCCCAAGGGCAGCTATGACACCACCTATCTCTCGAACTATGCGCTGCTCAACATCATCGACGAGCTCAAGCGCATTCCGGGGGTGGGCGATACCACGCTGTTCGGCGGCACCGACTATGCCATGCGCGTCTGGCTGCGCCCCGACCGTCTGGCCCAGCTGGGCCTGACTCCCAGCGACGTGATTGCGGCGATCCGCGAGCAGAATGCCCAGTTCGCCGCCGGCAAGATCGGCGCGCAGCCGACCACGGCCAAGGTTGATTTCACCTTCACCGTGCAGACCAAGGGCCGGCTGGAAGACGTGAGCGAGTTCCAGAACATCATCGTGCGCTCGATGCCGGACGGCTCGAAAATCCGCGTGAAGGATGTGGCGCGCGTGGAGATGGGCGGCAAGGATTACGACCTGCTGGCCAAGGTCAACGGCAAGCCCGCCATCGGCATCGCGACCTATCTGCAGCCGGGCGCTAATGCCGTGGCCGTCGCCGAAGCGGTCGCCGCCAAGATGGAAGAGCTGAAAACGCGCTTCCCGCAGGACCTGAACTACAACATTCCCTATGACACGACCCAGTTCGTGAAGATCTCGATCGAGGAAGTGGTGCACACGCTGCTGGAAGCCATCGTGCTGGTGTTCCTCGTGGTGTATCTCTTCCTGCAGAATTTCCGCGCCACGCTGATTCCCTGCATCGCCGTGCCGGTGTCGCTGATCGGCACCTTTGCCGGCATGCTGGTGCTGGGCTTCTCGATCAACCTGCTGACACTGTTCGGCATGGTGCTGGCCATCGGCATCGTGGTGGATGACGCGATCGTGGTGCTGGAAAACGTCGAGCGCATCATGAGCGAGAAAAAGTGTTCGGCGAAGGACGCTGCCATCCAGGCCATGCAGGAAGTATCCGGCCCGGTGGTTGCCATCGTGCTGGTGCTGTGCGCGGTCTTTTTGCCAGTAGCCTTCATGGGCGGCATGACCGGGGTGATGTACAAGCAGTTCGCCGTGACCGTTGCCGTCTCGGTGGCCATTTCCGGCCTTGTGGCGCTGACGCTGTCGCCGGCGCTGTGCGCGGTGCTGCTGAAAAACAGCCATCAGCCGCCGGCGCGCTTCTTCGTCTGGTTCAACAACTTCTTCGACCGGCTCACCGGCAAGTATGTCGGCGGCGTGGCCTTTCTGAACCGGCGCGTCGGCGTCGCCTTTGCGCTGATCGCGGTGATCCTCGTGAGCACCTGGGGGCTGTTTGCCCGCGTGCCGGGCGAACTGGTGCCCAACGAGGACCAGGGTTATCTGATCGCTGCCGTGATGCTGCCCGATGCGGCCTCGCTGAACCGCACGCAGGCGGTCGCCAACCAGTTCGACCAGATGACGATGGCCAACAAGAATGTCGCCAATACGGTGACCTTCTCGGGCTTTGACATCCTGTCCGGCGCGGTGATCAGCAACAGCGGCATTTCCTTCATCACGCTGAAGGACTGGGATGAACGCCAGGGCGCGGGGGACGACTCCTTCGCGCTGGCGAAAACCTTCCAGGGTATGGGCTATATGGGCCTGAAGGACGGTTTTGCCGCCGTCTTCAATCCGCCGCCCATCATGGGCATGTCGACCACCGGCGGTCTGGAGGGCTATCTGCAGAATCGCGGCACCGGCGGCGCCAAGGTGTTCGCCGGCGAAGTGCAGCGCTTTCTCGAAGCCGCCAAGAAGCGGCCGGAGTTCGCCAGCGTGAGCAGCACCTTCCGCGCCAATGTGCCGCAGATCTATCTCGATCTCGACCGCGAAAAGGCCAAGGCGCTGGGTGTGCCGATCAATGCGGTGTTCGACACCATGCAGGCGACGTTTGGCCAGGTGTACGTGAACGACTTCAACCAGTTCGGCCGCACCTATCGCGTGCAGCTGCAGTCCGAAGCCGATTACCGCGCCCGCCCGAACGACATCCGCAATGTCTATGTGCGTTCGCAGGCCGGTGACATGATCCCGCTGACCAGTCTGGTGACCGTCAAGGATTCCAGCGGTCCGGAACTGGTCGAGCGCTTCAACGTCTTCCAGTCGGCCAAGATCATGGCGCAACCGGCGCCGGGCTACAGCTCCGGGCAGGCCATCAAGGCGCTGGAGGAAGTGGCCGCGCAGGCGCTGGGCAATGACGCCAAGCTGGAATGGACCGGCTCGGCCTACCAGGAGAAAAAGGCTGGCGGCACGGCCGCGATGGCGTTCATCTTCGGCATCGTGATGATTTTCCTGATCCTGGCCGCCCAGTATGAAAAATGGACGCTGCCCTTCGCGGTGATCACCGCCGTGCCGTTTGCGCTGTTTGGCGCGCTCTTGGCGACCTGGCTGGCCGGCATGACCAACAATGTCTACTTCCAGATCGGCCTGGTGACGCTGGTTGGCCTGGCGGCCAAGAATGCGATCCTGATCGTCGAATTTGCCGTGATGAAGCACGAGGAGGGCATGAGCCTGCTGGATTCCGCGCTCGAAGCCGCGCGCCTGCGCTTCAGGCCCATCATCATGACCTCGCTGGCCTTCATTCTGGGCTGCGTGCCGCTGGTGTTGTCCAGTGGCGCCGGCGCCGCCAGCCGCCATGCGCTGGGCACGCCGGTGATCGGCGGCATGCTGGCCGCGACCTTTATCGCGATTTTCTTCATCCCGCTGTTCTTCCGCCTGATCATGCGCGGCTCCGGCCGTCAGGCTGCCGCCAAGGAGACCGCCCATGACTAAGTTCCCACTGCGTCCGGCCTGCCTGGCGCCGCTGCTGCTGGCGAGTCTGCTGGCCGCTTGCGGGCTGAATCCGCGCTATGAAACGCCGGCGCTGGCGCTGCCGGAAGGTCAGCAGAACGCACCGCTTGTCAGCGCGCGCTGGTGGGAGGCTTTTCAGGATCCCGAGCTTGACCGGCTGATCGGGCTGGCGCTGGCCGACAGCCCGTCCATCGAAGTGGCGCTGGCGCGCGTCGATGAAGCGCGCGCCGTGCTGGGCATCACCAGTTCGGCCCAGCTGCCGACGCTGGCCGCAACGGCCGCCGCCGGCCAGGGGCAGCGCTCCGAAGCCGTGTACGGTGCGCCGCAAAACACCATCGGCGCCTATTCGGCCGGCCTGCAGCTGAGCTGGGAGCTCGATCTGTGGGGGCGCGTGCGCAACTCGACCGCTGCTGCCCGCGCCAGCCTGCAGGCCAGCGAATATGCGCTGGACGGCGTGCGCCTGTCGCTGGCCGCACAGGTCGCCGAGCAGTATTTCAGCCTGCAGGCCCTGCGGGCCAGCCTGGAAGTTACGCAACAGACGGTGGCCACGCGCGAGGAATCCTATCGCCTGCGCAAGAAGCAATTCGAGGGCGGCATTACCTCCGAACTGGAAATGCGCCAGGCGGAAACCGAAGTGGCCGCCGCCCGCGTTTCGGCGCTCGACCTGCAGGGCCAGGTTGCCGCAGCCGAGTCGGCGCTGAGCGTGCTGGTTGGCGTGGCGCCGCGCGAGCTGTATGCCGCGGGCATTGCGGTGACGCCGCAGCAGAAATCGGCGGTCGTGGCCGCGAGCGTCGTTCCGGCGGGAATTCCTTCCGACCTGCTGCTGCGCCGCCCCGACATCCGTCAGGCCGAGGCTGCGCTGCGCGCCACGCAGGCGCAGATTGCCGCCGCCCGCGCCGCGTATTTCCCGCGCATCAGCCTGACCGGCTTGCTGGGCGTGGAAAGCCCGCAGCTGTCCTCGCTGTTCCAGAGTGGCAGCACAACCTGGACCTACGCCGGCAATCTGGCCATGCCGCTGTTCAACAACGGCCTGACGGCGGCCCAGGTCGACCAGGCTCGCGCGCAGGAGCGCGCGGCGGCAGCGGCCTATCGTCAGACGGTCAGCCAGGCCTTTGCCGATACCCGCGCGGCGCTGAAGCTCTACCAGGCGGCCGAGCAGAAATATCTGGAGCTGTCGGTCTCGCTGGACGTGCTCAAGCGGCAGCTCTATCTGGCCAGTCTGCGCTACAACAATGGCTATTCCAGCTATCTGGAAGTGCTCGACAGCGAGCGCAGCCTATTCCAGGGGCAGCTCAGTCTCAGCGATGCCCAGCGGCAGAAGCGCCTGGCGCTGGTGGCGCTCTACAAGGCGCTGGGCGGCGGCTGGCAGCCCGCGGCGGGCGAGGCGTCCGTGGCGGCGTCCGGGGCTTAAGCCCCTCTCGGTGAAGATCCGCGGGCTTGCCTGCGGGTCTTCATGGTCATGCCTAGGCCGGGCAGGCATGTCGCCGGGAAGTCTTGCTGATCTCATGGTTGTCTGTGGGTATGTCTTTCTAGCTCAATGCCCTGCTTGGCTATGGCCGTATAGCCTGCGATGTATGCTGTTTTTCAGCTTGGCAGGTCTGCAGGCGTCGTCTGGGTGGCGCTTACGCCTGCCAGAGTGCCGCCGCCCGGCTCAGCCCTTGCGGGCGGCGTCGGCCAGCGCGAGGCCGGTGACGCGCTGCTGTGGGCCGTCCAGCCGGGCATTGAGCTGGCGGCCGGCCAGCATGCCCGTCTGCTCGATCCAGCGATGGCTGAGGCGCGACACGGCCAGCACGGCGGCGAGGATGAGCAAGCCCAGCAGTGAATCACCGGCCGCGCTGCCGCTGCGGAAATACAGCAGCTGGCTGGCCGGGTCGTAAAACAGCCAGTTTGGCCCGCCCAGCGCGGCCAGGGCCTGCAGCAGCAGCTTGACGGCCTGCAGCACCGGGTAATGCGTCAGGTAAATCGAGAATGACCAGTGCCCCAGCTGCACAAAGCCCGCCTTGCCCAGCCAGCGCGACAGCCGCCCCCGTTCGGCGGCAAACACCAGAATGGCCGCCACGAACACCCAGGTGGCCAGATAGCTTTTCGCTGGCAGGCTGAGCAGCAGCACGGCCGTGACCAGCGCCAGCGCCAGCACTTCCAGGGCATTGCCCAGAATCATGCCGCTGCGCGGGAATGGCCGCGAAGGCCGGGCGCGCCAGTGCTGATAGGCATGCTGCGCCAGCGCGCCGAGCACGAAACAGTTCAGCCCGCGAAATGCCCCGCTGCCGGTAAACGGTGCCTGGACGAGGACGGCCAGTGCGCAGGCCAGCGCGGTCAGCAACAGCCACAGGCGCTGGCGACGGCCCGCCAGCAGCAGCAAGAGTCCGAACGCCACATACAGATAGAACTCGACGCTGATGCTCCAGGCCGGGCCATTGAAGGCAAAGGGATTGGCGCCGGGCCACCAGGCCTGCAGCAGCAGCAGCTGCCAGGCGAGCTGCTCGCCGGCGGCCGGCGTCAGCCAGGCCAGGCTGTCATCCAGCGAGTCGCCGGCCACGCCAAAGCGCAGCACCAAGAGGAGCAGCATCGCTGCCAGCGTGGCCAGATGCAGCGGCACGATGCGAAACGTCCGCGCGAGCATGAACTGGCGAAAATCGCGCAGGCTGAAGTCCGCGTCGCGGTAACGCCAGGCCAGCACAAAGCCGCTGAGCGTGAAAAAGAATTCGACCAGCAGTCCGGAAGCGCGAAACAGCGCCCATTCGCTGAAACCCTGCCACAGGTGCAGATGAAAAACGACAACCAGCAAGGCGCACAGCCCGCGGAAACTGTCGAGAACGGTATAGCGCTGGGGGAGGGAGGCGGCGGTGTGCATGCGGCGGGCGACGAGCGACAATGCCGCGCATTCTACAAAGCGGATGCCGTCGGCCGTGTTGCGATTTGTCTGCCGGTTTGCCTGCGGAGAAGCAGCCCGAGGCCAGGCGGCTGCAGGCCGCCCACTGCCGCGAAATATGGCGAAGCAGGCCGGAAAAGCGCAGCGCCTTCCGGCGCTTGCGCCGTGTCGGATGGTGCTGGCGCGTATCCGGCCTGCGAAGAGGCCGTGCCTGTTGTTGCGGCAGTGCGCCGGCCGCCCCGTTGCAGGGCGGCCGCTGCCGGTTTAGCGGGGCGGGTTGACGACGATGTAGGTCACATTGCTGCCCTGGTATTGCGGCTGATACCAGGTGTTGCCGCACTGCTGATAGGTGATGTTGGCATAGACCACCGGCACGCAGTTGGGCGGCACCGAGTTGACGATGGAGCCGATCACGGCCGCCGTCGCGGTGATGGCGGCCGCCGTGGCGATCGGATGGTAATCGTTGTCCCAGCAGCCGCCGTGGCAGCCGCCGCCATCCACATCGATGTTCACGTCGCGGTCGATATTGATGTTGTTGACATTGGTATTGCGTACATTGGTGTTCTTGGTATTGCGGGTGGCATTGGTATTGCGTGCCGTGTTGTTCTGCACATTGGCGCGCGGCGCGGCCTCCGCACGCGGCGCGGCGCCACGATTGGCGGTGGCCGGCTTGTTCACGCTGCTGCGGGCTTCGCCCTTGGCGCGCGGAGCGGCTTCGGCCAGCATGCCGTAGCTCAGCAGCGCGGCGGCCATGGCGCTCAGCATCAGGGTCTTGCGGGTAGTGGTCATGGTAGGTTCCCCGAGTTATTGCGCGCTGGCGGAGGTGAGCGGAATGGGCAGATCGCCCTTGGCGGGCTGGAAGCGGAAGTCGCCCGCCCTGGCCTTGGCCTTGGTGTTCCAGCGGTAAGTCACACTGTATTCCGGCTGCTCGGACTGATCGGTGCTGGTCACCACCAGCTTGCAGGGCAGCGGGCGCTCGCCGCGGCTCACCCACAGCTGCCAGTCGATCGTGTCCTCGCGGAAGGCCAGATGATCGCAACGCTGGCCGTTGACCGTCGATGCGCCGACGTAAACCGCGCTCTTGATGGCGTCAAGCTGCGCCTGGCTCTTGCCGAACAGGAAGAGGTCGGCCAGCGGAATCTCGATGCCCAGCTTCTCTTCGGCGGTCTCCAGCATGGCGGCCGTATTGCCGGGCAGTGGCGTGCTGGCGTAGTAGCGCGTGGCCGGCGCATAGAGCGTCAGCTGCTTGCCGTCGAAATAGATGTTGCGGCTCAGGCGGTCGCCACGAATATCGACGCGCAGCTTGTCCTTGCCGCTGGCGAGCAGGCTGGCGCTGGCCAGCTGCTTGATCTTCTGGCCATTGTCGAGCACCACGTCGCGGCTGGCGTCGGCCTCGACGCGGAAATCGCCCAGCGCGCGCAGGGTGGCGCCCATCTCGACCAGCTTGTCGATCACGCGGGGGTTGCGCACCGGGTTTTCAGCGGCAGCGTCGGCAGCCGCCGCGCCGCCGCTGCACAGCAGCGCCACAGCGCTGGCCGCCAGCAGGGGGTATCGCAGTTTCATAAGGTTTCTCCACATGAATGGGGTTTGCCATCGGCAGGAATGCCCTAGCCCGGATTTTTCATGAGTTCGGGGTCGGCGGAGGGCTTAAAGCCGCATAGGATATGCTTTCCAGACCGATCCACAGACAACTCCGCCGATGCCAAAGTGTACCGCACCTGAACTCCCGTTTGGCCGTCTTGGCCGTTGCCAGATCGAGGCCAATTTCACTGGCGGCGCACTCAGTTCCGATGGCGGACTGATGTTGCTGCGCCAGACTGATCACCGCATCGGTTTGTCAGAGGCCGTCGCCAAG
>NZ_ATZJ01000013.1 GCF_000428145.1 Chitinilyticum litopenaei DSM 21440 | reverse complement strand
CGCGCCTGACTGAGCGCACTGGAACAAATGGCGCTGTCGGCCGGCAAGGCCAGATCCAGCGCATCGGCGACATTGAGGATGGAGCGATCGCGCAGCAAGGCGATGCCGAGCACCAACCAGACCACCTGTTCCATGGGTAAGCGGCGCTTGCGCAGTGTCGCAACACCGGTGTGTTGCAAGGCTTGTTCAATCCACTGCTGGGGCAGATGTGCTTGCACCGTGCTCCACTGTTCGGGCGTGGCGTAGTGGTGAGTTTCGTTCAGTTACAAAAGCAAAAAGCTCCTGACGGAGCTTTTTGCTTAACTGAGCGGCATTGCCGCAATCGCGGGGCTTTTGTTGTATGGCCGGCTATCCGGGGTCAGATGCGGAAGCGTTTCACCAGCCCTTCCAGCTGCTCGGAAACCCCCTTGATCGAGCGCGCAGCGTTGACGGTGCCCTGGGCTGCGGCCAGCGTGCCGCTGGATGAGCGGGCCACTTCATCCACATCGTTGCGGATGGTATGGGCTGCATCCACCTGGGCCATCAGCGCCTGGCCGATTTCGCCGACCACATGCGCGGTCGCTTCGGTTTCATGGCGGATGGCCTTTACCGCTTCGCCGCCTTCCTTGGCCTGGCGGATGGCTTCCTTCAGCTGGGTCACCATTTCATCCATGCGTGACTTGGCGTTCTGGCTGCTGTTCTGCACGGCATTGATGGTCTGGCCGATTTCCTGCGTGGCCGTGCTGGTGCGTTCGGCCAGTTTGCGTACTTCGTCGGCCACCACGGCAAAGCCGCGACCCTGTTCGCCCGCGCGTGCGGCTTCGATGGCGGCATTCAGCGCCAGCAGATTGGTCTGGTCGGCCACATCGCGGATCACCGCGATGACGGCGGAAATGCTGGTTACCCTTTGCGCCAGCTCGTCGATGCCGTTCTGTGTTTCACCCACGGCCTGCTCGGTTTCGGTCAGGCGTTTCACGGCAGCGGTGATCACCGTCTGGCCCTGTGCGGAAATGCCGGTGGCCGATTCGCTTTGCGAGCGGGCGGTTTGCGCCTGATCGGCGCCCACCTGGGTCTGCTCGGCGAAGTGTTCGGCGGTGCGGGCAATGCGGTTAGCGGCGTCGCTTTGTGCTTCGATCAGCTGATTGCTGCTCTGTGCGCTGTTGACGATGTCGTTGCTGGTGTTGTGCAGCGTCTGTACCGCGTTCGAGAGCTGGGTCAGCACGGTGCGCAGCGATTCGCGCATGCGCAGCACCGAGCCGTAGATGCTGTTCGGGTCTGCGGCCTTGCCGCTGTCGCTGCCCTGCAGATTGCCGTCGGCGACAAACTGGACCAGCTGGCGCACATCGGCAGGCTCACCGCCCAGGTCTTTCAGGATGCGGCGTACCGAGCCGACCAGCAGTGCGCCGACAATGGCCGCCACGGCCAGACAGATCAGCACCTGCCACTGGGCATTGCCCCAGAAACGCGCATCGGCCTCGGCCATGCTGATGCCGTTGCCGACAATCCAGCCCCAGCGCGGTGTTTTCTGCGCGACGGAAATCAGGTCGACGATTTTGTCATCGCGTTTGGAGTTCCAGTAATACTCGGTCAGCTGGCCGCCGGATTTTTCCAGCGCGGCCGTTGCGATGGCGCCCACGCTCTTGCCTTGGGCGTCCTTGAAATCGTTGAAGCTGGTGCCGTGGATTTGCGGGTCGAGCGGCGCGGCGACGAAATTCAGCTTCTCGTCGACCACATAAACGTACTCGCTCTTGTGATATTTGTTCTCGCGCAGGATCTGCGTGGCAATCGCCTTGGCCTGGTCTTCGGGCAGTTTGCCGGCGGCAGCCAGATTTTCCAGCTGCACGATGGTCTGGTAGGTGCTGGTCATCAGCTGCTTGATCCGGGCCCGGTTGTCCTGGTCGCTGGCGTCGCGCATTACCCACAGACCGATCAGCATCTGGCCGATCAGCGCAACCAGCACCAGTATGGATAGTGCCCACGCCTTTTGACGCAATGTCATGTCGAAACTCCTTGTTGTGTAGGGGCGGCTGTTCTTCTACAGCATAGCCGCTTTTCAAGGGGCATCAGCCTGGGCCGAACCCCGCCAGACGGCCGCGCACACGCCCGCTGGAATGGTTGGACAAGGGTTTTGACTTTATTAGCATTCAATTACATATGCAATGTATGCATTGCTAAGCTTTGTAAACAAATGCCTCTGTGCATATACATTACTGGCTATATGTTCGCCTTGCCGCGCAGCCGGCGCAGGCAGGCCGCGCCCAGGTCATCCAGGTAGGTAAACACCACCGGCACCACCACCAGCGTCAGCACGGTGGAGGTGATCAGCCCGCCGATGATGGCGTGCGCCATCGGCGCGCGCGCCTCGGCGCCTTCACCGATGGCCAGTGCCAGCGGCAGCATGCCGACCACCATGGCCGCCGTGGTCATCAGAATCGGGCGCAGCCGTACGCGGCCGGCTTCGGCAATCGCTGCCGCGCGTTCCAGTCCTTGCCCGCGCAGGTGGTTGACGAAGTCGACCAGCAGAATGGCATTTTTCGTCACCAGCCCCATCAGCATGATGATGCCGATCACCGAGAAGATGTTCAGCGTGCTGCGCCACATCAGTAGCGCCAGCAGCACGCCAACAATCGACAGCGGCAGCGAGGTCATGATCGCCAGCGGCTGCAGGAAGCTGCCGAACTGGCTGGCGAGAATCATGTAGATGAAGATCACCCCCAGCGCCAGTGCGGCTACCGCGTAGCCGGCCGATTCGGCCATGTCCTTGGCGTCGCCCTGCTCATCGAAGCGGTAACCGGCCGGCAGCGCGAAGCGTTCCTTCAGTCTGGCGATGTCGGCCTGGACTTCGCCGCTGCTGCGGCCGTTCACATTCGCGGTGATCCAGACCTCGCGCATCATTGCCCGGCGGTTGACCTGCACCGGGCTCACGCTTTCCTTCAGCTCGGCCACGCTGGAGAGTGGTACCAGCAGGGGCTGGCCATCGGCATCGAGCTGGCTGCCGGGCAGATACAGGCTTTCCAGCTGACTGCCGGTTTGCCGGGCTTCGGCCGGCAGGCGCACGATCACGTCGTAGTTTTCGCCATCCGGCGCCTGCCAGCTGCCGGCCTTTTCTCCCGCCACCAGCGGGCGCAGGGTGGCGCCGATGCTGGCGAGGGACAGGCCCAGGTTGGCAGCGAGCGGCCGGTCGATTTCGACATTCAGCGCCGGCTTGCCGGCTTTTTGCGATGATTCGACATCGACTACGCCGGGGATTTGGGCCAGTTGCGCGGCAAAGTCCCGGCTGAGCCGGTCCAGCTCCTGCAGGCTGCTGCCCTGCAGCGAGATGGCAATCGGCTTGCCGTCCGGTCCTTCGCCGCCGCCCTCGCCGGCAACATTGTTGATCGTGACCCCGGCAATCTGCGCCAGGCGTGCCCGCAGCAGCGGAATCAGCTCGTCCTGCGAGCGCTCGCGTTCCTTGCGCGGCTTGAGGATCAGCG
The DNA here is from genome assembly GCF_000428145.1 of Chitinilyticum litopenaei DSM 21440. Lineage (GTDB taxonomy): Bacteria > Pseudomonadota > Gammaproteobacteria > Burkholderiales > Chitinibacteraceae > Chitinilyticum > Chitinilyticum litopenaei. The sequence continues at coordinate 81,212 of NZ_ATZJ01000013.1, read as the reverse complement.
TCAGATGGCCATCGTGCTTGCTGCCGCCTTCGCCGGCATTCAGCGTGGCATAGGTCTGCACCACCTCGGGGAATTCGCGCAGCGCGGCATCCAGCTGGCGCGTCTTGGCCGCCGTGTAATCGATGGCGGAGCCCACCGGCACGCTGTAGCTGACGCCAATGCGCGAGAGGTCCGACTGCGGGACGAATTCGCTGCCGATAAAGCGCGCCAGCATGAAGGCGGCAACGAGGCTGCCAAGGCCGATGGCCAGCACGCTTTTGCGGTGCCCCAGGCTCCAGCCGATCACCTTGCCGTACAGCTGGCCCAGCCGTTCGAGCGCATTCTCGAAGGCATCGAGCAGCCTGCCCAGCGGGCGCTTGCCGCCATGCACGTGCGGGTCGGGCCAGACCGAGGAGAGCATCGGGTCGAGCGTGAACGACACGAACATCGAGATCAGCACTGCCGCGCAGACGGTGAGGCCGAACTGATGGAAAAAGCGCCCGATGATGCCGCCCATGAAGCCCACCGGCAAAAACACGGCCACAATCGTCGACGTCGTGGCGAGCACCGCCAGGCCGATTTCGCGCGTGCCGTCCATCGCCGCCTGGAAATGCCCCTTGCCCATGGCGGCGTGGCGCACGATGTTCTCGCGTACGACGATGGCGTCGTCGATCAAGAGACCCACGCACAGCGACAGCGCCATCATCGTCATCACATTGATGGAAAACCCCGCCAGGCTCAGGATCCAGAAACTGCCGATCAGCGCCACTGGCAGCGTCAGGCCGGTGATCACCGTCGAGCGCCAGGAGCCGAGAAACAGAAAGACGATCAGTACGGTGAGCGCTGCGCCTTCCAGCAGCGTGGTGCGCACGTCGGCCAGCGAGTTGCGGATGCCGGTGGAGCTGTCGTTGAGCACCGACAGCGCGATCCCTTCGCCGGCCAGCTCGCGGTTCAGCTCTGCCACCATGGCCTGAATGTCGTCGCTGACGCGCACCGTGTTGGCGCCGTCGATCTTGGTAATGTCCAGCGCCAGCGCCGGCTGGCCGTTCACCAGCGCCAGCGAATCCAGCGGCGTTTCGCCGTCATGCACGCTGGCGACATCGCGCAGATACACCGGTGCGCCGTTGCGCTGGGCGATGACCAGCCCGGCGAAATCCTCCGGTGTGGCCAGCCGCCCGCGGATCTGCACCAGGCGCTCCTGCTGGCGGTATTCCAGCGTGCCCACCGGCAACTCGGCATTTTCCTGTTTCAGTGTGCTGATCAGCTCGGCCACGCCAAGCTGGCGCGCGGCGAGTTCGGCCGGCTTGAGGCGGATTTCCACTGCCCGCTTGCGCGCGCCGATCAGCTCGACGCGCCCCACGCCGCTGACCGTTTCAAAGCGTTTTTTGATCAGCTGCTCGCTGCGCGTGCTCAGTTCGCGCGGCGCCAGCCGGCTGCTGGTGATGGTCAGCGAGACAATCGGGCGGTCGGCCGGATTGAAGCGGCGGATGACCGGCGCTTCGACTTCCTTGCGCAGCAGTGGCGTGACGCCGGCCATTTTTTCGCGCACATCCTGCACGGCTTTTTCCGGATCGACGCTGAGGTCGAATTCGGCAATCACCACCGAAACACCCTCATAGCTGTAGGAATACAGCTGCTTGAGCCCGCTGACGGTGTTCATCGCTTCCTCGACCTGGCGCGTCACCGCGGCTTCGACGACTTCGGGGCCGGCCCCGGGGTACTCGGTCTGCACGAAGACCACCGGAAATTTCACATCGGGAAACTCTTCGACGGCCAGCCTTTGCAGCGAAAACAGGCCAAGCACGAACAGCGACAGCATCATCATGGTCGCGAAGACCGGATTGTTCAGGCTGACACGGGTGAACCACATGGGGGGCTCCGGGGTTGCTATGGGTATGGCGCTGAAGGCCATTGCAGTGAATGCTTCGGGGTTAATGCCTTAGCGGGTATCTGGTGGGCGGGTATCGGGCGGGCTGGCCGCCAGCCGGACGGCCTGGCCGTCGCCACGCCCCGGTGCGGCAATCAGCAGCACCAGACTGTTGGCCGCCAGCGCGCCGGAATCCGCCGGCGCAATGGCCAGCATGCCGCTGGCCGGATTGCGCTCGCTGATGCGTACCGTGCGCTTGCGCAGCACACCGTTCTCCACCAGATGAATGAAGCTGGCCCCCTGTTCCTCGCGCACGGCGGCTTGCGGCACGCTCAGCGTATCGGGCAGCGCGGCCAGATCGAGCCGCGCCTGCGCATACATGCCGCCGCGCAGGGGGCCGTTGCGGTTGTCCACGCGCACATACACCGGCACGCTGCGGCTGGCGTCGGCCTGCGGGGCGATGCGCGCGACGCTGCCGCTGAATTCCTGGGCGTAGCCCTCGACGCGGAAATGCACGGTTTGCCCGGGGGTGATGCCGGCCAGCGCGCGCACCGGTACCTGCAGCGTCAGCTCCAGCTCGGAGAGATCGACCAGCGTGAACAGCAGGGTATTGCTGCCGACATGCTGGCCCGGCTCCACCGCCCGCTCGGCAATGACGCCGGCAAACGGCGCGCTGATGGTGGCGTTGCCCAGTGCCTGTCTGGCGAGCGCCAGTTCGGCCTGGCTGGCCTGCAGCGCGGCCGCCAGCACGGCCGTTTCGCTTTGCGTGGCGTCATAGGCGTTCTGCGAAATGAAGCGCTGCGCCAGCAGCTGGCGATTGCGTGCCTCGACCTTTTGCTGCTGCTGCAACTGCTCACGGCTCTTGGCGAGTTGCGCCTCCTGGACCGCCACGCGCTGCGCCAGATCGCGCGGTGAAAAGCGCGCCAGCAGTTGCCCGGCGCTGACGGCTTCGCCGGCGCGCACGGCTACCGTTTGCAGCTCGCCTTCGACCTGTGCCGTCAGCGTGGTTTGCCGTACCGGGCGCAGCTCGCCGGCAAGCTCCAGCTGGCGGGCAAAGGGCCCGCGCGTGATGCGTCCGACATCGGCGGCGGCCAGCTCCAGAGGCGCGCTGGCGCTGGCGCCGGCCTGCGGCGCGCTCTGTTCATCGGTCAGCAGCAGGCCGCCGGCGGCGACCACGAGCACGATCAGCAGCGGGACGGCCAGACGCCGTGAGGGCAGGGCAAGTTTCATGCGAGTTCATCCTGTGGGGATCGCTGGCGGTCCGGGCCGCCGGTGTAGCAGTTCGGTCACCGCCGAAGCGGCGGGGTTTGCTGGCGCCGTGCGCACCGGGCAAGCACAGCCAAGTCGCCTGCCTGCCCGGATGAGTGTTTGCCGGGCTGGGCGGCGCATGAGCAGGGGCGGCGGCAGTGGCTCGCGCAAACCAGGCGAGCTAAATTAGCGCAAGTCACCCGGCCGGGCTGTTCCACGCTTGCGCTTCCCCCGGTTTGGATGGGCTTGGCCTGGTAATGGCTTGGGTATGCCGATGCAGCCATTTTTGAAAATGGCCTGTGGTGGTGTACGTGGCAGGGTATTGGGCTGGCTTCGCGGCGAAGCCCCGCCCATGCAGGCGTGCGGCAGTGGCGCAGTGCTGGCGGGTTTGCTGGAGAACGGAAAAGCGGTCTGGCGGGCCCGGTCAGCAACTGCTTGCCAACGGGAATGAATACGGCATGGGCTATATGCTCATGGCCCTTTTCAGGTATTGGTTACAGCTGGATACCCTTGATCAGATGCTCGATGGCCAGGGCGCCGAACAGCAGGGCCAGGTAATTGATCGAGAAGCGGAACAGGCGCCGGGCATCATCGTCGCTGGCGCTGCGCTGCAGTTTCAGCGCCAGGCCGATAAAGCGCAGATTCAGCAGCGCCACCACCGCCAGATAGAACCCGCTACCCAGTCCCAGCCCGAACGGCAGCAGGCTGCAGCCGGCCAGCAGCAGACTGTAGAGCACGATCGCCAGCCGGGTGAAGTCCGGGCCGTGGGTAACCGGCAGCATCGGCAGCCCGGCCTTGCGGTAATCCTCCAGCCGGTACAGTGCCAGCGCCCAGAAATGCGGCGGTGTCCAGGCGTAAATCACCAGGAACAGGCTCAGCGCTTCCGGGTCGAGCTGGCCGGTGACGGCTACCCAGCCCAGCAGCGGCGGCATGGCGCCGGCCGCGCCGCCAATCACGATGTTCTGCGGGGTGGCGGGTTTCAGCCAGCGCGTGTAGACCACCGCATAGGCAAAAGCGGTCGCCAGAGTCAGCAGCGCCAGCAGCGGGCGCACTTGCCACAGCAGCACGCAGCCCAGCAGCGCACAGGCCAGGGCGTGCACGCCCGCGATGGCCGGGTTGAGCCGCCCGGCGGGCAGCGGCCGGGAGCGGGTACGCAGCATGACGCCGTCACGCTGGCGCTCGAACAGGCAATTGGCCGCCGCGGCGGCCGTGGCCAGCAGTGCAATGCCGGCGCAGGCCTGCAGCAGCAGGACAAGGGGCTTGGGGCCGGGGGCGAGCAGCATGCCCGCGAGCGCGCAGAACACGATCAGCAGCACGACGCGGGGCTTGCCGAGCTGCCAGAGTTCACGCCACAGCGCCGTGGCCGGTGGGGCAAGCAGGCGGGTTGGACTGTGCATGGCGAATCTCCTTGGCGGGGCTGCTTTACAAGCAATCAAACATCAACAGAGCCTAGCAGGGTGTTGAAATAGTGGCTTCTTCGACCGACAGCAAGCACCGGGCAAAGCCCGGCGCAAATCACTGCCTTCGAAATCAATGACTTATTTGTTTTTCATACATTTTTTACGGCGAAGCCGTAAAAAACGGGCCGCAGGCTGTTTTTCAACAGCCTGCTAGGCCTGCTCGGTAAGCGGTTTGCCCGAATCATGGCGGGCCGGTAGCCGACGATGCCGCGTGGCCTGCGGCAAGGGCGCCGCTGCCAAAACCAGCCAGGTGACGTAGGCCAGCAGCAGCGCCGCCATGCCGTTATGCAGCACGGCCAGTGTCAGCGGCAGGCCCAGTACGGCATTGGCGACACCCAGTGCAAGCTGCGCCAGCAGCAGGCCGGCCAGCAGCAGGGCATGGCGGCGCTGCCCGCCGGCCCACCACTGCCGGCATTGCCAGAAGGAGAGCAGCAGTACCAGCAAGGCGCCGGCGCGGTGCAGGATCTGGATGCCCATCAGCTGTGCCAGCGAAATCGGGCTGCCATCGGCATTCAGCCCCAGCGGGCGATCCGGGCGCAGCGCGGCGGCCAGCCCGTCCGGTGGCAGCAGCTGGCCGGCGCACAGCGGAAAGTCGGTGCAGGCCGGGCCGGCGTAATTGCTGGATACCCAGCCTCCCAGGGCAATCTGCAGCACCAGCGCCACCAGCAGCAGTCGGCCGCCACGCAGCATGGCGGGGCGTGGCGATGGCGGCAGTGCGGCCAGCCGCAGCGCCAGCCAGACCAGCAGGGCCAGCAGGCCCATGCCGCCCAGCAGGTGCAGCGTGACCACGGCGGGCATCAGTTTTTCTGTCACGGTCCACATGCCGAAGAGTGCCTGGACGATGACCAGCACCAGCGGTGCACAGAGCGCCGCGCGCTGGTCTGGCCATTGCCGCCAGCCCAGCAGGGTCAGCGCGAGGATGCCCAGGCCCAGCACGCCGGCGATATAGCGGTGCAGCATTTCCTTGAAGGCGCGTTCCGGATCGACCGGCTGGCCAAAATGCGCTTCGGCACGGCTGATTTCATGCTCTGCCCTGGGGAAGGTCAGGTGACCATAACAGCCTGGCCAATCCGGGCAACCCAGGCCGGCATCCGACAATCTTACCCAGGCGCCTACCATGATCAGCAGGCCGCACAAGAGGATCAGCCCCAGCAAGAGCTTGCGCAGCATCATGTCGGCCTCCTTGCGCCCAGTGCGGGATTGCGCCGCAGCACCTGGCCGATTTCGCGGATTACCCGGCCGCGTACGGTGGCGTCATCCAGCTGTGCCTGCGCGTAGAACAGCACCGCATTGCCGTGCGGGTCGACCAGTTGCAGGCCGGTGTCGAGCCGGCTGGCGCAGGCCTGCTCCAGCTGCAGCCGGCTGGCCTGCGGCGGCTGGGCGCGGCGGATGCGGTCGGCCTGGATGCTCAGGCCGGCCAGAGCCCGGCAATCAGCGCTCAGCGCCAGCAGGCGCCATTGGCCGGTGGCCGGCAGGGCCGGTGCAACCTGCAGGGTGCCCACGGTATGGGCGCCGGGTGGCGCCTGGCGCAGCTGCTGGTAGCTCCATTGCGCCAGTGCGAAGGGCAGCGCGGTCAGTCCAAACATGGCGAGTAGCGCCAAGCGGGATCGGTTCAGCGTCATCACCAGTTCTCCCTTGCCAGTTTGCGCCACAGCACAATGCCGCAGGCGCTCATCAGCCACCATGACAAGGCGTAACCCCAGTGCCGCCAGGCGGAGAGGGGGCTGCGCCAGAATGCCTCTTCCCGGCCGGCGGGGGCGAGCGCGACGGCATAGGCCGCCGGTGCCGGCAGCGTCTGCCAGCCTGGCCATTCTGCGTGGCGGGCCGGGTCGGGATTCTGCAGGCGTCGCCCTTGCAGCGGGGTCGGCCCCAGTTCGACAAAGCGTGGCCAGGGCTGGCTGACCGCCAGCAGCGCAGGCGCGGTCAAGACGGGCAGGGCGGGCAGGGCGGGCTGCGCCCGGGCGTCGGCCTGCCAGCCCAGATTGACGAGCACAATGACGCCGTCGGCCAGTTGCAGCGGGCACAGCATTTCATGGCCGGCCTGGCCGTGCCGGCTGCGCGGCCCCAGCTCGAGGCAGGCCGTGTCCAGCCAGCGGCCAGACAGCTGCAGTTGCTGGTGTTCAAGGGGTATGCCTCTGGACCATTTGACAGGATTGGCCTGCCCATCCATACCCAACTGGTATTTGCCAAGGCCGCGCCAGCTTTGCCAGACGCCGAGCAGCAGCGTCAGCAGGATGAGCAGCGCCATGGCGAGCAAGGCGCAGCGACGGCGCAGCGGACGCTGCCAGCGGCTGCTAGCATCAGGTGCAGGAGGATTTGCCATGAAACTGCTGCTGGTCATTGTGCTGATCGCCATTGTGCTGGTTCTGGCGCACGCCATGCTGCTGCTGGTACGCGGTGGCGCCGAACCGCAGAAACTGGCTCGCGCGCTGACCTTGCGCGTGGGCTTGTCATGCGGGCTTTTTGCCATGCTGGTCTGCGCGCGACTGCTGGGCTGGTGGCCCGGCTGAGCGTCGGCTGGCCGGCTGATCCTCGCGAACTCGCCTGCATCGCCGTTTTCCTCACAACCAGTACACCACGACAAACAGCAGCAGCCACACCACGTCGACAAAATGCCAGTACCAGGCGGCCGCCTCGAAGCCAAAATGCTGTTTCTCGCTGAAATGGCCCTGGCTGGCGCGCGCCAGCATCACGCAGAGCATCAGCGTTCCCACGAACACATGCAGGCCGTGAAAGCCGGTCAGCAGGTAGAAGGTCGCGCCGTAGGCGCCGGAGGCCAGCGTCAGGTTCAGGTCCAGAAAGCCGTGGTGGTATTCGTAGGCCTGCAGCGCCAGAAACAGCGCGGCAAGGTAGATCGTGGCGACCAGCCCGCAGATCAGTTGCAGGCGGCGTCCGCGCACCAGCCCCCAGTGCGCCCAGGTCAGCGTTGCACCCGAGGTGAGCAGGATGGCGGTATTGATGGCGGGGATGCCCAGCGCGCCCATCGGTGTGTAGCTGGTGCTGGTCGGCGCGCTGTTGCCCGGCCAGGCCGCCTGTGAATCCGGCCAGAGCAGCTGGCGGGTCAGCGTGTCGCCGCCCAGTTCGGGGATTGCGATGCTGCGCGCATAAAACAGCGCGCCGAAAAAGGCCGCGAAGAACATCACCTCCGAAAAGATGAACCAGCTCATTCCCCAGCGCAGCGACCAGTCAACCTGCTGGCCGTATTGCTGCTGCTGGCTTTCGCGGATCACATCGCCAAACCAGCCAAACAGCATCCAGAACAGGATGGCCAGCCCGCCGGCCAGGCTGTACCAGCCGGCCGCGACCTTGTTCACCGTAAGCGCCGCGCCAAGGGCAAAGAAGAACAAGGCGACGGCGCCGACGATGGGCCAGCGGGACGGCGAGGGCACGAAATAGGGAGCGTCATGGACGCCATGTTCAACATTCATCGCTTTACTCCTGCTGCGAAACTGCCGGGTTGCTGGCGATGGCGGCTTGCTGCTGTTCCTGCACCAGCCGGCTCGCCAGCGCCAGCAGGCCAATGATCAGTGCAGCCAGACAGGCCAGCGCCAGCAGCGCCATTCGCAGCGGCGACACGGGCTGCTGCGCCGCCTTGCGGCTTTGCACGCCAAAGAGCGCAGCCAGCGGAATCTGCAGGGCGCGCAGCCAGTCCGCTTTCATGGCGTGACTCCCGTGGCCGGACGCAGCTGATAGGCGAGTGTGGCCACGCCCAGTTCTTCCGGCAGCTCGCGACTCACCAGCAGGGCGACGGTGACTTCCTTGCGCTCGCCGGCAGCAAGGCGCATGCCGTTGAAGCAGAAACATTCGGTTTTTTGCAGCACGCCGGCAGCGCGTACCGGGGCGTAGCTGGGAATGGCGACGACATCCACGGCTTCGCTGCCGAAGTTTTCCAGCACGAAGTGGCCCTTGAGCAGTTCGCCGGCGCGCGTGATGACCACGGGCGTTGCCGTGCTGAAGCGCACATTCAGTCCCGGCGCCACACTGCTGTCGAACTCGACGCGCAGTGGCTGGCCGCTGCCGCTCAGACTGCTGCTGGCCCTGTCCAGCCCCAGCGCCTGACACAGCCGGTCGTAATTGGCGGCCAGCAGATAGCCAAAGCCCGTCATCAGCAGCGCCACGCCACCCAGCCACCAGGCCAGCCGGCGGTTGCGCTCCTGCAGCGTCAGTGCGGCGGCTTTCTCAATCATCTCAGCCTGCCCCCGTCAGCATTTGCCGCAGGATGATGGCGCAGAAAAACAGCAAGGCGACCAGTCCCAGCCACAGCGCGGTGCGCAGATTCCTATTCATGGCGGTTCTCCAGTGCCTGTGCGACCAGCCCGCGCCGCACGATGGCCTCGGAAGGCGGCTCATGCCAGGTATGGTGCGGCGCCGGGCTGGCGACTTGCCATTCCAGGGTATTCGCGCCATCCCAGGGGCAGGCCGACGCCTTGCCAACACCGCCGCGCACGCAATGCACGATGTTGTACACGAACAGCAGCTGGGCCAGCCCGAACAGCATGGAGCCCACGGTGGCCAGCGCATTGAAGTCGGTAAACTGCAGCGCGTAATCGGGGATGCGGCGCGGCATGCCGGCCAGGCCCAGGAAGTGCATGGGGAAGAAGGTGATGTTGAAGGCGATCATCGACCACCAGAAATGCAGCTTGCCGAGCTTCTCGCTGTACATGTAGCCCGTCCATTTCGGCAGCCAGTAATAGACCGCGCCAAACAGGCTGAACAGCGCACCCGCCACCAGCACGTAATGGAAGTGGGCAACGACGTAGTAGGTGTCGTGCATTTGCGTGTCGATCGGCGCGATCGACAGCACCAGGCCCGAAAAGCCGCCAACGGTGAACAGGCAGACAAAACCGATGGCAAACAGCATGGGGGTTTCAAAGCTCATGCTGCCCTCCCACATCGTGGCGATCCAGTTGAATACCTTTACCCCGGTCGGCACGGCGATCAGCATGGTCATGAACATGAAGAAGAGCTGCGCGGTGGCGGGCATGCCGACCGAAAACATGTGGTGCGCCCAGACGGTGAAGGACATGATGCCGATGGCGCAGGTCGCGTAGACCATCGACACATAGCCGAACAGCGGCTTGCGCGTGAAGGTCGGGATGATCTGGCTGACGATGCCGAAGGCCGGCAGCGCCATGATGTAGACCTCGGGATGGCCGAAGAACCAGAAGATGTGCTGGAACAGCACCGGGTCGCCGCCGCCGGCCGCCTTGAAGAAATGCGTGTCGAAGTGGCGGTCGGTCAAGAGCATGGTCACGGCCCCGGCGAGTACGGGCGCCACGGCGATCAGCAGGTAGGCGGTGATCAGCGAGGTCCAGGCAAACAGCGGCATTTTCAGCAGCGTCATGCCCGGCGCGCGCATGTTGAGCACGGTAACGACGATGTTGATCGAGCCCATGATCGAGCTGATGCCCAGCAGGTGGATGGCGAAAATGGCGAAATCCATGCCCATGCCGTCCTGCAGCGACAGCGGTGGGTAGAAGGTCCAGCCGGCCGCCGCTGCGCCGCCTGGCACGAACAGCGAAATCACCAGCAGCAGCGCCGCCGGCGGCAAGAGCCAGAAGCTCCAGTTGTTCATGCGGGCAAAGGCCATGTCCGGCGCGCCGATCATCAGCGGCAGCATCCAGTTCGCCAGCCCGGTGAAGGCCGGCATGATGGCGCCAAATACCATGATCACGCCATGCAGCGTGACCAGCTGGTTGTAGAACTCGGGCTGCCAGTACTGCAGGCCGGGCTGGAACAGTTCAAGGCGGATGCCCAGCGCCATGATGCCGCCGGTAAAGAACATCAGCCCGGCAAAGCACAGGTAGAGCGTGCCGATGTCCTTGTGGTTGGTGGCGTACAGCCAGCGCCGCCAGCCGCGCACGGTATCGTGGTCGCCGTGTGGATGTTCGTGCGTCATGCCTTCTCCTGTCATTGGCGGGCGGCCGCGACGGCCTTGGGCTGCAGTTCGTCACCGACCTTGTTGCCCAGCGCGTTGCGCTCGTAGGTCACGACCGCGGCGATGTCTTCGTTCGAAAGGCTGGGCCAGGCCGGCATGGCGTTCTTGCCCTTGAGCACGATGGCCAGATGGCCGGTGATCGGGCCGGTGGCGATTTTCGAGCCGGTCAGAGCGGGGAAGGGGCCCAGGCCTTTGCCGTTTTCCTGATGGCAGCTTGCGCAATTGTCCTTGTAGACCTTCTCGCCATGCTGCATCAGCTCGGCCCGCGTCCAGACGCGATTCGGGTCGCTGGCCACCTTTTGCTGTTCGGCCTGCTTCTGCGTGATCCAGCGGCTGAATTCGTCCTTGCTGACCACCTTGACCACCACTGGCATGAAGGCATGGTCACGCCCGCACAACTCGACGCACTGGCCGCGAAAGGTGCCGGTCTGCGTGGCGGTGAACCAGGTGTCGCGGATATAACCGGGAATGGCATCCTGCTTGACGGCAAAGGCCGGCACCCCCCAGGAGTGGATGACATCGTTGCTGGTGGTCAGGATACGTACCTTCGTATCGACCGGAACCACAAGCGGTTCATCGACTTCCAGTAGATACCTGGGTGAGCGCTGGATGGGCAGGCCATCGTAGTTGTTGATCTGCGTGCGTGGCGTGGCCAGCCGGCTCTTGAAGCCGACGCGGTGATCAAGGTAATCGTATTGCCACAGCCATTGCTGGCCGGTGACCTTGATCGTCAGCCCGGGATTGCGGGTGTCCTTCTGGGCCAGCACGACCTTGGCAACCGGCCAGGCCATGCCGATCAGGATCAGCAGTGGAATCAGCGTCCAGAGGATTTCGACGGTGGTGTTTTCGTGGAAATGCCGCGCTTCGTGCCCGAGCGAGCGGCGGTGGCGCAGGATGGCGTAGAACATCACGCCAAACACGAGCACAAAGATCGCCAGGATGATCCACATGATCCACGCATGCAGTGCGCCAACATCGCGGGCAATCGCGGTGACCGGTGGCTGGAAAGTCCATTCGGCAGCGTGCGCCGGCATGCTGGCCAACAGTGCGATCATCCAGCCCGGCCCTGTGTGCTTCATCCTTGCCCTCCCGCCCTGATGGTTCCGTGTCGTGCTGGCTTGCGGCCGGCAACAGCGTTGTTACACGCTAGGAAAGGAATCGGGCAATCGCAAGGCCTTGATCTGCCTGATGATTTTGCTGCGGCGCAGCAATGCCGCTGGTCGGATTGCGGACGGAACAAGTCGCCAGCATGGTCTAAAGCTACTGATAACGGTTCCCAATCCGTGGCCGATACAAGGAGGACAGCATGGACATGCACATGGACAATCTGGACCGGCACTTCACGCTGCCGGTCATCCGCAAGGTCGACGGCGGCAGGCCGCTGCAATGGCTGAAGTTGGGCTGGCAGGACATGATGCGCCACCCTGACGCCAGCCTCAGCTATGGCGCACTGGTGACCCTGGCGGGCTTTGGCCTGCTGGCGCTGGCCGCCGGCTATCCCTACCTGCTGACAACCTTCATAACCGGTTTCCTCCTGCTGGCGCCGCTGGCTGCAGCCGGCATTTACGAGCTGACCAGCGAGCGCGACGAGGGGCGGGAAACCTCCTTCATGCAATCACTGCGCGATCTGGCGCGCAACTTCGGCCAGCTGGCCTTTTTCGGTCTCTTGCTGGGGCTGATCGCCATTGCCTGGGAGCGCACGTCCGCCATCCTGTTCGCGCTGTTCTATGGCGGCGCGGGCATCAGTCTGGATGGCCTGCTTGCCACCTTCACCGGGGAGTATCTGGTCTTCACGCTGGTGTGGGCCGGCGCGGGCTTCGTTCTGGCCTGCGTGGTGTTCGCGCTGACCGCCGTGTCCATCCCGATGCTGGCCGACCGCGGGGTTGATGCGGTCACCGCCATGATGACCAGCCTGCGCGCGGTGGGCGACAACCTCGCGCCCATGGCCTTCTGGGCGGTCTTGCTGGTGGCGCTGACCGCCATCGGCTTTGCCACCTTCATGATCGGGCTGATCGTGATCTTTCCGTGGCTGGGGCATGCCACCTGGTATGCCTACAAGGATCTGGTCGAGAAGTAAGCCGGTGCGGCGAAACTGATAACGTCACGCCTAAATCCAAAACCTTCAACGCAGAGACGCAGAGGGCGCGGAGAAAACCGGGGTATTGCATGGCAGGCACTGAACCGGTTTTATTCTGCGTCTCTGCGTCTCTGCGTCTCTGCGTCTCTGCGTTGGGTTTTCCCTGCCCGCTCGTGCCAAAGCTGCTTCAGGCCCGCAAGGCTTGGTAAACCTGCAGCGGCACCCAGGCGTCGTTGCCGGCGTAGCTGAGTTGCGCATCGCTATACGGTAACTTCGCCCAGTTCGACGTCGTCACCTTTTTCGACTTGCGCAGATACTGGCCGAACACACGCGCTACGGCCTGTACGGCGCCGACGGTAATGCGCTTCTCGCTGGCAAACAGCGTCCCGGCGTCGAGCACGCTGGCGCAGCACACCCCCAGGCGCTCGCGCAGCCGCCGTACATCTTCCCCGGTCTCAAAACCCACCAGTGTGATTTGCCCCGATTCCAGCAGTGCTTTCAGCGCTTCGGGCAGGCTGTACTGCTGCACTGGAAACAGCCAGGCGTGCGTCGGACTGGCGAGTTGCAGCAGATGCGGGCCGTCGCTCTGCTGGCCGGGCTGGAAAGTCGGGCGCGATTCGGTGTCGAAGCCGATGATGGTATTGCTCTGCAGGTCGGCCAGCGCAGCGGCAAGTTGTTCGGCGTTTTCGACCAGTGTGATCTGCGCCAGCGGCAGGCCGGGATAAACCGGATAGGTTTTCAGCTCCTCGCGCGGAATCTGGCGGGAGTGGTGCTTGGGTATAGGCTTGGGATTATTGCTGGTCATGGCTTCTATAGATATACCCAGTCAGTGTGATGAGAAGGGTATGAGGCAGGCGAAGTTTCTGCATGCTGCGAAACCTTTTCCTGGTTAGGTAGCGGCCCCAGCAAAACCTCACTTGTCATTTCGGCAAAAGCCGGAATGCAGCAGAAATGTCTGTTCGGGCCGCGCTCTGGATACCAGCTTGTGCCGGCACGACAAGCTGCCGAGCTGATACTAATGCGGGGCCTGTTTATAGGGTCGAAGGATTCTTCTTCGTTTTTACTCTACGCACGATTTCTTTGCTGCATTTGAAAAACAGAACAAAACAAAAGCCGCCCATGAGCAATGCGCCAATATTGAAATTTGGGCTGGCAAACAGCTGAAACATGGCGCCAACTCCTGCGGCCAGACCAAACAGCGCAGCGATGAAGAGAATGAGTGAGGAGTTTTTGCGGACTTCGGAATCAGAGATGTTCTGCTTCTGCATGCGGATTTTCCAGATCGGGAGAAAAAAGCCCGGCACGCGGCCGGGCCTTGACCAGGGGGCGATCAGGCGCGATAGACGACCTTGCCCTTGACCAGCGTGTGGCGCACGCGGCCGACCACTTCGTGGTTGAGGAAGGGCGTGTTCTTGCCGCTGCTCTTGAGCGCCGCCGGCGTGACCTGCCAGGCCTCATCGGCATTGAAGATCACCAGGTCGGCGCGCTGGCCGATGGCCAGGCCCGCCTCGAAGCCCAGCGCCCTGGCCGGGGCCGTGCTGATGCGCGCCAGCGCAGCCGGCAGGCTGATGCCGTTGCGGCGCGCCCAGGCCAGCGTCAGCGGCAGCAGCAACTCCAGGCCGGTCGCGCCGCGTTCGGCCTGTGCGAAGGGCACCAGTTTGCCGTCATCGTCGACCGGTGCGTGATCCGAGCAGATGATGTCGATGGTGCCATCGTTCAGTGCCGCAACGATGGCATCACGGTCGGCAACCGCGCGCAGCGGCGGGTCGAAGCGGAATTGCGTGTCGAAGAAGCCGATGTCCACATCCGCCAGATGGATGTGGTTGATGTCCACGTCGCAGGTCAGCGGCAGGCCTTCCTGCTTGGCCGCGCGGATCATCGCGAGGCCGGCCGCACTGGAAATGCGCGCCAGATGCACACGGCAGCCCGTGGCCTTGACCAGCTGCAGGATCTGCGCGATGGCGATGGTTTCCGCAATGACCGGAATGCCGGTCAGGCCCAGGCGCGAGGCGTAGGGGCCATCGTGCGCCACGCCGTCGTTCACCAGGCTGGCTTCTTCCGGGCGCAGGCGCAGTTCGAAGCCGTAGTTGGCGGCGTACTGCATGGCGCGGTAGAGCACCTGCAGGTCGGCGATCGGCACATCACCCTGCGAGAACGCCACGCAGCCGGCGTCTTTCAGCAGCGCCATTTCGGTGATCTGCTTGCCCTTGAGCCCCACGGTCAGCGCGCCCACCGGGTAGACGCGGGCGAGGTTCAGCGTCTTGGAGCGCTGGCGCAGCATGGTCACCAGGCCTACCTCATCAAGCACCGGGTCGGTATCCGGCGGGCAGACCACGCTGGTCACGCCACCGGCCACCGCCGCGGCCATCTCGGACGCCAGCGTGGCCTTGTATTCATTGCCCGGTTCGCGCAGGCGCGCAGCAAAATCGACGAGGCCAGGGGCGACGATGAGGCCGCTGGCGTCGATGCTTTCTTCGGCCACAAAGCCCTGCGGCGCGCTGCCGACGCCGACGATCTTGCCATAGGCAATGAAGAGGTCGGCCTGTTGCTCGGTGCCGGCCAGCGGATCAACCAGGCGGCCGTTCTGGATGTGGATGTTTTTCATTGTTTCGCACTCCGCTGGTTGGCTGTCACGATGGAAAGCACCGCCATGCGCACGGCGATGCCAAAGGTCACCTGTGGCAGGATCACGGCTTGTTTGCCGTCAGCGACGACCGAATCGATTTCCACGCCGCGGTTCATCGGACCCGGGTGCATCACGATGGCATCGGGTTTGGCCAGCGCCAGTTTTTCCTCGGTAAGGCCGTAGTACTTGAAGAACTCCTGCGTGCTGGGCAGGTAGGCGCCGCTCATGCGCTCGTTCTGCAGGCGCAGCATCGCGACGACGTCCACATCCTTGAGACCTTCCGCCATGTCGTGGTAGACGTGCACGCCCAGTTGCTCGACGGCGGTCGGCAGCAGGGTTTTCGGCGCAATCACGCGGATTTCCGGGCAGCCCAGCGTCGAGAGGGCGTGAATCTGCGAGCGCGCCACGCGCGAGTGCAGGATGTCGCCGACAATCGCCACGCGCAGCTTGGTGAAGTCCTGCTTGTAGTGGCGGATGGTGAACATGTCGAGCATGGCCTGCGTCGGGTGGGCGTGCCGGCCGTCGCCGGCATTCACCACCGACACGCCCGGCTTCACGTGGCGGGCGATCAGGTGCGCCGCGCCCGATTCGGAATGGCGCACGACAAACAGGTTGGCGCCCATCGCTTCGAGGTTGTGGATGGTGTCGAGCAGCGTTTCGCCCTTGGCGGTGCTGGAGGCCTGGATGTTCAGGCTCGACACGTCGGCCGACAGGCGCTTGGCGGCGATCTCGAAGGTGGTGCGGGTGCGCGTCGAGTTCTCGAAAAACAGGTTGAAGACCGAGGTGCCGGCCAGATCGGTGAACTTCTGGTTCACCAGCTCGCCGTCTTTCACGAAATCGGCGGCACGGTCGAGAATCTGCGTGAGGATCTTGCGCGACAGACCTTCGGTGGTCAGCAGGTGGATCAGCTCGCCCTGCGCATTCAGTTGCGGGTTAATCATCGGAGTCTCCTGGCGCATCGTCGCTCCGGCTGGCCGGGTCGAGCGCGCTCTCGGGGGTATCAAAATAGGTTTGCAGGATCTGCATCGCGGCGACCTGGTCGAGCGCGGGTTTTTGCCTGCGGCCGCGCACGCCGATCTCGTTGAGGTGCTCGGTCGCAGCGGCCGACGACAGGCGTTCGTCAACCAGCAGCGTGCGTATCCCGAAGCGGCCCTGCAGTCGGCGCGCAAAACGCGTCGTTTGCTGCGTCATGGCCGTCGCGGTGCCATCCACATGCGTCGAGAGGCCGACGATCAGCAGCCCGGGCTGCCATTCCTTCAGCAGCGCGGCGATGCGCGCAAAGCGCGTGTCATTGTCGATGGCGGCAATGGTTTCCAGCGGGTGGGCAATGCCAAGCTCGGTGCTGCCGGTCGCCACGCCGATGCGGCTGGCGCCGAAATCAAAAGCCAGTACCGTGCTCATGCGGGAGTACCCGCTGGTGTATAGGCTTGCAGCCTTTTAAGGTGTTTGGCTGTAGCCATATACCCTTGATGTTGCTCAGGCATGGCCGGCTTCCTGCGAGAGCATCGAATAATCCACGCCCAGCAGCGCCAGCGCGGCATCGTAGCGCTCGGCGGCCGGCTTGCCGAAGATGATGCCCAGATCGGCTTTCACGGTCAGCCAGGAGTTCTGCACGATTTCGTTTTCCAGCTGCCCGGCTTCCCAGCCGGCATAGCCGAGCGTCACCAGCAGATGCTCGGGCCCGTCGCCTTCGCCGACCGCGAGCAGGATGTCCTTGGACGTCGAGAGGCCCAGCTCGTCCGAGACGGTGAGCATCGACTGCCATTCGCCCAGCGGCGAATGCAGCACGAAGCCGCGCTCGGTCTGCACCGGCCCGCCGAAATGCACGGGCAGATTGGCCACATCCGGGCGGTGCAGCTCGACATCGATCTGCTCGAAGAGCTGCGCTAGCGTCATGTCCAGCGGCTTGTTCACGATGATGCCCATCGCCCCCTTTTCGCTGTGCTCGCAGATGAAGGCCAGCGCACCCGAGAAAATCGGGTCGGCAAGGCTGGGCATCGCGATCAGGAAGTGGTGGGTGAGGTCCAGAGTCTGTGCTTTTTCCATGCGCGGGATTATGGCACAGAGCGGGCACGCGCTGCGATTCCCGGGGCGCCCATGGCATACTTGCCCGTCGATGTTAGCCTGCGCTGAAACCCTATGCCTGCCCCCGTTCTTGTCTGGCTGCGCCGCGATCTGCGGCTGCATGATCACGCGGCGCTCTACCACGCGCTGAAATCCGGTCAGCCGGTGATTCCGGTATTCGTGTTCGATACCGACATCCTTGCCGGCTTGCCTAAGGATGACCGCCGCGTCGAGTTCATCTGGGAAAGCCTGAAGCAGCTCAAAGCGGAGCTGCTGAAACACGGTGGCGATCTGGTGGTGCGCCATGGCCGCGCCTGCGAGCTGATTCCGCAACTGGCCGCCGAATTTGGCGCCAGCGCCGTCTACACCAACCACGATTACGAACCATCCGCGATATACCGTGACCAGTGTGTGACCAAAGCCCTTGCAGAAAAAGGGCTACAGCTGCATACCTTCAAGGATCAGGTGGTGTTCGAGCGCGCCGAGGTGCTGACCAAAACCGGCGGCATGTACTCGGTGTTCACGCCCTACAAGCGCGCCTGGCTGGCGCAACTGAACGATTTCTACCTCAGGCCCTATCCGGTGGCGCGCTACCTGCAGCAGCTGGCGCGGCTGCCGGCGCAGTATTTCCCCAGTCTCAAGGAGCTGGGCTTTGCGCGCAGCAATCTGGCCGGGCTGAACATGCCGGTGGGGCTCAAGGGCGGCGAGCAACTGTTTGCCGACTTCTGCCAGCGCATCGATCGCTACCACGAAGCGCGCGACTTTCCGGCGGTGAAGGGGCCGTCGTATTTGTCGGTGCACCTGCGCTTTGGCACGGTCAGCGTGCGCGAGCTGGCGGCCTATGCCTATCGCCACGGCGGCGCGGGCGCGGAAACCTGGCTGTCCGAGCTGATCTGGCGCGAGTTCTACATGCAGATCCTCTGGCACCGCCCCGAGGTGGTCGGGCATGCCTTCAAGCCCGAATACGACGCGCTGCCGTTTCCGAACCGCGAGGACTGGTTTGCCGCCTGGTGTGAGGGAAGGACAGGGTTTCCGATTGTCGACGCGGCGATGCGCCAGCTGAACCAGACCGGCTACATGCACAACCGCCTGCGCATGATCGTCGCCAGCTTTCTGGTGAAAGACCTGCTGATCGACTGGCGCTGGGGCGAGCGTTATTTTGCGGAAAAGCTGATCGACTTCGATCTGGCGGCAAACAACGGCGGCTGGCAGTGGGCGGCCTCGACCGGCTGCGATGCGCAACCGTATTTCCGCATCTTCAATCCGGTGAGCCAGTCGGAGAAATTCGACGGCGAGGGCAAGTTCATCAAGCGCTATTGCCCCGAGCTGGCCATGCTGCCGGCGAAAGTCATCCACGCGCCCTGGCTGGCGAAGCCGCTGGAACTGCAGGCCGCGGGCATCACGCTGGGTGTCGATTATCCGCTGCCCATCGTCGATCACGCGGTGCAACGCGAGGCGGCGCTGGCGCTGTTCAAGCGTTCGGCTGGCTGAGTGCTGCGGCCGCCGCCGGCAGCGGACTGCCTTGGAAAAAGGTTCTGTCTCAGAACCATGTTGTGTCACAGAAACATGAGAAACCACTTCGTCATACCGGCGAAAGCCGGTATCCAGAGTGCATTTTTAACCGGAACCACTTGATTCCGGCCTGCGCCGGAATGACGAATTCAAGACCACAACACGGTTTTGGTACATAGCCTAGAAAACCTAGCCTGGGATCGAGTCGGCTGCGCGGTATTGCCCTGCAGCCTTTTCTGCTGAATGGTTCTGGCCTGATGCCTCGTTGTGTGTCTCGGCAATGCGCAGCGCGGCTTCGCTGCCGCCAGCCAGGCTGCAGGCGCAGTTGCGCCCGCCTTCCTTGGCGGCATACATCGCCAGGTCGGCGCGGTGGTAGAGCTGTGCGAAGTCTTCGCCAGCCTTGCAATCGGTGGCGCCGATGCTCAGCGTGATGCCCGGCCCGTGCACGCGCGCCGTGCAGTTCGCCACGCTGGCGCGCAGCCGCGCCAGCACGGGCGGCAGTTGCGCGAGGCTGCAAGCCGGCAGGAGGATGGCGATTTCGTCGCCGCCCAGCCGCCCGGCCAGATCTGCTTCGCGCAGCACGGCGCGCACGCCTTCGCCCAGCGCACGGATCACCGCGTCGCCGGCCGGGTGGCCGCACTGGTCGTTGATCAGCTTGAATCGGTCGACATCGAAAAGCAGCAGGGTGAAGGGTTGCCGGGCGCTGCTGGCCAGCCTGGCCTGCAGGCGGGCTTCGAAACAATGCCGGTTCAGCAAGCCGCTGAGGCTGTCGATATTGGCGCGCACTTCCAGCTCGGCTTGGGCGTTGCGCAAGGCCAGTTCGGCGCGCGAGTGGATCAGGATCAGGTCGGTATTGCCGCGCACAATGCTGGCCAGCACGGTCAGCAGCAGGATCAGGCCAAGCAGCGGGTCCTCGAAAATCTGGCCGGGCTGACTGGCCAGCGGCAGGTGCTGCGCGGTGCGCAGCACCTGCACGACAAGGATGATCACCAGCAACAGCGCCATGATGCGCAGCGGCCGGCAATAGGGCGAGCTGCCGGCCACGCGCAGCAGCTGCGGCAGCAGCCACAGCAGCTGGCAGACCGAGGCGGAGGCCATCAGGGCAAAGCGCAGGTGGGGTGGCGCCTCGGCCAGCAGGGCCACCAGATTGGCCAGCACAAAGCTGCCGGCCAGCAGGGGGGCGACCCAGGCCGGGCCAAGCTGTTCGCGCGGAAAGAAGCGACGCAGGCCAAGTTCGTAAAGCAGCGGATTGCTCAGGAAGAGTGCATTGCCCAGCAGCACCAGCGGCGCTTGCAGGGCCGGCACGCTGCCGCGCAGCACCAGCAGGATATAGCCGCCGGCGATCACCAGCTCGGTGGCCACCCAGAAGCCAAAGCCCGGTCCGGTCTGACGGCTGCGCCAGACATACCAGAGCATGCCGCCAATGGCGAGATGGGCGACCGCGCCGAAGAGAATCAGCGCCGGCAATTGCTGGGCAGAAAACAGAGCAGTCATTGAAAGCAGTGGGTAAGAGTAGAGGTCGCAGTGTGGCAGCGATTCGGCGCAGACGCCAGTTGCCGTTGCCGCCCACCCAGGCTTGGACAAGCCGTGCCCGGTGTTGTTTTTCTGCCGGCCGACCAGCGGAGCATAGGCGGCCCGGGCAAGCGGCACGGTACAGTGTGGCCCTTGTTTTACAAGCTGTTCATGCGTGTTTCGCCCCAGCGTTCGCGGCCAGACCGTGAGCCTGAGCGCTTTACCGGCTGGCGCTGCTGCTGGCGCGAAACGATCGTGAGCAGGTGCTTTCCCACATTCCACAAGAGGCAGCCATGGCCCATTCCGAGATCGACGCGCATCGCCCGCTCAACCGCCAGGACTACCGCACGCTGGGGCTTTCCGCCCTTGGCGGCGCGCTGGAGTTCTACGACTTCATCATCTTCGTGTTCTTTGCCGCCCTGCTTGGCAAACTCTTCTTCCCGCCCGACATGCCGGACTGGCTGCGCCAGGTGCAGACCTTCGGCATTTTCGCCGCGGGCTATCTTGCCCGCCCGCTGGGCGGCATCATCATGGCGCACCTGGGCGACCTGTTCGGCCGCAAGCGCATGTTCACGCTGAGCATTTTCCTGATGGCCGTGCCGACGCTGGCCATGGGCCTCTTGCCCACCTATGCGCAGATCGGCATCTGGGCGCCGCTGCTGCTCTTGCTGATGCGCGTGCTGCAGGGGGCGGCCATCGGCGGCGAAGTGCCGGGCGCCTGGGTGTTCGTGTCCGAGCATGTGCCGCAGCGCCATGTTGGCCTGGCCTGCGGCACGCTGACCGCCGGGCTGACCGCCGGCATCCTGCTGGGCTCGCTGGTGGCCACCGCGATCAATCGCGGCTTCGAGCCGGCGGTGCTGGCCGACTGGGGCTGGCGCGTGCCCTTCCTGATCGGCGGCGTCTTTGGCTTTGTTGCCATGCTGCTGCGGCGCTGGTTGCACGAAACGCCAGTCTTCGCCGAAATGCAGGCCAGAAAGGCGCTGGCTGCCGAAATGCCGCTCAAGAGCGTGCTGCGCGGCCACAAGCAGGGCATCGTGCTGTCGATGCTGATGACCTGGCTGCTGTCGGCGGCGATTGTGGTTGTCATCCTGATGACGCCCTCGCTGCTGCAAAAACAGTACGGGCTGGCGCCGGCGGTGACGCTGCAGGCCAACAGTCTGGCCATCGTCGCGCTGACCATCGCCTGCGTGCTGGCCGGCTGGACCATCGATCGCATCGGCGCCGGGCTCACCTTCATTACCGGCTCCTTCCTGCTGGGCGTGTGCACCTACCTGTTCTACACCGGCGTGGCCGCCGACGCCTCACAGTTGTATTTGCTGTACGCGCTGGCCGGTTTCAGTGTCGGCATTGTCGGCGCCGTGCCCTATGTGATGATCTGCGCCTTTCCACCGGCCGTGCGCTTTTCGGGGCTGTCCTTCTCTTACAACGTCGCCTACGCCATCACCGGCGGGCTGACCCCGGTGCTGGTCACGGGCTGGCTGAAGGACAACCCGCTCGCGCCGGCGCATTACGTGATGGCGCTGAGCGTGCTGGGCGTGCTGCTGGGAATCTGGCTCTTGAAGCTGCGCCCGCGCCCGGTGCACGCGCTGCAAGCGGCGTAAGGCGCCAAGCCCGGCGAAGGTCGTAACTTATGCGTAGCCGGGCCGGGCTGGTGGCCCGTGGTGCTGTCGGACTCTTGTTCGACATTGCCTGGGCCGTACCGCAATACATGTAAAAACAAAGGGCGCCTTCGGGCGCCCTTTGTCGTGCTGCATAAACGGTGAGGATCAGACGTTGAGGATCAGATCGTCACGCCCGCACCATGCGCCTGCTGGTCGGCGAAATAGCTCGAGCGCACCATCGCGCCCACGGCCGCGTGCAGGAAGCCCATTTCATAGGCCAGGGTTTCCCATTCCTTGAATTTGTCCGGATGCACGTAGCGCAGCACCGGCAGGTGGCCGTTGGACGGCTGCAGGTACTGGCCGATGGTCAGCATGTCGATGTCGTGCTCGCGCATGTCGCGCATGACCTGCACGACTTCCTCGTCGGTTTCGCCAAGGCCTACCATGATGCCGGACTTGGTCTTCACGTGCGGGTACATGGCCTTGAAGTCTTTCAGCAGCTTCAGCGAATGCAGGTAATCGGAACCCGGGCGGGCCTGCAGGTACAGGCGCGGCGCGGTTTCCAGATTGTGGTTCATCACGTCGGGCAGCGCGTTGCCAAAGAGCTCCAGCGCGATCTCCAGGCGGCCGCGGAAGTCCGGCACCAGCACTTCGATCTGGGTCTTGGGCGACAGCTCGCGGATTTTCGTAATGCACTCGACAAAGTGCTGGGCGCCGCCGTCGCGCAGGTCGTCACGGTCGACCGAGGTCACCACGACGTAATTGAGCTTGAGCGCGGCAACCGTCTCGCCGAGGTTCTGCGGCTCGTTTTCATCCAGTGGGTTGGGGCGGCCGTGGCCGACATCGCAGAAGGGGCAGCGGCGCGTGCAGATGTCGCCCATGATCATGAAGGTCGCCGTGCCCTTGCCGAAGCACTCGCCGATATTGGGACAGGTGGCTTCCTCGCAGACGGTGTGCAGCTTTTGCGAGCGCAGGATTTCCTTGATCTCGTAGAAGCGGCTGCCGGAAGTGGGCGCCTGCACGCGGATCCAGTCCGGCTTTTTCAGCTTTTCGTCCAGCGGAACGATCTTGATCGGAATGCGCGCGGTTTTCGCCTCGCCCTTGTGCTTGACGCCGGCGGCATTCGATGGGGTTTTGCTGTCGTTGCTCATGCTTTTGAAAACCTCAACGCAGAGGCGCAGAGACGCGGAGGAAAAGCAGAGCTGGGTGTGCTCTGCGGCTCTGCGTCTCTGCGTTGAAAAAAGGTCAAATCGTCACTGCGGTGCGCGTGGCGATTTGTTGAGTAATTTTGTCGGCCATTTTAGCGGCAAGCGACGCCGGTGTCTCGGCTACGCCGAAATCGGCCATCTGCGTGACCGCCAGCCCCTGGTAGCCGCAGGGGTTGATGTAGTGAAAGGGCGTGAGGTCGAGGTCGACGTTGAGCGCCAGGCCGTGATAGCAGCGGCCGTTGCGGATGCGCAGGCCCAGCGAGGCGATCTTGGCTTCCTCCGTCAGGCCTTCATCGCGGGCCAGTTGCACATACACGCCCGGCGCATCAACCTTGCCGTAGGCTTCGATGTTGTAGTCGGCCAGCAGGCCGATGACGGCGTTTTCCAGCATGCGCACGTACTCGCGCACGCCCAGCCCCAGGCGCTTGAGGTCCAGCAGCGTGTAGACGACCAGCTGGCCGGGGCCGTGATAGGTCACCTGCCCGCCGCGGTCGATCTGCACCACGGGAATGTCGCTGGGTATCAGGATGTGCTCGGCCTTGCCGGCCTGGCCCTGCGTGAACACCGGCGGGTGTTCGAGTGTCCAGATTTCATCGGGGGTATCCGCCTGGCGCCCAAGCGTGAATTCGGTCATGGCGGCAAGGGTTGCCGGGTATTCGACGAGGCCGAGGTGTTTGATTAGCAGGGGCATATAACGATGCAGAAAGCCTGTTTGCACCACAGAGGCACAGGGATCACAGAGGGTGAAACGGGATTTACAGCGTGTATGTAGTGCCCGATTTCATTCTCTCTGTGCCCCTCTGTGCCTCTGTGGTGAAAGGATTTTGGAGAGCTTACAGCACCAGCTTGACCAGCGGGTGTGCGCGCAGCGCGGCGTCGAGCTGGCGGAACTGGTCGGCGGTGTCGACGGTGACCGACAGCGTGGCCGAGTAGTAATTGCCCGAACTCGATTCGCGTATCGTAATCAGCTCGGCGTGAAAGCCGGGCACATGAACGATGGTCAGCTCCAGCAACGCGCTGTGGAATTCCTCGCGGCTGACGCCCTTGTGGCTGACGGCCTTGGCCGGGATCAGCGCCGGAAAGTCGAGCAGGTCTTCGAGTCTTGCCGATTCCGGCACGGTGGTCTTGGTCATGCAAAATCCTTGCCGGCACGCATTACGCCGGTTTTAAAGTCCTGATAATACTGGAAAATGCGCCGGTAGAGCGAGCCCGGCAGGCCCGATCCGATTGGCGCGTCGTCCAGTCGGGTGATGGCCAGCACCTCCTTGGTCGACGAGGTCAGCCAGACTTCGTCGGCGCCGCGCAATGCCGCTTCGCTGACGGGGGCCAGCTCGACGGCGATGCCGTGGGACTGCGCCAGCTCGATCACCACGTCGTAGGTAATTCCCGTCAGCATCTGCGTCGACGGCGGCGGGGCACGCAGCACACCATCCTTCACGATGAAAATATTGCTGGCCGCGCCTTCCATCAGCTGGCCGTCGCGGATCAGCACCGCCTCGGTGACGCCGGCCTCGACGGCGGCCTGCTTGGCCAGCACATTGGCCAGCAGCGAAATCGCCTTGATGTTGCAGCGCTGCCAGCGCAGATCGGGAATGGTGATGGCGGAAACGCCATTTTCAACCTGCTCGCGCGCCGGCGCCGGCAATTCGTCGGCAAACAGCAGCACGGTGGGGCTGACTTCGGCCGGGAAGGCGTGATTGCGCGGCCAGGCCGGCCCGCGCGTCACCTGCAGGTAAATCTGCTGGTCGGGGAAAATTTCCTCGTCGACCAGCCGGTTGATGATCTTGTGCCATTCGTGCCGCTCGTGCGGATCGGTGATGCCAATGGCGGCGAGATTGGCCGTGAGCCGGTCCAGATGCGCGTCGAGGCGGAACACGTGGCGGTTGTACACCGGAATCATCTCGTACACACCGTCGCCGAACAGGAAACCGCGATCCATCACCGACACGGTCAGCGAATCCAGCGGGGCAAAACGGCCGTTCAGGTAGGCATTGAAGGCAGGCAGCGTCATGGCGGGCTCCGGGCAGGGTGGACTGCTTTCAGTGTAGGAGAGTAAGGCGAGAGGGGGGCGCATGGGATGGCGGCTTGGTTCGTGTGAAATGGCTGCCCAACAAAAAGCCGTCGTGAGTTGACGGCTTTTGTTGGGTATCGGGTTGAAGCCAATGCTTTTAAAGGGCTTGGGTGATATGGCTTGGTGGGTATGCTGCACCTCACACCTCACACCTCACACCTCACACCTCAGTTGAACAGCGACTTGAACCACAGGCGGATGGCATCCCAGGCGCGGCCGAAGAAACCGGCTTCGGGCACATCGTTCAGGGCCACGGCGGGCAGTTCGGCCAGTGGCTTGCCATCCAGCGACACCTTGACGGTGCCGATCTGCTGGCCGGCGCGCAAGGGCGCGATCAGCGGCTGCTGGGTGTGCAGTTCCATCTTGAGCTTTTGCGTGTCGCCCTTGGGAACGGTCACATACTGGTCGGCAAGAAAGCCGATGCCGATGTGATCCTCGGCGCCTTTCCAGACTTCGATCTGGCTAATGGCCTGCCTGGCCGTGTAGATCTTCGGCGTTTCGAAGAATTGCGCACCCCAGTTCAGGAGCTTGGATGACTCGGTGGCGCGCACTTCCGGACCGCTGGTGCCGACCACGACCGAAATCAGCCGGCGGCCGTCGCGCTTGCTGGAGGCGACCAGATTGTAGCCGGCGGCTTCCGTGTGTCCGGTCTTCATGCCGTCGACATTGGGGTCGCGGTAGAGCAGCAGGTTGCGATTGGGCTGGTTGATGTTGTTGTAGCGGAATTCCTTGATCGAGTAGATCGGGTAGAACTCGGGGAAGTCCTTGATGATGGCCTGCGCGAGGATTTCCAGATCACGCACGGTCATGTAGTGGTTGGCGCCGGGCAGGCCCGTGCTGTTTTCAAAGTTCGAGCCGGTGAGCCCCAGCCGCTTGGCTTCCTTGTTCATCACCTGGGCAAAGACTTCCTCGCTGCCGGCGATGGCTTCGGCCAGCGTCACGCAGGCGTCGTTGCCGCTTTGCACGATCATGCCCTTGATCAGGTCGTCCACCGTGGCGGGCACCTTGGGGTCGAGGAACATGCGCGAACCTTCGGTCTTCCAGCCCTTTTCCGATACGGTGAGCTGCTGGTCGAGTTTCAGCTTGCCTTCCTTGATCGCCTTGAAGGTCACATAGGCCGTCATCAGCTTGGTCAGCGAGGCCGGCTCGATGCGGGTGTTTTCGTCCTTCGCGGTCAGCGTTTGCCCGCTTTGCGCGTCAACCAGCAGCCAGGCGCGGCCGGCAATGTCGGGCGGAGGGGGCGTGAAGGCCTGGGCGAGACCGGCGAGCAGGAGGGAGGCGGTAAGAAGCAGGCGACGCGGCATCATTGGCAACAACTCGGGCAGGGTGCAAGGGAAAGGCGCGGATTATACGTGCAGCAACCGACCCTGCCCACGCCAAACGGTTCCCTTGCTGCGGGCGCGGCGATGTGCTGGCGCCGCGCGTCGGCTTCAGGGTCGCAGCCGTTCAGGGCAGCAGCAGTTCGCCGCTGCCGACCTGCCTGACCTGGCCGCTGACCTGGATGCGCTGCCCGGCGTCGATGGCGAGCCCGATCAGCGCCTGCCTGTCCGTCAGATGCCCCTGGATGATGTTCGTGGCAAAGGGCAGACTTTGTCCTGCTTGCAGCAGCCACCCGCCCAGATTGGCGCAGGCCGAGCCGGTGCCGAAATCCTCGGCAAGCTGGCCCTGCTGCACCCACAGAAAGCGCGCCAGCCAGGCTGGTTCGGCCGGCGCCCAGCAGAAGGCCTGGTTGTGGCCCTGGCGATTGCGGCTCAGCTCGGCAAAACGCGGCAGGTCGGGTTTGAGTCGCGCCAGCAGGCCGGCATCGGCGAGCGGCACGATCAGCTGCTCGGTGCCGGTGTCGACGAACAGCGGGTCGCCGGCAAGATCGGCGCTGCTCAGTCCCAGCGCAGCGGCAAAGTCGGCGCGCGCGGGGCCGGGGCGCCAGGATGGCGGGTTTGCGGTCAGCGTGGCGCCAGCGTCGTCCAGCGTCACCGGAATGATGCCGGCCGGCAATTCGAGCGTGACGCGGCCATTGCAGTGCTTGAGCCGGTTGACGAGCCAGGCCGTGCCCAGCGTCGGGTGGCCGGCAAAGGGCATTTCGTATTCGGGGGTGAAGATGCGCACCCTGGCCGTGGCGCTGGCTGATGGCGTGACGAAGGTGGTTTCCGACAGGTTCAGCTGACGGGCGATGGCCTGCATGGTGCCGTCATCCAGCCCCCGCGCGTCGGGGAAGACTGCAAGCGGATTGCCGCTGAAGTGGCTGGGGGCAAAGACATTGAGCAGGTGGTATGAGCAGGCCGGCATGGGCTAGGCTCCAGAATGGATAAGGGGAGGGGCAATCCAGCATGGGCGAGAGCGCGGAGCGCGGCAAGCAACAGCACACCCGTCGGCAGGGCGGAACAGTCGCACGCGAGAATCCGCGTGCTGTCGTGCACACACGGTATAATGTCGGGTTTTATCGCTTGTTCTTCTTCGAGTCGCCCATGATCCGCAAACTGATCGGCAAGGTGTTGCGCCGTCCCGGCAAGCAGGTGCTGCATGCCAAGCATTACGGCATCCGCCGCGAGCAATTGCATTCCGCCGCCCTGAAAGTCTGTGACCGGCTGCAGGATGCCGGCTTTGACGCCTACATCGTCGGCGGCGCCGTGCGTGATCTGCTGCTGGGCAAGTCGCCCAAGGATTTTGACGTGGCGACCAATGCCACGCCCGAGCAGGTGCGCCATGTCTTTCACCGCTCGCGCATCATCGGCAAGCGTTTCCGCATCGTCCACGTGCCCTTTTTCGAACGCGGCGGCGAGGAAATCATCGAGGTCACCACCTTTCGCGGCGCCAGCGACGCGCCGACCGACGATGCCGGCCGCATCCTGCGCGACAATGTCTACGGCAGCATCGAAGAAGACGCCTCGCGCCGTGATTTCACGGTCAATGCGCTGTATTACGATCCGAACAAGGAAATCATCATCGACTTCCACCACGGCGTGGCCGATCTGGAAGCGAAGAAACTGGCCATGATCGGCGACCCGGTCAAGCGCTATCACGAAGACCCGGTGCGCATGCTGCGCGCCGTGCGCCTGGCGACCAAGCTCGATCTGAAGATTGCGCCTGCCACGCAAACGCCGATTGCCCAGCATGCCCGCCTGCTGGAAAACATCCCGTCGGCGCGGCTGTTCGACGAAATGATGAAGCTGCTGCTGTCCGGCCGCGCCTGGGATTGCCTCACGGCCCTGCGTGCCAACGGCCTGCACAAGCCGCTGTTCCCGCTCTTGGACAAGCTGGTGTCGCAGAACGAAACGGCCGCCTTCCTGAAGAAGGCGCTCGACAATACCGACGCGCGCATCCGCGATGACAAGCCGGTTTCCGCCGGCTTCATGTTCGCGACGCTGCTGTGGCACGAGGTCGAAGCGCTGTGGCAGAAGAAAAAAGCCGCCGGCGAGCACAATGTGCCGGCGCTGGTCGACGCCATGAACGACGTCGAGGCCAAGGTGACGCGCCGGCTGGCCATCCCCAACCGCTACGGTGCGGCGATGAAGGAAATCTGGCTCTTGCAGCCACGCTTCGAGCAGCGCGTCGGCCAGCGGCCGTTCCGCCTGATGGAGCAGCAGCGCTTCCGCGCCGCCTATGATTTTCTCGAGCTGCGCGCCGAATGCGGCCTGGCCGACCAAGAACTGGCCGACTGGTGGAAAAAATTCCAGTTCGCCGACGACGCCACGCGCTCCAGCCTGATCGCCAGCGCGCCGCGCGACGAGCAGAGCGCACCCGCCGGCAAGCGCCGCAAACCGCGCCGCCGCAAGCCGGCCGGCGAATAAAACGCTCAACGCACAGACGCAGAGGCGCAGAGAAAGCAGCTGATAGGCGGGCCTTGCCCTTGTTCTCCTCTGCATTTTGCGCCGCTGCGTTGGGTTTTTATGCTGACATCTCCTCAATTATCCATTGCCTACATCGCGCTGGGCGCCAATCTGGGCGATCCGCAGGCCCAGTTGCGCGCTGCGCTGGCGGCCATTGCCGCGCACCCGCAGATCGAACTGCAGGCGGCATCCAGCCTTTATGCCAGCGCGCCCGTCGGGTATGCCGACCAGCCCGATTTCGTGAATGCCGTGGCGCGGGTGGCGACCAGCCTGAGCGCGCCCGGCCTGCTGGCGGCGCTGCTGCAGATCGAGCAGCAGCTCGGCCGCGTGCGCACCTTCCGCAATGCGCCGCGCACGCTGGATCTGGACGTGCTGCTGTATGACGACAGCGTGCTGGTTTCCGAAACGCTGACGCTGCCGCACCCGCGCATGCACGAGCGCGCCTTTGTGCTGCTGCCGCTGCTGGAAATCGCCCCCGGCCTGCAGATTCCGGGTCTGGGTGCCGCTGCGGCCTTTTTACCTGCGGTTGCTGACCAGAACTTGACGCGGCTGGACTGAGGCTGGGTACACTGCATGCCTTGCGCAGCGCAGCATCCGGCGCTGCACCATTGACGAACTCCGGTATCGCCGGCCACAAGCCGGCCGCCACCTCCGCAAAAATGGACCATCACCCATGAAAACCACGCTCACCTCGCTGGCCAAGATGAAGCAGGACGGCCAGAAAATCGCCATGCTCACCTGTTACGACGCCAGCTTTGCCGCGCTGCTTGATGGCTGCGGTGTCGATATCCTGCTGGTTGGCGACTCGCTGGGCAATGTGATCCAGGGGCACGGCTCTACCTTGCCGGTCACGCAGCGCGACATGGTCTATCACACTGCCTGCGTGGCGCGCGGCAACAGCAAGGCGCTGGTGCTGACCGACATGAGTTTTGGCACTTCGCAGGTCAGCCCGCAGGCGACCTTTGCCAATGCGGCCGAGCTGATGGCCGCCGGGGCCGAGATGGTCAAAATCGAGGGTGGGGGTATCATGCTGGAGACTGTGGATTTCTTGGCTTCCAGGGGTATACCTGTCTGTGCGCATATCGGCCTGCAACCGCAGTCGGTGCATGCCTATGGCGGCTACAAGGTGCAGGGCAAGGACGACGGCGGTGCCGAGCTGATCGCTGACGCGAAGGCGCTGGAAGCCGCTGGCGCCGGCATGATCCTGATGGAAATGGTGCCGGCCAGCGTGGGCCGCGCGGTCACCGAAGCGGTGGGTGTGCCGACCATCGGCATTGGCGCCGGCGTGCATACCGATGGTCAGGTACTGGTGCTGCACGACATGCTGGGCGTGTATCCGGGCAAGAAAGCGCGCTTTGTGAAGAACTTCATGATGGGCGCCGCCAGCATCCAGGGCGCGGTGGAAAACTATGTCCAGGCGGTGAAGTCCATGGCCTTCCCGGCCGAAGAGCACAGCTTTTGATGGAAGCGCTTTCGATGGCTTGCCCCGATCCGGCCGAATGCCTGGCCGCGAGCGAGGTCATCGACTGTGACCATTGGAGGATTGCCGGGCTGGCGCAGGAATTGCGAGCTGACGATGCCGGCGCGACAGCCCGCCGCTGTTTCGAATGGGTGCGCGATTCCATCGAGCATTGCCTCGACTTCCAGCGCGACGAGGTGCCGGTCAGCGCCTCGGAAACGCTGCGGGCGGGCACCGGTTTCTGCTATGCCAAGAGCCATCTGCTCGTCGCGCTGTGGCGCGCCAACGGCCTGCCGGCGGCGCTGGGCTATCAGCGCCTGACGCTCGATGGCCCGAGGCCGCCGTACTGTGTGCACGGCTTTGCCGCCGTGTGGCTGGACGGATTTGGCTGGTATCGCTGCGATGCACGCGGCAACAGCAAGCCGGGCATTCACTGCGAATTCACCCCCGGCCACGAGCATCTGGCCTATCCGGTCGAGCACCCCGGCGAATGCACGTATCCCGGCCTGTGGGTCGAGCCGCCCGCCGAACTGCTCGCCGCGCTGCGCGCGCTGCCGGCGGCCAGTACCTTTCGCCAGTACCCGATTGATCTGGTCCCGCAGGGACTGACCCTGTCTACCGAACTCTGAGTGATCTCCACCATGCAAATCATCCATACCATCGCCGAGCTGCGCGCCTGGCGCCAACAGCAATCCCGCGTGGCCTTTGTGCCGACCATGGGCAATCTGCACGCCGGCCATATGGCGCTGGTAGACGAGGCGAAAAAACATGCGGACGCGGTGGTTGTCAGCATTTTTGTCAACCGCCTGCAGTTCGGCCAGGGCGAGGATTTCGACCGCTATCCGCGCACGCTGCAGCAGGACGCCGCGCTGGTGGCGACGCACTGTGATAACGCAGTGATCTTCGCGCCGGACGAAAAGGAGCTGTATCCGCACGTGATCCAGCAATACAAGGTCGAGCCGCCGGCAATCCAGGACGAGCTGTGCGGCGCCTTTCGTCCCGGGCATTTCCGCGGCGTGGCCACCGTTGTCACCAAGCTCTTCAACATCGTGCAGCCGGATGTCGCCTGCTTCGGCAAGAAGGATTTCCAGCAGCTCTTCGTCATCCAGAGCATGGTCGAGGATCTCAACATGCCGGTGCGTATCGTGCCGGTGGATACCGGCCGCGCCGCCGACGGGCTGGCGCTGTCGAGTCGCAACGGTTATCTGAGTGAGGCCGAGCGCGCCGAGGCGCCGCGCATCCATTACCACCTGGCGCGCATGAAAGCGGCCATCGCAGGCGGCGAGCGCGACTATGCGCAGCTGGCCGACGCAGCGATTGCCGACCTGAAGGCGCGCGGCTGGGGCGAGGTCGATTACATCGAGGTGCGCAACAGCAGGACGCTGAAACCCGCCACGCACACCGATCACGAGCTGGTGATCCTTGTCGCCGCGCGGCTGGGCAAGACGCGGCTGATCGACAATCTGGATTTTGTTGTTTGATGGGTATTGGCCTGTGGCCTTTTTGATTGAAGGGCTGCAGGTCAATACGTGGTGGTGTTTACCCTTATTTCCTGGCGAGCGCCAGCATGCCGCCCACCGCCCAGAACGCCACGCCACAGCCGCGGTTGAAAAAGCGCACCCGCGCCGGCTTGCTGAGCCAGCGCGCCAGGCCGACGCCGCCAATGGCGTAGGCCAGCTGCCAGCTCGATTCGACGATGAAGAAAGTCAGCAGCACCACCGTCCATTGTGGCCCCTGCGGCAGCTGCGGGTTGATGAATTGCGGCAGGAAGGCGCCGGCGAACAGGATGGCCTTGGGGTTGGACAGCGCCACCGCCAGCCCGGTGCGATAGCGCGCCAGCGCCGTTTCGCCCAGCGCCGCCGGCAGCTTCAGCTCGACGCCGGCCTTCCAGCATTGCCAGCCCAGGTAAACCAGATAGGCGGCGCCGATCAGCTTGAGCGCGACAAACAGCTCGGCCGAGGTCGCCAGAATCGTTGCCAGCCCCAGCGCGGACAGACCGATCAGCAGGGCCAGGCCGGACAGCGCGCCGGCCATCGTCGCCAGCGTCGCGCGCCAGCCATAGCGCGCGCCATGGCTGAGCATCAGCAGCATGTTCGGGCCGGGTGTGGCGGAAATGAACAGTGTGGTGGCCAGATAGGCCAGGAAGAGTTCCAGGGTCATCGGCGTATTCCGGAAAACGGTCGTCCAGTATGCGCCAGAATTCGCCACGCTGTCAGGTAGCATTCATTGCCGTCTCAGGCCGCAGTTGCCAGCCCGACTCGGCGCCGCTTTCTGCGGCTTATTGCGGCGTCCTGCCAGTTTCCGCTTGCATTGCCCGCTGCAATTTCTGAACATGGAGAGTCCATAAAGCGGCGTGTGGATCAACAGAACCCGACCCCGCGCACAATAAATCCAGGGAATGCATCTTGACGCGAACACCTTCCATGCAGAACAGCGAAGAACATGCGCGCTCGTTTTCGCGCATGCGCCGCCTGCTGGCCGGGCTGTCCATCGCCGTGCTGCTGGCCGCGCTGTCGGTCGTGACCTGGTCGAGCCTGCGCGATTATCGCGATACGCTGGCCTCCACCGAAGCCCAGCTCGATATCCTCAGCCTGACCGTGCAGGAACATGTGGCGCGCACGCTGGAGTTCAGCCTGCATGGCCTGCAGGCCATGCGCAGCGACGACGTGTTTCGCCTGTGCCGTGAAAACGCCGATCAGGCCTGTCTGCATGCCTACCTCAATTCCCGGCTCAATACGCTGCCGGCGCTGAATTCGCTGGCGGTTGTCGACATCGAGGGCAATCTGCTCGCCAGCAGCGGGCAGTATCCGATTCCGGCCTATAACCTCAGCCAGTATCCGTATTTCCGTGCCGCACGCGCACGCCCCGAACGCCCCTTCGTACTGGGCGAGTTCATGCCCGACCCGGCCAATATGCGCGACGGCATCCAGCTGGGCGTGCCGCTGCTGAATCGCCAGGGCGAGTTTGTCGGCGTGCTGGTGGCCGGCGTCAATGCCCAGCCGCTGCAGGATTATCTGGCCAGCCTGGTGGCCGACCGTCCCGTGATTGCCCGCCTGTTCCGCGAGGATGGCGTGACGCTGTTGCGCTACCCGCCGCTGGATGCCGACATCGGGCGCAGCATTGCCCATATGGGTTTTTTCTCCGGCCCTTTCCGCGAACGCAATTCCGGCATCGATTACGAAACCAGCCGCATCGACGAGGTGAATCGTCTGCTGGCCTGGCGCCGCATCGATGGCTGGCCGGTCGGCGTGCTGCTGACGCAGAACACCGACGCAGCTCTGCAGTCCTGGTATCAGGAAATCGCGGTGAATGCCGGCGTCGCCGTGCTGTTGTGCGCCGGCTCGCTGGCGCTGCTGCTTTATCTGCTGACGCAGCTGCGGCGCATGGAGCGCACCGAGGCCGATCTCTACCTGACCAAGGTCGCCGTCGAGCGTGGCGCCGACATGGCGATCTGGCTCGACCCGCAGGGGCATATCCGCTATGTGAATGCCACGGCCTGCAGCCGGCTCGGCTACAGCGAGCAGGAACTGCTCAACATGCGTTTCAAGGACATCAATCCGGATTTCCACCCCGATGCCTGGCCGCGCTTCTGGCAGGGCTTGCGCGGCAAGAAGCACCTGTTCGACGAGCTGGAGCTGTGCACGCGCGCTGGCGAGGTATTTCCGGTGGAGGCCTATTCGAATTACGTGCAGTTCAAGGGCGAGGAATACAACTGCGCAGTGGTGCGCGACATTTCCGAGCGCCGGCTGGCCGAGCAGGCGGTGGTCAAGAGCGAGCAGCAACTGCGTCTGGCGCTCGAGGCCTCGAACACCGGCCTCTTCGACATGCCGCTGGAAGGCCGCCGCAATGCGGTGACCAGCCCCGAGTACGACCGCCTGCTGGGTTACGAACCCGGCGAGCTGGGCGAGACCTTCGACAAGTGGAAAGATCAGGTCCACCCGCAGGATCGCGAGCAGACGATTTCCGCGCTGCGCGATTATTTCGTCGGCAATTCCACCCAGTTTGCCGTCGAGTATCGCCGCCGCCTGAAAAATGGCGAGTTCCGCTGGTTTCTCTCGCGCGGGCGTTTTGTCGAGTTCGATTATCGCGGCAAGCCGACGCGGCTGATCGGCACGATGACCGACATCACCGAGCGCAAGGAAGCGCAGGATCGCATTGTCGAGCTGGCCAATTTCGACGCGGTGACGGGCCTTGCCAACCGCAACCTGCTGCGCGACGAGTTGCGCCTGGCGCTGGCTGCGGCCGAGCGCTTTGGCCGCCAGCTGGCCGTACTCTTTCTGGATCTGGACCGCTTCAAGACCATCAACGATTCGCTGGGCCATACCGCCGGCGACATGGTGCTCTCGCAGGTGGCGCAGCGCCTGCGCTCGGTGGTGGGCAAGACCGACATCCTGGCGCGCCAGGGCGGCGACGAATTCGTGGTCGTCCTCAACGACATCAGCGGCCCGCTGGCGGCCGGCACCATCGCCGACCGCATCCTGGCATCGTTTGCCGAACCCTTCGAGCTGGAGGCCGGCGGCTTTGCCTCGTCGACCTCCATCGGCATCAGCATTTTCCCCGACGACGGTGCTGACCCGGACGAGCTGATCCGCAATGCCGATGTCGCGATGTACCAGGCCAAGGCCAACGGGCGCGGCAACTACCAGTTTTTCACCGCCGACATGAATGCACGCGCCTCCGAGCGCCTGGTGCTGGAGAGCAGCATGCGCAGGGGGCTTGAGCATGGCGAATTCGAGCTGTACTTCCAGCCCCAGGTCAGCCTGACTGACGGCGCGATTGTCGGCGCCGAAGCGCTGATCCGCTGGAATCACCCCGAGCAGGGCATGATCCCGCCGGGCAAGTTCATTCCGGTCGCCGAGGAAAGCCGGCTGATCGTGCCGCTGGGCAGCTGGGTGCTGCGCCGCGCCTGCGAGCTGGCGGCCGCCTGGCGCGAGCAGGGCATGCCGGCGCTCACCGTGGCGGTGAATCTGTCGCCGGTGCAGTTCGGCCAGCCCAATCTCGTCCAGCAGGTCAAGGATTGCCTGGAGAGCACCGGCCTGCCGGCGCAGCAGCTGGAACTGGAAGTGACCGAGTCGGTGGTGATGCAGGACGTCGAGCAGGTAGCCGCGACACTGGATGCCTTCAATGCGCTGGGCGTGAAGCTGTCCATCGATGATTTTGGCACCGGCTACTCCAGTCTTTCCTATCTCAAGCGCTTTGCCTTCGACAAGCTCAAGGTGGATCAGAGCTTCGTGCGCGACCTGTCCGACGACCCCAACGATACCGCCATCGTGCTGGCCATCATCGGCCTGGGGAAAACGCTGGGCATGGCCGTGCTGGCCGAAGGGGTGGAAACCCGCGCGCAGCTGGCCTTCCTGCGCCAGGCCAATACCGATTCGATTCAGGGCTATCTGTTCAGCCGGCCCTTGCCCGAGCGCGATTTTGTCGCGCTGGTCCGGCAGCAGGCCCGCCTGCCGCTCGAAGACTGAGCCGGCCGCGGCGGCAAAAAAAACGGCCGGAAGGCTCCGGCCGCAACACATCGAATCGAGGGTAGAGATACGCATGCGGTCGGGCCGGCAGGTCATGCCGGATGTGCATCCGTGTATCACCCGATTGCCCGACTACATGCTGGCAGCCTACTGCCTTCGCGAACGAGCGGCAAGCTGCGGCGTTCTGCTGCGGTTTCTGTGCATCTCCTTGATTTTCATGGTGAAAATTGCGTGACGCCAGCTTTCGCAAGGTTTTGTTACGTGGTGCACGTGCCGGCGGTCTTGCCCGGCCGGCCCGGGGATGGTCTGTCAGGCGATTTGCAAGATAAGCAGATGTTTTTTTACGTTGTCTAGGAATTGCTTACGCTATAGTCTTGCGCTTACCGTGGGGAGGTCTGGGTGCACAACAGGGCAGCATGCAGCAAGCGATGGCGATGGGGGCGGCGCGGAGGCGCGCTCTGCGTATCAGCCTGCCTGCTGACTACAGCCGCACTGGCCCAGACGCTGGACGTGCTGCACTGGTGGACTTCCGGCAGCGAGCGGCGCGCTGCCGATTACCTCGCCCAGCAGCTGGCCGCCGAAGGCCTGGAGTGGCAGGATGCCGCGATACCCGGCGGGGCGGGCACCGGCGCGGTCAAGGTGCTGAAAAGCCGCACGCTGGCCGGCAAGCCGCCGGCGGTGGCGCAGCTGATCGGCCCGGCCATCAATGAATGGGGACGCCTCGGGCTCTTGCTGGAACTCGACACCGTAGCGCGCGGCGAAGCCTGGCGCGAACAGCTGTTTCCGACAGCCTGGCGGCTGGTGCAGTATCGCCGGCATACGCTGGGCGTGCCGCTGGGCATCCACCGCATCAATACCCTTTTTTACAACCGGCGGCTGTTTGAAGAACTCGCGCTGCCAGTGCCGCGCAACTGGGGCGAATTCGAGCAGGTGGCCCGTCAGCTGCAGGCGCGCGGCATCGTCCCGCTGGCCCAGAGCAGCGAGCCCTGGCAGGTGGCCACCCTCTTTGAAACCCTGGTGCTGGGTGAGGGCGGCCCGGAGTATTACCGTGAAGCCTTTGTGCAGCGCAGCCCACGGGCCTATACAGATGAGCGTATGGCCAGGGCCTTGCTGCGCTTGCGCCAGCTCAAACGCTGGATGAACCCGCAGGAGCGGCCGTGGCCCGAGCTGGCCCAGCAAGTGGCGCGGCGCGAAGCCGGCATGCTGGTCATGGGCGACTGGGCCAAGGCCGAGCTCAACAGCCTGGGCCTGGTCACCGGCGAGGGCTTCAGCTGCGTGCCGGTGCCGGGAACGCACGATTACCACCTGTACAGCATCGATACACTGGTGATGTTTCGCGGTGACGGCAGCCGGCAGTCCGCTCAGGAGAAACTGGCCCGCCTGCTGGTGCAGCCGGCCGTACAGCTGGGCTATAACCGCCTGAAAGGCTCGGTGCCGGTGCGGCGCGATCTGGATCCGGCCGCGCTGGATGTCTGCGCGCGCGCATCCTGGCAGGCCTTTGCCCGCGGCCCCGGCATGCAGGCGCCCAGCCTCGTGCACCGCATGGCCAGCGAGGAGGCCTTCAAGGACGCGGTGGTGGCGCAGATCCACCGCTATTTTATCGATGACCAAGTCAACGCTGCCGAAGTGCAGCGACGGCTCGCCGCGCTGGCGCGCGCGCTGGGCACTGAAGGAGGAGGCAAGCATGCGCAAAATCCTGATCGTTGATGACGACCAGAAAACCCGGGCCCTGCTGAAAACCTATCTGGAGAAAAACCAGTACGAGGTGCGGCTCGCCCACGACGGTGAAAGCTTCACCGCCGAATTCGAACGCTATCGCGACGAACTCTCGCTGGTGATTCTCGATGTGATGCTGCCCGACACCGACGGCTTTGCGCTGTGCCAGATGGTCAGAAAGCGCAGCAGCGTCCCCATCATCATGCTCACCGCCAGTTCGGACGAGACCGACCGCATCGTCGGGCTGGAAATGGGCGCCGACGATTACATCGCCAAGCCCTACAACCCGCGCGAACTGCTGGCGCGCATCAAGGCCATCCACCGCCGCACCGGCGGCGACAGCGCCGCGCCGCCGCGCTATTTCCGTTTTCTCGGCTTTCAGCTCGACGTGGTCGAGCGCACCCTGACCGACCCGGCCGGTGAATCGGTGAAGCTGACCGGGCTGGATTTCCAGCTGCTGAAATTCTTCCTTGAGCATCCGGGCGAAATTCTTGACCGCAACCAGCTGGCCGAAGAAACGCGCGGGCGCGATGCCGGCCCGCTCGACCGCTCGCTCGACGTGCAGGTCAGCCGCCTGCGCCAGCGCCTGAATGACGATGGCAAGCAGCCCGCGCTGATCAAGACCGTGCGCGGCGCCGGTTACGTGTTCTCGGCCGAGGTCAGCGTTGCCCACGCCTGACCGCTTGCCGCGGGGGCTGGGCTGGCTGGGCCGCTTCTGGCCCGATTCACTCTATGGCCGGCTGGTGCTGGTGATGCTGGCCGGCGTACTGGGCACGCAGCTGCTGGTCAGCGCCCTGTGGGCCAAGCAGGTACGGCTGACGGCGGAAACCGAAAACCGTGCCGCCGCCCAGCATATCGGCTTCAGCGCGGCGAGTGCGCTGCGTTTTTTTCGCAGCCTGCCCGCCAACTATCGCTCGCTGATGCTCGAGCAGCTGCACGAGATGGGCGGCACGCGCTTTTTCATCAATGTGAATCGCGAGCCGGTGTTTCTGCCGTTTCGCATCGAGCAGCCGCTGGCGACGCTGGTGACCAGCGAAGTCGCCGCCAGTCTGCGGCGCGAGCTGCCGCCCAACACGCAATTCCAAATTGCCTTCGCGCCGCTGGAAAGCCTGCCCGTATCGGATGATCGCGTTACCGTGCAGGACCTGCCCGACAGCTGGGTGCAGCATACGCTGGTCGTGCGCCCCCGCCCGGCGCCGGTACTGGTCATCCAGGCCGAAATCGAGCCGGGCAACTGGCTGTATCTGGCCACGCTGATGCCCGATCCGTATTTCCTCGACAACAACAATGCCCTGACGCTGGATCGCATCGTGCTGCAGGGGCTGACGCTGGCCTCGGTGCTGCTGCTGTCGCTGCTGGTGGTGCGCTGGCTGACCCGGCCGCTGGCGGCGCTGGCCGATGCGGCCGAGGCCTTCGGCAAGGGTGATGCACCGGTGCTGCCGGCGACCGGCAGCCGCGAATACGTGCGCACCGCGCGCGCCTTTGGCGCGATGCAGGAGCGCATCCAGCGCTATCTGGACGACCGCGAGAAGCTGTTTGCCGCCATTTCGCACGATCTGCGCACGCCAATCACGCGGCTCAAGCTGCGCGCCGAAATGCTCGATGACGACGAAGTGCGCCGTGAGTTTCACGAAGACCTCGACGAGCTGGACGTGATGGTCAAGGGCGCGCTGCAAACGGTGAAGGACAGCGACATCCACGAGAACCGCACGCGCGTCAGCCTCGACGCACTGCTGGGGCGGCTGGTGCGCGATGCCCAGCTGGCCGGCCTGGCCGCCAGCTACACGCCCTGCCTGCTGACCGTGCAGGCCAAACCGCTGGCCTTGAAGCGCGCGCTGTCCAATCTGCTCGACAACGGCCTGAAGTATGGCGGGCAGGTGGAAATCCGTGTCGATGAAGGCGTGGGCAAGGTGGTGATCAGCCTGCGCGATCATGGCCCCGGTGTTCCCGAAGAGCAGATCGAGCGGCTGTTTCAGCCCTATGTGCGCCTGGACCACGGCCGGCAGAGCAATCAGGGCGGCATGGGCCTGGGGCTGGGTATCGCGCGCAGCATCATCCAGGCGCACGGCGGCACGCTGGAGCTGAGCAATCACCCGCAGGGCGGCTTGCTGGTGCAGATCATGTTGCCATCCTGATGAGGTATTGCTTGCTGGCCTAATTAGAATAATGGCTGCTGGCTTATGGGGTGGTGGGTATCAGCGTCTGGCCGTTTCGCCGAACACGCCGCTGAGCAGGCCCGGCGGTTTTTCACGACTCAGGAGCGCCTGCAGCGTTTCGCGCAGCTGGCTGTCCAGGCGCTTGCCGTCGCGATAGACGATGACCGGGTCGAACACCGGCTGGTTGCTGACGGCGAGCTGCGCGACATTGTCCGGGCTGATCGTGTAGCGGCCCAGCGTGCGATCCAGCGGCCAGGCGATGTCGGGGAAAACGACATAGGCCAGCTCCGAGCAGACGATGCGTTCGTGCGTCATCACGTCGAAGTTGAAATCGTACTCCTTGCCAACCTGCTCCAGCGCCGTCAGCACGGCATCGCGACGGTATTGCGGGCTGAGCGTGCGGCGGTCGCGCAGCACCAGCAGGTCATCGATGTTGAGGAAATGTTCGAGCGTGCTGATCGTCACGCCGCCGCGCAGCGCTTCGACGATGCGGCCACCCTTGCGAATCTGCTGCTGGTAGTGCGGGGCGATGCGCTCCCACACGCCCAGTGCGCGCAGCTCCTCTTCGCTGCCCAGCCAGACCGCAACATGGCCGTAATGGCCGGGAATCATCTTGTCGGTGAGCCGGAAAGGGGTTTTTTCCAGCAGGATATCGAGCGGCTTGAGCTCGCCGGCCAGCGCGGCCTGCTGCTGTGCGCTCAATTGCGCCAGCTTGCCCTTGCGCGTCTGCACCAGCCCGACCATATTGCCGAAGCCCATGCTGACGCCATGGCTGAGCGTGTCACTGATGCTGCGGTTGCGGATTTCCAGATCGCGCGCGAGGTAGTTCAGCTTCTCGCCCAGATCGCTGCCTTTCTTCTGATGCAGGCTCACATACCAGACCGTGCTTTGCGCCAGCGCGTAGAGGTGGCTCTCCTCGGCGCTGGGCGTCAGCTGGTTGGCGCGCAGCCAGCCCATGTAGTCGTCGACAAAGCGCGTGGCATTGCTGAGCTGGTAGCGAAAGCCGGTGGAATGGTAGTTGTCGGCCAGCTCGCGCAGCCGGGTGGCATTGCCCACGTCGTAATTGAGCACGTAGGCCGTGCTGGGGTTGCGGGCATACGGTTCGACGGCGATCTGGTAGCTGTCCATCAGCACCAGAGCGGTGGTCAGCCCGTACTGGATGTCGAGCAGCAGCTGGCGGCCCTGTGCGTCACGCGGGTTGATCCACACCTGGCGCTGCAGCGCGCCGCGCGAGCTGCTCATCGTGAAGGCCCGGCTTTCTTCCAGCGTCGGCCGGTCGCCGACCAGCGTGAGTCGCGCACCCGGCTCGAAATAGGGCGCCATGCGCGTGGCATTGGGCAGCAGGCCTGCCCGCAGGTCGATGTAGCGCTGCGCCATGTCGCGCAGCTGATTGCTCTGCGCGCGCGTCAGTTTGGGCTTGGGGTTGCCGATGATCCCGCTCTCCTGCGCCAGCCGGTAGGCGCTGGAGCGCAGCTCGATCAGCTCGCCGACCTGCTGCTGGAAGCGGGCAGGATCCGGCGCGGCAAGCGCCGCCAGCG
Source organism: Chitinilyticum litopenaei DSM 21440 (assembly GCF_000428145.1). Taxonomy (GTDB): domain Bacteria; phylum Pseudomonadota; class Gammaproteobacteria; order Burkholderiales; family Chitinibacteraceae; genus Chitinilyticum; species Chitinilyticum litopenaei. The sequence continues at coordinate 39,885 of NZ_ATZJ01000013.1, read as the reverse complement.
GGACAAGGCAGGACAGGGCAAACAGGACGGCGCGCAACATGAGATTCCTCCACAAGCCGGCATCCTGCCCGCACTGACCGCTCGTGTAAAGAAGCGCCGTTGCCCGCCATCCTCAATCGGCCCGGCGCACCACCGGCATGGCCAGGATGCACCAGATCATCGCCGCCGACATGGTCAGGCCGAAGAGCGGCATGATCCAGGCAATGCTGACCTTCATCGAGAGCAGGCCGGTCACCATGGCGTAGGAAATCGGCGACAGTCCCATCGAGGCCATGGTGTTCAGGCTCATCACGCGGCCGATCTTGTTCTTGTCCGAGTACTGCTGGATCACCGACATCATCGGCACATTGTTGCTGGCGATGCCCAGCCCGATCAGAAACTGCACCAGCACCGCGACCCAGACCCAGTAGGTATGCCCCTGCAAGGCCAGCAGCACGCCCTCGACGGCGATGACTGCGGCAATCATCAGCAGCCGTTTGCGCACGGGCGGGTACAGGGTCAGCAGCAGGCCGCCGGCCACCATGCCCGCCGCCCCGGCGCTTTGCAGCCACGACAGCGTGCCGGCCTGCGCATCCAGGTGTTCGGTGACGACCAGCGGAATGCCCAGCGCCAGCGGGCCCATGAACAGCAGGTTGGCAAAGGCATAAATGATCATCATCGCGCGCAGTTCCGGCGTGGCGACGGTGTAGCTGATGCCTTCCTTCAGTTCGACGAACAGCGGACTGTGCGTCTTGTGCGGATTCACCGGCGGTTCGCGCAGGAACAGCATGCACAGCGCGCCGGCCAGCAGGCCCAGGCCGGAAAGACCGAAAACCCATTCGTAACTGAGCCAGGCCAGCATCATGCCGCCCAGCACCGGGCCGAACACCAGGCCGATCTGGTTGGTTGTCAGCATGATGGAGTTGGCGCGTCCCAGCTCCTGCTCCGGCACGATGCTGGGGATGATGGCGCCCTGTGCCGGCCAGAAAAAGGCATCCAGCGCGCCATACAGAAAGGCGAAGACCGTCATCGCGACAATGCCCAGCTGGCCGATGTGCAAGAGGCCAACCAGGGCAAACAGCAGCACGACACGCACCGCCAGCGAAACCAGAATGATGTGGCTGCGCTTGATCCGGTCCGCCAGCACGCCGCCGACCGCCATCAGCAGGATGCGCGGCACCGAACCGGCGATCATCACGTAACCGAGCTGCTCCTTGGCGCCCAGCGTTTTTACCACATACCAGGTCTCGGCCAGCATGGCGACCGCCAGCGTGAAGTTGCCGATGACGCTGGCCAGCCAGAGCAGCAGGAAGTTGCGGTTATGGAAGAGGGCGGGAAGGCGCGGCATGCAAGACCTGAAGAGTGAAGCGACTGCAGTCATGGTAAGTCGCCGCATGTGCGAATTCCTTTCCGAAATTGCGCAGCTGACAAGGCCGGGGTGGTTCAGGTGTGTCGGCAAGTCGATGTTTGCAGGGTATATCCTTGCAGCCTTTTTTGGCGTTTGGCTTTGGCTTGAAGGGTGTATGGGTATGTGGCCGTTCCTGTAAGGCTTCCGCCCGTCGGGCGCTCGGCGGTGCCAGCAGGCTTTGCCTGCGGCCCGGTGCTTCCTACAATCGACTGATTACTGTTTGCTTTTCATTTCTGACTGTTATCCTTCTTTTGAATTACGAGTCTGCGGAGGAGCGATGCTGGACGCCGTGTTGCCGCCAACGCCCGTCATCCTGGTGGTGGATGATCAGGCCAGCAATGTGCATCTGTTGCGCGAGGCGGTGCGCGATCTGGGCGAGGTGTATTTCGCCATGGACGGCGAGGCCGCCCTGCACGTCGCACGGCAAGTGTTGCCCGATGTCATCCTGCTGGACATCGGGCTGCCGGGCATGGATGGCTTTGCCGTGTGCAGGGCGATCAAGGACGAGGCGCGGCTGGCCGGTGTCGCCATCATCTTCGTGACCGCGCACACCAGCGTGGCCGACGAAATCCAGGCACTGGAGGCCGGGGCCCAGGATTTCCTGCACAAGCCGCTCAATCTGCCGGTAGCCCGGGCCCGGATCAGGACGCATCTCGCCTTGCGCCAGCAGGGCAAGCAGCTGGCGCTGGCCAGGCACAATCTGGAAGACCTGATCAACCACCTGCCCGCTTTCATTGCCTATTGGGATGCCGGGCTGCGCTGCCTGTTCAGCAATGACCGCCACGGCGAATGGTTCGGCATTCCCGCGCCGGCCATGGCCGGACAGGCGCTGGCGGCCTTGCTCGGCACGGAGATGGCCGCGCTGATCGACGCGAACCTGCCGGCCGTGCTGGCCGGCCAACCCTGCAGTTTCGACATCGCGCTCGCGTCCCCGCAGGGTGAGGCCCGGCACGCGCATGCCACGCTGCTGGCCCGCTTCAGCGCGGACGTCTGCTGCGGCTTCCTGTTGCTGCTGGTGGACATTTCGGAGCGCAAAAGGGCGGAAGCCGCACTGTTCGAGGAAAAGGAGCGCATGCGCGTCATGCTGCATTCGATTGGTGATGCCGTCATCGCCACCGACACGCAGGGGCGCGTGACCTTCGTCAATCCGATCGCCGAGGCGCTGACGGGCTGGCAGGAGTGCGAGGCCATCGGCGCGCCGATTGAAGCCATCATGCCGCTGCGCGACGGCAGCGATGATTACGACCTGCAGAACCCCATCCGCCTGGCCCTGCAGGAAGGGCGCGTGGTGGGCATGGCGCTCAACTGCAAGCTGCGCCGCCGCGATGGCGAGCTTTTCGATGTCGAAGATTCGGCCGCGCCCATCCGCAACCAGCAAGGCCGGCTGATCGGTACCATCATCGTCTTTCACGATGTCAGCGAAGCGCGCGCAATGGCCGTGAAGATGACGCATCTGGCCTATCACGACGCCCTGACCAATCTGCCCAATCGCCTGCTGCTGCAGGATCGCATCCTGCAGGCCCTGCAGCAGGCCATCCGCAACGAAACCCGCGTGGCCATGCTGCTGCTGGATCTGGACAGCTTCAAGAGCATCAACGACTCGATCGGCCACGCTACCGGCGACACCCTGCTGCAGCAGCTTGCCCAGCGCCTGCTGGCCGCCTGCAGCCCGGGCGATACGGTCAGCCGGCAGGGCGGCGATGAATTCATCCTCTTGCTGCCCGAAGTCACCAGCCTGGAAGCGGTGGGGGATTTCTCCCAGCTGCTGCTGGAGCGGGTGGCCGAGCCGTTCTGGCTGGGCCAGCACCGCTATGATCTATCGGGCTGCATCGGCATCAGCCTGTATCCGGACGACAGCGCGGATGCCGAGGAACTCTACCGCCACGCCGATTCCGCCATGCATCGCGCCAAGCAGGAAGGCCGCCAGCGCGTGCGCTTTTTCTCGGCGGACATCGAGCATTCGATGCGTGCACGCCATCTGATGGAGCAGCACATGCGCCATGCCCTGGAAGAAGGCATCTTCCGGGTTTACTACCAGGCCAAGGTCGATGCCCGCCAGCAGCGCATCACCGGGGTCGAGGCGCTGATCCGCTGGTGCAAGGCCGATGGCAGCCTGGTTTCACCCGCCGAATTCATCCCGCTGGCGGAGGAAACCGGGCTGATCGTGCCCATTGGCAAGTATGTGCTGCAGCAGGCCTGCGAAGATGCCGTGGCCTGGCATGCCCGGGGCTTCGAGGTTGCCGTCAGCGTCAATATTTCCGCCGTGCAGTTCCGGGAGGCGGGTTTTCTGGCCATGGTGCAGCAGGCGCTGCAGGATTCCGGCATCCGGCCCAAATTGCTGGAGCTGGAGATCACCGAGGGCGTGCTGGCGCAGGACATCCGGGTCGCCCAGGAGTTGCTGCAGGATCTGCGCGAGCTGGGCGTGCGCATGGCAATCGATGATTTCGGCACCGGCTATTCCAGTCTGTCCTACCTCAAGAGCCTGCCGGTCGATGTGCTGAAGATCGACCAGAGTTTCGTGCGGGAAATGCTGCACAGTTCCCGCGAAATGGCGATTGTCGAGGCCATCGTCAAGCTGGGTTCGACGCTGAATCTGCAGCTGGTCGCCGAAGGCGTCGAGACCGAGGCGCAGATGCTTACGCTGCTGGCGATGGGGTGCGACATCATCCAGGGCTTTTACTATTGCCGGCCGCTGACCGGGCCGGACATGAGCGACTTCCTGCAGACCGGCCTGCCTGCCCAGCAGGGCCGGCGGACGGGCTGAATCACGCTTACCGGGAGAGGGCATGCTGCTGCGCAAACACCTGCACAAGGCTTACCTGCATGCGGGACTGGTGCTCGTACTGGGGCTGATCGTCAGCGTGCTGCTTGCCTGGCAACTAGCCCGCAGCAATCACGTCCACCTGCAGGAAAGCCTCGGTGCCGAGGCGGACGAGCTGGCCGCCCGCGTGCTGGAGCAGTTCCGCCTCTATCAGTATGGTCTGCGCGGATTGCGCGGCGCGATCATCACCGCAGGCGACAATCTGGATCGTGAAGTGGTACAGGCCTACAGTCGCACGCGCGATCCGCAGCAGGAATTTCCGGGCGCGCGCGGTTTCGGCTTCATCCGGCGTGTGCCGGTCGCCGACGAAAGCCGCTTCCTGGCCGAGGCGCGCGCCGATGGCTGGCCGGAGTTCACGCTGCAACAGCTGGTGCAGCATCCCGGCGAGCGCTTCGTGATCCAGTATCTGGAGCCGGTCGCCAGCAATATGCAGGCCATCGGCCTCGACATCGCCTCCGAGCCTAACCGTCGCAATGCCGCGCTGGCCGCGCTGGAAAGCGGCGAAGTCCGGCTGACGGCGCCGATTACCCTCGTTCAGGCTACCGGCAAGCCCGAGCAGTCCTTCCTGATCCTCCTGCCGGTGTACCGCAGCGGCAGCGTTCCCGGCAATGCGCAGGAACGCTACCGGCAAGGCGTGGGCTGGACCTTCGCCCCTTTGCTGACCGAAGAAATGCTGGCCGGCCTGCGTCTTGACCCCGGCCTGTTCGTATTGCGGCTGACCGATGAAACGCGCGGCAGTCAGGTGATGTTCTACCAGTCCGTCCCGCCCGGAGCGACTACGGCCGATGTGCTGACCGTCAGCCGGGATGTCGAAATCTACGGGCGGCGCTGGCAGGTGGCGCTCAGTGCCCAGCCAGGGTTTGTGGCCCGCCTGCATCAGCCCGCGCCGCTGGCTTACTTCATGGCCGGCGCCCTGTGCAGCCTGATCCTGGCCTGTCTGGCCGGCGTCATGACGATCAGCCGGCAGCGCCGCAAGGAGCTGCATGCCGGCCAGCAGCGTCTGGCCGACATTGTGGCCAGCTCGGCCGATGGCATCATCGGCGTCAATCAGGATGGCGAGATCACCGACTGGAATCCCGCAGCGGAGCAGCTGTTCGGCTATCGCGCGGACGAGGTGATCGGCCACTGGCGCGTCGATGTGCTGGCGCCGCCTGAGTTGCGCGCGGAAGACGCGGACATCCTGCAGCGCGTGCGGCAAGGCCAGTCCGTGCCGCATTTCGAAACCCGCCGGCGCTGCCGCGACGGCCGCTTGCTGGATGTTTCGCTGACGGTGTCGCCGATTTTCTCGCCGCAGGGGCAGGTGGCGGGGGCGTCGATCACGGTGCGCGACATCACGCGGCAAAAGGACGCCGAGGCGCGCATCCAGCTGCTTAATGCCAATCTGGAAAACGAGGTGCAGCTCAGGACCGCCGAGCTGAGCCGGGTCAACCTGCTGCTGGGCAATGTCCTGCAGGCCGCCACCGAGGTGTCCATCATCGCCGCCGACCCCCGGGGGCTGATCACCGTGTTCAATCGCGGCGCCGAGCGCATGCTGGGCTACCGCGCCGAGGAGTTGCTGGGGCGCTGCGGCCCCGATGTCCTGCATGACCCGGCCGAAGTCGCCGCGCGCGGACGCGAGCTGAGCGAGGCCTGCGGTCATCCGGTCGAGGGCATCGATGTGTTTGTCCACAGGCTGGCTGCGGAAGGCGCGGAAACCCGCGAGTGGACTTATCTGCGCAAGGATGGCTCGGCGGTTCCCGTCCGTCTTGCGGTCACCGCAATGCGCGACCATGACGGTGTCGTGACCGGTTACCTGGGCGTGGGCATCGACATCAGCGAGCGGCGCAAAGCCGAAGCGCTGCTGGCGGCCAGCCTGCAGACCACGCAGGCCATTCTCGATACCGCGCCCAACCCCATTCTCACCCTTGATCAGGCGGGCCGCGTGCGCTCCGTCAATCCGGCTGCCGAGCGCATTTTCGGCAGTACCGCGGCCCAGATGCAGGGCGAAGCGATTGCCCGCCTGTTGCCGCAGGCCGCGCAGGCCGGCCCCCCCCTGTGCCGCCTGCTGGCGGCGGACGATACGCAGGGCGGCGGGCAGGGGCTGGAGGTGCAGGCCCGCGCCGCCGATGGCCGCGTGTTCCCGGTACAGATAAGCCTCGGCCAGATGCGCACGGATGCCGAGCCGCTGCGGGTGGCCGTGCTGACCGACCTGAGCCAGCAGGAGGCGCAGCGCGCCGCGCTGATCGCGGCGCGCGACCAGCTGCAGCTGGCTGCGGATGTCGCCGAGCTGGGCGTCTGGAGCTGGGATCTGGCCGACAACACCCTGCACTGGAATGCCCGGATGTTCGAGTTGTACGCCCAAGCGGAGAGCCTGCAGGAAACGGGAGTCCGCTATGAGCACTGGCGCGAGCGCGTGCATCCCGAGGATGTCGAGGCCACCGAAGCCAGCCTGCATGGCGCCGTGCGGGGGGAGTGCCGCTACGAGCCGATTTTCCGCATCGTGCGTCCGGATGGCAGCGTGCGCTACATCCAGGCCGGCGCCCAGATCGAGCGTGACGCGGCAGGAAATGCCATCCGGGTGACGGGCATCAATCGCGACATTACCGCCCAGCGCGAGTTCGAGGCCGGCCTGCAGCAGGCCAAGGCGCTGGCCGATGCCGCCAGCGCGGCCAAGTCCTCCTTTCTGGCGAATATGAGCCACGAAATCCGTACGCCGATGAATGCGGTGCTGGGCATGCTGCAGCTGGTCGGGCAAACCGAGCTGAGCGCGCGACAGCGCGATTACATCAGCAAGGCGCAGGGCGCCGGCTCGGTGCTGCTGGGCCTGCTCAACGACATTCTGGATTATTCAAAGATCGAGGCCGGCAAGCTGCAGATCGACCCGCACCCCTTCGAGCTGGAAAACCTGCTGCGCAATCTGGCGGCCGTGCTGGCCGGCAGCCAGGGCGAGCGGGATGTCGAGCTGGTGTTCGACATTGATCCCGATTTGCCGCGGCTTCTGCTGGGCGACAGCCTGCGCCTGCAGCAGGTGCTGACCAATCTGGCCGGCAATGCGCTGAAATTCACCCCCAGGGGGCTGGTGCAGATCCAGGTGCAGCGCCTGCCGGCCGAGGCCGGCGAAGCCTGTCTGCGCTTCAGCGTGCGCGACAATGGCATCGGCATCAGCGCCGAGCAGCAGGCGCGCATCTTTGACGGGTTCACCCAGGCCGAGGCATCCACCAGCCGGCGTTACGGCGGTACCGGCCTGGGGCTGGTCATCAGCCGTCGGCTGGTGGCGCTGATGGGGGGCGAGCTGGAGCTGGAAAGCGCGCCGGGCGAGGGCAGCTGCTTCTGGTTCGAATTGCGCCTGCCGGTGGCCGACCCGGCCTCGCAGTTGAGCCTGCCGGCAGCCCCGGATCACCCTCTCTATATCCTGGTGGCCGAAGACAATGCCATGGTGGCCGAGCAGCTGGTGCGCACGCTGGCGGCGCTGGGCTGGGAGGCCGTGCATGCGCCCGGCGGGCTGGCCGCTGTCGCGGCCGTCGAGCAGGCGCGCCGCGCAAACCGGCGCTTCGACGTGATCCTGATGGACTGGAAGATGCCCGATCTGGATGGCCTGCAGGCGGCGCGGATCATCCGTGAGAACAGCACCGGAGAGACCGCGCCACTGATCATCATGGTGACCGCCTACGATCAGGAAATGCTCGCCGCCGCGCTGCAGGACGAGATACACCCCTTTGTCGATACGCTGACCAAGCCGGTGACACCACAGCAGCTTCTGCAGGCCATCAGCCGTGCGGTCGCCGGACTGGCCGGCGACGCGCCCGGGGAGCAAGGCCGCAAACCGCTGCCGCTGGCCGGAATGCGCCTGCTGGTGGTGGAAGACAATGCGCTCAATCGCCAGATCGCCGGCGAACTGCTGGTTGGCGAGGGCGCCGATGTCACCCTGGCGGAAGGCGGCATTGCCGGCGTTGCGCTGGTGCTGGATGGCGACCGGCCCTTCGATGCCGTGCTGATGGACGTGCAGATGCCGGACATCGACGGGCTGGAGGCTTGCCGGCGCATTCGTGCCGATGCCCGTTTTGCGGCACTGCCCATCATCGCCATGACGGCCAATGCCGCCAATAGCGACCGCATCGCCTGTCTGGCCGCCGGCATGAACGATCATGTCGGCAAGCCCATCGACCTGCCGCAGCTGATTGCCGCCCTCAGGCGGCATGCCGGCCCGCCGGTGACTGCTGGCGCTGTGCCCGAAGCCGGCGGGCATGCCGATGCGGAGATCGAAGCACTGGCATCGATTCTCGGGCGCTTTGGCGGCAATCTCGCGCTGTATCGTTCAGCGCTGCAGCGCTTTTATCCGGAGCAGCAGCAATTGCTGCGCGAGCTGGCAGAGGCCGTGTCCGGCGGCAGTGCAGAGGCTGCACTGCATGCGCTGCACACCATCAAGGGCAATGCCGGCACACTGGGCGCACGTGCGCTGGCGCAATGCGCGGCCGAACTGGAGCAGCAGCTGCGCCATGCTGACCGGACCGCGCTGGCGGCCTATCTGGACGACGCGCAGCGGCAGGAACTGGAGCGTCTGCTGCAGACCGCGTGCGCGCAGCTGCAGGCCGCCTTGCCGGCCGAGGCCGGTGCTGGCCCGGCCGCTGTCGCAGGCATGCCGGATGATGCGCTATGGCGCGAGCGCCTCGACAGCCTCCTGCCGCTGCTGGCCGCCAGCAGCATGCAGGCGCTCGATCTCTGGGAGGGCTGGCACCCCGAGCCGGCCGCCAGCGGGGATGCCGCGCTGCAGCGCCTGGGCACGCAGCTGCAGGCGCTGGACTTTGCCGCGGCGCGCCAGACGGTGCTGGACCTGCTGGCCCGCCGCTGAACGCGGCCAGTGAATGCTGGCAGTCCTTTGGGTATGTGGCTGCAGCCATTTTCCAAATTTGGCTGGCGGCAAGTAGGTGGCTGGGTATGTGGCGCGGGTGGCCGGCTTACTCGATGTTCTGCACCTGTTCGCGCATCTGCTCGATCAGCACCTTCAGTTCCATCGATACCTTGCTGGTCTCGCTGGACACGGATTTCGAGCCCAGCGTATTGGCTTCGCGGTTCAGTTCCTGCATCAGGAAATCCAGGCGCTTGCCGGCCGAGCCACCCTTCTTGAGGATGCGGCGCAGCTCGGCAATGTGTGTGTGCAGGCGGTCGATCTCTTCCTGGATGTCCACCTTCTGGGCGAAGACGACGACTTCCTGGCGGATGCGTTCGTCATCGGCGCCACCACCCAGCGCCTCGGTGAGTCGCTGGGTCAGCCGCGCCTCATAGTCGGCGACGATCTGCGGAATCAGCGGTGTCACGCCCGTGACCAGTTCTTCCATGGCGCAGGCGCGTTCCAGCAGGATCGTTGCCAGCTTTTCGCCCTCGCGGCCGCGGCTGGCCAGAAAATCGTCGAGCGCCGCATCCAGCAGCTCCAGTGCCGTGGCCTGCAGCGCCTCGATGGGCAGGGCATCCGACTCGATCACGCCGGGCCAGCGCAGCAGCTCGCCGGTTTTCAGTTCACCGGCGCCGGGCTGGTGCTCGCGCAGCTCGTCGGATAAACGCAACAGTTCGGCCAGCAGGCCGGCGTTCAGGCGCAGGCTGCCACCGGCGCCGGCGCGTGCATTGAAATTGACCCGGCATTCGACCTTGCCGCGTTGCAGTTTGCCGGCCAGTTTTTCGCGGATGGCGCCTTCCAGGGCACGGAATTCTTCCGGCAGGCGCAAGGTGGCATCGAGAAAACGGTGGTTGACCGCGCGCAGCTCGACCGCGAGGACGCCCTGGGCCAGTTCGCGCTGGGCACTGGCGTAGCCAGTCATGCTATAGATCATGGTGTGATTCCAGTAATGCGGTAAGGGAAACGGGGGATGGAATTGCCGCCGGCAGGCTGCCAGCCTGTACTGCCGGGCGGGAGGCGCTCAGACTCTCCTTTACATTTGGGCAGTGCAGCAATCACAATTCCAATCAGGCTCCACAAGTATAACGAAAGCAGAGGATGGCCACCCCTAGCAATCAACCGCTCGCGCGCGGTTTCCAGCTTCAGAATTACACCATCGCCAAGCTGCTGTCGGCCGGCGGGTTCAGCATCGTCTATCTGGCGCATGATGAAAACGACTATCCGGTGGCGATCAAGGAATACCTGCCCAATTCGCTGGCGCTGCGCCGCGAAGGCATTGCGGTCGTGCAGGCGACCAGCGAGGAAAACCTGGCGCTGTTCCGTCATGGCCTGAAGTGTTTCTTCGAGGAAGGCAAGACGCTGGCGCGCATCCAGCATCCCAACATCGTGCGCGTGATCAATTTCTTTCGCGCCAACGACACCGTCTACATGGTGATGGAATACGAGCGCGGCCGCACGCTGCAAAAGGAAATCCAGCTCAAGTTCGGCCGCGAGGGCGTGGACGAGAACCTGATCCGCCACGTCTTTTTCCATCTGCTCAACGGCCTGCGCGAAGTGCACCTCAACAAGCTGCTGCACCTGGACATCAAGCCGGCCAATATCTACATCCGCAAGGATGGCTCGCCGGTGCTGCTGGACTTCGGCTCGGCCCGCCAGACGCTCACCGCCGAGCACAGCCGCCTCACGCCCATGTACACGCCGGGCTTTGCCGCTCCCGAGCAATACCGCAAGAAAGAACAGCTGGGGCCCTGGACCGACATCTACGGCGTCGGGGCCTCGATGTATGCCTGCATCGCCGGTACCGCGCCGCAAGCCGCCGATGCGCGCGAGAAAGAAGACAAGCTCGAACACCTGTCGCAAAAATATGGCGACCAGTATTCGCCCGAGCTGCTCGACCTGATTCACCAGTGCCTGCAACTCGATGAAACGCTGCGCCCGCAAAGCGTGCCGCAAATCCAGAAAATGCTGCTGGAGCCGGCCTCGCCGCCCGCCAGACGCAGCTCGCTGGTGACCACGCTGAAACGGGCCTGGATCAATCTGACCGCACCGCGCGGGCGCGCGTAGCCGGTATGGAAGGAATGGCTTTTCCAGGGCTGGCAGGCCTCGGGCAAAGCCCGACACCAATCATTTCCTTGGCCATCAGGGGCGGATTGTTGCTTTTGATGCCTTTTTCCCGGCACGGCCGGGAAAAACGAAGCGCAGGCTGTTGTGCAACAGCCTGCGAGTGAGAGTCGCAATGAAATTTACCGTCTATCAGGATAGCCGCCAGGGTGGCCGCAAATACAATCAGGACCGGGTCGGTTATTCCTACAGCCGCGATTCGCTGCTGCTGGTGGTGGCTGATGGCATGGGCGGGCATCTGCATGGCGAGGTGGCCGCGCAGATCGTCGTGCAGCTGTTGTCCGACCAGTTCCAGCAAAAGGCGGACCCCATCATCCATCGCCCGCTGGAGTTTCTGGAAGCCGCGCTGCTGAAAAGCCACGACGCCATCTACAACTACGCGGGCAACCATCATCTGCTGGAAGTGCCGCGCACGACCGCCGTGGCCTGCATCGTGCAGGACGGCATGGCCTACTGGGCACATGTCGGTGATTCGCGGCTCTACCTGATTCGCCGCTCCACTGTCGTTGCGCAGACGCGCGACCACTCCAAGGTGCGCAAACTGGTCGACGCCGGCATGATCACGCCGGCCGAGGCCATGGTGCATCCCGAGCGCAACAAGATCTACAACTGCCTGGGCGGCAACCTCACGCCGGAAATCGAGCTGGGCGGCAAAATCCCGCTGCAGGACAGCGACTGCATCCTGCTGTGCACCGACGGCTTCTGGGGGCCCTCGGTCGAAGCGGAAATGACGCATTTCCTCTCGTCCTTCCCGGTGCTGTTCGCCATTCCGCAACTGATGGACCGCGCCGAACTGCGCGGTGGCCGGCATGGTGACAATCTGACCGCGCTGGCCATCAACTGGCATGACGACATCAGCGCCGAATCCGACGACCCGGCCTTCATCTCCACGCAAAAGCTCGACCACCACACCATCAGCACCCACGTCGACCCGCTGACGATCAAGCAGGCCGCCGACATTACCGACGACGACATCGAGCGCGCGATCCAGGAAATCCAGAACGCCATCCAGAAGTACTCGAAGCCGTAGCGGGTGAGGCGTGCGGAGGGGGGCGCTGCCTTGACACCAGAATGTGAAAAAGCCGTCATGTGAATGACGGCTTCTTTGGGTATGTGCTTGTGGCCCTTTAAGGTGTTGGGCTCTGGCGAAATGGGTTCATGGGTATGCTCTGGTCACACCTCACACCTCACACCTCACACCTCACACCTCACACCTCACACCTCACACCTCACGCTTTCTGCACCGGAATTGCATTCTTCACATTCGTCATGCGGTTGGCGCTGTCGACGTAGACCAGGGTCGGGTGGTGCTCGCCCAGTTCGGCCTCGTTGTACTGGGCGAAAGTGGCGATGATCAGCAGGTCGCCAACCTGGGCGTGGCGGGCGGCCGAGCCGTTGACCGAGATGATGCCCGAACCGCGTGCGCCCTTGATCGCGTAGGTCGAGAAGCGTGCGCCGTTGTTGATGTTCCAGATGTGGATTTCTTCGTACTCGCGGATATTGGCGGCTTCCAGCAGGTCCTCGTCAATCGCGCAGGAACCTTCATAGTGCAGTTCGGCGTGCGTGGCCGTGACACGGTGAATCTTGGATTTGAGCATCGAGCGTTGCATGGTTGACTCCTGCCGTGTGCCGGCCGGGGAAACGCCGGTCGGCATTGCGGTTTTCCGGTCGGCCGGGGAAACCGCATGAAAAAGATGAAAAGCCTTTGGCTGATCGGCTTGTACCGGGCCAGGCCCGGAACCGCTCGGCTACGGGAAGACGCCGTCTTCGCCGTCGCGCTGATGAATACGGAAAGGCTGCGATTATAAAACGCTTGGCCCAAAAGCCAAGCATTCGGGATAAGGACTATTCACGCCGGATGACTGTCGGAGCGGTACACCAGGCAGCCGTCCAGCAGGTATTCGCCCCGCTCGATGCGGGCATCCGGGGCCACGCGGTCAAAGGCCAGGCGGGCGCCGCCGACTTCGATCCAGGCCGGAATCGGGCGATCCTGGTAACGGCCGACGTTTTCCTCGGCGCGCGCCACCAGTTCGCCACCCGCCGGCAGCGGCGCGGCGGCGGGGCTGGCGGGCGTGATGGCCGCTTCGTCAAGACGCTGCTCCGGGCCGCGTTCGCCGTCCTGCACCGGCAGATTGCGCAGATACAGATTGAACAGCAGGCGCGGCAGAATGACGCGGCGCACCTGCTTGTTGCAGTCGATCACGCAGGTGACGCCGAAGCTGGTGCGGCATTGCGGGCAATGCGCCTTGGCGGCAATGGCGATATGGTCTTCCACCAGCCGCGCCACGCCGTGCATATTGCGGGCGTGCAGCATGCTGCCGCAGGAGACGCAGGGCTTGGAGAATTGCCGCACCTGTTCACCGTTGGCGAATTTCAGCGGCAGGGACTCGTTGAGCGGGCGATTCGGAAGCATGGGTATATGCCTGTAGCCTAATTGCAGTATGGGTTATCAGAGGGTAGCCAGACGGGTATCCAGCTGCAGGTCCAGATAGTCGATGGCCATCACCTGCAGTTTGACGTTGGTGCCGGCCGGAAGCTCCGGCAGTCCGCCCACGCGGATGACCAGCGGCATGCCGTCGATGCGCACCAGATTTTCCTTGATGACGCTGGCCGACAGCTCTTTCAGGCCTTCCTGTGCGATATAGCGCAGGCACCAGTAGCGCTCCATCTTGTCCTGGAAATCGGCGTAGGCCGCGTAAGCCGTGTCGAAGCTGGAAATGATGGTGAAGAGTTCGGCATCGTTTTTCGCAAAGCGCGGCTTTTCATTCTTCAGCAGCGCGACGAGCTGGGTCTGGTTGACGAAATCGACCGCGCGACGCAGCGGCGAGCTCGACCAGGCATAGCATTCCACGCCCAGGCCGATGTGCTGGCCCGGCTGCGTGGTCATGCGCACGCGCCCGGCGACCTGTGCGCGGTAGATGCCTGCCACCTGCGCGTCGCGCAGATCCTTGCCCCACTGGCTGTTGACCAGAATCATCAGCTCGGCGACGAGCTTGTCCATCGGCGCGCCGCGCTTGCGCGGCACGATGCGCACGCGGGCAGTCTCAGCGTCGCGGTCGATGTAAAAACTGTAATCGAGACGCTGGATCTGGTTTTCCGCCTTGCCGCGGCGGCCTTCCAGCTCGCCGGCGAAGCGCCACAGCCAGGTCAGCTCGTCCTTCCACTGGAAGTCGGGCGCATCCGCGCGGCCGGCGGTTTCCTCGTTGAACAGCGGCTCGATCTGGTCATGGCGCAGGTTGGCGACAATCGGTACCAGCTCGATGCAGGAGCGGTGGCTGAGGATTTCGAAACCGGCGTTGACTTCCAGATACATCGACAGCGCCGGGCGCGCCGCGCCTTCCTGAAGCGTGAAGACCTCGACGGCGGCATCGGGCAGCATGGTGATCTTGTTGCCCGGCATGTACACGGTGGATAGCCGCTCGGCAATCACCTGATCCAGCGGCGAGCCCGGCGCGATGCCCAGCACCGGCGCGGCGATGTGGATGCCGACCTGCCAGTTGCCATTGCCGAGCTTTTGCAGGCTGAAGGCGTCGTCGATTTCGGTGGTGGTGGCGTCGTCGATGCTGAAGGCCGCCACGTCGGCGACCGGCAGATCGTCCGGACGGCCCAGCTCCGGAAATTCGGGGAAGTCCAGCCCCTTGGGGAAGTTCTCGTGCTGGAATTCGTCGAAGAAATAGCGCTCGATATCGGGAATCGCGCCCACCTTCTGCAAGAGGCGCAGCGGCGACAGTTGCGCGGCATCGGCGGCGGCGGCCAGCGCCTTCCATTCGATGCCGTTCTTGTCGGGGCGGAACAGCAGCTTGTTGATGATGGGCTGGAAGGCATCCGGCAGGGTGCCGGCCTGCAGCTCGGCCTGCCAGATGGCCATCTGCTCGGCCTCGCGCGCCTTGCGCTCGGCGCCGGCCTTGGCGGCCTTCAGGTTTTCTTCCGGCGCCGCCTTGTAGCGGCCGCGCCCCTTGCGATAGAAGTACATCGGCGCGCCATGCAGGCGAATGGCCGCGGCGGCCTGCTGCTGGGGCGTGGCCTTGGCGCCGAAGTATTCCGCGGCGATGTCCTGGAAGGCGAATTCGTCGCTGCCGCAGCATTCCCACAGGAAATCCACGTCGATGCCGTCGGCCTCGGCCTGCGCCGCGCCCAGAAATTCATCCAGCCCCATGCGCTCGAAGCGCAGCAGCACATTGGCGGTCTTGATTTTCGAACGCTTGCCGCGCGCATCTTCCACCATCAGGCTGGCCTGTTGCTCGTCCTTGATCGTGGCGACCCGGAAATGGCCGTCTTCTTCGTAAAACACATTCATGAGATGGGGCTTCTGCGCGGAAAAGAGCGGAATTATAGCAGAGCCCCCTTGCCGTCCGATTGCAAATGCAGCGCCCGGACGCGGTGCTGCGAACGCTGTCCGATGGACGTCGGCGGCGCCGGAGGACATGTCACGCCGGCGAAATATGGCCACGCTAGTATCAGCCAAGCCTAATTTATCGCCGCTGCCATTTCCCTCCATTCTGCCCGGGTGTCTCCCATGTCCATCGGTCAACGTATTGCCCTGCTGGTTGTGCTGGCCTTTCTCGCGATTGCGACGCTGGGCGGGGTGGCCTGGTACCAGTTCCGCCTCAATGCCGCCGATGTCCGCATCGTCACCGAGGGGGTGGTGCCCAGCGCGCTGGCCTCGGCCGATCTGGTCGCCCGGCTGAAGGATGTCCAGCTGGTGACGCAAACGCTGGTGTACGCGCCGGACGAGAATGAAACCCTGCAGGCCCGCAACCGGCTGGCCGCCCAGCAGGAGCGCCTGCGGGAAAGCCTCGAGCTGCAGCTGGCCGGCGCCAACAGCCAGACCCAGCAAGGGCTGGCCGCCCAGGCCAAGGAAACGCTGGGCAACTACTTTCATGCCATCGATGAAACGGTGCAGCTGAAACTGGCCGGGCAGCAGGAGGTGGCGATTGCCGCGCTGTTTGCCTCGGTGGCGCAGTACCAGGGCGAGCTCGAGCAGATCATCGACACGCTGCGCGTCGAGAAAAACCGCACCAAGGATTCCGCGATTGCCGCGCTGAAGGCGAGCATGAGCAAGACGCTGACCATCATTTTGCTGGTCACCGCCCTGGCGATCAGCCTGCTGGCCCTGTTTGGCGCCGTGCTCTACCGGCAGATCACCCACCCCGTGCGCGACATGCAGCAGATGATGAGCGACATCGCCGGCAGCCAGGATTTCTCGCGGCGGGTGCCGGTGCGGCGCGACGACGAAATCGGCCGCTCCATTCGCGCCTTCAACGTGATGATCGGGAAAATCGAGGAAAGCTCGGCCTTGTTGCGCCAGAAAACCAACGACATCGAGGCCATGCTGCTGAACATGCCGCAAGGCGTTCTGACGGTCGAGCCGGACAAGCGGGTGCATCCGGAATATTCGGCCTACCTCGCCACGATTCTGGAAACCGAACACATCGCCGGGCGCAATTTCATCGAGCTGGTGTTTGCCGGCAGCAACCTAGGCGCGGACGAACTGGCGCAAATCGAGGCCATGGCCGATTCCTGCATCGGCGAGGACCAGATGAATTTCGATTTCAATGCGCACCTGCTGGTCGACGAAATCCAGAAAACCATGCCCGGCGGACGCGTGAAGATTCTGGAGCTCAACTGGTCGCCGATCGGCGATGGGGCCGGCAATACCGCCCGGCTGATGCTGTGCGTGCGTGATGTGACCGAACTGCGCAAGCTGGCTGCCGAAGCCAGCGAGCAGCGGCAGGAGCTGGAAATGATCGGACAAATCCTGGCCGTGAATCAGGACAAGTTCCATGAATTCATCGTGAGCGCCATCAAGTTCATCGACGAGTCGGAGATCCTGATCCGTTCGCACCCGCTTCCCGATGCCGGGGCGCTGGTCGAGCTGTTCCGGAACATGCACACCATCAAGGGCAATGCGCGCACCTATGGCCTCACGCGCCTGACCAGCATCGTCCATGCCGCCGAACAGACCTACGAGGAGCTGCGCAAATCGCGCCCCGGCCTGGTCTGGGACCAGCAGCAGCTGCTGGGCGAGCTGGCTGCCGTGCGCGCCGCTGTCGAAAACTATGCACGCATCAACGAGGTGCTGCTGGGGCGCAAGGGCCCGGGTCGCCAGGGCAGCGTGGAACGCTATCTGCTGGTTGACAAGAACCAGATCCGCGCAACGCTGCAGCAGCTCGAAAGCGTCAATCCGAACAGCCTGCACGAGCTGGTGGCCGCACGCGACGCGGTGCGCCACACACTGCGCCTGCTCGGCACCGAAAGCATGGAAGAAATCCTCGGCAGCGTGATCGAGGGCCTGCCGGCGCTGGCGGCGGAGCTGAACAAGGATGCGCCGCAACTGAAGATTCGCGACAACGGTTACGTGCTGCATGCCCAGGCTGGCGGCATGCTGCGCAATGTCTTCATGCACCTGATCCGCAATGCCGTCGATCACGGCATCGAGCCTGCCGCCGAACGTCTTGCCTGCGGCAAGCGCAGCGCGGGCGAGATCAGGCTGGATGTCGAGGTGAGTGACGAGCAGTTGCGCCTTACCCTCGGCGACGATGGCCGCGGGCTGGCCCTGGTGCGCATCCGCGAGATTGCCGTCCGCAAAGGGCTGATCGCGCCCGATGCCCGGCTGGACGACGCCGAGCTGGCCCAGCTGATTTTCTGCCCCGGCTTTTCCACCGCCAGCAAGATTACCGAAGTGTCGGGCCGTGGCGTCGGCATGGATGCGGTGCAGGAGTTCGTGCAGCGCGAGGGCGGCCACATCCGCATCGTCTTCACCGATCAGTCCGAAGGCGCGGCATTCAGGCCCTTTGCCATGCAGATCACCTTGCCGGCAATGCTCGCCGAGCAGCTGGAGGGCCTGGCGCTGGCGCCGGCGATGCTGGCCGGCGACGCGCCGCCGCCTGCTCCTGCTGTGCCACTGCCCGTGCCGGGGCAGGCCGTGCCGGATCGCGCGCCGCAGGCGCCCATCGAATCAAGCTCCGAACAAGGATTCAAGGCATGAATGCAACGAGGGAGTGGCCGGGCGAGCTCGTCAGCAAGATACTGGTGCTCGATGACAGCGATGCCGATTTCGAGCGCCTGCGCCAGCTGTGCGAGGCGTGCGGCCTGGTCGGCATCCGCCCCCAGCGGCTGGATCTGGCCGGCGTGATGAGCCTGCTGAAAAGCAATGTCGACCTTGGCGGCATCCTGCTGTTTGAGGCGTATGGCGGCGAACTCGCCAGCGCGCTGGCGCTGGCCGGCACCATCCGCAAGCTGCGACCCGAGTTACCGCTGTTCCTGCGGCGCGCCGACGCGGCGGTGGAGGCGCTGGCCGGGCAGGATGCCGCGCTCTTTCGCTGCCAGTTCACGCTGGCCGACCCCGAAGCCTTTGTCGCCTCGCTGGAAAGCTCGATTTTCAGCCGCATCTATCCGACCGAAATGGTGCGCGCGCTTGCCGAAATCAGCCGCCAAGCCCTGCAGGCGCTGTTTGCCGGCTGCGACATCGGGGTGGAGCCACCCTATCTGGTCCAGGACAAGCTGATCTACGGGGAAATCTCGACGCTGATCAGCGTCGATGCCGGCTGGTGCCGCGGCTACCTGCTGCTGCAGACCGCCGAGCAGGAGCTGCTGGCGCTGGCGAGCCGCTGCGCGAGCCTGCCGGCGGAACAGGCCAACTTCCGTGGCCTGAACAATGTGCTGGCCGAGGCCACCAACCTGATCTGGGGCGGCTTCAAGAACCGCTTCGCCCAGGAGACCGAACCCGGCCTGCCCAGCCTGCAAAGCCAGGTTCCCATCGTCATCAATCACGAGCGCCGCTATGTGTCATTCGGTGCGGATGACGCCCACCTGTGCCTGAGGCTCACCCTGAACGAGCGCGACAATCCGCTCGCGCGCCCGGTCCCCGTCCTGCTGCGCCTCGTTTTCAACCTGGCCTGGAAGCCGGAAGCCTACCGCGGCCAGAATCCGGTGGATGCGCTGGTCGAGTCGGGCGAGCTGGAACTGTTCTGATCCGTTTTACCCCTGTCATGCAATAAAGGAATGCCCATGGCGCAAGTCTTGGTAGTTGATGATTCGAGTACCGTTCGCAACGAAGTCAGCGAATTTCTGAAAAGCAACGGCCTGACGGTCAGCGTTGCCGTCGATGGCCGCGACGGTCTGGCCAAGCTCAAGTCCGATGCCGCGATCAGGCTGGTGGTCAGCGATGTCAACATGCCGAACATGGATGGCCTGACCATGGCCGAGAAAATCCGTGGCGAACTGAACAACGCGGCGGTGAACATCATCATGCTGACCACCGAAAACAGCCCTGCCATGAAGGAGCGCGGCAAGGCCGCCGGCATCAAGGGCTGGATCGTCAAGCCCTTCAACGGGCCTGCCGTGCTCGCCACCTTCAAGAAGCTGCTGGCCTGATGGCGGTGCGAGCTGATCGGCCTGCTGACGGCAGGGGCTTTATATGAACGGTTGGATCTGGCTGGCCGTGCTGGGCGGCATGCTGCTGGCAGGGCTGCCGCTCGGGGTCTGGGCCAGCGTGCAGCGCGAGCGTTTGCGCCACGCCGTGCAGGCGAGGGAGGCACGCATCGCCGAGCTGGCGCAGCGGCCGACCCGCGATGCACTGGATACGGCTCTGCAGCGCCACGCCGCCGACATTGCCGCGCTGGAGGCTCGCCTGACCGAGCTCGCGCGCCAGCACGCCGCCGAGCTCGCCGCCGTGCGCGAACAGGCCAGTCGTGCCGAGAGCGACGCGCTGGCGCGCCAGCGTGCCGACCATGAGGTGCAGCTGGGGCTGGTGCATGACGAGCTCGCCGCCGAGTATGCCGATCTGAAGCAGGACATCGATGCGCTGCACGATATCGTGCGGACGGCCGAACGCTGGCATGAGGAGCTGCAGCGCATCGTCGGCAACAACCGGCTGCTCAAGGCGCAGAATGATGAATTCACCAAAATCGTCAAGAACGTGGTGATGCTGGCGCTGAACGCAGCCATCGAGGCCGCACGGGCTGGCGAGCATGGCCGGGGCTTTGCCGTGGTCGCCGACGGCGTGCGCGAACTGGCCCTGCAATCCGCCCGCGTGGCCGACGATTACCGCCGCAATCTGGAGGTCAACGATCTGATTACCACGACCACTTTCCAGGACATGCAGGCCAGCAGCAACATGATCCGCACGGCCGTGTTCAGCCTGCGCGCCACGGCGGAGCGCGTTCAGCAGACCATGCAGACGGCGGGGTGAGCGATGTTTACGCCAGCCAGCATTGACGCCATCGAAACGCTGTTCCGCAATGCAATCCGCGAGCATGGCGGCAGCCCCGACAGCGCCGTGACGACGGTAGCGGCCAGCGCCCGCAATGCCATCGTGCTCAGCATTTCGTCGTATCTGTTCAAGATCGTGCTGCTGTTCGATTTTCCGGCAGACGCCGGCAAACCGCAGGGGCGCGAGCCCGCCGCGGGACGCGGCGGCATGCCGGCGCCGTGCCTTGACGCCCGGGCCGAGCTGGTCAACATGATTTGCGGCTCGGCGAAGCGGGGTTTGGGGCAGACTTTTCCGCATGTCGGCATGTCGACGCCCATCCTGATCGACGGCAATTGCCTGGAACACGTGGCAGCCATTGCCCCCGATGCGCAGCGCAGGCTGCAGGTTGCGATGGGCGATGGCGAGGCGTTTGCCTGCCTGATTTGCCTGTTTGCCGCCAAGGACTCGGCCATCGACTTCCGTCTTGCTGCGGCGCCCGTGGCCCAGGCGGCCGGCAGCGGCGAGCTGGAGTTATTCTGAGGCGGCTTGCCGGCCCAGCCAGTCGCGTTCGCACAGAAAATCGCTGTACAGGCGCGCCTCCGGGGTGCCGGGCTCCGGGTGGTAGTCGTAACGCCAGTTCACCACCGGCGGCAGCGACATCAGGATGGATTCGGTGCGCCCACCCGACTGCAGGCCGAACAGCGTGCCGCGATCGAACACCAGATTGAATTCGACATAACGACCGCGCCGGTAGGCCTGCCAGTCGCGCTCGCGCGCGCCGTATGCGAGTTCGCGACGGCGCGCGACGATGGGCGTGTAGGCGGGCAGAAAGGCATTGCCGACCGCCTGCATCAGGGCAAAGCTGCCATCAAAGCCCAGTTCGCTGAAATCGTCGAAAAAGATGCCGCCGACGCCGCGGGGCTCCTGGCGGTGCTTGAGGAAAAAGTAGCGGTCGCACCAGGCCTTGAAATCCGAGTAGTAGCGCGCGCCGAACGGGTCGAGCGCGTCCTTGCAGGTCTGGTGGAAATGCACGGCGTCGGCCTCGTGGCCGTAGTAGGGGGTGAGATCCATGCCGCCGCCAAACCAGAAAATCGGCTGCGTCGCGTCTTCGTGGCCGCCTTGGCTCGTTCCCGCATTCTTTGCCGATTCACCGGCAACGGGCTTGGCGACAAACATCCGCACATTCATGTGCACGGTGGGGATATAGGGATTGCGCGGGTGCAGCACCAGCGACACCCCCATGGCCTCGAAGCCGCGCCCCGCCAGCTCAGGGCGGTGGGCGGAGGCCGACGGTGGCAGGCTCTTGCCCATCACGTGCGAGAAATTGACGCCACCGCGCTCGAAAAGCTGGCCGCCCTCGATGACGCGCGTAATGCCGCCGCCACCTTCGGGACGCTCCCAGCTGTCGGTATGGAAACAGCCGCCATCCAGCTGTTCGAGCGTGGCGACGATGTTCTGCTGCAGCGTGAGCAGGTAATCCTTGACTTGCAGGGTATTCACTGTAAATCCAATCTGGTGATGGCTTGCAGGGTTATACCCTGCTTTGTGTGCGTGCCGCCTTATTCGGACGGCTGGAATTCAAAGAGGTCGTAGCCCATCTGCTGCTCGCACAGCTTGTTGCCGCGCACGCGCTTCTCGCCATCGCTGTTGACCAGCACCAGCTCGCGCAAGGGCGTGTACACGCCCTTGCTGGCGGCGATGCGGGCCGGTTGCTTGAGCGCCGGAATCTCCGGCAACAGCAGGGCGGGCAGGAAGGGCAGGTGCTCGGCACCGATGCTCGGGCGCAGCAGCAGCGGCACGGCGCGCGCGGACAGTACCTGCAGGCCCATTTCGATCGCGCCATCCTCGTGTTGCTGCAGCCAGCGCACCGAGCACACCAGCCAGCCGGCTTCCGAGCCGCTGCGCAGCGCAACGATTTCGCCGGCGCGCAGTTTTTCGCTGGCCGAGGCCGCCAGGCGCACGGCATAACCGCCGGGACTTTCGTTGATCACCTGCCAGGTGGAGTGCTGCAGGTCGCCCGGCATGGGCAGCGTGATGTCCGGCATGCTGCCGTCGTCCAGCACGGCGATGATGGCGTCGTTGTGGTTCAGTGTAAACGTGGCCGAACGCAGTCCGGCGGCAATCTGCACGGTGGCTTCGGCCGGAATGCGCTGGTAGAGCCGCTGTGGCGTGATGGTCCATTGCCGGCCCACCCGGCGCACCAGTTCCAGCCAGGCCAGCACCTTGGCGCGATCACTGGCGGTGGGCGCCTTTTCCTCGATGCCCTGCTCGACGCGGCGGATTTTCTTGGCGAGGTCGGTGGTGTCCAGCAGGATGAGCTTGCCGTCTGACAATTCGATGTTGCGGTTGCCGATGTATTGCGCCGGCTTGTCGGTTTCCAGCTCGATCAGGAAAAAGCCCGGCTCGTTGCTCAGCTTGGTGACCGGCTGAAAATGCGCGTGGTGGGCGTAGTTTTCCGTCAGTTCCAGCACCTTTTCGACTTCCGGTCCGGCAAAGCGCAGCGGGTCGGCGAGCGACAGCACCAGCAGGCGCTTGTAGAGGCCGCCGATGCAGCGCTCCGGGCCGTTCTCCTTGGGCTCGTCGAGGTAACGCCCTTCGACGGCCAGCAGGAACATCTGGTGTGCTTCGCTCCAGATGCCGGGCGGCAGCGTCATGTAGAGGCGGCAGCTCACCTGATACAGCCGCCAGTAGCAATGCAGCACATTGAGTACAAAGCCCGGCAGCACCTTGCCATTGTTCATGACAAAACGCTTTTCGCTGCGGTCGAGCAGCGCGCGCTTCCAGCCCGTGGCCAGCTCCTGCCAGAGATTGCGCACCAGCTGGGCGGCGGCCTTGGCGGCATCCTTTAGCGGCAGGCCGCTGGCGGCGTAGCAGAGCTCGAAACTGCCCGAGAGCAGTTCCAGGGCGGTCTGAAACTCGCCCAGCAGTTTTGCACGGTCGTCAGCGTCGAGCTTGACCCGGTTCAGCGAGACCAGTGCATCGTGAATCTGGCGACCGGCTTCCTGCACATTGCCGGTCGGCAGCGCAATCAGCCAATCCTTGACCTTCTTGGGATTGGTTTCCACCGCGCCGGACAGCGCGGGGTCATAGTCGGGCAGGTTCAGCTGCAGGGGCATAGTGGTGTCAACGGGTTTATTCGGCCAGCACGGTGTTCAGCGCCGCCAGCGTGCATTGGGCAAGCCGGTCGGCGTCGGCATCCCGCAGTATATAGGGCGGCATGAAATAGAGGGTAGAGCCGATGGGGCGCAACAGCACGCCCTGTTGCAGGCCCGCCAGAAAGAGCCGCCGGGCAAAGCCGGCCGGTGCCGTGCTGACATCGCCGGCCCAGATCATGCCCTGGGTGCGCCAGTGACGGATGCGCGGGTGGCTGGCCAGCGCGGCAAATGGTCCGGCATTCCAGCGCGCAGCCTTGGCGCGGTTGGTGGTGAGCACATCGTCGCTGGCGAAGATGTCCAGCGTGGCCAGCGCCGCCGCGCAGGCCAGCGGGTTGCCGGTGTAGGAATGCGAGTGCAGGAAGCCGCGTCGCACATCCTGATCATAAAAGGCGGTATAGATCTCATCGCTAGACAGCACAACGGCCAGCGGCAGATACCCCCCGGTAATGCCCTTGGAGAGGCAAAGCAGGTCAGGCTTGATGCCGGCCTGCTCGCAGGCGAACAGCGTGCCGGTGCGGCCAAAGCCCACGGCGATCTCGTCGGCGATCAGCAGCACGCCATAGCGTTCGCACAGCGCGCGCGCGCGCCGCAGATACTGCGCGTCGTACATCGCCATGCCGGCGGCGCCCTGCACCAGTGGCTCGACAATCAGCGCAGCGATCTCCTCGTGATGGGCGGCCAGCGTCGTTTCCAGTGCCAGCGCGGCGCGCTCGGCGACGTCGGCGGCGGTTTCGCCTTCCTGCGCCTGGCGCGCATCCGGGCTCATCACCATGAAATTGGCGCGGATCAGCGGCGCGTAGGCGTCGCGGAAGATGGGCACGTCGGTGACCGACAGCGCACCCAGCGTTTCGCCGTGGTAGCTGTCCTGCAGATAGACAAAGCGGTTTTTCTGCGGCTGGCCGCGATTGCGCCAGTAATGCGCGGCCATTTTCAGCGCGATTTCGGTCGCCGAGGCGCCATCCGAGCCGTAAAAGGCATGACCGAGCCCGGTGAGCGCGCCCAGGCGCTCGGACAGTTCGACCACCGGCTCGTGGGTGAAGCCGGCCAGCATCACATGCTCGATGCGCTCCAGTTGTGCCGTGATCGCCGCCTTGATGCGCGGCTCATTGTGGCCAAAGAGATTGACCCACCAGCTCGATACCGCGTCCAGATAGCGGCGGCCGTCGGCGTCGATCAGCCAGGGGCCGTCGCCGCCGGTGATCGGCAGCAGCGGCAGCTGTTCATGATGCTGCATCTGCGTGCACGGGTGCCACACGGCGGCCAGACTGCGCGCCAGCAGGGATGCATTGCTCATGGGCGTACTCCGCAATCAAAGCCCGCATTGTGCATCAGCCGTCGGTAGCCTGATAGCGCGTTCCATGGCTGTCATATTTCTGCGCGTGCTCTATCTTTACCCATGGGTAAGTAATCAATCTGAAATGTTGAAAGCTAGGGGTTGTGATGGCACACAGCATTCTGATCGTGGAAAGTGGCAGGGCCTCGGCCGAGCGTTTGCAGGACAGCCTTGCCGGTCTGGCCGAAGTGGCCATGTGCTCCGGCGCCGCGGCCGCGCTGCGTGATCTGGCGGAATTGCAGCCCGCCATCGTGCTGCTCGGCGTCACGCAGGACGGCAGCGACCCTTATGGCCTGTGCCGCAGCATGCGGCGGGCGCGTCCCGATACGCGCATCCTGTTTGTCGCCCCGCAGGGCGAGGACGAGGCGGCGCGCATGGATGCCTATATGGCCGGCGCCGATGATTTTCTGGAATATCCCTTTCCCGTCGAGGAGCTGCAGCGCAAGGTCGAATTGCTGCTGCGCGTGATCGAGGATGCCGAGCGCCTGCAAACCTCGCTGCAGGAAGCCAACTCGGTCGCCATGCTGGCGATCACCAATACCAGCGAGATGGGCGGTGTCATCGATTTCATCAAGCGCGCCATGGGCTGCAATGACGGCGAAATGCTGCTGAAGACGCTGCTCTCGACGCTGTCGAGCCGCTTTGGCCTCAAGGCCTCGGCGCAGGTGCGGCTGGACGGCCAGCAAAAGACGCTGAATACCGAAGGACGCTCCAGCCCGCTGGAAGCCGAAATGCTGGCCAATCATGCGCAGGAAACGCGGCGCATTTTCCAGTATGGCCACCGCCTGATCATCAATTACCCGACCTGCATCCTGCAGGTCAAGGACCTGCCCGATGACGAAGCCTATGTCGGGCGCCTGCGCGACCACCTCGCCATCATGGTCGAGGCGGCCGATCATCGCGTGCACGGCATCCAGATCGAGGCGCTGAACCGCCAGCAAAGCCTGATGATCCAGCAGTCGCTGCGCCATCTGCGCGATGTGATCGGCATACTGGAACAGAATTACAAGCAGCAGCAGTCCAGCACCATGCAGCTCTTCGACCAGATGCGCTACAGCCTCGACCCGCTGCTGACCAGTCTCGGGCTGACCGAGCAGCAGGAGCAGGCCATCCTGCAGCTGATCGACCAGGCCGTGCAGGACGCCGGTGCGCTCTATGAGGCCGGGCTGATGCTGGACAACCACTTCGACGGCATCCTGGCGGAGCTCTCGACCCTGGTGGCCAGCGAGGCACCAGCCCCGCAAGCCAGCGACAGTACCGACGACAGCGACATTCTGCTGTTCTGATTTAAGGGTATTGGCCTGCAGCCCTTGCAAATGAATGGCTGCAGGCCAATACACTTGTTTCATTTGCTGATCGCCACAGGCTTGCTGGCGGCCTTGCCGCCCAGCCGGCGCTGCCGCGTTTCCCCGCCTACGATAAAGCATGTTTCCCGCACGAGACCCTCGCCGCATGCCCGATACCCTGAAAATGGCCGAACTGATCGGCTCGCTCAGTTATGCGCTCGACATTACCGAAGGGCAGCCCGAGGGCCATTGCGTGCGCTGCTGCTGGATCGGCATCCACATCGGCCGCCAGATCGGCCTGCCCGATGGCGAACTCTGGCAGCTGTACTACACGCTGCTGCTCAAGGACCTGGGCTGCAGCAGCAATGCCGCGCGCATCTGCGAGCTGTATCTGACCGACGACCGCGAATTCAAGCGCGACTTCAAGCTGGTCGGCAGCAATCTGTCGCAGGTGCTGGGTTTCGTGTTCGCGCACACCGGGCGCAGCAGCAACTGGAGCAAGCGCCTGAGCGCCATCCTCAACATCCTGCGCAATGGCGACGAGCTGGCCGCCGAACTGATCCAGACACGCTGCGACCGCGGCGCGGCGATTGCCAGGCAGTTGCGTTTTCCCGAAGCCGTCGCACAGGGCATTCATGCGTTGGACGAGCACTGGAACGGCAGCGGCCGCCCGGAAGGGCTGCAGGGCGAGGCGATTCCGCTGTTCGCGCGCATCGCGCTGCTGGCGCAGGTGATCGATGTGTTCCAGTTCTCGCACGGCCGCGCAGCGGCGCTGGCGGAGGCGCGGCTGCGCGCCGGGCAATGGTTCGATCCGGCGCTGGTGGACGCCTTTGCCGCCGTGGCGGCGGACGACGCCTTCTGGGCCATGCTGGCCGATCCGGCGATTACTGATGCCGTGCTGCATCTGGAACCGGCGAATCATGTCGTGCCGCTGGACGATGACTATATGGACGAAATTGCCGCCGCCTTCGGCCAGGTGGTCGATTCGAAAAGCCCGTTCACCGCCGGGCACAGCGAGCGCGTCGGCTTTTATACCGAGCTGATCGCCAGCGGACTGGGCATGCCCGCGCCACGCCGCCGCTGGCTCAGGCGCGCTGCGCTGCTGCACGACGTCGGCAAGCTCGGCGTGAGCAACAGCATCCTCGACAAGCCCGGCAAGCTGGAGCTTGACGAATGGCAGACCGTGCAGCTGCACGCACGCTACACCGAGGAAATCCTCGGCCGCATCGCGCACTTCAGCGAGCTGGCGCGCATCGCCGGCGCGCATCATGAACGCCTGGATGGCGGCGGTTATCCGCGCGGCCTGCAAGGCGACGCCATCAGCCTCGAAACCCGCATCATCACCACCGCCGACATTTTCGACGCCATCAGCGCCGAGCGCCCCTACCACGCCCCCAACTCCCCGCAGGCCACGCTGGACATCATGCGCGGCAATGTGGGGCCGGCCATCGATCCTGCCTGCTTTGCCGCGCTGGAGGCCATTGTTCACCGCGAGCTGCCAACCCTGCCATGCTGACCCTTCTGCGCCTGCCTTGCGCCGCCCTGTTGCTGGCGCTGACCCTGCTCCCGCGTGCCGCCCTGGCCTCCGCCGAGCCCACACCCATCGAGCGCGTGCGCGCCGAAATTGCCCGCCTGCAGACGCTGCCGCCCGCCGCGCAAACGCAGCTGGACGGCAAACGGGCGCTGAAGGAGGGCCTGCGCGGCCCCGATGTGGCCAGCCTGCGCAAGCGCCTGCGCGAACTCGGCTACCCGGCCGCGCCCGGCGACGAATTCGACGCCGCGATCACGCTGGCCGTGCGCGATTACCAGCGCGAGCAGGGGCTCAAGGAGGATGGGGTGGTGGATCGCCAGACGCGCTACAACCTCAACCTCGACACGGCGCGCAAGCTGGCGCTGCTGCAATGGCAGCTGCCGCAGATGGAGGCCATCGCCAGCGCCGGGGGCGAGCGGCACGTGGTCGTCAATATCCCGGCCTTCATGCTGACGGCCTATGAAGCGGGCCGGCCGGTGCTGGGCTCGCGCGTGGTGATCGGCCGCCCCGACCGGCAAACGCCGCTGCTGGCCACCCGGCTGGTCGCCCTGCAATTCAATCCTTCGTGGACGGCGCCGCCGACGGTGATCCGCAAGGACCTGACGCGCGATGGCCGGCTCGACACCGGCAAGCTGCGCGAAAAACGCCTGCAGATGCTGGACGCGGACGGCGCGGTGGTCGATCCCGAGCAGGTCGCCGCCGATCCCGATGCCAATCTGCTGGCCTACCGCTACTACCAGCAGCCCGGCGAGCGCAATGCGCTGGGGCGGCTGAAATTCGTGCTGACCGGCAGCAACGGCATTTATCTGCACGACACGCCGCAGAAAAGCGGCTTCGAGCGCGAAACGCGCGCCGCCTCGTCCGGCTGCGTGCGCGTGCAGCACTGGCAGGCG
This sequence comes from Chitinilyticum litopenaei DSM 21440, assembly GCF_000428145.1. Lineage (GTDB taxonomy): Bacteria > Pseudomonadota > Gammaproteobacteria > Burkholderiales > Chitinibacteraceae > Chitinilyticum > Chitinilyticum litopenaei. The sequence continues at coordinate 11,295 of NZ_ATZJ01000013.1, read as the reverse complement.
CTCGCCGGCTGGGTGGCGCAAACCTCACCGGAAGAGATCGGCGCGCGGGTGGCTTCCGGGCGCAGTCGTTATCTGCCGCTGGCCGAGCCGGTGAAGGTCTACCTGGTTTACTGGCCGGCCGAGGTCGAGGACGGCAAGCTGCGCTGGCGCGACGACATTTACGGGCGCTATCTGCGCGAAGAGGGCGTGAACGCCATCGCCCGCCACTCACCGCCCCGTCAGCTGGCAGGGCAGGCGCGCAAGGCGCCGGGCGGGCTTTGATACATGTGTGCCTATTGCCATGCAGCCTTTTACTGGAATGGGCTTGGCGGCCATACCCTGAGGTGATTGGCTGGCGCCCTTGGCAAAGACCATGCGTCATTCCCGCGCAAGCGGGAATCCAGCGCCAACGCCTGTTCGAGGGGCGCTCAGGATGCTGGTTGTGACCACAGGACATTCCCATGGGACACCGACATGACGACTTCCCGAGCCGGCTGGCCGATCCCCGATCCTGTTGCCATTTTCGCCTGATCCACCCCGACCGCAGGCAGACGCCTGGTGGATGAAACCCCGCACGCCGCTAGGCAAACCCGCAGCGCAAGGCAGCCTGGCGCGCGCTGTAACACCGCGCGCGCCAATTCTGACTACACTCGCAACAGGGGCCGCGCGGGCAGCGGTCGCAGCAGGACGAGGAGGGCGCGATGCGGTCATTTCCGGGGCGGGAGCAGCTGGCCACACTCTGGCGCGACAGTGCGCTGACGCTGCGCAGCCCCGCGCAGCTGCGCCATGACCTGCTCGCCGGGCTCAGCGTCTGCATCGTGTCGATTCCCGCCTGCATCGCCTATGCCGATCTGGCCGGCATGCCGGCACAAACCGGCCTCTACACCGCGCTGGCCGGCATGCTGGTCTTTGCCCTGGTCACCAGCTCGCGCCAGCTGATCGTGGGGCCGGATGCCGCCGTGGCCTTGCTGATCACCGCCGCCGTTACGCCGCTGGCCGGCGGCGATCCCGCCCGCTATGCCGTCTTGGCCGCCGTGCTGGCGCTGCTCGTGGGCTTGCTCATGCTGCTGGCCGCACGGGCGCGGCTGGGCGTGATGGCCGACCTGCTCTCCAAGCCCGTGCTGCTCGGTTTCATGAATGGCGCCGCGCTGATCCTCATCGCCAGCCAGCTCGGCAAGTTCACCGGCCTGACACTGCAGCATGGCGAGTTTTTCCCGCGCCTGTGGGAAATCGCCCGCCGCAGCGGCGACATGGCGGCTGCGCCGCTGCTGACCGGCCTGCTGTCGCTGGCCTGCCTGTTTGCGCTGCGGCGCTGGCGACCCGCCTGGCCGGCGGCGCTGCCGGTGTTTGTGCTGGCCATCGTGCTGGCCTGGCTGCTGCGGCTGGACGAACACGGCGTGGCGCTGCTGGGCAGCCTGCCGGCCGGCTTGCCGGCGCCGCACTGGCCCGCGCTGTCGCTGGCCGAGCTGACCCAGCTGCTGCCCGCCGCCGCCGGCATCGCGCTGCTGGCCATGCCCGAGGGCATCCTGCTGGCGCGCGCCTTCGCCCGCAAGAACGGCTATGAAATCCAGCCCAATCGCGAGCTGGCGGCGATGGGGCTGGCCAATGTGGCCGCCAGTTGCTGGCAGGGCTTCGCGCTGAGCTCCAGCCAGTCGCGCACGGCCATCAACGATGCCGCCGGCGGGCAGTCGGCGCTGTCCGGCCTGTTCGCCGCCTTGCTGCTGCTGCTCTTCCTGCTGTTTCTTTCCGACGCCCTGCGCTACCTGCCGGTGGCCACGCTGGCGGCGCTGCTGATCTTTGCCGGCATTGGCCTGATCGACGTGCGCGAATGGCAGGAAATGTACCGTGTCGACCGCACCGCCGCGCTGTTCTCGCTGGTGACCACTGCCGGCGTGTTACTGGTTGGGGTATTGCCCGGCATCATAGTGGGAATATCGCTCTCGCTGGCATACCTCATACAATTCATGTCACGCCCCTTTGATGCGGTGCTGAGCAACGTCGAGGGCCGCAAGGGCTTTCACGATGCGGGGGCGCCAGGCCTCAGCGGCCATTCGCGCTATCTGCAGGGGCTGCTCGTCTACCGCTTTTATGCGCCGCTGCTGTTTGCCAACAGCGGCTACTTCAGCGAGCGCATCAGCCAGCTGGTGGCCGATGACGGCGACACACGCTGGGTGCTGATCGATGCCCAGGCCATCACCTTTCTCGATGTGACCGCCGCCGAGCAGCTGCTGCGGCTGAACCGCCAGCTGGAAGAGGCCGGCATCGACCTGAAGTTTGCCCGCTGCAACCGGCCCTTGCGCGAAGCGCTCGACCGCTACGGCGTCACCTCGGCCATTGGTGCCGACAGTTTCTTTGCCCATGTGCACGACGCCATCGACGAATATCGCCAGCGCCATCCCGATGTCGGGCCCGAGCTGGCGCCCACGCTGGGCTGGGACGGCATCGAGCGCCGGCAGGAGCATTGAGCCGCTGTACCCCTGTTTTGACCCGTTCCTGTTGCTGTGCGCCAGCGCTAAGGCTCGCTATAAGGTGGATTTTGTCTTGCGAACCCCGCTATGCCCGCCGCCCGCACCATTCCCATCCATCCTGCCCCCGGTTCTGCCACCGCCCTTCAGCCGCGCCTGACCCGCGGGCGCTTCAACAACTGGCGCGTGGCGCTGATCGTCGTCACGCAGGCGGTGTTTTTCGGCCTGCCCTGGCTGAACTGGGACGGCCGGCAGGCGGTGCTGTTCGACGTGGCGCGCCAGCAGTTTTTCGTGTTCGGGCTGAACTTCTGGCCGCAGGATTTCATTTATCTGGCCGCATTGCTGATGGCCTGTGCCTTTCTGCTGTTCTGGGCCAGCACGCTGGCCGGGCGCGTGTGGTGCGGCTACGCCTGTCCGCAGACGGTGTATTCGACGCTGATGCTGTGGCTGGATCGGCTCGTCGAGGGCAATCACATCGCCCGCGCCAGACTGGCGGCGCGGCGTGGCAGCTCGGAATGGCTGGCGCGCAAGGGGGTCAAGCACGCGCTGATGCTGCTGCTGTGCGCGTGGATCGGCGTCACATTTCTGGGCTGGTTCGTGCCGCTGCGCGAGGTGGTGGCACGGCTGCCGGCCGGGCTGACTGCGCTCGAATGGGGCTGGATCGCCGGTTACGGCGGCTTTACCTATGTACTGGCCGGCCATCTGCGCGAGCAGGTGTGCAAGCACATGTGCCCCTATGCGCGCTTTCAGGCCAGCATGTTCGACGCACGCACGCTGGTGGTCGACTATGACAGCGCCCGTGGCGAGCCGCGCGGCGCATTGCGCAAGGCCGCCAGCGCGCAGGGCGCCTGCGTCGATTGCGGCATCTGCGTGCAGGTCTGCCCGGTCGGCATCGACATCCGCCAGGGCCTGCAATACGAGTGCATAGGCTGTGCGGCCTGCATCGATGCTTGCGACATCGTCATGGACAAGCTTGGCCAGCCGCGCGGACTCATCCGCTTCAGCAGCGATACCCACCGCCAGCAGCCTGGCTCGGCTGCCTTTACGCTGCGCGACTGGCTGCGCCCGCGCGCCAGCCTCTATGCCGTCCTGTTATTAACCGTCACGCTGGCAACCGGCATCGCACTGATGCAGCGCCAGCCGTTCAAGCTCGATGTCGCGCGCGACCGCCAGCAACTGGCGCGCGAAACGGCGGACGGGCAGGTGGAAAACCGCTACCTGCTGCAGCTGGGCAACAGCGCCGGCGTGCCGCAGGACGTGGAATTGCAGCTGCAGGCACCGCCTGGCATCCGCCTGCTGGGCACGCCGCCGGTCAGGCGCATCGACGCTGGCGGCAATGCGCAGTGGGCGCTCACACTCACGGCGCCCGCCGGCCAGCCCAGCTCCCCCATCACGCTGATCGCACAAAGCCGCAGCCACCCGGACTGGCGCGTGCGAACGTCCAGCCGCTTCATCGGCCTGCCGCCACGCTGAGGTCTCTGATAATGGCTTGCTGCCCGGTGATCACGCCAGCTGCAGCAGCTCGCTCAGCGCCTTGCGCGGTTTTTGCGGGGCGTTGCCGCTGGCGGCGTGGCCGATGCTCACCAGCAGTACCGGCAGTTGTTCGGGCGGCAGGGCAAAGGCCTGGCGGACTGCGGCGGCGTCAAAGCCGCTGAGCGGGCAGCTGGCCAGCCCTTCGCCTTCGGCGGCCAGCAGCAGCGTCATCGCCGCCAGCGAGGCGGAGCGGATGGCTTCCTCGCGCTGCAACTGCGGCTGGTCGTGGAAGGTGTCGCTGGCCTGGCTGACCCAGCTGGCGGCCAGCGCTGCGCTGACATCGCCGCGCAGCACGGCCGGCTGCAGCGCGGCGGCCAGGCCGTGCTGCGGCGGCAGCGTGCCGCAGATGATGAAGGTGACCGCCGCATCGCTGACCTTGCGCTGCCCGTAGGCGGCCGCGGCGAGTGCGGCCTTGCCGCTGGCCGAGCGCACGGCGATGAAGCGCCAGTTCTGGCAGTTGTAGGCGCTGGGCGCGCGGCTGGCCAGTGTGGCCAGGCGAGCGATCACGGCGTCGTCGAGCGCTTGCTCCGGGTCGAACAGGTGGCAGGAACGGCGCGATTCGATGGCGTTGGCGACGGACATGGGTTTTCTCCTGACAGGTTTGGTTTGGATTTGAATTGAACTGAATTGGGGGAGGGCGAAGAGTGGATCAGTGCGGCTTGCGCCAGCCGGCGCTGGCGAACTGCACGGCGACGATGCTGGCCAGCACCAGCGCCATGCCCAGCAGTGCCTGGCCGCGCAGGGCCTGGCCTAGCACCAGCCAGCCCAGCAGCACGGCGCACAGCGGGCTGAGCAGACCCAGCACCGACAGCGCCACCGGCGGCAGCAGGGCGACGCCGCGAAACCACAGCACATAGGCCAGCGCCGCACCGCAGAGGCAGAGGTAGGCGTAGCCCGCCAGCGCCGGCCAGCCCAGCCTGGGCAGGGCCGGCTCCAGCCACAGCGCCGCCGGCAGCAGCAGCAGGCCGCCCAGCACGAGTTGCCAGCCGGTGTAGGCCAGCAGCGGCGTTGCGCCCTGCCAGCGGCGGGCGAGAAAGGTGCCGGTGGCCATGCAGGCGGCGCCGGCCAGCGCGGCGGCAATGCCGTACTGATCGGCGCGGCTGTCCGGCGTGAGCAGCATCAGCGCCATGCCGGCCAGCCCGGTGCAGCAGGCCAGCAGGGCCTGCCAGTGCGGGCGCTGGCCATCCATCGACCAGGCCAGCCCCAGCACCAGCAGGGGCTGGATGGCGCCAAGCACGGCCGCCAGCCCGCCGGGCAGGCGATAGGCGGCAATAAAGAGCAGGGCCTGAAAGCCGCCGATGTTCAGCGCGGCCAGCAGCAGCAGACGCGGCCAGCCGATGTCCCGCTGCCGGCTTGCCAACAGCAGCAGCAGGCCGGCGGGCAGCGTGCGCAAGAGCGCGGCGGTCAGTGGCCGGTCGGCCGGCAGCAGCTCGGTGGTGACCAGATAGGTGGAGCCCCAGATCAGCGGGGCCAGGGCGGTGAGCAGGACGGGCAGGGCAAACTGGCGCAGGGGGGAGGTGGTCATGGTATTATCTTCAAATCAAGACAAATTCAGTGTGCGACCGTATTTGTCTTGATGTCAAGATAAAATGCGAGCCCCTCATGCCCGATCCGAATGCGCTGTCCGATTTCCAAGCCGCTCCCCAGGCTGATTTCCAGTCCGCTCCGCAGCCCACCGACGCTGTTGATGCCATCCTTGCCCAGTGGCAGCGCGAGCGTCCCGATCTCGATACCAGCCCGATGGGCATTCTTGGCCGTCTGGGGCGCTGCACCGCGCTGATCCGCCGCGAGCTGGACGCCACCTTTGCCCGCTTTGGCATGACGGGCTGGGAGTTCGATGTGCTGGCGACGCTGCGGCGCAGCGGCGCACCCTACAGCCTGACGCCGACCGCGCTGTTCTCGGCGATGATGATTACCTCCGGCACCATGACCCACCGCCTGCAAAAGTTGGAGGCGAGCGGCCTGATCGCGCGCCAGGCCAATCCGGACGACGCGCGCAGCCAGCTGGTCGTGCTGAGCCCCGCCGGGCTGGCGCTGATCGACGCGGCCGTGGCGGCCCATGTTGCTACCGAAGCGCGCCTGCTGGCCGGCCTGCCTGCCGCCGCGCTGGCGGGACTGGACCAGGGCCTGCGCACGCTGCTGCAGACGCTGGACGCACCGGATGCGACCCCATGAGCGCTGGCGCGGCCGCGCAGCACAAGTTTCGCCAGCTGGCCGATGTCTTTGTCGCCGCCTTTGCCGCGGGCGACTACCAGCCCGGTGATCGCCTGCCCTCGCTGCGGGACGTCTGCCGCGCACATGCGGTCAGCATGAATACCGCGCAGAAGGCCTTTCACGAGCTGGAGCGCCTGGGTTATATCGCTGCCGTGCCGCGCGCCGGCTTTCGCCTGCTGAGCCGGCCGGCCGGTTGCGGGGCGGATGGCGCGGCCGCGCGCTCGCTGGACGAACTCTTGCTGGATAGTCGTCTGCCCGCACCGCTGGGTTCGCCCTTCGTGAATCCCGCGCTCTTCGACCTGCGCGTGCTCAATCGCGAACTTGCGCGTGCCATAAAGGGGTATGCCTCTGCAGCCAATCACTCTCCTGTGTTTGGGCTGGATACCCTGCGAAGGCAGATCAGCCGTTTGTACCTCGCCGAAGGCGTGTCGCTGCATTGGGAAAACCTGCTGATTACCTGCGGCGGCATGGAGGCACTGGCGCTCGCCATCCAGGCCGTGCTGCAGGACGGTCGTCCGCCCTGCATCGCGGTGATGACGCCGGCGTTTCCCGGTGCGCTGAATCTGCTGCGCCAGCTGGGCGTGGCCATCGTCGCGCTGCCCGAGGCGCCGGCAGAGCAGGAGGCCCTGCTGACCAGCCGGCCACTGGCGGCGCTGCTGCTGATGCCGAATTTCCGCCATGCCAGCGGGCAGTGCCTCGACGACGCCGCCAGACAGGCGCTGCTTGCTCTGGCTGATCGCTTCGATGTGCCCATCATCGAGGACGACACCTATCGCGCCCTGCATTTCGGCACGCAGGCGCCGCTGCCGCTCAAGGCCGGCGACCGCGACGGGCGGGTGCTGCACTGTGGCTCATTCAGCAAGACGCTGGCGCCGGGCTACCGTGTCGGCTGGCTGGAGCCGGGCCGCTATCACGAACGCGTGCGCGCGCTCAAGCTGTGCTCGACGCTCAGTTCGCCACTGCCCAGCCAGCTGGCGCTGGCCGCCTTGCTGGCCAGTGAACAGGCGTCGCGTCTGGTGCAGCCTCTGCGCCGTGCACTGCAGCAACGCTGCAGCCTGCTGCGCCACGCCGTGCTGGCGCATTTTCCGGCCGGCACGCAGGTCAGCGAGCCGGCCGGTGGCTATCTGCTGTGGATAACGCTGCCGGCGGTCTGCGATCAGACGGCGCTGCTGCAGCGCGCCAGCGCCGTCGGCCTGCATTTCGCCCCGGGCAGCCTGTGCCTGCCCGATGGCCAGCCGGACGCGTGCGCCACACTGCGGCTCAATGCGAGTTTTTACACCCCGGAAACCGAAGCCCTGCTGCAAAAACTCGGGATCTGGCTGCAGGAAGCACTGGCCGCGTAATCAGCGGCGGGCAGGCAGGCGATGCGCGTGATGGTGCCGCCCTGCAGGCGGAAGAAGGCATCCTGCGGCATGTCCTGCTGCCAGATCGCCGGGTGATCCAGGTCGGCGTACACACCGCGCAGGATGCGCCCGAGCAGGCCGTGCGCAACGACGATCAGTTTGGGCGGCAGGCTGGTGTCGGCCAGCCAGGCCTTGATGCGTGCAAGCACGGCGGGATAAGGCTCGCAGCCCGGCGCCTGGAAATGCCAGTCGGGCTGGTGCGCCAGCTGCGGGTGCCGGCTGTGCAGTGCCTCGACCTCCAGCATTTCCCAAGCGCCGAAGGCGACTTCGATCAGGCGCTCATCGCTTTGCACGCTGCCTGCGGGCAAGCCAAGCTCGGCGCAGACCAGCGCGGCGGTTTGCCTGGCGCGCCCAAGCGGGCTGGCGAGCACCCGCCAGTGCGCGGGATCGCCGATTTCGGCGCGCAGCGTCGCACCCATGGCGCGGGCCTGGCTTTCGCCAAGAGCGGTCAGCGGCGAATCGCAGTGACCCTGCAGCCGCCGTTCGCGGTTGTAGTCGGTCTGGCCGTGGCGCAGCAGATAAATCGTGTGGGACATGCATACCTCCGGCGGCAAAGGACCAGTTTAGCGCCGCACGGGAACGGCCTCTGCGCAAAACTTGCGCTTTCGCCTCTTGAAAAGCGGAAAACCCGCCCATATCATTGGCACTCGTTAGCCGAGAGTGCTAACTGCCCGAATCAAATCATTGATTTGCAAGCTTTTACCATTCTCACCTCATTCATCAGGAGAGTAAGACCATGAAAATTCGTCCCTTGCATGACCGCGTCGTGATCAAGCGCGTTGAAGCAGAAGAAAAGACCGCCTCCGGCATCGTGCTGCCGGGCGCTGCTGCCGAAAAGCCGGACATGGGCGAAGTCGTTGCCGTGGGCACTGGCAAGCTGCTGGATGACGGCACCGTGCGTGCCCTGTCGGTCAAGGTTGGCGACAAGGTCATCCTCGGCAAGTACAGCGGTCAGACCGTGAAGCTGGATGGCGAAGAACTGACCGTCCTGCGCGAAGAAGACATCTTCGCCGTTGTTGAATAATCGAGCGCATCCGCTCTTCAACACGTTTTTTATCGAATACGGAGTAATTGAAAATGGCTGCAAAAGAAGTTCTGTTTGGTGACAACGCCCGTGCCAAGATGGTCAACGGCGTTAACGTACTGGCTAACGCGGTTAAGGTAACCCTGGGCCCGAAGGGCCGTAACGTGGTGCTGGATCGCTCCTTCGGCGCGCCGACCATCACCAAGGATGGCGTTTCCGTTGCCAAGGAAATCGAACTGGAAGACAAGTTCGAAAACATGGGCGCCCAGCTGGTGAAGGAAGTGGCTTCCAAGACTTCCGACATCGCCGGTGACGGTACCACTACCGCTACTGTTCTGGCTCAGGCCATCGTTCAGGAAGGCATGAAGTACGTTGCTGCCGGCTTCAACCCGACCGATCTGAAGCGCGGTATCGACAAGGCTGTTGTGGCCCTGGTAGGCGAACTGAAGAACATCGCCAAGCCGACCACCACCTCCAAGGAAATCGCCCAGGTTGGTTCCATTTCCGCCAACTCCGACGCTGACGTGGGCCAGATCATCGCCGACGCGATGGACAAGGTTGGCAAGGAAGGCGTGATCACCGTTGAAGACGGCAAGAGTCTGAACAACGAGCTGGACGTGGTTGAAGGCATGCAGTTCGACCGCGGCTACCTGTCCCCGTACTTCATCAACAATCCGGACAAGCAGATTGCTGCGCTGGAAAACCCCTTCGTGCTGCTGTTCGACAAGAAGATCAGCAACATCCGCGATCTGCTGCCGGTACTGGAACAAGTTGCCAAGGCTGGCCGCCCGCTGCTGATCATCGCCGAAGACGTGGACGGCGAAGCGCTGGCTACCCTGGTGGTGAACAACATCCGTGGCATCCTGAAGACTGTTGCCGTCAAGGCTCCGGGCTTTGGCGACCGTCGCAAGGCCATGCTGGAAGACATCGCCATCCTGACCGGCGGTACCGTGATTGCCGAAGAAGTCGGCCTGACTCTGGAAAAGGCAACCCTGGACCAACTGGGCCGCGCTGCGCGCATCGAAGTGGGCAAGGAAAACACCACCATCATCGACGGCGCTGGCGCTGAAGATGCCATCAAGTCCCGCGTTGCCACCATCCGCAAGCAGATCGACGAAGCCACCAGCGACTACGACCGTGAAAAGCTGCAAGAGCGCGTGGCCAAGCTGGCCGGCGGTGTTGCCGTGATCAAGGTTGGCGCTGCGACCGAAGTTGAAATGAAGGAAAAGAAGGCCCGCGTGGAAGATGCACTGCACGCGACTCGCGCTGCCGTGGAAGAAGGCATTGTGGCCGGTGGTGGCGTTGCCCTGCTGCGCGCCCGCGCCAACCTCGGTGAAGTGGCTACCTCCAACCACGACCAGGAACAGGGCGTGAAGATCGTCCTGAAGGCCATCGAAGCACCGCTGCGCCAGATCGTGGCCAACGCCGGCGACGAGCCGTCCGTGGTCATCAACAACGTCCTGGCCGGCAAGGGCAACTACGGCTACAACGCCGCTACCGGTGAATACGGTGACATGGTCGAGCAGGGCGTGCTGGATCCGGCCAAGGTGACCCGCTCCGCGCTGCAACACGCTGCGTCCATCGCCGGCCTGCTGCTGACCACCGATTGCATGGTGGCCGAGCTGCCGAAGAAGGATGCGCCGGCCATGCCGGACATGGGTGGCATGGGTGGCATGGGCGGCATGATGTAATTGCCGGTCAGACCGACCTGAAACGCCTGCTGTAGTAGTACACGCAGCCAACGACAACGCCACCTTCGGGTGGCGTTGTTCTTGGTGCCAGCCGCTGGTCGGCCGGCTGACCATCCATCGCTGGATATTCCGCTGCGGACAAATGCCTTGAGGGAGGCGAGCTATGTGATAACTATGTCTCGTTCGCATTGCCAAGGAGGAAGTGCCATGAACCTGCGCGCCAGCCCACGTGCCTACGTGATTGATGTTCTGGCCCTGCTGCTGCTGGCAGGCTGTTCATTTGAGTTTGCCCGCCGCGGACAGCACACCGAGCTGCTGCTCAGTCTGTCCATGCTGTTGCTGGCGGGCCGGCACTGCCTCAACGATTACCAGTCTCTGCACCGCGTGGATGGCCCCAGGCTGGCCTTGCGCGGTACGGTGCTGACGCTGGTGGCCGATAGCCTGCTGTGCGCCATTCTGCTGTTCTGCCTGGGCAGTTTTGCCGTTGGCCTGCAGCAGACGGCGTTCTTCCTGGCTGGCGCGGCGCTGCTGCTGGCCTGGCGGCATGCGCTGAATGACTGGGAGTCGCGCCCCGGCGGGCGCCAGGGCATGCGCAAGAATTGAGCTGATTGGGCCGCTGGCTCAGCAAGGCACGAGTCGTCACTCCCGCGCCCCGCGGGGATTCCCTTGTATCTCGCAGTACTTGGCGGTTAGCTTCCGCCAATCGGGAGAAGGACAGCTTGTGGATGCCCTTAAGGTCCAAACCTTGTATCGCAGATCAAGCCCTTCTCCCACCTCTTCGCCAGCCTGAACACTGAACGGTAGCCAAGGGCCCAGACCCTGCATGCACAAGGCAAGTGGGTGAAGTTGGCAAACGCAATCACTGGAAACAAGCATGATCTATCTCGGTATCGATGTCGCCAAGGCCAAACTGGATTGCGCCCTTCTGCGTGATCCGCACAAGACCGCCTGCAAATCCAAGGTCTTTCCCAATACCGCCGCCGGCG
>NZ_ATZJ01000012.1 GCF_000428145.1 Chitinilyticum litopenaei DSM 21440 | reverse complement strand
GGGTACCTCGAAAAACCCCTGTTTTCATGAAAAATTGCTCGGTAACTCATTGATTCTTAAAGGGGCGGCTTTTGAAAAATGAGGTTTTTCGAGGTGCCCAATATTGTAAAAACCACAGTTGAAACACTATTCCAGAACAGCGGCAACATCGCCATCAACACGATTGTCAATGCAGACCAAAGCCTGAAACGAAAGCTAGAAAGGCAGTTTCTAGACACTGTTGGCGTCAGCCCGAAGCAATTAAGCAAGCTTGTTCGACTACAAACAGCCCTGAAGCTCTTAATAAATCAAAAAGAAACGCTTACAAACATTGCATACACAAGCAATTATTATGACCAATCGCACTTCATCAAAGACTTCAAGGAGTTTACTGGCATAAGGCCCAGTGACTTCTTTGATGAAAAAAGCATGATCCTTGCCTCACTGCTATACAAATAACCACCCTTGTCGTTTTTTTACAATCCCTCACCACCGCCATGGTGTAATTTTCATCCACGGCCAATCGATGCACGCTGGCTGAAAGCGCCATACCCATGCATGGCAACAATCATCAAGACATTTCCGGCCACAACCAAGACAAACCAGTGGAGAACCCATGAGCAGCATAGCCAATATATTTGAAATCCCGGCAACAAATCTGGACCGGGCAATAAGCTTTTACAGCAAAGTGTTTGAAATTCCGATTGAGAAAATGGAAACACCAGATATGAAAATGGGGTTATTCCCGTACGAAGGACAAGATACCGTTGGCATTATCATCCAGGGCGAAGGATACATACCATCCAGTTCAGGCGTTACATTGTATTTGAATGCGGGAAACGACCTGCAAGCTGCACTCTCAAAAATCGAGGAAAATGGAGGTAGTGTGCTGCTTGCAAAAACACCACATGCAGACGGGAATGGTTACTTTGCCTTGTTCCTGGATAGTGAAGGCAATCGGCTTGGCTTGAATTAACCAAACTAAAGCCAATTCACTGACCTTACTTCCAATCAGAATGGCATGGATAATTCTGCCATTGGCAATGCAGTACACTGCACGAAGATATGCCGCTTTGTGAGGAGTGCCTGCCAAGCCACTGCAGCGAAAATAAGCGCTGTGTATTCGCAGGTCGGATAAGCGCCAGCGCCATCCGACTCCGTGCAAGGGCCGGAAGACGCTGCGCTTTTCCGGCCTACTTCGCCTTAACTTCGCGGCAGCGATCTCCCAGGCGGGCATAGATGGGCAATCCGTTAAAAGCATACCAATGAGCTATATCGACACCTTTGACCACGAATATCTCGGCCATCTTGGCTATCTGCCGATTTACCACCCGCTGGTTTGCATTGAACAGGGCGACATCAACGATTTTGCCTGCTCGCCCGATACCCTGGTGCTCGGTGGCGGCAGCGGCGAGCATCCGGGTCTGGTCATCAGTGAGCCGGGCTGTGCAGTCGCGCGTTTCCTGCTTGAACAGCTCAGTGACAGCCCAGAGCCTGAGCCAGCCTGCACCGCCATCGAATGGCTTCAGGACATGCTGGTGGATACGCCTGTGCCCATGACATTCCATGGCTGGTCGGTGCGGGACATGGCCGAATTGCTGCAGATGGCAGACTCGAACCTGAATGCAACACCACTGCGCAATGACCAGTCCGTCGAAGACTGGCTGCTGACCTCGATCGGCGAATTCGTTTACTACTCCCTGCCCGACGTGAATCCCCTGCCCGCCTGGGTGCTGGACGTCTTTCGGCCCATCGCCAAACCCATCATGAACAATGTGCGCTGCCCGCCGCCAGGCTATCCGCGTCGTTTTGGACGCAAAACCACTAACAACGAGCTGCAGTGGGGATATTCACGCTGGTAGGCTTGTATGTAGGAATATGCATATTGATTCTTCCAATAATTATCAACATGCAAGCAGCTGATTTTTCAGCTCACACAGGAAAACAGCAATGGCTGATGATTGGGATTTCTATTCTTTGCAGGTTGACGACCTAACCGCCTCCATTTTCGTCGACCTGAGTCTGGAGCACGAGGCCCCGGTTACCGGTTTTCCTTTTATGGCCTACGTGCGGCTGTACATGATTTCACCAAGGGGTGACGGGCTTTCCAGTCAAGAGGAATTTGAGATTCTCTGCAACCTTGAGGATGCCCTCACTCAGGCGCTGGCCAATTTCTCAAGCATATACGTCGGACGCAACACGTCAGATGGTTGCCGGGATTTTATTTTTTATGTTGCAACACCGGAAAACTGGTCGGAACAAGTCGCACAAGCTTTGGCGGGGCATGCTGGCTATCGGTACGAAACCGGCTATCGTGAGGATGCCACGTGGTCTGTCTATCTAGATTTTTTGCTGCCAAGCCCTATGGATCGGGAGAAAATTGAAAATCGCAGGGTGTGCGCCACTCTGGAACGGATGGGTGATAAGCTGGAGGCGCACCGCGAAATCGATCACTGGAGTTATTTTCCAACACGCGAAGCTGCAGATGCCTTTCTTGCCGAAGTTCAGCAGCTTGGCTTTCAGCTACGCAGCTTCACCAGCCATGAATCTCAGGAGCCCGCCATTGGCGTGCAGATCTGGCGTAATGACATTCCTTCCTTCTCCAATATTGACAAAGTCACTTACCCGATCTCCTTGGCTGCAACCCGGCACGCGGGGAAATACGATGGTTGGGAATGCCCGGTGGAGCGATAGCCAAGCAGGGGGCGCAAATCCCTATGGGACTTTCACTCCCTACCTTTCGCCGCGCGAAACTCGATCTTGCTCACCCGCGCGCGCAGCTGGCCGCAGCCGCCGTCGACATCCTGGCCGGCGGAATTGCGCAGTTTGGTGAGCACGCCGCGCTGGTGCAGCTCGCGGGCGATTGCCGCGGCCTTGTCCCAGCTCGGGCGCCGGTAGGGCAAGGCGTCGACCGTGTTGTAGGGAATCATGTTCATGATCGCGTACTTGCCCTTCAGGAGTCGCACGATGCCGTCGAGCTCTTCCGCCGTATCGTTGATGCCTTCGAGCAGCGTCCACTGGTACTGGATGGGGTAGCCGGTCTTGCGCGCGTAGTCTTCACCCAGCTCGACCAGCTCGTCGGGCGTGAGGCGCGGCGCGCGCGGCAAGAGCTCGGCGCGCAGATCGGCGCGGGTGGTGTGCAGCGACAGCGCCAGTGCGGGCTTGACGATGCCGCCCGGCAGCGCGTCAAACACGCGCGTGTCGCCCACCGTCGAGAACACCAGATTCTTGTGAGCGATGCCGCCCAGGGTGCCGAGCAGCTCGATGGCTTCCAGCACGTTAACCATATTGTGCGCGGGCTCGCCCATGCCCATGAACACGACCTTTTTCACCGGGCGTTTCTGCCGGGCCAGCACCACCTGGGCGACGATTTCGGCGCTGCCGAGCTGGCGCAGCAGGCCTTCCTTGCCGGTCATGCAGAACACGCAGCCGACCGCGCAGCCCAGTTGCGAGGACACGCACACGCCATCGCGCGGCAGCAGCACGCTTTCCACCGTCTGGCCGTCGGCCAGCGCCACCAGCAGGCGCGCCGAGCCGTCTTCGCTGGGGTGTTCGCTCTTCACGCTGGCAAGTTTCGCCAGCGCGGCGCCCAACTGCGGCATCGCCTCGCGCAGGGCTTTCGGCAGCGCGTGTTCGGCCTGCTGGCGCTTCGGGCCCTGGTCGAGCGCACTGCCGGACAGCCAGGCGCGCAGCATGCGCAGCTCGTGCACCTCGCGCGCGCCCAGTTCGCGCAGGGTCTGGCGCAGGTCGCCGAGCTGATGGAAGGATGAGGCGCCCAAGGCGCCGGATGCGGTGGCGGTATTCATACGGGCGCGACTATACCAGTTGCGGCAAGGCGCAGCACCGCCGGCCGTCCAGCCCGGGTGGCCTTATTCGGCCGCTTTGTCGCTGGCGCTCTCGCCGCCATCCTTGCCGCAGGTATTGATCTTCAGCAGCGGGTACAGCGGGCAGAAGCGGAACAAGCCGGTGGCCAGCGGCACGATGCCGATCCAGCCCCAGGGGCCGATGATGCCGGCGAGGCTCAGGCCGATCAGCGTGGCGCCAGCCGCCACGCGCAGAATGCGGTCTGCGCCGCCCACATTGCGTTTGCAGTTCATCATGGTCTTGCTCCTTGGATCGATGACATCATCACAAAGCCCAGCGGACAGCCTGCCCGGCCAGACAGCCCGTTCAGCCCAGACTCTGCTGCAGCCAGGCATTGAACTGGCCTGCCGGCAGCGCGCCGGCCATTTGCGCGACGATTTCGCCGCCCTTCCAGACCATCAGCGTCGGAATGCTGCGGATCTGGAACTGCTGCGCGAGCATGGGTTCGGCTTCGGTGTTCACTTTCACAAACAGCGCCCTGCCCGCCCAGTCGGCGGCGGTGGCGGCGTAGGTTGGCGCGAACATGCGGCAGGGCCCGCACCACGGCGCCCAGAAATCCAGCACGATGGGCTGCGGTGCGTGCTGCAGCAGCTCGATCAGGTTGGCGGCGTTCGCCTCCAGCGGTGCGCCGGACAACAGCGGCTGCTTGCAGGCGCCGCAATTCGGGGCGTCGGCAAGACGACTGGCGTCCAGACGGTTGCCGGTGTGGCAGTGCGGGCAGTTCAGTTGCATGGCATTTCCTTGATACTCTTTTATGTATTAGTCTGCAGCCCATTTTCAAAAAGGGCTTTATTCACATACCCCGATTAAAGCACATCAATCGGGATTTGCAGGTAACGCTTGCCGTTGGCCGCCGGCGGCGGCAGTTCGCCGGCGCGCACATTGACCTGGATGCTGGGCAGGATGAGCACCGGCATCGCCAGCGTCGCGTCGCGCGCGCAGCGCATGGCGACGAAATCGGCCTCGCTGACGCCATCGTGAATATGGATATTGGCGCGCTTTTGCTCAGCAATCGTCGATTCCCACTGCGGCTCGCTGCGCTCCGGCGGCAGGTAGTCGTGGCAGACGAACACGCGCGTGGCGCCAGGCAAGGCGTAGAGTTGCTGCACCGAGCGGTACAGCGTGGCGGCATCGCCGCCGGGAAAGTCGCAGCGCGCGGTTCCGACGTCGGGCATGAAGATCGTGTCGCCGACGAACAGCGCATCGCCGATCAGGTAGGCCATGTCGGCCGGCGTATGGCCGGGAACGAACAGCGCCTGGCCACCCAGCTCGCCAATGGCAAAGCGCTCATCCTCGGCAAACAGGTAATCGAACTGGCTGCCGTCGGTGGCGAAGCCCTCTTCCAGATTGAACACCGGCTTGAAGACCTTCTGCACCGCGTTGATGCGCGCGCCGATCGCCACCTTGCCGCCCAGCTGCGCCTTGAGCCAGGCCGCCGCCGACAGGTGGTCGGCATGCGCGTGCGTTTCCAGTATCCATTCGACCGTCAAGCCCTGTTCGCGCACGAAATCGACGAGGCGCTGCGCATTGTGCGTGGCGGTGCGGCCGGATTTCGGGTCGAAGTCGAGCACCGGATCGATGATGGCGGCCGTGCCGCCGGGGCGGTCGTAAACCACATAGGATACGGTGGCGGTAACAGCATCAAAGAAGGGGGCTACCTGGGCGGTCATGGCTGAGTCTCCGTTTTTGCTGCCGGAACTTGCCGGCTGGCTTTACATTCATTCTACACATAAATATAATGTTTTCAACTTAATCAAAACGGAGGCCACCATGAGCCCGGAACAGATGGCCCTGATGCGCACCGCTGCCAGCCAGGCCTGCGCGCTGTTGAAGGTGCTGGGCAACGAAGACCGCCTGCTGCTCCTGTGCCAGATGGTCGATGGCGAGAAATGCGTGTCGGATTTCGAGGCGCTGCTCGGGATCCGCCAGCCCACGCTGTCGCAACAGCTGGGCGTGCTGCGCAACGAGGGGCTGGTGAACACCCGCCGCGACGGCAAGCGCATCTACTACAGCATCGCCAGCGCCGAAGCGCGCCAGGTGCTGGAACTGCTCTATGGCCTGTACTGCCCGGCCATGCCCGCCACCATCACCGAGAAGGATAGCGTCCATGCAGATTGATCTTGCCCACTTCACCCCGTGGTCGGCGCTGGCCGGCGGCGCGCTGATCGGCCTGGCGGCAGGCCTGCTGGTGCTGCTCGCCGGGCGCATCGCCGGCATCAGCGGCATTCTCGGCGGCCTGTTCGATGCGCGCTGGCGCAATGCCGGCGAGCGCAACTGGCGGCTGAGCTTCGTGCTCGGCCTCGTGCTCGCCCCCGCGCTGTGGGCGGCGTTTGCGACGCTGCCGGCGCTGACGCTGGTGGCCGACTGGCCGGTGATGCTGGCTGCCGGCCTGCTGGTCGGCATCGGCACGCGCTACGCCAATGGCTGCACCAGCGGGCATGGCGTGTGCGGGCTGTCGCGACTGTCGCTGCGCTCGCTGGTGGCCGTGCTCAGTTTCATGGGCGCGGGGTTTGTCACCGTTTACGTCATCCGCCATGCAATCGCCTGAGGAAAAGACCATGCTGAATCTCATTGCACTCGCCGCCGGCCTGATCTTCGGCCTCGGGCTGATTCTCTCGGGCATGGCCAACCCGGCCAAGGTGCAGGGCTTTCTGGACATCACCGGCCTGTGGGACCCGAGCCTGGCCTTCGTGATGGGCGGCGCCATCGGCGTGGCCAGCGTGTTTTTCGCACTGGCCAGGCGCCGCAACAGCACGCTGCTGACCCATGAAGCCATGCAGCTGCCGCAGAACAACCGCCTGGATCGCCCGCTGATCTTCGGCAGCCTGGCGTTTGGCACCGGCTGGGGCCTGGCCGGCATCTGTCCGGCGCCGGCCCTCGTCGGGCTGGCGATGGGCGAGCTGCGCATTGCCGTGTTCGTGGCCGCCATGTTCGCCGGCTTCGCGCTGTTCGGCCTGCTGCAGCGCGCGAAAGGCTGAAGCCCATGGCGCCGCGCTGGCTGCCCATCCTGCACTGGCTGCCCGGCTACGGACATACCCAGCTGCGTAGCGACCTGCTGGCAAGTATGGTCGTGGCCTTGCTGCTGATACCCCAGGGCATTGCCTATGCACTGCTGGCTGGACTGCCGCCAGTGGCCGGGCTGTACGCCAGCATCGTGCCGCTGCTGGTCTACACGCTGCTGGGCAGCAGCATGGTGCAGTCGGTCGGGCCGATGGCCGTCACGTCGGCCATGACCGCTGCGGCACTCGGCCCGCTGGCCGCCAGCGGCAGCAGTACCTATGCGCAGCATGCCATGGCGCTGACGCTGCTGACCGGTGGCTGGCTGGTGCTGCTGGGCCTGCTGCGGCTGGATCGTCTGCTGCGGATGATTTCCGCGCCGGTGCTGCAGGGCTTTGCCGATGGCATTGCCCTGCTGATCATCGTGGGACAGCTCGCACCGCTGCTGGGCATCAGCGCCAGCGGCAACACCCTCCCGGCGTTACTGGAAGCACTCTGGCAGGCCCTGCCGGCCGCGCAAACCGGCAGTCTGCTGTTCGGCCTGGCCGGCCTGCTGCTGCTGTGGCTGGCCGGTCAGCCACTGGAAAACACCCTGATCCGCGCCGGCCTGGGGGCGCGCCAGTCCCGGCTCGCCAGTCGTCTGGCCCCGCCGCTGCTGCTGCTGGGAGCCACCGCCTGGCTGGCCTGGCGGACGCAGCCGACGCTGGCCCAGCTCGGGCCACTGGCCGGTGGAATGCCGCTAATCCCCCCCTTCCCCGACAACTCGGTGCACTGGGGGGCGCTGCTGTGGCCGGCGCTGGGCATCGCGCTGGCCGGCTTTCTGCAAAGCATCAGCGTGGCGCGCCAGCTGGCCGGCCCGCACATGCCGGACAGCCGGCAGGAACTGCTGGCGCTGGGCGCCTGCAATCTCGCCAGCGCGGCCGTGGCCGGCGTGCCGGTCAGCGGCGGATTTTCGCGCTCGGCGGTGAATGCGGCAGCCGGCGCACGCACTCCCATGGCCGGAACCCTGACCGCGCTCTGGCTGATTCTCGTCGTGGGCTGGCTGGCGCAGGCACTGGCCACGCTGCCGCTGGCCTGGCTGGCGGCCACCATCGTGCTGGCTGCGGCGCGGCTGATTGCGCCGCTGTACGCCTGGCGCCTGCTGCAGGGCGGGCGCGCCGGCTGGCACGAGGCCCTGCCCTACCTGACCACCCTGCTGGCGGTGCTGCTGATCGGCGCCATCAGCGGCCTCCTGGCCGGCGTGGCACTGTCGCTGCTGCTCTTCCTGCTGCGCGCCAGCCAGCCCCATCTGGCCATTCTTGGCCGTCTGCCGGGCACCGAGCATTACCGCAATGTGCGGCACTTCCAGGTGGAAACCCGGCCAGAGCTGCTGATCGCCCGCATCGACGAAAGCCTCTTCTTCGCCAACAGCGAAGTGGTGATTGCCGCATTGGCGCAGGCCGTGCGCGCACAGGCGCAGACTCGCACCGTGCTGCTGTGCCTGGCGGCAGTGAACCACATCGACCGCAGCGCCGCCGACGCCCTGCTGGCCTGGCAGCGCGAGCTGGCAGCGCAAGGCATCCGCCTGGCAATTGCCGAACTGAAGCGGCCGGTGGCACTGGAGCTGGGCGCACATCCGCTGCTGGCTGCCCTGGCCGGGCTGGATTTCGTCTCCACACACGCGGCAGTCCAGGCGCTGCTGCCCGCGACAAACCGGCAGGACGAGGAGGGGGATTTTTCGATCTGAGCAGCGCGGCCGATCAATGCGGCAGCGCAACACTGGCGCAAGCCAGGAAGAACACCAGCAATGCACACCCAGAAGCAGGCCCGGGGCGGGACGGGGAAGTGCTGGACTACTGCAGCAGATGCCCGCCCTGGCTGGCGCCACTGCGCCCTTCCAGCGCGGCGTATTCTTCTTCGAAATGAATCAGCACACCACCGAACAGGGTATTGAACGTGGCCTCGGGAAATAGCGTGCCGGCCGGGTAGAAGCCCACGTATTCCAGCCAGAAATTGCCATCCTCGTCCAGGCTGCGCGAAAAGGGGTGGGAACGGTTGCGCTCGTTGAGGTAATCGAGCACCTCGTGCCAGCGTTCAAGGTAGCTGCCACGACTCACACAGGCGATCTCGAGCCGCAAGTCGCCGGTATCGCCCGTGGACAGGCAGATGAAGACGCCCGCCTCGCCCACCGGAAACTGCCAGCCCATCTGCAGAAACGGCTCGCCCTGTTCGCCCTGCACCACCCGCAACTGAATCTCGCGCGCGCTGAGGTAGTGTTTCAAGGTATCCAGATTCAGTAGCGGCATCGACATTGCCTTTCCCCTGTACATGCGTGCCCCCATTATAGCTGGCGACCCGAGGGTCGCCAGCGCGGATCAGGCTTATACATTGGCATGTATCAGGCCACAGGCAATGGCAGGAATTGCCACCAGGCCAATACCCGACAGGAAGCCGGCAAGCCTGCGTCCTGACAGGCGAAGCGCGTACAATGGCTGCTTTGCCTGCCTTGCCATGCCCCATACCCTGACCCGCGCCGCCTTCAGCACGCTCGACATCAAGAAAAGCCGCTTTCTGGGCTGCGTCGAACCCGTCAGCGATCGCCGTGCGGCGCAACAGCGGATTGCCCAACTGAAGGCCGAACACCCGGAAGCGGCGCATGTCTGCTGGGCACTGCTCGCCGGCGGCCAGTCAGCCGCAGTGGATGACGGTGAACCCTCGGGCACGGCCGGACGTCCGATGCTGGATGTGCTGCGCCATCAGGACCTGGACGGCGTGCTGGCAAGTGTGGTGCGTTATTACGGCGGCATTCGCCTGGGAGCGGGCGGGCTGGTGCGCGCCTACACCGATGCCGTGGCGCAGGCCCTGCTCGTCGCCGAAAAAAAACCGGTGCAGATTTGCTGCGAGCTGTGTTTTCGCGTGCCCTACGCGCAGGAAGGGCTGGTGCGCCGCCTGCTGAGCGCCCAGGACGTCGAGCTGCTCGCGGTCGGACATGCCGAGCTGGTGCAGTTTGCCGTACGCTGCATCCAGACCCGCGCGGCAGCGCTGGCGGCCGAGCTGAACGAGCGCTGCCACGGGCAGCTGCTCTGGGACACCGCGCCGGACGAAGCGGCCGGCTGAATGCAAAAACGCCAGCACAAGGCTGGCGTTTTGCTGTGGCAACTGGCGTCCCCACGGGGATTCGAACCCCGGTTATCGCCGTGAAAGGGCGGTGTCCTAGGCCTCTAGACGATGGGGACTGAGGCAACCGCAGCACAAATCATGCTGCAGTGACAGGATAGTGTGGCGCGCCCGGAGCGATTCGAACGCCCGACCCTTTGGTTCGTAGCCAAATACTCTATCCAACTGAGCTACGGGCGCGCTGCACTTTTAAGTCCTGGCGGAGACGGAGGGATTCGAACCCTCGATAGAGGTTTTGGCCCCTATGCTCCCTTAGCAGGGGAGTGATTTCAGCCACTCATCCACGTCTCCGTTCAGGGAGACCGGATAATAAAGACATCCCTACCGCTCGTCAACACGCAATGGTGAAATTTCTGCAATTGCTTGCCGGCCCGCACCGGCGCAATGCACGGAACTGCTTCTGGGCAAAGAGAAAATCCGTTTGCCGCCCTGCAAAGCGGGGTCACCCCAAAGCCGGCCATTTGCCATGGCAGTGCACGCGCAACGGGCTTTGCGCCTTGTTTCAGGCCAAAAACCGCACAAACGGGCAGCGCAAGCACAAGCTCAACAGAGCCTAGTTCGTGGACAGCCAGGGCCTGCGCGCCATCGCCGCTTCGGTTTAAAATGGCCGCGCCAGCTTGCTGCCGCGACCTGGCCTGCGTTTTTCTCTCGAGACCCCCGCCATCATGAGCCTTGCCTCCGTACGTGCCGACTTCGCTGCCCGCCAGCTGGACCTGACCATCATCGAGCTGGAAACCAGCACCGCCACGGTGGCGCTGGCCGCCCAGGCCCACGGTGTCGAACCGGGGCGGATTGCCAAGACGCTGGCCTTTCGCCTGGCCGACGAGCGGGTCATCCTGCTGGTGGCACGCGGCGACGCCCGCATCGACAACGGCAAGTTCAAGAGCCGTTTCGGTCGTGGCCGCATGCTGGACGCACAACAGGTCGAGGCACTGACCGGGCATCCGGTGGGTGGAGTCTGTCCCTTCGGACTGGCCACGCCGCTGCCGGTGTATCTGGATGACAGCCTGCAGGATTTTCACGAGGTGCTGCCCGCCGCCGGCGCCATTCACAGCGCGGTGCGCCTCAGCCCGACCCTGCTCGCCGAGATCACCGGCGGCGAATGGGTGGACGTCTGCCAGCCGGCCACCACCAGCCAGCCTGCCTGATCGCTACCGGCAGGTATAAGCCCGCAGCCCTTTACCAACTTAGCTTAGCACCATATACCCAAGCAGCCACATGCGCATCGCCTACCTGATTCTGGCTCACGCCCATCCGCAGCAGCTGGCCCGCCTGCTCGCCCGCCTGCAGGCGCCACAGGTACGCTGCTATCTGCATATCGACGCCAACACGCCGTCTGCGGTGCACGCCGAGATCGTCGCCGCCGCGGACCGCGTCGCCAGCCCGGACCGGGTGCGCTTCATCGCACGGCGCCCCTGCCGCTGGGGGGGGTACTCGCTGGTGGCCGCGACGCTGGATTTGCTGCACGCCGCGCGCGCCGACGGCTTTGACTGGGCCATCCTGCTGTCCGGGCAGGACTATCCGCTGGTCAGCCATGCCGCGCTCTGCGAACGCCTGGCCACCCCGGGCGTGGCGGGCTGGATCGATCTGCATTCCGCTGCGGAGTTCGATGTCGGCTACCGCTGGCAGCGCTGGCACCCGGAGGGCCTGCACGGCAGCCTGGCGGGCAAGTGCTGGCAACGCCTGCAGCGCGCAGCCCAGGCCTGTGGCTGGCAACGGCGGCTACCACACCCCTTGCAGGAAATCCGCGCCGGCAGCCAGTGGTGGATGCTGTCGAGCGCGGCCGTGGACACGGTGCTGGCGCAGTGCGTGCACTACCCGGCGGTGCCGGCCTTCTTCCGCCACACACTGGTGCCGGACGAGATGATGTTCCAGACCCTGCTCTGGCACAGCCCGCTGCGCGAGCAACTCAGCGGCGACCCGCTGCGCCTGATCGACTGGACGCCCGGCGCCTGGTCGCCACGCACCCTGGGCCTGGACGACCTGCCGCAACTGCGGCGAAGCGCCGCCCTCTTTGCCCGCAAATTCGCTCCCGATGGCCTGCTGGCAGCGGCACTGGATGAGCAGCTTGGCATAGACCTTACCGTATGCAAACCACGCCCATAACCTCAAAGGGCTGGAAAGCCATACCCCTGCCAGATCGTGTAACCGGGTCATGCCGGCCAGGTCAATGCGCCACGCTCACGGTCATTAATGACAAACAAGCGCGAATGCGCTGACAACCGCCCTGGCAAGCAGCTTTCTTCCGGCAGGATCGCCGTCTAGGATAAGGAACGTGGAAGCCCCCGGACGCCCATTGGCGTGCCCGTCGCGCCGGCTTCCGTTACGGATATCCGCAACCATGCCCGAGCTGCTCGCCCTCTCTGCCCCGCACGACATCCTGCCCGCGCTGGGCGATTACCTGCCACAACACCCTCGTCAGTCCCAGACGCTGGACCTGGCATTCGAGCAGGATGGTGCCGTGACCTGCCAGCAACTGGTCGTGCCCATGACGGAAACGACCATCGGCCGCCAACCGTCACTGTGGCTGCTGGCCAGCCAGAATGCACAGCCCGGCAGCATGCTGGCCCGCAGCCCGCAGGGTACGGTCGTGGCCCTCTGCGGGGTACTGGAAAATCAGGACGAGCTGGCACGACTGAGCGGGCTGGGGCCGGACAGCGACAGCGCCGGCATTCTGGCCAGCCTCATCGACCAGGCGCTGACCGGCGGCGCCACGCTGGCCCAGGCGATCTTGCAGCTGCGCCAGCAGCTCCGCGGCTATCTGGCGCTGCTTGTGCACAGGCAGGATATCGCTGGCGAGTTTTACGCCCTGAGCCTGGGCGCCCCGCTGTTTTTCGGCCTGGACCGCAACCGCCGCCAGCTTTGCAGCAGCGACATGCAGCTACTCAAACTGCGCGCCGAACAGATCCACGCCCTGCAAAGTGGTGAAGTGCTGCAATACGGGCATGCTGCCCCCGTCATCCTCCACGCCGACGGCGGCAGCCATCCGCTGACGCTGACCGCGCCCAGGCAGCTGGGGCGCTTCCCGCATCACATGCTCGATGAAATCTATGCGCAACCCGCGGTGCTGGCCCGCCTGGCCAATCAGGCCAGCCGCACCTTCCGCATGGTGCCCGATGCCCTGCAGACCGAATTGCCGGGCATCAGCCACATTCTGCTGCTGGCCTGCGGTTCGAGCTATCACAGCGCCCAGATTGCATCCTACTGGCTGGAAACGCTGGCCGGGCTGACCGTGCAGCTGGAGCTGACCAGCGAATACCGCTATCGCGACACCCTGCCGGTGCCGCACACCCTGGTGATCGCCATCTCGCAATCGGGCGAAACCGCCGACACACTCGCCTCGCTGCGCCATGCCCACAGCCTGGGCAATACCTCCTCGCTGGCGATCACCAATATGCCGGGCAGTACGCTGGCGCGCCTGGCCCGCCATCACATGGCCGTGAATGCTGGTGAAGAGCTGGCCATTTTCTCCACGAAAACCTTTACCGCACAGCTGCTGGCGCTCTACCAGCTGGCCCTGGCCATCGGGGTCGCCAATGGCAAAATCAGCGCCCAGCATCTGCAGCAGGCCCACCAGGAAATGCGGCGGCTGCCGCGCCTGGTCAGTGAAACGCTGCAGCAGGCGCCCGCGATCAAGGACTGGGCGGCGCAGCTGTGCCGGCACCCGAACCTGTTCGTGATCGGCCGCAACATGCATTATCCGGTGGCAATGGAAGGGGCATTCAAACTCAAGGAGGTCGCCTATCTGCACGCAGAGGGCTATCCGGCGGGGGAACTCAAGCATGGCCCGATCACGCTGGTTGATGGCTCACTGCCGGTGATCGCCTGCCTGCCATGGAACGCCCACGCCGAGAAAGCACTCGCCAATCTGCAGGAAGTGCGTGCGCGCAACGGTGAAATCTACGCCTTCACCGACGCGGCGCTGGCCCCGGTGGAACGTTTTCACGTCATTCGCCTGCCAGCAGGCTTGCAGGAACTCAGTCCGGTGATCTATACCGTAGCCTTGCAATTGCTGGCTTACTATTGCGGCCTGCTGCGCGGCAACGATATCGACACGCCGCGCCACCTGGCGAAATCCCTGGATAGCGATGCCAATCCGGCCAGCCAGCGCTGAAAATCCCGCGACTCTTCCGGTCTGACCATGCCCATTCCCGCCGTACAGCGGCACGCCCAGACGGCCCCCGCCAGTCAAGCCGTGCCCGTCCTTGTCCTGCTGATTGCCATCACCCTGGGCGGGCTGTTCGCCTATGACACGCTGCTGATCAAGACCTTGCGCATCGATCCGGCCGCCGGCTTTCCGGCAAAAAGCATTGATGATCGCGGCGAAGGCGGCAAAACCACGAGTACGCTGCGCACCAGCAAGGATGCGCACATCCTGGAATGCGAAGTCAGCAAGAGCTACCAGTGGCCCTATTGCGAAATCGCCATCGATCTGCGGCGCGACGGCGAAGGCATCAATCTGGAGGGATTCGAGCGGATCAGCATCAAACTTGATTACGAGGCCCCGGCGGACAAGACCGTGCGCGTCTACCTGCGCAACTTCAATCCGGCCTACACACCCGGCGCACCGGACCGCGCCTACAAGGTCAACCAGATCGAGTACAACCCGCGCCAGTATCCGCAGGGCCTTGGCGTGTCACTGCGCTACTTCCAGGTTGCGACCTGGTGGCTGAACGACAACCGCATTCCGCTGGAACTGAGCCAGCCACAGTTTGACAATGTGACCCGCATCGAGATTGCCACCGGCGCCACGGTGACCGAGAGCAAGATCCGCATGGTGCTGCACAGCATCGAGCTGGAGGGCTACTGGCTGGCGCGCAGCACCTTCTACGCCCTCTTGATCGGCCTGTGGGTGGGCGCTGCGCTGCTCTTCCTGCTGTTGCGCCTCTGGCGCTCCTGGCGCGTGGCGCAGCAGATGCAGGAGCTGACCGCCAGCCTCTCCGCCGAAAGCGAGGTGTACCGCAATCTGGCTCGCACCGATGCCCTGACTGGCGCCCTGAACCGCACCGGTGCGGTGGATGTGCTTTTCCGCCAGAGCCAGCTGGCCAGCGAGCAGGAACAGGCGCTGAGCATGATCTATCTGGATCTCGATCACTTCAAGCCGGTGAACGACCGCCATGGCCACGCCGTGGGTGATGCGGTGCTCAGCGAGCTGGTTCAGCTCCTGCGCGGCCATGTCCGCGACTCGGACTCGGTGATTCGCTGGGGCGGCGAAGAATTCCTGCTGCTGCTGCCCGGCACCCGCCTGGCGCAGGCAGCCCATCTGGCGGACAAACTGCGCCTGGCGATTGCCTGCCACCAGTGGCCGGAGCAACTCAGCCTGACCTGCAGTTTTGGCGTGGCCGAGCTGGGCGATGAAAAGGTGCAGCAATGCATCGAACGCGCCGATGCCGCGCTCTATGCGGCCAAGCGCAATGGCCGCAACCGGGTCGAGCTGGCCGCCAGACCAGGCTGACGGATTCCGGCCTGGTCCAATGCAAAAAGCCGCTTCGTCTGGAAGCGGCTTTTTCAATTCGGGTGGCGCACCCGGAGCGATTCGAACGCCCGACCCTTTGGTTCGTAGCCAAATACTCTATCCAACTGAGCTACGGGTGCGCGGTTTGCTGACCGGCCACCATCGCGAACCGGAGCAACAAGAGGGCCGAACTATACAGCAGCGGGAGCAAACAGGCAAGCCTGTCCGCGCGGCGCATAGCCGATCCGGTAGGCCTGCAGCAGCATGAGGCAGGCCAGCGTCGCGAGCAGGTGTTTGAGCGTGTGCCCGGACAAGACGCCATCCAGCAGGGTAAACCAGTGCAGATCCTGCAATTCGGCCACCTTGGCGCACACATACACCAGCGAGGCCGCGGTGACCAGCACACACTCCGCCCGGCTGCGGCGCATCTGGCAGTACCACAGCGGCAACAGCAGCAGGGGTAGCGCCTGCAGCAGCAGATAGGGGCGCAGATCACCACTCCAGATCCACCAGCTCACCCCGGCCCCCGCCCAGAGACTCAGCCACAAGGCCGGCCAGAAGGAGGCGACACGCCCATGCAGCTCGCTGCCCACGGCGGCCAGCAAGCCGGCGCAGGCCAGCGCGATCGGCAGCCTGTCCCAGACCAGGGTGTGGTCATCGGGCCACCAGTGATACCAGGCCGAACCGAAACCGGTAAGCAGCATGCCGGCAAAGGCCAGCAGCCAGCCGGAACGCCCGCCGACCGGCGCCGTGCGGCGCAGCACGGCAAGCATTCCCGCCAGCCCCACCAGTACGAAACCGAAGTTGGACAGCACGTCGGCGGCATTGGGAATGCCGAGCCAGACGCGCCGGTCGGCAAAATCATGATAGCCGGCTGGCTGGCTGATCGGCCCATGCAGGGCCAGCGCCAGCATCAGCAGGCAGCCCAGCCACAGCGCGGTTTGCAAGCGGGCAACACGACTCACGGCATCTTCTCCGGATTAACAGCGACTACTCAGCTTGCCTGTGCCGGCGATGAAATCCAACTTTGCCGCCATTCATGGCAGAATTTGCGCTGTTCTGTCGCAGGATTTGCACCACCATGCAGGAAACCGAACAAATGCTGCAGTTTTTGCGCCGCCGCCTCAAGGCGCAAGGCATCACGCAAAAAGACCTGGCGCTGAAGCTGAATGTCTCCGAGGCCAGCGTCAAGCGCATGTTTGCCAGCCCCCGCGTGACACTGGAGCGCCTGGCCGAGGTCACGGCGCTGGCCGGCATGACCATTGCCGAGCTGGCTCAGGAAACGGCCCAGCTCAGCGAAAAGCTGCCACAGCTGAGCGAACAGCAGGAGCGCGAAGTCGTCGCCGACCTCAAACTGCTGCTGGTGGCCGTCTGTGTGCTCAATCACTGGACGATGACCGACATTCTCGCGCGCTACCAGCTCAGCGAACCGGAGGTCATCCTGGCGCTGACCCGGCTGGACCGCATCGGCCTCATCGATCTCCTGCCGGGCAACCGCGTGCGCCTGAAGGTCGCGCGTGATTTCCGCTGGCTGCCCAATGGCCCGATCCAGACCTTCTTTCGCGAGCGCGCCGAACACGATTACCTTGCCGCGCCCTTCCCGCCCGGCCAGTACGTGTTCACGCAAGGCATGCTCAGCGATGCCGCACGGCAGCGCGTCACCCGCCTGCTCGAGAAGGTGCGCCAGGAGTTTGCCGAACAGCATCGCGCCAGCCTGCAGCAGCCGCTGGAGGAACGCCATGGCACCGGCCTGTTGCTGGCCCTGCGCGAATGGGAGCCTTCCGCCTTCAGCGCACTGCGCCGTCCGGTATAATCGCCACTCGCTCATTCAGCACCGGACCCAGCATGCGCCACCAACATCTGGTGCAGGTCAACGACCTGGCCAACCCGCACATCCAGCGCCTCACCCGCAACCAGCTCTGGCAAGGCCTGGTGCTGCGCGCCCGCGAGCCGCAGCGTTTCATGGAGCAACTCGATGACGCGCAGATCGTTGCCGAAGGCGAAGGCTGGCTCAGGCGCGAAATGCGCTTTGGCAGCCTGCTGGTGATCGACCTGATCGAATTCGAGCACGAAAAACTGGTGCGCTACCAGACGCAAGCCGGCGCGGATCATGGCGGCGGCCTGTTGCTGATGCAGATCGAAGAACCGGAAGCCGGTGCACTGTTTGTGCGCTTCAGCTACGACACCCCGCATGAGGTTCCCGACAGCGAGCAGCATCTGCTGGCCTATGTGCGCCAGGCCTGGCAGGACACGGATGTGGCGACCATCAGCCTGATCCGTCTGCTGGCCCAGGAAGGGCTGCTGGGCTGACCTCAGCCCAACGGGCAATATACCCGCAACCGCATATGCCCACAGCCTGCCCTCGGCAAAGGCTACAGCCCCATACCTAGGGATAGCGCCCTCAGGCCGCATCACTCAGCAGCATGGCCAGCTCGTCCACCAGCTCGGCCCATTCGCCGTCGCTGGCGAGCGCCTCGCGCAGAAAGCCGGCCTGCGCCGGTGTCCAGAAGGGCGCCTCGGCCAGGGGAATATCGGCGGCCAGTGGATGACTGGCGATGAAAGCCTGGATGTCGCCCGGGCGGTTGGGCAAGCCAAGCTGGGCAAAAAGGGTCGGCAAATCGCGCTGCAGCAGGTCCATGGTGCACTCCCGGCTGGGTCTGTGACTGATCAGTAAACGGCTTGCCCAGTGCCTCAGGCTGCTCTCAGCCTAGCGCCGGGCTCCGCCGGCAGGCCGCCCAGCGGCACTGCGGCTGACCGGCGGCAGCTGCCCCAGCTCCCGGCCGAAATCCTTGCAGATCCGGTAATGCCGCAGACCGCTTATCCGGGTTCAATGCGCCGGATGACCAAAATGCCAGCCCGCCGCGCGGGCTTGCTGCTTGCGTCGTTTGGCATCCCAGACTTTCTCGTGGATGTGATAGGCCACCGTATTGACCAGCGGCTCAACCAGCGCGAGCAGGCTGGCAATGCCGAAGCTGCCGGTCAGCAGATAGGCTACGGCGAAGGCAACGGTGAAATGGGTAATGGCGAAGGTGATGGTCTTGAGCATGGCGGTCTCCCGATGACATTCTGAAGTGAATGATAGGGATTCTCATTTCATTAAGCCAATCAATTGCAGCAACCGGATCAATAGGCCACGACTAAGCGTGCCAGGACAGGGGCGGAGCCATCTGGCCGAGTCACTCCGTCAATGCACCTGATTGGGTAGCCAGCTCAGCAACGCGCCGTACCGGCATCCCAAGGGAATGACGAATGTACTTGGCTGAGGCAGCAGCCCAAATCCGGTCATCTACAAGGGGTATATGCCCATAACCTTTTCTTGAAAAGGGCCTCAGGCATATACCCAAATAGCCATAGTAGAATCGGGCAGCCCCGCTGAGACCCGGATCAGGCAGCAAGGCACAGCAATGCCGCCCCAAGCCGGCTTGGGGCCTGGCCAGTGCCACCCAGCCCCTCCCGCTGCCGTCCTGCGACGGTTGTCAATGATCGCACCCGCCCGCAGGACAAGCCCGCAGCACCGGCCATCACCCCTTGAGAATTTCCCTGGCCACAGCCTCGGCGAGCTTGATGCCATCCACACCGGCCGAGAGAATGCCGCCAGCATAACCAGCTCCCTCGCCACCCGGATACAGGCCGCGCACGTTCAGGCTCTGGCAGTCGTCACCACGCGTGATGCGCAGTGGTGACGAAGTGCGGGTTTCCACGCCGGTCAGCACCGCGTCGTGCATGTCATAACCGCGGATTTTCTTGGCCATTTCCGGAATCGCCTCGCGCATGGCGGCAATCGCAAAATCCGGCAAGGCGCTGCTCAGGTCCGTCCAGGTCACGCCGGGCTGGTAGGAGGGCTCGACCGAACCCACCGCCGTCGACGGCCGGCCGGCGAGAAAATCTCCCACCAGCTGGGCGGGCGCATTGTAATTGCTGCCACCCAGCACATAGGCATGACTTTCCAGCGCGCGCTGGAATTCAATGCCAGCCAGCGCACCACCGGGGTAGTCGCTCGGGTCGATGCTGACCACCAGCCCCGAATTGGCGTTGCGCTCGTTGCGCGAATACTGGCTCATACCATTGGTGACCACCCGTCCCTCTTCGCTCGTTGCCGCCACCACGGTGCCGCCCGGACACATGCAGAAACTGTAGACAGCCCGGCCATTGCTGGCATGGTGCACGAGCTTGTAATCGGCCGCCCCCAGAATGGGGTTGCCGGCATACTTGCCCCAGCGCGCAGCGTCGATCAGCGACTGCGGGTGCTCGATGCGGAATCCCACCGAGAAGGGCTTGGGTTCCATGAAGACCCCGCGCGCGTGCAACATCGCAAAGGTGTCGCGCGCACTGTGCCCCAGCGCCAGCACCACATGCTCGCTCAGGATTTCGCTGCCATCGGCCAGCCGCACGCCGCGCAACTGCTTCTGACCATCGCACTCGTCGATGAGCAGATCGTCAACGCGCGACTCGAAGCGGATTTCACCACCGAGCGCAATGATTTCGGCGCGCATTTTTTCCACCATGCCGACGAGCTTGAAGGTACCGATATGCGGTTTGGCCACCCACAGGATTTCCTCGGGAGCGCCGGCCTTGACGAATTCGTGCAGCACCTTGCGGCCCAGATGGCGCGGATCCTTGATCTGGCTGTAGAGCTTGCCGTCCGAGAAGGTGCCCGCGCCGCCTTCGCCATATTGCACGTTCGATTCCGGATTCAGGATGTGCTTGCGCCACAGCCCCCAGGTATCCTGTGTGCGCTTGCGCACCTCGCGGCCGCGCTCCAGCACGATGGGCTTGAAGCCCATCTGCGCCAGCACCAGCGCGGCGAAGATGCCGCAGGGGCCAAAGCCGACCACCAGCGGGCGCTGACCCAGCCCGGCCGGAGCCTGGCCGACAAAGTGGTAGCTCATGTCCGGCGTGCTGCTGATGTGCGGATCGGATTTGAACTTGGCCAGCAGCCTGGCCTCATTGGCCAGCTCGGCGTCGATGATGTAGGTCAGCGCCATGACGCCGCGCCGGGCATCGTAACTGCGCTTGAACACGGTAAAGGCGAGCAGGTCGGCCGGCTTGATGCCCAGCCGCTGCAGAATGGCGGCGGTCAGTTCTTCGGGGGCGTGTTCAAGCGGCAGCTTGAGTTCGGCAATGCGGAGCATGGTGAAATCCTGGAGGTTGGTGTTTAGTCAACAAAAGCGGGACAGCGCGCGGACAGGTCAGGCCGCGCGGCAGAAATGCAAAACCCGCCGCAAGCGGCGGGTTTGTAACGATGCGCCGACGCTCAGTGATGATGGCCGTGGGCACCGTGCACGTGGCCGTGCGCGATTTCCTCGTCGTTGGCGGCGCGCACTTCGGTCACCTTGGCGACAAAGCGGATGGTCATGCCGGCAAACGGGTGGTTGGCGTCAACCACCACCTTGTTGCCGTCGATTTCGGTGACGCGGAACACCAGCAGGTCACCGCTGACCGGATCATCGGCCTCGAACATCATGCCCAGCGCCACATCCTGCGGAAAGACATCCTTGTCTTCCTCGCGAATCAGATCCGGGTCAAATTCGCCGAAGGCGTCATCCGGCTGCATGGTGACTTCCACGCTGTCGCCGGCGGTCTTGCCGTGCAGGGCTTCTTCCACCAGCGGCAGAATGTTGTCGTAGCCGCCATGCAGATAAGCAATCGGCTCCTCGGTCTGGTCGAGAAGATTGTTCTCGGCGTCGTACATCTGATAGTGGAGCGTAACGACGGAATTTTTGGCGATCTGCATGGATTATCCTAGCTGTTTGACAAGTTCGAATACGGCTGCGGCATGCCCTTTGGCCTGCACATGATACAGGGCGTGCCGGATGACGCCACCCTTGTCGATGACAAAGGTCGAGCGTTCGATACCGTATCTTATCATGCCTTGCGCCTCCCACTGCGTGAGCACATGGTAGAGGCGGCTGACCTCGCCCTCGGTATCGGCCAGCAGGTCAAACTCCAGCCCCTGCTCGTCGCAGAACGCCTCGTGGGCCAGGCAGTCGTCGAGACTGACGCCCAGCACTTCGGTATCGCACTGCCGAAACGCCGGCAAGTGCTCGTTGAATTCCACCGCCTCGGCAATGCCGCCCGGCGTGTGATCCTTGTTGAAGAAATACAGCACGATGTGCGAGCGCCCCAGCAGCGACGAGAGCCGCAGCATTTCCATGCGCGCGTCGGGCAGCTCGAAATCGGGGGCTAGTTCGCCGGCTTGCAGCATGGCTTCTCCAGTCGGGGCATAATGCTTGTCGTTATGGTTCCGTTATAGAGCACATCATGGGTTTGCAACTGCTGGGGGGCCTCACCCCTGACGAGTTCCTCGCTGAATACTGGCAAAAGAAACCGCTGCTGATCAGGCAGGCGGTCACGAACTTTCCCGGCATGGTGGATCTGGCCGGCCTCTCGCGCCTGGCGCAGCGCGACGATGTCGAAAGCCGGCTGATCGAATGCCGCAACGGCCGCTGGAAGCTGGAGCACGGCCCCTTCAACAAGGCGCGCTTCAACCGCCTGCCGGAAAGCGACTGGACCTTGCTGGTCAGCAATATGAACCACCTCGATCCGGGGCTGGACAGCCTCTTGCAGCAGTTCAGCTTTCTGCCCTACACGCGCCTGGACGACCTGATGGTGTCCTGGGCGCCGCCCGGTGGCTCGGTCGGTCCGCACTACGACAGCTACGATGTCTTCCTGTTGCAGGTCGGCGGCCAGAAACAGTGGCAGATTTCCAGCGACGACGCGGGCAATTTCATCGAGGATGCACCGATTCGCGTCTTGCGCGACTTTCATGCCGAACAGGAATGGGTGCTGGAACACGGCGACATGCTCTACCTGCCGCCCAAATACGCGCACCACGGCATTGCGCTGACCGCCGGCATGACGTGGTCCATCGGCTTTCGCGCACCCAAGACGCAGGAAATCGCCGGCAAGTTTCTGGAGTTCCTGCAAGACGAGCTGTGCCTGGAAGGCATGTACAGCGACCCGGAACGGCGTGCCACCAGCGAACCGGGCCGCATCGATGATGCCTTTGTGGCCAGCATCACCGAAATGCTGAAGAAGGTGCAGTGGGATGACGACACGGTGCGCCGCTTTGTCGGCCGCTACTTCAGCGAACCCAAGCCGCACGTCTTTTTCACTGCTCCGGCGCGCGAACTCGATTTCGCCGGCTTTGCCGCACACGTCGCTCAGCGCGGCGTCGAGCTCGACAGCAAGAGCCAGTTGCTGTTCGAGCGCGACTTTTTCTACCTGAACGGGGAAGAGCTGGACGTGACGCCCGAGTGCCGCCCGCTGATGCAGGAACTGGCGCATCGCCGCCGCCTGCCGCCCGCCACCTACGCCGACAGCCTGCTGGAGCTTTTGCATGAGCAATACCTGCTTGGATACCTCCACCCCGTCTCCTGACGAGGACCAATTGCTGCAAAGGTTTGCAGACTATACCCAGTATCAGTCTGCCTTCCTTGCCACACTGGGCCGGGCCGAACGGCAACTCTTGCTGTGCGAGCGGAGCTTCGCGGAAAGCCCGCTCGGCAGCCTGGCCGCGGAAACGCTGCTGGCCGATTTCCTGGTGCGCCCCGGTCAGCCCCGTATCCGGCTGCTGTGTTTTGATGCGCACTATCTGGGTAGCCGCTGCCCGCGATTCTTACGGCTACATGAAAGATTTGGCCACGCAATCGAAATGCGCCGCCTGCACGACGAGGGTCGCCCCAGCTGGGAAAGCGGCTTTATTGTTGCGGACCAGCAACACTACCTGCAGCGCCACCATTTTGACTGGCCCAAAGGCGAGACAGGAACAAACTCCCGCACAATCAGCCACTTGCAAGGCATTTTCGAGCAACTCTGGCAACAGGCCAGTCCCGATCTGGCCTGGCAAAGACTGGAAATCTAGCCGTCCGCCGGGGTGTAACCGCAGCAGGGTTTCCACGTACACGACGTTACACAGCTTACCGTCTCATTACCCGGGCAAGCGTGTAGTATTCGCCCCATCGGTCGTCCAGTGATGCCGTTAAGTTTTAAGGGCCACCGACTCAGTCGATGACTCATCAAACACTCTGTGTAATCACATCTCTCAAAGGTAGATATAAAATGAACAAGTCTCTGATCGCTGCTGCTCTGATCGCCCTCGGCCTGGTTGCTTGTGGCGACAAAACCGCTGCTCCGGAAGAAGCTTCCGCTGTTGTTGAAGCTTCCGCTCCGGTTGCTTCCGAAGCCGCTGCTGCTCCGGTTGCTTCCGAAGTTGTTGCTTCCGACGCTTCCGCTGCTTCCGCTGCTCAGTAATTCGAGCCGGATCAGTAAAAAAGCCGACCGCAAGGTCGGCTTTTTGCATTTTCAGCGCCTGCCCACCGCACAACCGCCATCACCCCACCTTGCGAAGCCCGCCACGGATTTGCCATGCCCCGCCTGACTTCCCTCCTGCCGCGCTGGCTGATTCAGCCGGACACCCGCACTGTTCTTGAGCAGCATGCGCTGCTGATCGAAGGCGAGCGGATTCTCGCCGTCCTCCCCGTCGAGACCGCACGCCAGCAATGGCCGCAAGCCGAGGAAATTCCCCTCCCGCAGCACGCCTTGCTGCCTGGTCTGATCAATCTGCACTGCCACGCCGCCATGACGCTCTTGCGCGGCTATGCCGACGATCTGGCGCTGATGGACTGGCTGCAGCAGCACATCTGGCCGGCCGAAGGCCGGCATGTCAGCGACGAATTCGTCTTCGACGGCACGCAGCTGGCGATTGCCGAGCTGATCGCCGGTGGCGTGACGTGCACCAACGACATGTATTTCCACCACGACGCCGTGGCGCGCGCGGCGCTCGACGCAAACTACCGCATGGTCGTCGGCTGCTCCATCCTGGAATTTCCCACCCCCTACGCCGCCGATGCCGACGCCTACATCGGCCGGGCGCTGGCCTGCCGCGAGCAGTACCTGGGCGAGAAGCTGGTCAGCTTCACCCTGGCGCCGCACGCCCCCTATACGGTCAGCGATGCCACCTTCCGCCGCGTGATCACCCTGGCGGATGAACTGGGCATGGGCATCCATTGCCACATACATGAAACCGCCGACGAAGTCGCCAACAGCGTCAAGGAACACGGCATGCGCCCGCTGGAACGCCTGGCCGGGCTGGGCCTGCTCGGCAGCCAGCTGGTCGCCGCGCACATGGTGCATGTGAACGACGCGGAAATGGCGCTGCTGGCCAGACATGGCGTTCACGTCGCGCACAATCCGGCCTCCAACCTCAAGCTCGCTTCCGGCTTCGCTCCCGTGGCCGCACTGCAGCGCCACGGCGTGAATGTCGGACTGGGCACCGACGGCGCCGCCAGCAACAACAAGCTGGATCTGTTTGCCGACCTGCGGCTGGCCGCGCTGCTGGCCAAGGCCGTCGATGCCAATCCGACCGCCCTGCCCGCCTGGGATGCCCTGCAAATGGCCACCTGCAATGGCGCCGCCGCACTGGGGCTGGGCGAGCAGATCGGCAGCCTCAGGGCCGGCCTGCAGGCCGACGTGATCGCCGTCAACCTCGCTGCATGCA
Source organism: Chitinilyticum litopenaei DSM 21440 (assembly GCF_000428145.1). Taxonomy (GTDB): domain Bacteria; phylum Pseudomonadota; class Gammaproteobacteria; order Burkholderiales; family Chitinibacteraceae; genus Chitinilyticum; species Chitinilyticum litopenaei. The sequence goes on along the minus strand of NZ_ATZJ01000012.1, from coordinate 60,751 downwards.
GCGCACAGCCATGTTACGATCCGGTCTCCCAGCTGGTGTACGCGAGCGATCGCAGCCAGGTCAGCGACGTCTGGATTGCCGGACGCCGCGTGCTGGCCGGCCACCAGCTCTGCGATGCCTTCGCCGATCGCGCCTTGGCGGCCGCGCAGCGCTGGCAAGCCCGCATAGCACAGCACAGGAATGCATGATGACCGAGCGTCAGATCAACGTCGATTCCGGCGAAATCGCCAAATTTTCCGCACTGGCCCACAAATGGTGGGACAAGACCAGCGAATTCAAGCCCCTGCACGAGATCAATCCGCTGCGGCTCGGCTTTATCGAAGAGTTTGTCAGCCTGGCTGACCAGAGCGTGCTGGACGTCGGTTGCGGCGGCGGCATTTTGTCCGAAGGGCTGGCCGAGCGCGGCGCCAGCGTCACCGGCATTGACCTGGCGGAAAAATCGCTGAAGGTCGCCAAGCTGCACCTGTTCGAATCGGGCCTGCAGATCGACTACCGCTGCGTGTCGGTCGAGGAACTCGCCGAAAGCGCGCCGGAAAGCTATGACGTCGTCACCTGCCTGGAAATGCTCGAGCACGTGCCCGCGCCGGCCAGCGTGATCGCGGCGTGCGCACGGCTGGTCAAGCCCGGTGGCTGGGTCTTCTTCTCGACGCTGAACCGCAATGCCAAGGCCTATCTGCTGGCGGTGATCGGTGCCGAATACGTGCTGAACATGCTGCCGCGCGGCACGCACGATTATGGCAAGTTCATCAAGCCGTCCGAACTGGGCCGCATGGCGCGCCTGGCCGGGCTCGATACCGTCGAGGTACGCGGCATGCACTACAACCCGCTCACGCAGATTTACAGCCTGGGTGGCGACGCCGACGTCAATTACCTGATGGCCTGCAGGAAAGCAGCATGATCAAGGCCGTTCTGTTCGATCTTGACGGCACGCTGGCCGATACGGCACCCGACCTGGGCGCGGCGCTCAACCGGCTGCTGGCCGAGGAAGGCCGTCCCAGCCAGCCCTATGCAGCCATTCGCCCGGTTGCCAGCCATGGCGCACGCGGCCTGCTGGAGCTGGGCTTTGGCATTGGCCCGACCCACACCGAGTTTGCCGGACTGCGCGAGCGCCTGCTCGCCCATTACGAGCAGGGACTCTGCGACTCGACACGACTCTTTGACGGCGTCGGCGAGTTGATCACGGCAATCGCCGGTCGCGGCCTGAAATGGGGCATCGTCACCAACAAGCCGATGCGCTACACCGACCCGCTGATTGGCATACTCCCCCTGCCCATTGCCCCGCAAACCTGCGTATCCGGCGACACGGTAGGCATACCCAAGCCAGACCCCAAGCCGATGTTGCATGCGGCTGCCGAGCTGGGCGTCGATCCGGCCCACTGCCTTTATGTCGGCGACGCCGAGCGCGACATCGAAGCCGGCCGTCGCGTGGGCATGACCACGGTGCTGGCCAGCTATGGCTACATCGCCGAGCACGATGAACCCGCAGCCTGGGGCGCCGACCTCACCATCCGTCACCCGCTGGAATTGCTGGCCCACCTGCCCGATTGAACACGGCGGGCGGAGGGAAAGCCGGGGCCTTGCTCCGGCTTTTTTCTTGCCATCTCCCCATCCGGCGAACAAAAAAAACCCGGCTGGACTTGAGTCTGAGCCGGGCACAGGAGGATGAGGAGTCGACAACTTGCGGCTTGCGCCGCGGAAAACCAGTAGCTTGCGCTACCTTGAAGCAGGTGGCTTGCGCCACAGAACCATGATCAAGCGTTCAATCAGGGTTTGCCAGAGGCAATTTTTACTGCAACTTACATGCCACGAGTAAGTTGCCAGCCATACGCTTTGACCAGCATTTGCTGGGCAAATTCAGCATTCTTCACGAGTTTCATCAGGGTACGCATTTTCCTTCTCCTTGATTAGGTTCCGGATTTCATCAATCTGGGTGTCGGGTATCGACAGGACGAACTTTATCAAAACTACCAAATTGGTGCAAGTGGTTTTGTAGGCAAACTACATGCTTATGCGCGTAACGCATTGTATTTGACTACACAACTTATGTAATTTCTTTTTATATTCATACACTTGCAATGTAGCAAAACAGTAATACATAAAAAATGATCGCGTAACAGAACTACGCGTTTGTGAATACTTCACAGTTCTGGTGCATGGGCATGCCGGAAAACGGTGCACACAAAAAAGCCGCAGCAGCTGCGGCCGTGACCAGGTTCTGTTGAGGTTTTATGTGCGTTCCCGCTGGTGCGCTTTTGGCACCGAATCAAGGCGTTGCGAGCGCCGCATAACCGATTATGTCAGCGAAGCAACAACGTAGAGTCGGCGCAAAAAGCGCCCAGCCCTCCGGGTTTGCCTGTTTTTGGCCTGACACGGCATTGCAAAACCCTCACATGGCACGACCATGCAGCGGGCTTTGCGCCTTGTTTCAGGCCAAGAACAGCACAAACGGGCAGCGCAAACAAAACCTCGACAGAGCCGAGGCATGAATGACGTTACTCAGTCGCTGATCTCGCCATCCAGATAGAACCAGCAGCCCGCTTCACGCACAAAGCGGCTGTGTTCTTCCATGCGGTAGGCGCGCCCGCCCACCTTGTAGCGGGCGACAAAGGCCACCGAGCCCTGCTCGCCGTCCTGCCCGGCCTGCTTGACCGTCAGCCCCAGCCAGTGGGCACGCGGCTCGTCCGTCAGCCCGAGACACGCCGGACGCGTGCTGGCATGCCAGGTCGCCAGCAGGTAGTCTTCCAGCCCCAGCACATAGGCCGTGTAACGCGAGCGCATCAGCCGCTCGGGGTCTGGCGCGGGCTGGCCGGCATGGTAGCGCCCGCAACAGGCGGACAGGGCAAGCCCGCTGCCGCAGGGGCAGGTATCGGGTTGGAAATTCGGGCTGGATTTGCGCGCCACACGGACCTCATCGGCAGGAAGATCAGGGAAAGGACGGGGGGCAGCGCCTGGCGCCGCCTGTTCACCCCGGATAAGCGATCGGGCGGCTCTTCGGACCCTTGCTTCGCGCCCAGGGCTGGCGATGGGCTTGGCGCCAGCACGTGAATTCACGGGCAAGACAGCTCGCCCTCATCCCGCGTCCCAATGGATTTTCCGGGTTAAAATCGGGTCGCGACCCACGACTGGCCAAGCCATTGCCCGCGCGCCGAGACAGCCGCCATGCCTCGCAGGACAAGACATCGCGCGGATTGCATTCCCGCGGCCAAGCGCAGCGGCACAGCGAGCGGGCAGCGCCAGCCTTCGTCGTTTTGCTGAACAATCCGGCCACGACCGCAGCACAGATTATAAACAGGAACCCGCATGCACAACGCCTACCCCGCCCACCCGCCCGTTCGCGCCGCCATTTTCGACATGGACGGCCTGATGCTGGATACCGAACGCATCGCCCTTGCGGCCTGGGAGCTTGCCAGCGCCGAGCTGGCGGTGCAGCTCTCGCAGGAGGCCATTCTGGGCATGGTCGGCATGCATTCCAGCAAGGTGTCCGGCCATCTGGCGCACTACCTGCCCGACGCGGGCGTGATTGCCGAGCTGGTCGCCTGCACCCATCGCCACTACCTGGCGCTGACCGAGGGCCCCATCCCGCACAAGGCCGGCATTCTCGCGTTGCTGGACTGGCTGAAGGCGCTGGGCCTGCCTTGCGCCGTGGCCACCTCGACGCGCCGGCCGATCGCCGAACACCATCTGCAGGCTGCCGGCCTGTGGCCCTATTTCGCCGCCACCGTCTGCGGCAATGAAGTCACCCACCCCAAGCCGGCGCCGGAAATCTACCTCAAGGCCGCTGCCGCGCTCGGTGTTGACCCGCGCGAATGCCTCGCCTTTGAAGATTCCAATTTCGGCGTGCAGGCGGCGCATGCCGCTGGCTGCCGGGCCATCATGATTCCGGATTTGCGCGCGCCCAGCGCCGACACGCTGGCGCTGGGGATGCCCGTGGTCAGCAATCTGGATGCGGCCCGGCAGCTGGCCGCCGGCTGGCTGGCGCAGGGCCAGACCACGGCGGCCTGAGCGGCCGTGGCCGGTGGCCTTGCGGCGCGGGCCGGGGCAGCCCGCAACAACAAACAGGGTATAGCCATGCAGCCCAATCCAGTAAAAGGCTACATCCATATACCCATGCCAATCCCCGAACCGGGCCGACTGGGCTAAGCTGAATCACCTGTCAGCCGTCACGCCCGTCATGTCCACCGCCTCCGCCCTGCTGCTCTACCAGTTGCACCTGCTGGCCCGTATCGGCCGGCTGCGCCGTGACTGGCTGCTTACGCGCGATGCCGAAACGCTGCACGATCTGCGCGTGGCCATGCGCAACTGGCGCGCGCTGCTGCCGCTGCTCGGGAATGCCGAATGTCGCACGCGCTGGCGCACGGCCGCGCAGCAGAGCAATGCCATGCGCGATCTGGATGTGCAACTCGCGCTGCTGCAGAAACATCGCGCCGGACAGGCTAGTCTGACCCGGCACCGGCAAGCCATGGCAGAAGCCAGCGAACGCCTGCGCGTCGCGCTCAGTACGGCAGCACTGGACACGCTGCTGCTGGACAGCACGCGCTGGCTGGCCTGCTCGCGGCCGGTCAGCGCGGGCCGGCTGGCGCAGCACCGGCGCACATTGCACACGCGCCTGCTGCGGGCGCTCGGCAGCCTTGCCCCGGACAGCCCGCCCGCGCTCTGGCATGCGCTGCGACTGGCCATCAAGCGTCTGCGTTACCTCAACGAGGCCGCCAGCAGCGCCACGCAGTCCGCAGCGCCGCCCTACCAGGCCGCATTGAAAGCCGCACAGGGCACACTGGGCGAGCTGCACGATGTGGATGCCCTGCTGCTGCAGGCCGGCCTTCCGGCGCCACTGCGCGCGGCACTGAGCGCGAGCCGCGCGCCCCTGCTGATCCGGGCCTGGCAGGACGTGGTCACACTGCAGAAGCTGCTGCCCGGCGCCTGAAGAGGCCTTGCCAGCCCCCCCTGGTGAACCTGTCGCCGCCGCCATTGCACGGTCATTCGTGAATCCGCCCGGTGCCAGCAAACCTGCATGTCACTGTTTTTAATGGCCATTTTCGAACGCGCGCCGTCATTCGTGAAAGAAGCCCGCAGCCCGGCTGGTCAACCGGCTGCGCTGCGCCGATAGTCACAGCTGCCCGAACCGGCAAGACCAGCAGAGGCCAGCAAGGCCCGGCGGCCGGGGGGCAATCACAAGCCAGGAAGATGGAGACGCAATTGAAAACAACTACCCTCAGCACCCTGCTGATCGGCCTGCTGCTCGCCGCCGGCAGCCATGCCGCCACCGCGTGGCAGGAAGGCAGCACCTACAGCAGCGGCAGCGTGGTCAGCTACAACGGCCGCGACTACCAGGCTCTAACCACCCACACGGCCCACATCGGCGCCAACTGGAATCCGGCCGGCACGCCGACACTGTGGAAAGACCTCGGCGCAAGCAGCGCCACAACACCGACAGCGACCCCCACGCCCACCTGCCCGTCTCCCCCGCCGTCCCCTAGCGGTGGAGCCACTCCGGTTTATTTGAATGGCTGCATCGTTGGCTGGAGCACCGCAACCCGCCCGCCAACCGCCACACCAACCGCCACGACCACTCCGACGGTCACCCCCACCGCCACCCCGACCGCCGCCAGCAGCTGCTATCCGGGCTGGACCGCCAAGGCCTATCCGGGCGGCAGCCGCGTCACCCATAACGGTCGAGACTACGAAGCCAGATGGTGGGCCGAAGGCAGCGAGCGCCCCGACCAGTCTGGCCAGTGGGGCGCATGGAAGGATATCGGAGCCTGCAACAGCACGACACCGACCGCCACCGTCACCTCAACCATCACGCCTTCGCCAACACCACTGCTCTGCCCCGTTCCCACTCCGCCCAATGGCCCGGCCACGCCCATTTATGGCACAGGGGATCTCAAGAACTGCATCATTGGCTGGAATGTGACGATCACGCCGCCGCCGACCCCGAACCCGCTGGTCAATCTGGTGTCGGCCACCAGCTGGAAGCATGGCGCCAACGGCGCGTATTCGCTGCTGCATGATGATTACTGCTCGATGTATTACGGCAACGACCCCTACATCAAGCTGATCGAGCCGGCGCTCACCCAGCGCGGCCTCGTCGCCGGCTTTGGCGTCATCACCGGCAACTGCTCGGAGCAGCACTGGGCCGCGGCGAAGACCATGGTCGCCAATGGCCACGAGATCGTCAGCCACAGCCGCACCCATCCCGACCCCTATATCGCTGACGCCGCGCTGCACGACCAGCTCAATGGCGCAGCCGCCGACATTGCCGCCAGGCTCGACGGCTACCAGGCCAGCTATTTCGTCTGGCCGGGCGATGCCGCCTCGGCCGCCGGCACGGACTTCCTGAAGAACGGCACGGCCTATCTCGGCGGACGCGCCACGCATCTGGTCGCCAATGGCGGTGTGGATTACACCACCATGCCGGCGGGCATCAACCCGGCGAACTTCGACAATCCGTATCGCATCAAGTGGGACCTGTTTACCGTCGACGGCAAGTGGTCGCTCTACCCGATGGGCAGCGAAATCCTCAACCTGCACGTCGATGCGGCAATCAGCCAGGGCGCCTGGGCCACGCGCACCATGCACAGTGTCGATACCGGCTACTGGGAAACCGCGCCGCTGGACCGCTACACCGCGCACCTGGACTATGTGAAGGCGAAGGTGGATGCCGGGCTGCTGTGGATGGCAGGGCCGAGCGACGTAATCCGCTACCGCTTCGCCCGCCAGTACTGCAAGCCGGTGCTGGGCGGCGACCTGCGCTCGGTGACGTTTGACACCAGCGCGCCGGAATGCGCGAAGTACGCCACGCCGATCACGCTGCAGCTGAACCCGGTCAATGCCATCGCCCCGCTGGCGGCCTTCCAGGCCGGCAAGCAGCTGCCGGTAGCCAAGCGTGACAACAAGTACTACGTCACCGCCAATCCGCTGGCCGGCGTCGTCGAACTGCGCTGATTCCGGCGCATTCGGGAACTTCAGCCTGAACCTTGCCCCGCCTCTGGCGGGGCTTTTTTTCGGCCAGGCCGCACACGCGCCGCGCCAGCCAGGCGGCATTGCGCCAGGCCTCGCACTGGCGGCGCCGCAGCTTGCGCAGGCCAGTCTGCGCCGCGCCGGCAGCCTTGACGCAGCGCGGCCCGCGTCCGCTCGGCCCGCCGTTGCACGCGCGCGACAAGGGTCCCGCCCGGCCATTCACAGCCAGGCCGGCTTGCGGCATCATCGCCGCCGCAAACGCCACCCCCTTGACCCTGCTTGTTGATCCGCTATCGCGATGAGCTCCGTCTGCCAGCACTGCGGCGCCTGCTGCGCCAGTTTTCGAGTGTCCTTCTACTGGGCCGAAACCGACGCCCATCCCGCCGGCCGCGTGCCGCAGGCACTGACCATTCCGATTAGCCCGCACCACGTCGCCCCATGCGCGGCACCGAGCAACAGCCGGTGCGCTGCAGCGCGCTGCAGGGCAGCGTTGGCGCAATGGTCTCCTGCAGCATCTATGCCGCACGCTCCAGCACCTGCCGCGACTTCCGCGCCGGCGACGAGCGCTGCAACGCCGCCCGCGCCCGGCACGGCTTGCCGGCGCTGGCGGAGGACGGGACGGAAGACCTGGCCATCGCCGCCTGATACATCCGCCCCCATCACCCTGTAGCCCATCACCCTGAAAGGCTGCAGGTCAATACCCTGTCACCACCAGGCATGGAAATGATGAACGGGCCCGATGCCCTGCCCCACCTGCAAGCGCTCGGCATTGCCGATGGCCTGCAGCAGCCAGGCCTTGGCCTGTGCGACGGTGCCCCCCCAGTCGGCGCACTGCGGGCGCAGCGCCGCCAGGGCCGCCGACAGGGTGCAGCCGGTGCCGTGGGTGTGCCGGGTCGCAATGCGCCGCGCCGGGAAACACACCGGCTCTTCGCCCGCCACCAGCAGCCAGTCCGGGCAATCCTCCCCCGGCAGATGGCCGCCCTTCATCAGCACCGCATTGGCCCCCAGCGCCAGCAGTGCCTCGCCCTGGCGCAGCATCGCGTCTTCGGTCTGCGCCTCAGAGCAATCAAGCAGCGCCGCCGCTTCCGGCAGATTGGGCGTGATCAGGCCGGCCAGCGGCAACAGCTTCTCGCGGATGCCGGCCACCGCATCGGGCAGCAAGAGCGCCTGCCCGCCCTTGGCGATCATCACCGTATCGACAACCACAAAACGCGGCTGCCAGCGCTGCAGGCTCTCGGCCACGGCGGCGACAATCTCGGCATTCGCCAGCATGCCGAGTTTCACGCTATCGACACGGATGTCGCTGAACACCGCATCGAGCTGCGCATGTACGAAGTCCGGCGGCACCGGATGCACGGCATTCACGCCACGCGTGTTCTGCGCGGTGAGCGCCGTAATCACGCTCATGCCGTACGCACCGAGCGCGGAGAAGGTTTTCAGATCGGCCTGAATGCCGGCGCCACCGCCGGAATCGGAACCGGCAATGGTCAGGGCATGGGGAATGGGATGGCTGGGGGCGTTCATCAGTTTTACCTTTGCTTTGTTTTTTCTCTGTTTCTGGAGCCCGCAGGGCGAGTTGCGGCGCGCCGCTGGACGGAGCGAGCAGCGCAGGGCATTCGGCGCGGCGGAACGGTGGAACGGGCGCGCCTTTCTTTGCTTACTTTCTTTGGCGAAGCAAAGAAAGTAACCCGTCCGCCGGGCGGAACCGGCCCCCCAACACTGCGCCGCCAGGCGCTAAAACTCCATCCGGCGGGTTACGCTGCTAATGCAGCTAACCCACCCTACGTCCTGGATTCCGGCCTGCGCCGGAATGACGCAACTCAGCGGGCTGCCGCGATCTCGGCCTTGAGCCGCTGCGTCGCGTTCCGCACATCCCCCTGCCCGCAGATCGCCGACACCACTGCCACGCCATCAGCGCCGGCAGCGATCAAGGGCGCGGCCATGCCGGCCTTGATGCCGCCAATCGCCACCGCCGGCAGCGGCTTGGTCTGCATCAGGCGCGCGAACTCATCCAGCCCCAGCGAAGGCGCAGCGTCTTTCTTGGTGCCCGTCGGGTATACCGGCCCGACGCCGATATAGTCTACGATAGCAGCCGATACCCCCTGCTGGTGTGCCAGATTATTGGTCGAGAGCCCCAGAATCTTGTCCGGGCCGATCAGGGCGCGCACCACGTCAGCGGGAATATCGCTCTGACCGACGTGCACGCCGTCGGCAGCCACGGCGAGCGCGATGTCGACGTGATCGTTGATGATCAGCGGCACGCCGCTGCCCGCCAAGACCGCTTTCAGTTCGCGCGCGCACCGCAGCCAGTCGCGCTTTTTCCACTGCGGCGCACGCAGCTGCACCACCGTCACACCACCGGCGACCGCCTGCTCGGTGGTGCTGACCATGCCGGCCAGGCCGCCGCACAGCTCGGGGTCAAGCACCAGATACAGCGAGAGATCAATCGGATTCAGTTCACGTTGTGAAGGCATCAGGCATTGTCCTCGGCGGTGGCGAGCTGGGCGGGGGCGATCACGGTCAGCGCATCAAGGAAGGCCATCTTGAAGGAGCCGGTGCCTTCCGAGCAATCGAAGGCCCGCTCGCCGCACACGCCCAGGATGCCGCAGGCGGCAGCCACCGCTAACAGGCGATCCGGCGCGTCGGCCAGGAAGGCGGCCACCACGGCAGACAGCGCGCAGCCGGTGCCGACCACGCGGGTCATGCGCACATGGCCCCAGCCGGTGGACAGCACGCGCGCACCGTCGGTGATGTAATCGGTTGCGCCGGTCACCGCGACAATCGCACTGGTGTCGCGCGCCAGCTGTTTGGCGGCATCGACGGCGCTGTGCGAGCCGGCGGTGCTGTCCACGCCACGCCCGCCGCCCGCCAGCCCCGCCAGCGCCAGGATTTCCGAGGCATTGCCGCGAATCGCGGCGGGCTGGAATGCCAGCAGCTCGCGCGCGGCATCGCTGCGGTATTTGAGTACGCCGACCGCCACCGGATCGAGCACCCAGGGCGTGCCGGCCTGCTGCGCGGCCGCCGCGGCAATCTTCATCGCGGCAAAACGCGCCGGGTAAAGCGTGCCGACATTGATCAGCAGCGCGGAAGCGATGGCGGCGAATTCGCCGGCTTCTTCCTCGGCGACAATCATGGCGGGGGCCGCGCCGATGGCCAGCAGCACATTGGCGGTAAATTCCTGCACCACCTCATTGGTCATGACATGAACCAAGGGGGTATTGTCACGCAGCCTTTGCAATTCAAGGGCCAGCTGTTGATAGGTAACGGGAGTATGATCGATGACTGTCATGGTGTTCTCTCAGGCGGGCCGGCTCGCGCCAGGCCGCGATAAATGGGTTCCGGGCAAGCCGGGAAAAGGCATGGCATGGGCAAGCCGCCACCTGATCAGGTAGGCAGTTCAGCAACTCGTCAGGCCGGCGTCCCACGGGGGAATGACGAAGTGTTCCTTGCTGAAGTCGCTGGGCCGCCACGCCCCATCGGCACGGCGGCGGAAAACCGTCAGCACGCCCCTGGGCGGCTGGTGCACCGGATCGGCCTGCCGATTGTCGGCGGCGGCTGCAGGAGGGTCAAGGCAGAGCCGGCGCGGATTGCAAGTTTCTTGATCCAGCCCGGTGCGACAACAAGACGAACGGCAGGCCGATGCCGCTTGATGGACGCTGCGCCAGCACACTAGGCTGGACTCAGGCTCGCCGCCGGCGGCCGCCAACCCAGGAGTTGCACGATGCCCGGACTCAACCTCGACTTGAACATCGACAAGCACCACAACGCCACGCTGGTCGTGGAATGCCCAGCCTGCAAGCACGAACTCACGCATCACCTGAAATCGCTCACCCCCGACCATATCCTGCCCTGCACCTGCGGTGAGCAGATCGGCCTGTCCGGGCACGATCTGGCGCGCGCACAGGCACTGCATCAGCAAATCATCAGGAACTGATTGTCTGGTTTAGCAAACCTTTTATCTGTCTTACGCAATCTGGTAACAGGGCTTATTTATGCTGGCAATTGTCCGTACTCATGGAGAACGACAATGCAAGCCCCCCTGTTTGGTTCGGCCCCGCACGACTGGTTGCGCGAGCTGAATACCTCCGACCTGCTGCATCTGGAGCTGGGCCTGTTGCGCCTCTTGACCAATCGCCCCAATGCCTTTGTGCTCTTCAAGGCGCGCGGCATGCTCAGCGCCGTGCAGTGCCTGCTACTGGAACGCAGCAACCAGCATCGCTCGGCGGCCTGAAGGCCCCGCAACGGGCCTGTGCCCCCACCCCACCATGGCGCCGCTGGCGCCATGGTGTTTTCTCAGGCCGCCGCAGCGCAACACTCCCCGGCGCCATTCCGGGCAAACGCCCAGGCGGCCGACCATCGCCGTCCCTTTTCCAGTTTGCAGTTTCCAGAAGCGGATCAGCGATCAGCAATGCCTCAGAGCGTGTCCAGCGCAATCTCGCCGACGTGGTTGAACACGTAGTCGGGCTTGTAGGGGAAGTGGTCGATCATCTCGGTGGTCGTCACGCCCGAGAGCACCAGCGCGGTTTTCATGCCGGCCTCCATGCCGCCGACGATGTCGGTATCCATGCGGTCGCCGACCATCAGCGTGTCATCCGGGTGCGCGCCGAGCTTGCGAAGCGCCAGCGTCATCATCAGCGCGTTGGGCTTGCCGACGATGTAGGGCTTCTTGCCGGTGGCGGCGGCAATCGCCGCCAGAATCGTGCCGGCCGCCGGCTCGTTGCCGCCTTCGACCGGGTCGATCATGTCCGGGTTGGTGCCGATGAATTTGGCGCCCTGGTCGATAAAGCGCACCGCCTTTTTCATCTGCTCGAAGCTGAAGGTCGTCGATTTGGCCACCACGACATAATCCGGCTTGCTTTCTGATATCGAGAAGCCGACGTTGTAGAGCTCGTTGATCAGCCCGCCGCCACCGATCACGTAGACCTTGGCGCGCTCCTTCTGGTTTTTCAGGAACATCGCGGTGGCCATCGCGGCGGTGATGAAGTTGTCTTCCGTCAGGCCGTGCACGCCCAGCGATTCGAGCTTCAGTTTCAGGTCATACGGCGTCTGCTCGGCATTGTTGGTCAGGAACAGGAAGGGAATCCTGGCCGCCAGCATGCGGTCGACAAAATCCTGCGCGCCGGGAATCAGCTGCTTGCCGCGGTACACCACGCCGTCCATGTCGGAAATCACGTTCTTGATCATTGCCGTCCCTCAAACCGGAAAAAACCAATTTACCACAAGCCCGCCCCCCTTCCCCTTGCAGGTCGCAGCCACAACAAAACCAAAATCCAAGGCTGAGGCGCAAAGACGCAGAGAAAAACAGCCGATATGTTGCCTTTCATCTGCGTCTTTGCGTTGGTGGTTTTTCGGTGCAAGTGAACCTGTCGCTCACAGCCCCTGCACGAAGGGGTAATCGACTTCGGGCTGTTTGCCGGCGATCAGGTCGGCAATCGCCTTGGCCGAGCCACAGCATTCGGTCCAGCCCAGGGTGCCGTGGCCGGTGTTGAGCCACAGGCTTGGGTAGCGCGTGCTGCCGATATAGGGCAGATTGCCCGGCGTGGCGGGGCGCAGGCCCGTCCAGAACTCGGCGTTGGCGTAGTCGCCGCCGTTGGGAAAGATCTCGCGCGTGCGGTCTATCAGCGCCTGGCAGCGGATTTCATTCAGTTCAAGGTTGTAGCCGTTGAATTCGGCGGTGCCGGCCACGCGCAGGCGGTCGCCCAGTCTGGAAAACACCAGCTTGTAGCCGTCGTCGGTCATGCTCACCGTCGGCGCCTCGTGCTCGGGACCGACCGGAATCGTCGCCGAATAGCCCTTGGCCGGGTAGATGTCGAGCGTGACGCCCAAGGGCGCCAGATACAGCGGGCTGTAGCTGCCCAGGCAGACGACGAAGCGATCGGCACTGAGCACTTCTTTACCTTCTGGGGTATGCACCCGCACGCTTTTCACATCGCCGCCTTCAGCATCAAACCCGTCGATCGCGCAGTCGTAGCGGAAGGTCACCCCCAGCGCCTCGGCGTGTTTGGCCAGCGCGTTGGTGAACTTGCGCGCATCACCCGATTCGTCGCTTGGCGTGTAGGTGCCGCCGACAATCGGGCGGCGCGAATGCCGCAGCGCCGGCTCGATCGCCAGACACTCGGCGGCGGATTTCACCTGCCGGTCCAGCCCCACTTCGCGCATCAGCGCGGCGGCCGGAATCGCGGCGTTGAAATCGGCCTCGTCGGTGTAGTAGTGAAGAATTCCTTCCGTTCGCTCGTCGTACGACAAGCCCAGCTCGCCGCGCACAGCCTGCAGCGTGTCGCGGCTATATAGTCCCAGGCGCACCAGATTCTGCAGATTGAAGCGCGCGCGCTCCGGCGTGCATTGCTGCAGAAAGCGCAGCCCCCAGCGCCACTGGTTCCAGTCGAATTTGAAGCGGAACAGCAGCGGTGCGTCTTCCTCGCCCAGCCACTGCAGCGTTTTCCACGGCGCTTTCGGATTCGCCCACGGCTCGGCGTGGCACACGGAAACCTGCCCGCCATTGGCATAACTGGTTTCGCGCGCCGGCTCCTGCGCGCGCTCGATCACGGTGACCTCGTGGCCTGCTTTCGCCAGAAACCACGCCGATGTCACGCCGATCACCCCGGCTCCCAGCACGATGATTTTCATGGTCTTGCCTCCCTGACACTCCGGCGCACATTATGCCGCCTGCCGCCAGGCCCTGCAGCGAAAGGGCGGCAATTCCTGCCCGGCATCAAATCCCGGCCTTAGCTGTTTCCTCCTGGCTGCAAGGGATGTGCGCGGCGCTGCTCGCCACCGGCAGTTTGCTCTACACTAGGCTTCTTTACTCCGCCGCCCTACCAGACCGCATGCGATTCTCCCTGCGCGCCGCCATCATCCTTGCCGTGCTGTTCGGCCTCTTGCTGCCAGCCAGCATCAATGGCTATTTCGGCATCCGCAGCGAGCAGCAGGACATGCAGCGCAGCTTTGCGCACGAGCAGCAACGACTGGCGGAAATTCTCGCGCTGGGCATGCGCGAACCGATCTGGAACCTGACGCCGGAAGCCGGCCGCCCGCTGCTGGAATCGGTACTGGGCGACGAGCGCGTGGTACGCATCACCGTCGTCGATGCGGCCCAGGGCCAGCCCTTTCTCAGCGCCAACTTCCCCGAGCGCCGCCGCAGCCGGCTCAGCATCGTGTCACTGCCGGTCAACAAGGAAGGCCGGCAGATCGGCGTGATCAATCTGGAAATGGACAACGGCCAGGCGGAAGAGACACTGCGCAACAAACAGAACCAGTATCTGATCGCCGTGGCGGTGCAGGCGATCATCAGCATCAGCCTGATCTACGTCCTGCTCAATGCCCGCCTGCTGCGCCCGCTGCAGCGGCTCTTGCGCCAGTCGAGCCGGCTGGCCAAGCGCGACCTGGACGAAACCTTCGTCTGGGATCGCGCGGACGAGCTGGGCGAACTGGGCAAGTCGCTGGAACGCACACGCCAGTCGCTGAAGGAGCTGGTGGTCGACCTGGAGCAGAAAAACCTGCAGCTCGAAGCCGACCTGATCAGCCGCGGCCAGGCCGAAGCGGCGCTGCGCGCCAGCGAACAGCGCCTGCGCCGCCTGGTGGAAAACAGCAGCGTCATCCCCTGGGATGCCCGGCCCGGCGAATGGCGCTTCACCTATATCGGCCCGCAGGCCGAAATGCTGCTGGGCCTGCCGCTGAGCGTCTGGTATGAAGACAGCTTCCTGACCCAGGTGATCCACCCCGACGACCAGTATCTGATTTATCAGCTGTTTGGCGAGCACAGCGAACAGCAGGGGCAGCGCCACTTCGAATGCCGCATGCGCCGCGCCGACGGCAGCGATGCCTGGATCCTGCTGCTGGCGAACACCAGCAACAGCGAAGGCAGCCGTTTTCTGCACGGCTATCTGGTCGACATTTCCGAGCGCAAGCAAAACGAGATCGAACTCGACCTCTATCGCCATCACCTCGAAGACGCGGTGGAAAGCCGCACACAGGCACTCGCCGCCGCCCAGCGCGAAAACGAGGAACTGGGCAACGCCATCAGCAATGACCTGCGCGGCCCGCTGCGCCTGCTTGAAGGGCTCAGTGACATTCTGGACAAGGATTACGCGCGCATGCTCGACGACAGCGGCCGCGCCTACCTGCGGCAGCTCGCCGCCGGCCTGCAGAATCTGCACAATCATCTCGACGACCTGCTGACCCTGCAGCAGTTCGCCCGTGCCGAACCCGAACTGCAGGACGTCGACCTCAGTGCGCTGGCCAGCGAGCTGCTTGAGGAAATCGCCATCCTGCAACCGGATCGCGCCATCGAACTGGACATCACCCCGGGCCTGCTCGCCCGCGCCGACCCGCAACTGATCCGCATTGCCCTGCACAATCTGCTCGACAATGCCTGGAAATACACGCAGGACAGCCCCGCACCGCGCATCCGCTTCGCCGCCAGCCAGCACAATGGCAAGACGGTGTACTGCGTCAGCGACAATGGCTGCGGCTTTGACATGACGCACGCCAGCAAGCTCTTTGCGCCCTTCCAGCGCCCGCACGGCGGCGCCTCGCAAGGCAGCAACAGCATCGGTCTGGCCATCGTGCAGCGCATTATCGCCCGCCATCACGGCAAGGTCTGGGCCAAGGCCACGCCGGGCGCCGGCGCCAGCTTCTGCTTCACGCTGGCCTGAGGACAAGACCCGCAGTGCACAGCCCGTGCAGGACATTTTGCAAAACAGAACGATTGTTCTATAATCCGCCACACCCACCAATTACCGCTGCCAGGAGCTTTCATGGACGACAACAAGAGCAAGGCGCTCGCCGCCGCACTCGCACAAATCGAACGCCAGTTCGGCAAGGGCGCCATCATGAAGATGGGCGAAAACCAGATCGAAAACGATTTGCAGGTTGTCTCCACCGGCTCGCTGGGCCTGGATCTGGGCCTGGGCGTCGGCGGCCTGCCGCGCGGACGCATTGTCGAAATCTTCGGGCCGGAATCCTCCGGCAAGACCACGCTGTGTCTGCACGTGGTCGCCGAAATCCAGAAACTGGGCGGCGTGGCGGCCTACATCGACGCGGAAAACGCACTCGACCCGGTGTACGCGCAAAAGCTTGGCGTCAATGTTTCCGACATGCTGATTTCGCAGCCGGACACTGGCGAGCAGGCGCTGGAAATCGCCGACATGCTGGTGCGCTCCGGCGGCGTGGACATCATCGTGGTCGACTCGGTTGCCGCGCTGACGCCCAAGGCCGAAATCGAAGGCGAAATGGGTGACACCCACGTTGGCCTGCAGGCGCGCCTGATGAGCCAGGCGCTGCGCAAGCTCACCGGCAACATCAAGCGCACCAATACGCTGGTGATCTTCATCAACCAGCTGCGCATGAAGATCGGCGTGATGATGCCGGGCCAGAGCCCGGAAACCACCACCGGCGGCAACGCGCTGAAGTTCTACGCCTCGGTGCGCCTGGACATCCGCCGCATCGGCGCGGTGAAGAAGGGCGAGGAAGTGATCGGCAACCAGACCAAGGTGAAGATCGCCAAGAACAAGGTCGCCCCGCCCTTCCGCGTCGTCACCTTCGACATCCTCTATGGCGAGGGCATCAGCCGCGAAGGTGAAATCATCGAGCACGGCGTCGTGCACAAGATCGTGGAAAAGGCCGGCGCCTGGTACAGCTACAACGGCAACAAGATCGGCCAGGGCCTGGAAAATTCGCGCAACTACCTGAAAGACAACCCCGAAGTCGCCGCAGAAATCGAGAAGAAAATCCGCGAGAAAATCGGCGGCAACGCGGCCCCCATCGTTGCCGGCGGCGCGATGGAAGACGAGGAAGCGCTGGAGGATTGATCCTTCGCCCCAACAACAACGGCCGCTGATGCGGCCGTTGTTTTATCAATCTCGACACGCCAGCCCACACGAGATACCACTCATGCAAATACCAATTCAGCATAGCTACTGCAAATTGGCCACATGCTCATTGGAATAATGCGCCATGAAATTTCGCCACGTGGTATACAAGCTCACATTTCCAAATGGAAAAATCTACATCGGGAAAGATATTGGCGGAGCAGGACACTCAATAAACTACTTTGGCTCTTGGGACAACAACTTAGTCGAACAGGACTTTACCAAAGAGCAACTGAGTGATTTTACAATCAGGAAGGAAATCCTCTTTGAATCCGAGAACAAGCAAGAAGTAAACCAGAAAGAATCCGAACTAATCATTCGCCATCAATCTAATGATGAGGCAATCGGTTATAACCAAACACACCGCTCTCGTAAGAAAACCCTTTGATATCAATCGGGTTACTCCAAGAGATGACTGTTCATTTCGCAGATTTCGGTTTATCGAAGGGAGAATTCTGCCATAATTGGAAAGTGCAATTTGCAGGTTGACGCCGAGCTTGCGAAGACCAACAACTACGGCAAGCGTTCAGCCGTATTTTATTTCACTTAACCTACGGACTGTTAGGCGAATTAATTTCCGGCTCAAACAACTAAAAGCAAGAATATGCCCAAACATCTTCGGATTGCTCTATTAGTCTACATCACATCTCGCTCCGCAATGGCCGCACTTGCTCCGCTATATGAATCAGATGTCTTCCGCCTAATTTCACCAATACTAATGCTCTCATTCATTAGCATTACGTTATTTTTCATGCGGCGAACTCAATGGTCGTGGCGTTACATGAAAACAATCGCATTTTGTGAAATTGGTATAAATCTACTTTTCTTCCCTTCGTCAACATTTCATGGAATCTACACAACACCAGCTCAATTTCTCGTTGCAACAATAATAGGATCATCTGCTGTAATCATTTGGTCACTCATTCGTGACCCTGCGACCAAATCTTGGTTTCTAAACCAAAAAAATTAAAACTTCCACTTTGGGTCGATTGCAGATTAATCCCAACCATGCCGTTTTCAGTGCCTGCGGCACGCTGTTTTCATGCGCGTTTCCGCCGCGCCCACGGGCTACTTTCTTTGCTTCGCCAAAGAAAGTAGCCAAAGAAAGGCGAGCCCGGTGCCAGCAAGCCGGCATCGCTCGACGCTAGGCGGCAAAGCCGCCAAGCTCTGCGGTGACCGCCGGCCCTTCGGGCTGCCCTGCGATGCTCGTTTTTCCGGGGGCGCGGGACAACTCGGCGGCGGCGGTGATTCTTAGCTTGGGTTGAATGCTATGAAACCCAACGGGATTGCTGCCGTATTGTTGGGTTTCGCTATGCTCAACCCAACCTACAACAATGGGTATACGGCTGCAGCCCTTTTCTAGGCTTGGCTGTGGATTTATCACTGCATGGGTATATCACTATGTCAGTTAGGACGAGATGCCCTCGCAGTCGCCGAGAAGCACAGTTGCAGCCAGGGTTTCGGCGTGACGAGTGTTTGAGCCCGTAGGGCGAGTTGCGGCACGCCGCTGGCTGCAACGAGCATCGCAGGGCACCCCGCGTAGCGGGGCGACGAAGCGGGCGCGCCTTGGGGGTGTCGGGGGGCTTGGCAAGACAAGCCCCCCGACGTGCCGCCGGGCACACCCGGCATCAAACACCGCGCCGCAGGCGCTTAAACAACTCGAACTGCACTTCAGCCACATACACCGCAATGTATTAACCTGCAGCCAAACCCTCTATTAGCTTACGAAGCAATACCCATGAATGATGACCTCCTCCAGACACTCCGCAACAAGGCCCTGGCGCTGCTGGCCCGCCGCGAATACTCGCGTGCCGAGCTGAGGCAAAAGCTGCTGCGCGCGGCCGGTGATGAGGGCGGGGAGCTGGTCGAACAGGTCCTCGCCGATTTCACCGACCGCAACTGGCTGTCGGACGAACGCTTTGCCGAGCAATGGGCGGCGCAGCGCAGTGCGCGCTATGGCCAGAATCGCCTGCGCCAGGAGTTGCGCATGAAGGGCGTCGCCGGCGCGGTGCTGGAAAACGCGCTGGCCGAACACGCGCAAGATGAAACAGCGGCGGCAAGACGGCTGTGGCAGAAGAAATTCGGCACGCCGCCAGCGGACCAGAAAGAACGCGCGAAACAGTTGCGTTTCCTGCTCGGGCGCGGCTTCAGCAGCGAGGTCGCCTATCGCGTCATCGGCGGTGGCGACGACTGGGACGAAGCGCTCATTGACTGATCCGGCGCGCCGAAGGGTGAATTGCTGTGGGAGCGAGCTTGCTCGCGAAGCGTTACTGATCGCGAAGCGTTGCTGATCGCGAGCAAGCTCGCTCCCACGCGCGAAAACATCAGAGGGCCGGACCAGTTGGAACAGCAAAGCACAAGCCGGCGCAGAGGCGTGGCGCACAAGCACGGCGGATTTGGTCGACTTCCCGGCTCCTGATGAGGTAGGCAGCACAGCAACTCAGCATGCCGGCGTCCCACGGGAATGAGGTCTTGTTCTGAGCTAGCCACCCAATCAGGCCCAGGCTTGGCGACACACGCCCGGGCTGCGGAGAAGCGCCCCTGTTGTTGGCCGCAGCCTCGTCTCACCCGCGCGACCGGTGTCCTGCCACGACCGGGCCGGCGGCCAGCCAGTCGCGGAAGAAATCGATAAAGCCGCGCACCTTGGCCGGCAAATGCCGCCCGGCCGGATAAACGGCGTAAATGCCCGCCTGCGGCAACTGCCACTGCGCCAGCAGGCGCAGCAAGGTGCCTTGGGCCACCGCGTCGCGCACCATGAAGTCCGGCAGGATGGACATGCCGGCGCCCGCCGCCACCAGCGCCTGCACCGTGGTCGGCGAATTCGCTTCGCTGCCGGCGGCCATGCGCACCGTGCAGGCTTCGCCGCCCGGGCCGGCGAACTGCCAGACCCGCGGGCTGGGCAGCAGGCTGACGGCGATCCAGTCCTGCTGGGCAAGATCGAGCGGATGCTGCACGCTGGCGGCCGCCGGGCCGGGCGCGGCGACCACCCATTGTTCGAAATCGGCCAGTTTCACCGCACGCAGGCTGGAATCCTGCAGCCAGCCCATGCGGATGGCCAGATCAATGCGCCCCTCGACCAGATCGAGAATCTCGTGCGAGGCAATCACATCGAAGGACAAGGCGGGATGGCGCTGCCGGAAAGCGGCCAGCGCGGGTGCCAGCACCGTGGCGGCATAATCGCCGGGCGCGGTCATGCGCAGCACGCCGCGCGGCTCGTGGGCAATGGCATCGAGTTGCAGCATCGCGTCTTCCAGCTGCTGCAGCGGCAGGGTACAGCGCGCCAGAAAAGCGGCGCCGGCTTCGGTCAGCACGACGCGCCGCGTGGTGCGCGTCAGCAGGGTGACGCCCAGCTCGGCTTCCAGCCTGGCCACCTGCTGGCTGACCACCGCCTTGGCCAGCCCCAAGCGGACTGCGGCGGCGGTGAAACCGCCGGTTTCGGCCACGGCGACAAAGAGGCGCAGGCGGTTCAGGTCGGGCAATTCGGCGGGCATGCTGGCTCTGTTGATGTGGTAAGTCGTGGGAGCGAGCTGGTCGCGATCAGCAACGCTTCGCGAGCCAGCTCGCTCCCACAGGCATTCAAACGGCTGAGGGCTGAGCACGCCAGCCACTCCCCACGGCGAGCAGCAACGGGCGGCTTGCCCCTGCAAATTGTATGCATTTTGCAAACAGTAAATCCACAGTTACGGGATTTATCCGAACAATGAAAGCGCGGATGATGGCAAGCATCGTTGAAGACACAGCAAGGCCCGCTTCGCCATGAATGACCGTTTCATCCTGATTTTCGACCCCTGGTGCGGCTGGTGTTATGGCGCCCATCCGGGGCTGCAACGCCTGCGGACCGCCCTGCCGCATGCCGAATTCGAGCTGCTGCCCAGCGGCCTCTTTTGCCGCCCCGAGCGCCCCGATGCCTTGCGGCGCGAGTATTTCTGGCAGGCCGACCAGCAGATTGCCACCCGCACCGGCCAGCCCTTCAGCATGCACTACCGCGAGCGCATCCTGGGCGATGCGGAGCAGATTTTTGACGCCTCGCTGGCCACGCATGCCTGGTTCCTGCTCAGCCAGGCCGCACCGCAGCACAGCCTGGATGTACTGCATGCCGTCCAGCGCCTGCGCTATGTGGAGGGCGATGTCAGCATCGATGCGCACGCCGCGCTGGGCGAGCGCTACGGCCTGGACAGCGCCAGCCTCGCCCGCCAGCTTGCCGGCCCCTGGCCGGACGCGCTGCACCAGCTGGTCGCACGTGCGCGCCAGCTGATGCAGCAGCAAAACATCCAGGGCGTTCCCACCCTGCTCGCCCGGCATGGCAACAGCCTGCATGCCGTCTCGAACCAACAGCTTTTCTGAGAGGACACCCACCATGAACATTGCCCTGATTGGCGCTTCCGGTTTCATCGGCTCGGCCTTGCTGGCCGAAGCCCTGGCGCGTGGTCACCAGGTTACCGCACTGGTACGCCACCCCGAACGCCTCGCACCCCAGCCCGGGCTGAGCGCGCAAGCTTGCGATGTGCTCGATGGCGCGGCACTGGCCAGGCAGCTGGCCGGTCACGATCTGGTGCTCAGCGCCTTCAGCGGCCATGCGCACGCCGACGTCGCCGGGTATTACCTGCAAGGCTTTGCCAGCATCATCGCCGCGGTGAAGGCCGCCGGGCTGCCGCGCTTCATCAGCATCGGCGGCGCGGGCAGTCTGGAGGTGGCGCCAGGCCTGCAACTGCTCGATACACCGGACTTCCCCGCCGAATGGCGCGCCAGCGCCGAGGGCGCCCGCCAGGCCCTGCAGCAGCTGCGCGCCGAGGCGACGCTGAGCTGGACGCTGGTCAGCCCGTCGGCGCACATCCATCCGGGCGAGCGCAGTGGCGTATTCCGCCTCGGCGGCGATCAGCTGCTGGTGGCGGCCGATGGCAACAGTCATGTCTCGCTGCCGGACTTCGCCATGGCGGTGCTCGACGAGGCCGAGTCGCCGCATTTCATCCGGCAGCGCTTTACCGTCGGCTACTGAGCGCCCTGCGCTCGGCCGCCAGCCGGCGCACGACCAGGCAAAAGGCCGGGCGGCCGGCTTGGCGGCGCCTGTTCCGGCAGCGGCCGACCTGCCTGGGACGCGCGGCGCCTCCCTGTCTGCCCGGCATTATTTGCCTTGAGCCGGGCCAGCGGCAGACATACAGTAGCAGGAGGCTCCAGACATACTAACCACTGTATGAACATGGGGCCTTTATCATTGTTTGGCTACAGGCACATACCTATGGATCAAACCTCAAGAATGTCAGAGGCGACAGCACATCGGCGCTTTGCCGGCTGGATCGTGCTGCTGGGCGCGGTCACCGCGCTGGGTCCGCTGTCGATTGACATGTATCTGCCGGGACTGCCGGCAATCGCACAAAGCCTGGGCAGCCCGGAAGCCACCGTACAGCTGACGCTGGCCAGCTATTTCATCGGACTGGCGCTGGGCCAGTCGCTGTATGGCCCGCTGTCCGACCATTTTGGCCGCAAGCGCCCCCTGCTGATCGGCCTGCTGGTGTATATCGCCGCGTCCATCGGCTGCGCGCTGGCCGCCAGCATCGAGCAGCTGATCGTCCTGCGCTTCGTGCAGGCGCTGGGCGGCTGCGCCGGCATGGTGATTGCCCGGGCCGTGGTGCGTGACCGCTGCGAGCCGCGCGAAGCCGCGCAGGTATTCTCCTCGCTGGTGCTGGTCATGGGCGTCGCGCCCATTCTCGCGCCGCTGCTGGGCAGCTGGATCGTGGTGTCGGCCGGCTGGCGACCGATCTTCGCGCTGCTCGCCGCCTTTGCCGCACTGTGCTTCGTGCTGCTGCACCTGAGCCTGCAGGAAACGCGTCCGCCGCAGCACAGCGCGCCCTTCCGGCCGGGCGTGACCCTGGCAAGCTATGGCCGCTTGCTGCGCGACGGGCATTTCATGGCCTATGCGCTGACCGGCGGACTGGCCGTGGCCGGGCTGTTTGCCTACATCACCGGCTCGCCGGTGGTGATGATGAGCCTGTACGGCCTGAGCCCGGCCAGCTACAGCCTGGTGTTCGGCAGCATCGCGGCCTGCTACATCCTGGCCAGCCAGCTCAATGCCCGTTTCCTGAAAACGCAGGATCTCGACAGCCTGCTTGGCCGCGCTGTGGCGGTACTGACCGTGCTTGCCGCCGTGCTGCTGGCCGCCACGCTGCTGCTCGGGCTGCCGCCGTTCTGGCTGGTGCTGACCTGCGTGTACGGCTATCTGGCGGCGCTGGGCTTTGCCGCCCCCAATGCCATGGCCGGCGCCCTGGCCGGACACGGCCAGCAGGCCGGACTGGCTTCGGCGCTGATCGGCACGCTGCAATTCGCCATCGCCACGGTAACCGGCGTCATCATGGGCAGCTGGCATGGCAGCACCACGTTGCCGCTGGCCGCCATGCTGGCCGTCTGTGGCATCGGCGCCTGGCTGAGTTACCGGCGCGTGGCGCAAAAAAAGACCCCGCCGAATGGCGGGGTTCAATCAGGGAGAGTTGGAGCGTGATGTCACCCGCACTGTTGCGGCAACATCGGATTCGCACGGAACCGAATCACTGATTCTGACCGGCCTCCCCCGGATTGGTTCCAGCCCGCATGCTGTGGTGCAGCGTGAATTTTTCACAGTCACCCAGCGTACGCCATGCGCAAGCCACCGGCGGCCCTCCGGGCTATCCGGCCTCGGCAAAGCACAGCGTGCGCCCGCTCTGGCCGGCACTGGCCGCGCTCATCCAGTACAGCAGCGCCGGCAGGATGGCTTCGGTTGGCGGCAGGCTGTCGCGCGGTTCGGCCGGATGGGTCGCCAGCCGGAAGGGCGACTGGATGGGACCGGGCACCAGCAGGTTGATGCGCAGCTGCGGCAGGTTGTCCCACTCGCTGGCGGCGATCTCGACCAGATTTTTCTGCCCTGCACGGCTCACGCTATAGCCCCCCCAGAAGGCAGCGGGCGCCAGCGCATGACTTTCCCCCAGGTGCACGATGGCCGCATCGGGCGCCTGGCTCAACAGCGGCAGCAGGCCGCGATTGATGGCAAACGGCGCCGCGACATTGACCTTGAACATGTCCACCCATTCGTCGAGCTTCTGGTTCGTCAGCGGCGACAGGAAGGAAAAGCCGTTGGCGGCATGCAGAATGCCGTCCAGCCGGCCGAATTCCTTGCGCAGCGTGATGCCCAGCTGGGCGATTTCGGTTTCGCCGATCTTGGCCAGATCCATGGGAATGGCGGCCGGTTGCGCGCCGCCCGCGGCTTCGATCGCATCGTAGGTGCGCGCCAGCTTTTTCTCGTTGCGCCCCAGCAGGATCACCGTGGCACCATGCCGGGCATAGGCCAGCGCGGCAGCCGCACCGATGCCCTGCCCCGCGCCGGTCACCAGAATGACCCGGCCAGCCAGTGCATCGGCGGGCGCCTGATAATGTTTCCAATCACTCATTGTCTTCCCCAATGGCAATACATATTAATGTATTGACCTGAAACCCTTTCCTGGCATGAGCCACAGGCACATACCCACAAAATATGACTACATCTCATTGTCCTGACACATAGTCTCACAGCATGCCCGTCTCGCGCAGCACACCCTGCGCAGCCGCCACGCCGCTGCGTGCGGCGGCTTCCAGCGTGGCCGGATAATCGCCGTTGCCGTCAGCGCTGGCCGTGTAATCGCCGGCCAGCCACAATCCGGCCACGCCACTGGCATTGCCCGGACGCGGCAGCCCCGGTGTGCAGGCAAAGGTGGCACGCTTTTCATGAATCACGCGATGCCAGCGCGGTGCCTGGTCGAGCGCAAAAAACTGCTGCAGTTCCGCATGCACGCGCCCGGCCAGCGTCGCGGCATCCCAGTCGCTGTATGCGCCGCGCGCCGACAGCACCACGGCCAGCAGCCCCGGCGTACCGTGAATCCGGCCACGGTCGAACACCCACTGGCACAGCCCGCCAGCCACGCCCTGCATGGGCAGATCCAGCCTTACCGTCTCGGCATACTGCAGGTAGACGGTCTGGATGGGCTGATAGCGGAAGGCGCTCAGTGTCGCGCGCAGCGGGGCAAGCGCGGCCTGCTCGGGCAGCAGCGCAGACGCCCGTTGCGGCGACACGGCGAGCACCACGGCGGCAAAGCGCTCTGCTCCGTCATTGATCCGCCAGCCCGCCTCTTCGCGCGCCAGCGCGCGCACCGGTGTGCTGCAGCGGACTTCGCCGTCGCGCTGCGCCAGCCAGTCGGCGGCCGGCTGCGGGAACAGCGCGGTGAAATCGATGCGCGGAATCAGCAGATCGCCATCGCGCCGCGCGCCCAGCAGGCTGTCACGCAAGACGGTGAGCAGCACTTGCGCGGAGGCGCTTTCCAGCGGGGTATTGAGGGCGGCGACCGTCAGCGGCTGCCAGAAGCGTTCGATCAGCGCTGGCGACTGCCCGCCGGCACGCAGCCAGTCGAGCACCGTGCCATCCTGTTTGAGCCGGAAACCGCCCAGCTGTGCCTGCAGCAGCAAGCGCGCCAGGCTGAATTTTTCGCGCCAGGCCAGTCCCTGCGCGCCCAGCAGCGCACCCAGGCTGTGCAGCGGCGCCGGCCAGTCGGGCGCGACCATGCGGAAGTCGCCCCGGGCCTCGCCACGCGGAACCCGCTGCTGCAGCGTCAGCGGCAGGCGCAGCAGCGCCGTCGCTTCCGCCACGCCCACCTGCTGCATCAGCCCCAGCAAGGTGCGGTAGGCGCCGATGAGGATGTGCTGGCCATTGTCGAGCAGCCGGCCGTCGAGCTCGACGGCACGGGCACGGCCACCCAGTGTCTTTGCGCCTTCGAACACGCACACGCGCGCACCGGCCGCCGCCAGCGTCACGGCAGCGGCCATGCCGGCGTAACCGCCGCCGATGATGGCAATGCGGGAGGCCGTCATGCCCTGCCAACCGGGAAACAGGCAAGCATCAGCGGTTCTGCCACCAGGCGCGCCAGGCCAGCCAGATCTTGCGCGCGCCGCCCAGGCTCAGGCGCTGGTTGAGCACCTTTTCGGCGCCATCCTTGCGGATTTCCTGCAAGGTGGTGCGATAGATGGCGGCCATGATGAGCCCGCAGCGCTGATTCTTGCGATCCACCTTCGGCAGCTGCGCCAGCGCCTGGTCATAGAATTGTTCCGCCCGCTCGATCTGGAACTCCATCAGGGCGCGGAATTCGGGTGTTTCGCGGTAATGGCTGAGGTCATCCATCGGCACATTGAAGCGCTGCAGTTCCTCCACCGGCAGGTAAACGCGACCGCGCCGCAGGTCTTCGCCGACATCGCGGATGATGTTGGTGAGCTGGAAGGCGATGCCCAGATCGTGCGCGTATTTCAGCGTCTTGCGATCCTGGTAGCCGAAAATGCCGGCCACCAGAATGCCGACGACCGAGGCGACGCGATAGCAGTACAGTTGCAGGTCCTTGAAGGCGTTGTAGCGCGGCACGTCCAGATCCATCTGCATGCCGTCGATGATTTCCAGAAAATGCTCGCGCTGCAGATCGTAGGCCTTCACCGCCGGCAGCAGGGCGCGCGTGACGGGATGCTGGGGGTTGCCAGCGTACATCTGGTCGATCTCGCCGCGCCACCAGTTGAGCGTGGTGCGCGCGACCTGTTCATCATGCGTTTCATCAACGACATCGTCCACCTCGCGGCAAAAGGCGTACAAGGCGGTGATGGCGCGGCGCTTGTCCGTGGGCAGGAAACGAAAGCTGGCATAGAAACTGGAGCCGCTTTTCGCGGCCTTGTCTTCGCAATATTGATCGGGTGTCACGCGGAAACTCTTCTCGGAAAAGGGCGGCTCAGGGCTGGCTGCCGGCGGGCGGCGTCAGCGGCAGGCGTACTTCGCGCCGGCTGTTGCCGGCCACGGGGAACTCCTGGAATACGGCGCGGATCAGCCAGGGCACGGCGGGCTCCAGCACGTTTTCCGGGCTGGCGTTCAGCGCCCGGCTTTCATACAGCTTGGCAAACTGCCCGCTTTGCAGCGCACGCGGGTCGTAAATGTCCAGATTCAGCTCGCGGCCAAAGTAGGTGGTGGCGATCATCTCCTGGAAAATCGGGATGGTCATGCCGATTCCCACGCCATGCCAGCCGCCGGTACCGATGCCGACCGTGCCCCAGAAGGGCGTGGACGTCGTGCTTTTCAGCGGACCGGTCAGCCGGTAATCAAACTGGACCAGCCAGTCGGCAAAGCGGCTGTCGCCAACCTGCACCATGCCGCGCTGCTTCAGCGCGGCGCTCACCTGGGCTTCATAGTCCTGCCGCGCCAGGCTTTGCTCCTGCCCGGCCTTGCGCTCGATGACAAAACGCTTGCCGGCCAGCGGCGCGCTGGCAGTGAGCGTGCTGCGACTGCTCACCTGGGCGACGAATTGCGGCGACGCACAGGCCGTACACAGCAGAACCAGCAGGAAGGCAAATATACGCATCATTGTATCTCCATGAAGCCTTTGCAGAGAAAGGGCTTCCGGCATATACCCAAGTAAAAACCACGAGCCACCCGTTCCGTGCTGCCATGCCTGCCGGGCAGCTCAGTCAAAACCGGCCTCCGCGCGCCGCAACCACCAGCAGCGCGCCAGTACGAGCAGCACCGCCAGCATGCCCAGCACGCAGGCGCCGCGCAGCAGGCCGGCCAGCAGGGTATCCAGTTGCAGCATGCCCCAGCGGCTGAGGATCTCGGTCCAGTCATGCTCGCCATTGCCGACCAGCGGCAGCTGCTGCGCGCGGGCATCGGCCATGTAGCGGCCGATGTTCAGGCCGTTTTCCAGCAGCCACAGCGCGGCGACACCAGCACTGGCGCTTTCGCGCCGGCGCCAGAAATGCCAGAGCACCACACAGGGAAACACCAGTTGGCCCAGCGTGCCGCCATAGACGGTCAGGCGCTCGCTGACGATGCCGAACAGCGGATGGCCCGCTTCGTGAAACAGCAGGTTGGCGCCATCGAGCAGCGGCACCCACTGGTCACCACCCAGCGCCTGCCAGAGCACCCACAGCGTGCCCAGCGCAATGGCCGCGAGCGCCAGGCCGGATACCCGCGTCCAGCCCTCGCGCTCGGCGGCGAACAGGTGCTCGACTTCGGCGGGGATGCGGCTCATGCGCAGACGCGGCTCAGGCGATGCGGCCGGGGATGCGCGGTGTATTCACCACGACGTCAGCGCATTGGGCGCGGTGGCGCAGCGCGTGGTCGATCAGCGTCAGCGCCAGCATGGCTTCGGCAATCGGCGCGGCACGGATGCCGACGCAGGGGTCATGGCGGCCGGTCGTGGCCATCAGCACCGGATTGCCATCCTTGTCGATCGAATGGCGCTCCTGCGCGATGCTGGACGTCGGCTTGATCGCGATATTCACCACGATATCCTGGCCGGTGGAGATGCCGCCGAGAATGCCGCCCGCCTCATTGGCAGCAAAGCCCTGCGGGGTCAGCTCGTCGCAGTGTTCGCTGCCGCGCTGGGCCACCGACTTGAAACCGGCGCCGATTTCCACGCCCTTCACGGCGTTGATGTTCATCATGTTGAACGCGATGTCGGCATCCAGGCGGTCATACACCGGCTCGCCCCAGCCCACCGGCACATTTTCGGCGACCACGGTAATTTTCGCGCCAACCGAGTCACGTTCCTTGCGGATGGCGTCCATGTAGTCTTCGAGCTGCTGGACTATCCCGGCATTGGGTGCAAAGAAGGGGTTGTTGCCCACCTCGTCCCAGCTCTCGAAGGGAATGTCGATTTCGCCCAGCTGGCTCATGTAGGCGCGGATCACCACGCCGTATTTTTCCTTCAGCCATTTCTTGGCAATGGCGCCAGCGGCAACACGCACCGCGGTTTCGCGCGCGCTGGAGCGACCGCCACCACGGTAATCGCGGATGCCGTACTTGTGCCAGTAGGTGTAATCAGCGTGCCCCGGGCGGAAGGTCTCGGCAATCTTGCCGTAATCGTGGCTGCGCTGGTCGGTGTTGCGGATCAACAGGCCAATCGAGGTGCCCGTGGTCTTGCCCTCGAACACGCCGGAGAGGATTTCCACCTGGTCGGGTTCGCGGCGCTGGGTCACGTGGCGGCTGGTGCCGGGCTTGCGGCGATCCAGCTCGATCTGGATGTCCTCGGCCGTCAGCGCCATTCCCGGAGGGCAGCCATCGACGACACAGCCGATGGCCGGGCCATGCGACTCGCCAAACGAAGTTACGGTAAACAGCAGACCCAGCGTATTGCCCGACATCTCGACTCCCATCGCGGCGCACGCAGCCGCACATCAAAATCAAAGCCGCGATTCTAGCATGAGCACGCCCTGGAGCCTGTTCAATCACGTGCAAGGCCAAGCGCAGACCCAGGGCCCGGACGCAACAAGGCACAGCAGAAAGGGCAGCAAGGTGTCTGTCCTCTGCGCCTATGCACGCCCTGCACTGGATGCGATTCCCGGCTGAGTCGCCTGCGCTGCCACCATGACCACCCGCAGGTGGCAGCGGTGCCGCACCGGCCAGGTCAGCGTCTGGCCGTGGCGGCAAGCTTGGCCGCGGCGGCGGCGGCGCTCATGCCGTCATTGGCCCAGTACTCGTAAACGACTTCGATCAGCGCCTTTTTCATGTCGTCCTGCACGGCCATATTGTGCGCCCAGGACGGCACGAGCACGTTCTTGCTGGCGGCCTGTGCGAAATCCTTGGCCGAATCGCGCCCATAGGCATCCAGCTGGTTGTGGTCGATGTCGGTACGGGCCGGGATGCTGCCCTTGTGCTTGTTGTAGGCGACCTGCGCCTCGCTGCTCATCAGCAGCTCGGCAAAATCGCGCTGCGCCTTGTGGCGCACCGGATCGTCCTGGCGGAACAGCGTCAGCGTGTCGGCCGCAAAGCTGTATTCGCCGGCCTGGTTGGGCGCGGCCCAGAACAGGTAGTCGCTACCAGGCGCCTTGCCGGCGGTGTCGAATTCGCCCTTCACCCAGTCGCCCATCAGCTGCATGGCCGCGCGGCCATTGATGATGTCGGCAGTGACCAGATTCCATTCCCGCCCGACCGGATCGGGAGAACAGTAAGGCTTGAGCCGGCGGAAGGTTTCCAGTGCCCTGATCGTTTGCGGCCCGTTCAGCGCCGACTGGTCGAGCTTGCTGAATGCGGCGAGATACCAGTTGGCGCCGCACAGCCCCAAGGAGACCGCCTCGAACAGCGTGGCCACCTGCCATTTCACCTCGCTGTGCGCGATCGGCGTGATGCCGGCCTGCACCAGTCGGTCGCAAATGCCGAAGAACTCGTCCCAGCTGGCCGGTGGGCGATTGACATTCACCCGGCGCATCAGCTGGGTATTCACCCAGAGTACATTCACGCGCGCCACGCCCAGCGGCACGGCCACATAGTGACCATCGGCATGCATCATGTCATCCAGCACCTTGGGCAGAATTTGCCCCCAGCGCTGTTCGGCGGCCAGCTGATCCATATTGGCCAGCACGCCCTTGCCGGCCCAGTTCTGGGTTTTGACGCCGCCGATCGCCGCCGCGGTGGGCAGCTTGCCCTCTTCCACCGCTTTTTTCAGCATGCCCGGCACATCCTTGCCGCTGTGCATGTCGGCCCAGTGGTGGCCGATCTTGTTCAGCCTGGCCTTGATGTCGGCCACGGCGCGAAAGCCGCTGGCGGCAAACCAGCCATGCAGCACGGTAATGTCATCCAGGCGGAAGCGCCCCACGGCCTCCATCAGCTCGCGGGCGCGGCCGTCGAGCTGCTCGAGCGCGCGCTTGGCCTGCTGCAGTGCCGAGTCGGTGGACTGCGACATGGCATTGATCTGTTCGGCCGAGCGCGCCATCGTGGTGCTCGAGGCCGTTTGTTCGCGGGTGGATTCGGCGATCTCGCGCACGGCCGTGTAGACATGCTGCATGCGGCTGCCGATGTCCAGCATCGAACGCCGCGCCTCTTCGGCACGCTCGGCGCTGCCAGACACGCTTTGCGCGGTCGCGCCCATCGTGGCCACCGCGAGCTGGGTTTCCTCGCTGACCTTGCTGATGCGCTCCTTGATTTCGACGGTCGCCTTGGCGCTGCGCTCGGCGAGCTTGCGCACCTCGTCGGCGACCACGGCAAAGCCGCGCCCCTGCTCGCCGGCGCGCGCCGCCTCGATGGCGGCGTTCAGCGCCAGCAGATTGGTCTGCTCGGCGATGTCCTGAATCACGCTGACGATGCTGCCGATTTCCTGCGAACGCTGGCCCAGCTCGTTCATGGTATGCCCCAGCTCCTGCACACTGCGCGACATGCGCGCAACCTCGTCGGCCACACGCTGCACGGCATCGGCGCTCACGCCGGACAATTGCTGGGTCTCGGCCACCACGCCATCGACATCGTTGGCGTTGTCGGCGATGTGGGTGATGCTGACGGTGATTTCTTCCACCGCTGCGGCCGAGGCAGCTGCAAAATCGGACTGGGTGTGACTGTCCTTGACCAGTTGGCCGGTCACGGTGGTCAGCTCGCGCAGCCCCAGCGACAGGCCTTCCATATCACGCTGGACTTCACGAAAGGTACCCTGCAAAGCGGTGGCGAAGTGATTGAAGCCGTGGGCAATGTCGGCAAACTCGGCACCACCGTTTTCCGGCAACCGGGTTGTCAGATCGCCGCCACTTTCGGCCAGATGGCGCATGGTGGCCTGCAGCACGCCCAGCGGCTTGAGCAGATGCCCGATCACCAGTGCCTGCAGCACAAGCAGCACCGCCAGACCCACCCCCCAGATCAGCACCTGCAAGCCCACGCTTTGCGCTGCCAGCTGATTCACCAGCAGCACCAGCACCACGATACCCAGCACATTGATCAAGCCAATGGCGGCCAACACCCGCTTGCTTACTGACATACGCTTATTCTCCCTCGCAGCCCCACAGCGGCCGGTTTTACTGCCTGTCACCTTGCCGGCAGCGGGTTGCCATGTCGATAAAGTATTTCCTTATCGTCGCCGTGACCACCAAAACCTTACTTACTGTGCCCTGTCAGCAACGGCAGTGCCGCTGTTGTAAGTATCAGCATAGACAGTACGATGGCATCGACCAAGGGCCTGCGGCTGCGTGCGAGAAGCGTGCTTACAGGGGTTGAATATCCAGTTTGGCAAACAGCTCGCGATCACGCGTGACATCAGGGTTGCCGGTCGTCAGAAGCTTGTCGCCGTAGAAAATCGAATTGGCACCAGCGAGGAAACACAGCGACTGCATGCTCTCGTTCATTTGCTGGCGGCCGGCCGACAGGCGGACGAAGGATTTCGGCATGGTGATGCGCGCCACGGCAATCGTGCGCACGAATTCGGTCCAGTCCACCGCCGCATTGCCGTCGAGCGGCGTGCCGTCGATCTTCACCAGATTGTTGATCGGCACCGAATCGGGTTGCGGGTCGAGGTTGGCCAGCTGTGCGATCAGGCCAACGCGGTCGCTGCGCGTTTCGCCAAGGCCGACGATGCCGCCCGAACACACATTCAGGCCGGCCTTGCGCACCTTGCCCAGCGTATCGAGGCGATCCTCGTAGCTGTGCGTGGTAACGATGTCGCCGTATTTTTCCGGGCTGGTGTCGAGGTTGTGGTTGTAATAATCCAGCCCCGCCTCGCGCAACTGCTCGGCCTGGCCGTCCTTGAGCATGCCGAAGGTCGCACAGGTCTCCAGCCCCAGCGCCTTCACGCCGGCGATCATGCGCTTCACTTCGTCAAGATCCTTGTTTTTCGGACCACGCCAGGCCGCGCCCATGCAAAAGCGCGACGAGCCGTTTTCCCTGGCGATCCTGGCCGCATCGATCACGTCTTCGGCCGTCATCAGTTTCTCGCGCTCCAGCCCGGTATCATGGCGCGCCGATTGCGAGCAGTAGCCGCAATCTTCCGAACAGCCGCCGGTCTTCACCGACAGCAGCGTCGAGAGCTGGACGCGGTTGGCGTCGAAATGCTCGCGGTGCACCGTTTGCGCCTTGAAGAGCAGATCGTTGAACGGCAAGTCGAACAGCGCGGCAATCTGCTCCAGCGACCAGTTCTGCGCCTGCGGATGCGGCGTCGGGCGCTTGAGTTCGATGGTCTGCACCGTGGCGCTGCTTGGGCAGGCGGTGGCTTGGGGCATGGCTTGGCTCATGGTGACTATTCCGGCAAGGCGCGCTACAAAAGAGATGCCGCATTGTCGGCAAGGCCGCAAGGAGTTGTCAAATTTGCCACCCGGTTTTTTGAACAAGCTGTTTGCGCGCCTGCCCGCTGCCGACCGGCTCTTGCCCTGCCGCTGCCTGCTGTGCGCCGGCAGCAGCAAGGAGGCCCTATGCCCCGCCTGTCTCGCCGCCCTGCCCTGGCTGGATCGCCGCTGCTGCCCGCGTTGCGCGCTGCCCACGCCGGCGGGCGGCCTGTGTGGCGGCTGCCTCGCCAGACCGCCGCGCTTTGATGCCTGCCATGCGCTGTTTGCCTATCAGCCGCCCTTGAGCCCGCTGATCCTGGCCGGCAAGTATGGCGGACGCTGGCCGCTGTGGGCGCTGCTCGGCCACGTGCTGGCCGGCCACCGCCCCGCACTGGCCGGCCCGGCCTTGCTGCTGCCCATGCCGCTCTATCCCGGCCGGCTGCGCGAGCGCGGCTTCAACCAGGCCGCGGAGCTGGCCCGCGCGCTGGCGCAACAGACCGGCCTGCCGCTGCGCCACGACCTGCTGGCGCGCGTGCGCGATACCGGCCACCAGTCGCGGCTCAGCCGCAAGGCGCGGGCGCGCAATCTGCGCCAGGCCTTCCGCGTCAACGGCCAGCTGGCGGGGGAAACGGTGATTGTCGTCGACGATGTGCTGACCAGCGGCGCGACGCTGGATGCCGCCGCGCGCGCGCTGAAACGCGCCGGCGCGGGCCTTGTCATCGGCTGGGTGCTGGCGCGCACGCTGCGGCACTGAAACACATACCCAACCACCATCCACTCCACAGCCCTTTCACAGTAAAGGCTGCAGCGCCATACCCATCAGGTTTTCTTGCTGAAATACAGCGTCATCACGATTTCCTCGGCGCCGTTCTCGATATTCACGTCTTCGAGGTTGAGATCCGACGGTTGCAGAATGCTCACGCCGTGGCCGATGCCGATCTTGCTCCAGCTGCGCTCCAGCCGTTTGGCGACGTTTTTCGCCGGCACGCGGGTGGTCTTTTCGAGTGATTCGAGCGCAAAGCCGTGCGACGCCGCCGCCTCGTCGAGCACCTGGTTCACCTGCTCGCGCGGCACGAATTTCTCGGCGACCTCGGTCACCTCCCAGGGCAGAAAGTCCTCGTCGGCGCGGCAGCGCGTGAGCACCTCCTCCTTGAACTGGCTTTGCTGTTTCGCATCGGCGATCTGCTCGGATACCTGTTCGAGCACATCGGCGACCAGCTTGGTGGTGCTGGCCGGGTCGGGCAGGCGCAGCACCTGCAGGAAATCGTCGAGCCAGAACTTGGCGTTTTGCGCCAGGCGGTCGACCGCGTAGACCAGCGGACCGCTTTCCAGCAGCAGCGCGCCCTTGTCGATCAGGCGCGGGTTGATGCCGGTGGCGTGGCGCAGGTCGATCACCTCGCCGGACTCGACCACCGTCAGAAAATCGTCGCGGATTTCCGACTTGAACACGCCGATGGCGCGCTGCGTGCCCTCGCCTTCCTGCAGGCCCTCGAACAGGATCACCAGCAGGTCGCCGGCACTGATGTTCGGGTGTTGCGAGCGCGCATGCAGGTGCTGCGCAATCGCCTGCGACAGGGCAACAAACTCCAGCTCGCCGCGAAAAAACTGCTGCTTGTAGTGATACAGCTCGTTGAGGTTCAGATCGGTGGGGTGGATGAACTGGTGCTTTTTCTTGTCGGAAACGATGCCCTTGAGGTAGCCGTCCAGAATCAGCTGCGACACCTCGGCGTCCACCACGGCCGCCCGCCCGGACAGCTGCAGCGGCTCGCCACGCACGGGATTGCCGACCCGGTGCACCACCAGCTGGGCGACGCAGGGGGCAGGGCTTGACTCTTCGTTCATCATGATCAGATTACCTCGGCAAAGAGGCGCGATTATCGTCCCGCCACCAGCCAGCCGCAATCCCCGAACTTCATACATCATCATGTATAAATCCACAGCCATTACACGTAAAAGGCTACAGAGATATACCCGCCAATAATCATCAGGAAAAGCGCCTGCCGCCCGGCGGAAAATCGTCGCACCCTCCCTTTAAAACGGCTGGCGCACGCCCTATTTCTGAAGTGCACAAGGGTGTTTGCTCATGTGGGTCATCCGGCCCTGCCGCGCAAGCCTGCGCTGACAGGCCAGGACGCCCACGCAACCATGACAAGGAGGTGTCATCATGAACAGCCTGATCAGACGCAAACTGGACAATCTGCAGGAACCGCTCGGCACGCTGGACGACCTGTTCCGCGGCTTCTTCGTACGCCCGCTCGACTTTGCCGCCGCCCCCAGCCAGATCAGGGTCGACGTGAAGGAAGACGACAAGGCCTACACGGTGCACGCGGAACTGGCCGGCGTGAAGAAGGAAGACATCCGGGTGCACGTGGATGGCGATGTGGTCACCATCAACGCCGAGGTGAAGCAGGAAACGGAAAGCCGTGACGGCGACCGCCTGCTGCGCTGCGAGCGCTACATCGGCCAGGTGTCGCGCAGCTTCCGGCTGGGCCAGGAAGTCGACGAGGCCGCCACCAGCGCGAGCTACCAGGATGGCGTGCTGGAACTGCTGCTGCCGAAAAAACCGGCAACGGCAAAGCGCCGGCAGATTGAAATCCACTGACTCTACCCGCCCTGCAGCGATTTCTGCCTGGCAGGAATGCCAAAACCCGGCCACGGCCGGGTTTTGGCATGGGCGCTCAGAAAGCGGATTGCCCGGTCTCCAGCTCCCTGATCAACTGCAAGGCGGCATCAAGAATCCGCTCCCTGAATTGCACCTCGATGGCAATGAGCTGTGGCTCGCAGGCCAGCAGGGATTCTGCTTGCCAGTGCAATCTGGCAGTGCCCAAGGGCAAGGCAGGAGGGATTGCCCCGACAAACGCCGCAAAGACCGGAAAACGCACGGCAAACTGGTGTTGCCACGGTTGATCAAGCAAGGAAACACGGCCCTGCAGCCGGCGAACGCCAACGGCCAGGCCAGCCTGCTGGGCAACAATTGCCCTCGCAGCCCCCAGCACCCTGGCCAATCTGGCGCAGCGCTGCTCCGGCGTCATGCGGCACTCAAACCTTTTTCAAAAAGCAGGCCTTGAGCATGAACTGCCCGGCGTCGAGCTTGCAGTCGACTTCGTGGTCGCCACCGCTCACCAGCCGGATGCTCTTGACCTTGCTGCCCTGCTTGAGCGTGATCGACGACCCCTTGACCTTCAGGTCCTTGATCAGCACCACCGCGTCGCCGTCATTGAGCACATTGCCGTTGGCATCGCGCACCAGCGCCACCGTGTCGTCATCGCCACCGGCATCGGCCTCGGTCGACCATTCAAAGCCGCAATCGGCACAGACGAGCTTATCGCCATCGGGATAGGTGTTTTCCAGTGTGCACTGGGGGCAGGCAGGCAGGTTTGACATGGCGTTGAAGGCTTTCCAATACGGGCAAAACGGCAGTGTAGCGCGTGATCGGGCAAAACCCTGTAACGAATGTGGCTTTTGGCGGCAGTTACACTGGCATACTCGCGCTTTTGGCGAGCTTGCCGATGCCCATCGACTACCTTCCCGCCCTGGCCACCGATTTTGAAGCACTGCACCAGCTGCGACTGGCCGCCATGCGCGACAGCCTGATGCGTCTGGGACGGTACGATGAGGTGCGCTCGCGCCAGCGCTTTGCCGCCAGCTTTGCGCCAGAGGCCACGGTTCGGCTGTTCCGGGCTGGTTCGCTGCTTGGCTTTTACCAGCTGCGCTGCGCGGCCCCAGACTGGCAGCTTGACCACCTGTACCTGCATCCCGATGCACAGGGGCAAGGGCTGGGCTCGCTGCTACTGCGCCAACTGTGCGCCCGGGCCGATCAGGCCGGATGCGCCATCACGCTGGGCGCCCTGCGCGACAGTGCGGCCAAGCGCTTTTACCAGCGCCACGGTTTTACCCTGCAACACAGTGATGAGCTGGACCTTTACTACCGCCGCGAGCCCCACACAGCATGAGCCAGGATAACGATGCGCTGCGCCGCAGCCTGCAAACCAGCATTGCCGAATTAAGCCACGAACTGGCCCGCGCCGAGGCGCTGGACAACAGCAGCGTATTTCTGATTCTTGCCGGCGATACGCCGCTGCAGTTCGTGATGCGCGATCACAAGCCAGTCACGGCGGCGCCGTGCGAGGTGCAACTGGCCACCCGCTTTACCCTGGCCGATGCGGAAATGATTGCCGCCGCCTTGCCGGCCCGCCCCGACCGCCCGATCCGCGTGGCCGACGCGCGCAGTGCCTTGCGCACGGCGCTGGCCGGCCAGCGCGCCAGGCTGTTTGCGCTGGAACACGGGGTCAATGTGATCAGCTGGCAAGGCCTGAAGCGGCAATAGGGCGAGTCGCACTACCAGACATTGAGCATTTCGGCGCAGTTGGCTTCGGCCTCGTCCTGGCAGTCCAGATACTGCGGGTCGGACAATTCGGCCGGGTCTTCCAGCATCGGCACATCCATGCGCCGCATTTCCTCCACCCCGCCGGCAAACAGATTGGCGACGTAGAGCAGATCGTTCAGCGTGCGCAGCTGCTCGACGGGCGGTCGTGGCAGGTCGATTTCATGCACGGCGTCGATCACCTCTTCGGGCATGCCCAGCGTGCTCATCAGCGTGGCGCCGATGCTGTCATGCCATTGCGCCACCAGATAATCGACGGAGGCGGGACGCTCGACGAGTTCGGGATAATGCCCGGCACGATCCAGCAGGAAAAACGCGCCCAGGTCGTGCACCAGCCCGGCCAGCATGGCGACATCCGGGTTGTGACGCGTCAGTCGCCGCGCCAGCACCATCGCATAGGCCGCGGTGCGCATGCTGTGCCGCCAGAGCGCCTGCGCCTTGTCTTCGAAGGCTGCCGCGCCTTCGCCCTTGCTGAGCTGTTGCAGCGAACAGGCCATGGCGACCGAGCGGGTGGTCTGCATGCCCAGCCGCAGCACCGCCGAGCCCAGATCGAGCACCGGCCGCCCGCCGGGATTGAAGGCGGTGGTATTGGCGAGCTTGAGCAGTTTGGTGGTGATCAGCGGGTCTTTCTGCACTTCCTGCGCGATGCGCTGCAGCGAGGCGGTCTGGCTGCGCATGACCGAGCTGATGCGTATCGTGGCGTCAAAACACACCGGAAAAACGACATCGCCCGCCAGCTCGCGGGCGATGTCTTCCAGCAGGTGAAAACGTTCTTCGCGCAGTGCCTCGGCCGTTTTGGGGGCGGTGTGCGGTGCGGGCATGACAGTCTCGGCAGGATGGACAGGGCTGGCTTTCACTATAGCTGACAAGCCCGGCCATGTCGCGCGGCCATGCCGCCCCCCGCCACCCAATACCCACCACCCCATCAAGCCACAGCCATTTCCTGAAAATGGTCACACGGCAATACCCATCCCAATCAACAGGCCGGCACCCCCACGGTCAGCGCCAGCCCGCCGAGCGCGGTTTCCTTGTAGCTGTGCTGCATGTCCTGGCCGGTGCGCAGCATGGTCTCGATCACCTTGTCGAGCGAGACCAGATGCTCGCCGTTTTCCAGCAAGGCCAGCTGCGCGACCTTGATCGCCTTTTCGGCGGCGACGCCGTTGCGCTCGACGCAGGGCACTTGCACCAGCCCGCCGACCGGATCGCAGGTCAGGCCCAGATGATGTTCCATGGCGATTTCGGCGGCATTCTCGATCTGCGCCAGCGTGCCGCCCAGCACCGCGCAATACGCGCCGGCGGCCATCGAGCAGGCCACGCCCACCTCGCCCTGGCAGCCGACCTCGGCGCCGGAAATCGACGCGTTCATTTTATACAGCATGCCGATGGCCGCCGCAGTCAGCAGGAAATCGACCACGCCCTCATCCGAGGCATTGGGCGCGAAGTTGCGGTAATACTGCAGCACCGCCGGGATGATGCCGGCCGCGCCATTGGTCGGTGCGGTGACGACGCGCCCGCCGGCGGCGTTTTCTTCCGACACGGCGATGGCATAGACCATCGGCCAGAGCATGATGTCGGCGCGGCCAGCATATTGCAGCTGCGTGAGTTTTTTCATGATCGCCGGCGCGCGCCGCCGCACGCGGTAGCCGCCAGGCAATTCCGCCTCGTCATGCCCACTGCCGCGCTGGATGCAATCGGCCATCACGGCGGCAATGTCGAGCAGGCCGCGCCGCACCTCGGCCTCGCTGCGGTGCGCGCATTCATTGGCCATCACCAGCTGGGCGATGCTGCGGTTCTGCGCGCGGCACAGCGCGATCAGCTCCGCCGCCGAGGCAAAGGGATACGGTACGGCGAGCCCGCCGGCCGGCGGGGCGTCCAGCTCGGCCTCGGTCTGCACGAAACCGCCGCCCACCGAGTAATACACCTCGCGGCACAACTCGGCGCCATCGGCAGAGAAGGCGCGAAAGCGCATGCCGTTGGCGTGGCGCGGCAGGAACTGGTGCTTGTTGAGCTGCAGGTCGCGGGCAAAGGCAAAGTCGACAGTATGCTCGCCCCCCAGCTGCAGCGCGGCGCCGGCGCGCAGCTGGCCCGCGCGCGCCAGCAGCCAGGCCGGGTCGACATTGGCGGGGTCGGCGCCTTCCAGGCCCAGCAGCACAGCGTTCACCGTGCCGTGCCCCTCGCCGGTCAGCGCCAGCGAGCCGTACAGCGCGGCCTCGATCCGCGCCACCCCGGCCAGCAGGCCGGCGTGGCGCAACAGCCGCACAAAGGCCCGCGCCGCGCGCATCGGCCCCACCGTGTGCGAGCTCGACGGCCCGATGCCGATTTTGAACAGATCGAACACGCTGATCATCACGTTCTCCCGTTCACAGATAGCTGCCGACAAAATCGCCGGCGATGCCCACCAGCCCCATCACAAAGATGAAACTGGCCAGCGAGGAGCGGTAAATCATCAGGCGCGGCACGCGCTTCATCAGCATCACCGGCAGCAGATAGGCATAGATGGCGATGATGGGCGCCGACAGCGCGCCGATGATTTTCAGGATAGGCGGGTTGTAAACGGCGAGGAACCACAGCCCGACGATCATCAGCAGCGTCACCACGCGATTGATTTTCGGCAGATTGAGCTGCGCCTCGCGTTCCGGGTGCTGCCAGGTCATCAGGCGGGTGATCACGCCCACCAGTCCCTCGCGCGTGCCGACGAAGTGGCCGAAGTAGGAGCTGGCGATCGCCAGGAAGGCAATCAGCGGAATCAGATACTTCAGCAGCGGCTGCTGCGCCACCAGCGAAATGGTGGTGAGGATGTCGATATTGTCGGCCTGCGCGCGGGCCAGCAGTTCCGGCGAGGTCGCCAGCACCATCGACACCACGAAGAACATCACGAACACCAGCAGCACGAGGCTGGTCCACTTGATGATGCCGTCGGTGCGCGCCACGGCCTCGGCCGCCGGATACTGGGCGCGATAGGTGGCGCCCAGTGTCGAGCAGACCGGCGAAAAGTTCATCGCAAACACCAGCACGGGGAACAGCAGCAGCAGGTTCTTCAGCGTGCCGTCCAGCGAGAAGGGGGCGCTGAAGACGGCGGTGTTCCAGTACGGAATCATGTAGAGCGACAGGCCCGCCAGCAGGAAAATCAGCGGAAAGGTCATCCACGAGGTCACCAGCACCATCACGCGCTCGCCAGCCAGGATCACCCCGGTCAGCCCCAGCAGCAAGAGGAAGGTCAGCAAGGGGCGCGAGACCTCGCCCATGCCGAGCTGATTGCTCAGAAAGGAGGAAACGATATTGGTGATGCCGGTCGCATAGCCGACGCAGATGGTGATGATGGAGAGGAAATACAGCAGGGAGACGGCAAAGCCGACATTGCGGCCCAGATCCATTTCCACCGCGCCGACAATGTCGGTGGGCTTGTGCGCCGAGGCGACGACGCGCGTGATGCCACGGTGCGCCACCCAGGTGATGGGGAAAATCAGCGCGGTGAGGATCAGCATCGGCCAGATGCCGGACAGCCCCGCGCGAATCGGCAGGAAGAGAATTCCCGCCCCCACGGCGGTGCCGAAACAGGTCAGCACCCATTGCCAGTCTTGCTTGTTCAGTGTCATTGCCCTAGCCCTTGTATGGTCCGTGATCAACACCCTGCCCGGCGGATCGCGCCGTGTAGCAAGGTGGCGGCCATTTCAATCGGGCGCCTTGCAAAGCAACAGTAACAATTTGGCAAAAAACGGGGATTACAGTTTTCAGGCCAGTCAAGACAAGGGTTTGCGCGGGTCAGGTGATTCAGCAATGCGGAAAGTCACAAGCGCCGAGCAGCGTCAAAAAGGTAGGGAAACCCGCCGCGACTACATGATTCGCCTTATCTTGCGCCAGCGCAAAATCGCGGTACGGCAGGCGCACTACATTATGTGCAGTGCAACACAAGGAGCTCTGCCATGACCAGTGATCACTGGAACCACATCCCCGCCCTGCCCGACCCGGACGCCGCCGCGCGGCTGCTGGCCGCGATGCACGACGCACCATGAGCAAGCAAATCCCATGCAATAACGCCGGTCATCCCGGCGTTATTGCATGGGCGGGACGCGTTCAGCCCGCCTCCTCGCTCGCCTGCAGTGCCCACATCCGCGCGTAGACGCCATTGGCATCCAGCAATGCGCGGTGTGTGCCGCGCTCGACCACCCGCCCGCCTTCCATGACCAGGATTTCGTCGGCATCCACCACGGTGGAAAGCCGGTGCGCAATGATCAGCGTGGTGCGGTTGGCGGCAATCGCCTTCAGCTCGGCCTGGATGGCCTTTTCGGTTTTGGAGTCCAGCGCGCTGGTCGCCTCGTCGAAGATCAGGATGGGCGGGTTTTTCAGGATGGTGCGCGCGATCGCCACGCGCTGCTTCTCGCCGCCGGAGAGCTTGAGCCCG
Organism: Chitinilyticum litopenaei DSM 21440; assembly: GCF_000428145.1. Lineage (GTDB taxonomy): Bacteria > Pseudomonadota > Gammaproteobacteria > Burkholderiales > Chitinibacteraceae > Chitinilyticum > Chitinilyticum litopenaei. The sequence continues at coordinate 19,101 of NZ_ATZJ01000012.1, read as the reverse complement.
CGCTCGCCGACCACGGTGTCGTAACCCTGCGGCAGCGCGGCGATGAAATCGTGGATGTGCGCCGAGCGCGCCGCCTCGATGATGTCCTCCCGCGTCGCTTCGGGCCGGCCGTAGGCGATGTTGTAGTAGATCGTGTCATTGAACAGCACGGTATCCTGCGGCACGATGCCGATGTGCTCACGAAGGGTATGCTGCTGCAGCCCTCGTATATCCTGGCCATTGATCAGGATACCCCCATCACTCACATCATAGAAACGATAGAGCAGCCGCGAGAGCGTCGACTTGCCGGCGCCGCTGGCCCCCACGACCGCCAGTGTGTGCCCGGCCGGAATGGTGAAATCGACGCCAAACAGGATCTGCCGCTCGGCGTCGTAGCCAAAGACCACGTTGTCGAAGCGCACTTCGGCGGCCTGGGTGGCCAGCGCGCGCGCATCCGGCGCGTCGGTGATTTCGGTATTGCGCCCCATCAGCGCGAACATCTTTTCCATGTCCGCCAGCGCATGCTTGATTTCGCGATACACAAAACCCAGGAAGTTCAGCGGCCCGTAGAGCTGCAGCAGGAAGGCATTGACCAGCACCAGGTCGCCCAGCGACATCTTGCCGGCGACCACGTCGGCGGCGGCCAGCCACACCAGCGCGGTAACGCCCACGGCAATGATGGCCGCCTGGCCGGCATTCAGGAAGTTCAGCGACACCTGGCTCTTGATGGCGACCGCCTCCCACTGCGCCAGGCTGTCGTCATAACGGCGCGCTTCCCAGCGCTCGTTGTTGAAGTACTTGACCGTCTCGTAATTGAGCAGCGAATCGACCGCTTTCGAGTTGGCGCTGGAATCCAGCTCGTTCATGGCCTTGCGCCAGCCCATGCGCCACTCGGTCACCCCCAGCGTGAAGGCGATGTAGACGGCAATCGTGCCAAAGGTGATCGCGGCGTAGTACCAGTCATATTTCTGCAGCAGCACCAGCGCGACCAGGACGATCTCCACCAGCGTGGGCAGGATGTTGAACAGCGTGAAATTCAGCAAAAAGGCGATGCCCTTGGTGCCGCGATCGATGTCGCGGTTCACGCCGCCGGTCTGGCGCTCCAGATGGAAGCGGAGACTCAAGCGGTGCAGGTGCTCGAACACCTGCAGCGCCACGCGGCGAATCGCCCCTTGCGTCACCTTGGCGAACACCGCGTCGCGCGCTTCGCCCAGGATGGCGGAGGCCAGCCGCAAGCCACCGTAGGCCAGCACCAGCGCCAGCGGCACGGCCAGCGGGTGCTGGCTGGCGTCGAGCGCATCGACGATGTCTTTCAGCACCAGCGGCACGCCGACGTTGGCGAACTTGGCCAGCACCAGCAGCGACAGCGCGAGGATCACGCGCCACTTGTAGGCCCACAGATAGGGCAGCAGCGATTTCAGCGTTTGCCAGTCCTGGCGGTTCGCCGGCGCTGACGGGGAGGAAGGGGGCATGAACGATCCTAAAGGGTATGTTGCTACAGCCAATACCGGTAAATGGCTGTAGCCGCATACATGAAATGGTATCCAGAGGCGTACGGTTTGCCGCCGCCCCGCGCTCGCCCTGCCCGCAGCGGCAGGCCGCGTCAGGCACGGAACTGCGGCACGCCAGCCGGCGGCAGGGGCCGGCCAGGCCCAGCCAGGCCGGGGCCGCTCAATCCTGCAGATGGGGGCATTTGCCCCGCGCTCAATGCAGCGTGCGCGGCACGGTCAGCATGAACTCCGGAATCGGCGCGTCGAATTCCTCGCCATCGGCCGTGACAAAGCGATAGCTGCCGCGCATCGTGCCCAGCGGCACATTCAGATTGACCCCGGAGGTGTATTCGAAACTCTGGCCCGGCTGCAGACGCGGCTGCTCGCCCACCACCCCCTCGCCGCGCACTTCCTGCACGCGCCCGTTCATGTCGGCGATCAGCCAGTGACGCGAGAGCAGCTGCACCGGCACATCGGCCTCGTTGCGGATGGTGATGTGATAGGCAAACACATAATGATTGGCGACCAGATCGGACTGCTCCGGCACAAAGCGGGCCTGCACGCTGATGGCGATGGGAAAACGGCTGGACATCGGACACTCCATCACGAGGGGATGGCGCAGTTTACCCGAAGCCGGCGCACAAGCCGACGCCTGCTTGAGCAAAGTCAGTACCACCGGCCGGCGCCTTGGGCACACTGGCTGCCTGCGCCGCGCCCGCGGCCATTCCGCTACAATCCAGAGCCATCCGCCCCGCCCGGGCCGCCGCCAGGAGCCGACATGACCTTCCGCATTGCCCCCAGCATCCTTTCCGCCGATTTCGCCCAGTTGGGCGCCGAAGTGAAAAACGTGATCGAGGCCGGCGCCGACATCATCCACTTCGACGTGATGGACAATCACTACGTGCCCAACCTGACCATAGGTCCCTTGGTCTGCGAAGCCATCCGGCCGTGGACCGACGCGCCCATCGACGTGCACCTGATGGTCAAGCCGGTGGACCGCATCATTCCGGATTTTGCCAAGGCCGGCGCCAACATCATCACCTTCCACCCGGAAGCAAGCGAACACATCGACCGCACGCTGGGGCTGATCAGGGAATGCGGCTGCAAGGCCGGTCTGGTGTTCAACCCCGCCACGCCCTTGTCCCATCTCGACTACGTAATGGACAAGATCGACATGATCCTGCTGATGTCGGTGAACCCCGGCTATGGCGGCCAGAGCTTCATCCCCGCCGTGCTGGACAAGGCCCGCCAGGCGCGCGCGCGCATCGACGACTACACGGCGAAAACCGGCCGCGAGATCTGGCTGGAAATCGATGGGGGAGTCAAGGTGGACAATATCGCCGACATCGCCGCCGCCGGCGTCGACACCTTCGTCGCCGGCTCGGCCATCTACGGCCAGCCCGATTACAAGGCCGTCATCGACCAGATGCGCGCCGAGCTGGCGCGCGTCAAGCGCTAACAAGGTTGTTGAAAAAGTCGGTTTTTCCAACGGAAGCAAGCACCGGGCCAAGCCCGACGCAAATCGGCTTCTGAAAAATCAATGACTTATATTTTTCTTTTCATGCATTTTTCCCGGCTTTGCCGGAAAAAACGGATCGCAGGCTGTTCTTCAACAGCCTGCTAAGCCAGCCCAGGCCCAAGCAGCCGCAGCCTCTGCTGCGGCTTTTTCATTACCGAATCAAGGCAGCACAAACCGAAACCCCGGCCACGCCACCCCGGGTCGCTGCCTGTTTTACACTGCCCGTTTGCGCCGCCGCGCGACACAGCCCAAGGAGACCGCCATGACCATCACCGCCTTCGCCTTCGATCTGGACGGCACACTCGTCGATTCCATTCACGACCTGGCCCGCGCCGCCAATGCGATGCGCGCCGAGCTGGGCCTGCCCGCGCTGGATTCCGCCACGGTGGAGGGCTATGTCGGCGACGGCTCGGCCAGCCTGGTGGCGCGCACGCTGGCCGACGACCACGCGGCGGAGTACACCGGCACCGCCGAGCAGCACAAGGCGATGGCGCTCTTCAACGCGCATTACCTCGCCGGCCTCACCATCGCCACCAAATTCTACCCGCGCGTGCAGGAAGTGCTGCATACGCTGCACGAGCGCGGCGTGCCGCTGGCCATTGTCACCAACAAGCCCGAGCGCTTCACGCTGCCGCTCTTGCGCGAAATGGGCGTGTTCGAGCATTTCGACGTGATCGTCGGCGGCGACACCGCCAGCGACAAGAAACCGGCCGCCGCGCCCATCCTGCTGGCCGCCGAAAAGCTCGGCGTCCCCGTTGACCAGTTGCTGATGGTGGGCGACTCGCAGAACGACATCCTCGCCGCGCGCGCTGCCGGCTGCCCGGTGGTGGCGGTGAGCTACGGCTATGGCGAGGATGCGGGCGCGCTGGGCGCCGATTCGGTGATCCACGATTTCCGCGAGCTGCTGGAGTTTCTCGGGGATGAGCGCTGAGCGCAATGCGGGCGTGCGGCCTGAGCCACGCCTGCCCACCAGTCCAGGGAAGCACCCCATAAATTACAAACCAGCAATAGAAAAGCAACAAAAACCCTACACCAAGCCGTTTACACACCAAGGCTTTGCATGAGCCATGTGCTAGGGTGGGATGGCACATGGCAATCAGGAGCCACAACGATGGGCGTATGGAACAGATTCTTTGGCGGCCAGTCCGCACTCTTGCAGAACGACTCTAGCGGACAATCGCACGCCCTTGAACGATTGCAGGACCTGAGCGGGCAGGTCGCCGCCATCGACCGGGTGATGGCGGTCATCGAATTCGAGCTTGACGGCACGATACGCACGGCAAACGACAACTTCCTCACCACGGTCGCGTATACGCTTGAAGAAGTCCGGGGCCGGCATCACCGGATGTTTGTCGATCCGGAGCAGGCCCAGAGCCATGAATACCGGCAGTTCTGGGAGCGGCTCGCACGTGGCGACTGCGATAGCGGGCAATACCGGCGCATCGGCAAGGACGGGCGGGAGATCTGGCTGCAGGCGTCCTACAACCCGATTTTCGACGCCAGCGGCAAGCCCGTCAAAGTGGTCAAGTACGCCACCGACATCAGCGAACAGAAAAAACGCAACGCCGATTTCGAAGGCCAGCTCGCCGCCATCGGCAAGGCCATGGCCGTGATCGAGTTCAAGCTGGACGGCACGATACTCGCCGCCAACGACAATTTCCTGAAAACGGTGGGCTACACGCTGGCCGAGGTACTGGGCCAGCACCATCGCCTGTTTGTCGAGCCCGCCTACGCGCAGAGCCACGAATACCGCCAGTTCTGGGAAAAACTGGCGCGCGGCGAATACGATGCCGGCCAGTACCGGCGCCTTGGCAAGGGCGGGCGCGAAATCTGGATCCAGGCATCCTACAACCCGATCTTCGACGCCAGCGGCAAACCCTGCAAAGTGGTCAAGTACGCCACCGACATCACCGAGCAGAAAAGGCGCAACGCCGATTTCGAAGGGCAGCTGGCCGCCATCGGCAAGGCCATGGCCGTGATCGAATTCGGGCTCGACGGCACGATCCTCACCGCCAACGCCAATTTCCTGACCACACTGGGCTACACACTGGCCGAGGTGCAGGGCCAGCACCACCGCCTGTTCGTCGATCCGGTCGAAGCGCAGGGCCAGCAATACCGTCAGTTCTGGGACAAGCTGGCGCGCGGCGAATACGACGCCGGCCAGTACCGCCGCATCGGCAAGGGCGGTCGCGAAGTCTGGATCCAGGCCTCGTACAACCCCATCCTTGACGCCAACGGCAAGCCGTTCAAGGTCGTGAAGTACGCCAGCGATGTCACCGAACAGGTGCGCGCCGCCAAGGCCATGCAGCAGGCGGTCGAGCAAACCCAGTCCGTGGTCGCCGCGACCAGGGAGGGCGACCTGACCCGCCGCATCCCGCTGGCGGGCAAGACCGGCGCCATTGAAACGCTGTGCTCAGGCGTGAATTCGCTGATCGAAAACATGCACGACATCCTCACTCAGATCAAGAACAGCAGCGACGCCGTATCCACCGCGGCCAGCGAAATCGCCGCCGGGAACAGGGACCTGAGCCAGCGCACCGAAACGCAGGCTGCGAGCCTTGAGGAAACGGCCAGCAGCATGGAAGAGCTGACCAGCACGGTAAAGCAGAACGCCGAAAACGCCCAACATGGCAGCCGGCTGGCGAAAGCCTCGTCCGATATTGCCGTGCAGGGCGGCCACGTGGTCGATTCCACCGTGGCGACGATGGCGCAGATCCGCGATGCCTCGCGGCGGATCGCCGAAATCATCGGCGTGATCGACGGCATCGCCTTCCAGACCAATATCCTGGCGCTCAACGCCGCCGTCGAAGCCGCCCGGGCGGGGGAACAGGGGCGCGGTTTTGCCGTGGTGGCCGCCGAGGTTCGCAATCTGGCGCAACGCTCGGCCAGCGCGGCCAAGGAAATCAAGGGGCTGATTTCGGACAGCGTGAGCCGGGTCGAAAAAGGCACCGAGCTGGCCAACCGGGCAGGCGCGACGATGACCGAAATCATCCGCAGCATCGAGCAGGTGACGGCGATCATGGCGGAAATCAGCGCCGCCAGCATCGAGCAATCGGCCGGCATCGAGCAGATCAACCAGGCCATCACGCAGATGGACGAAGTCACCCAGCACAATGCCGCGCTGGTGGAAGAAGCCTCCGCGTCGGCCCACCTGCTCGAAGAGCAGGCAAGCCAGATGGGCGCCATCGTCAACCGCTTCAGGCTGGCCGACTAGCAGCCCTTCAAGCGGCTGATTCCGGCGCTGTGAGCCGGGCCACACCCCGCCGGCAGGCATGCCGGGTTTTCGCCATGATGGGAAACCTGCCCTGCCGGAGGAAACCATGCCTGCCCGCCTATTTGCCGCCTTGCTGCTTGCCTTGCCGCCCACGCTTGCTGCCGCACCAGTGCTCGGTCGCGATGAGGCGTGCAAGCTGGCCATAGCTGAGTTGCTGGCTACTCCCGGCTTCGTCGACACGAAGAAAACCTCGCGCTGCAACTTGCCAGAACACTGCACTGCAGATCTGCAGATTTACCATGACACCACGACGGTCATGCTGGAGCTTGATCCGACCTCGCATGGCATGCGACTGGTGCGCAGCGGCTGCAAGGATGGCGGCAAAATGAATGATGCCGACCCCCAGCGCTGGATCGCGCGCTACAGCGAACGCCGCTACTGGGACGTCACCGTCTATTTTGGCGGTGCCGGCTACGCGTCCCGCATCCTGGCCGACACCGGCGAGCCGATTATCGATCACCCCGATTGCAGCGCCCCTGCCGAAGAACAACATTGGCCCGCACCTTGAATTGACGCTGCAGCGCCCAGCCTGCACAATGCCCGGACCTGATTCATTGCTACGGTTTTTCCCCTACATCATGGCTATCCGCACTCCCCAGAGACTCGATTGGCGATGGCGTCGTTCGTAAGAGCAACCGCCTTCTTTTGCATCTAAAGTCCCTCTGTCGGAGACATCCATGCTGACCCGCGCCGAATTCGACGCCCTGGCGCAACAGGGCTATAACCGCATCCCGCTTGTACTCGAACTGTTTGCCGATCTGGATACGCCGCTGTCGGTGTACCTGAAGCTGGCCAACCGCCCGTATTCCTATCTGCTGGAATCGGTGGTCGGTGGCGAGCGCTTCGGCCGCTACTCCTTCATCGGCCTGCCGGCCCGCACCCGCCTGAAAGTCGTCGGCCAGACCACCGAACTGATCATCGACGACCGGGTGGTGGAAACCCACAGCGACAACCCGCTCGACGTGATCGCCGCCTACCAGGCGCGCTTCAATGCGCCATCCCTACCGGGCATGCCGCGTTTTCTCGGCGGGCTGGTCGGCTATTTCGGCTATGAAACCATCCGCTACGTGGAAAAGAAGCTGGCGGCCTGCCCCAAGCCCGATCCGATCGGCGCGCCGGACATTCAATTGCTGCTGTCCGAAGAACTGGCGGTGGTCGACAACCTCAGCGGCAAGCTATACCTGGTCGTGTATGCCGACCCGGCCGTTGCTGGCAGTTACGAAGCGGCCAATACCCGCCTTGCCGAACTGCGGATGACCTTGCGCGAGCCGGTGCAGATCCCGCTGTCGCGCCCGGCCAGGGCCGTTTCGACGCCGGTCTCGGAGTTCGGCGAACAGCCTTTCAAGGATGCGGTACTCAAGGCCAAGGACTACATCCGCGATGGCGACATCATGCAGGTGGTGCTGGCGCAACGCATGACCGCACCGTTTGCCGAGTCGCCGCTGGCGCTGTACCGCGCGCTGCGCTCGGTCAACCCCTCGCCCTACATGTTCTTCTACGACTTCGGCGACATGCACATCGTCGGCGCCTCGCCGGAGATCCTGGTGCGCCTCGAAGGCGACGCGATCACCGTGCGCCCGATTGCCGGCACCCGCCCGCGCGGCAAGACCCGCGAGCAGGACATCGCGCTGGCCGAAGAGCTGCTGGCCGACGAGAAGGAAATCGCCGAGCACGTGATGCTGATCGACCTGGGCCGCAACGACGCCGGTCGGGTCGCGCAAACCGGATCGGTGAAGCTGCTCGACAAGATGATCATCGAGCGTTATTCGCACGTGATGCACATCGTGTCGTCGGTGGAAGGCAAGAAGCTCGCCGACAAGAACGCCATGGATGTCTTGAAGGCCACCTTCCCCGCCGGCACCGTGTCCGGCGCGCCGAAGGTGCGCGCGATGGAAATCATCGACGAGCTGGAGCCGACCAAGCGCGGCGTGTATTCCGGCGCCGTCGGCTATCTGGGCTTCAATGGCGACATGGACGTGGCGATCGCGCTGCGCACGGCGGTCGTGAAGAACGACACGCTGTTCATGCAGGCCGGCGCCGGCATCGTGGCGGACTCGGTGCCCGAGAGCGAATGGCAGGAAACGCTGAACAAGGCCCGCGCCGTACTGCGCGCCGCGGAACTGGTTCAACACGGTCTGGATGCCTGATTTTTTAAAAAGCATGAACCACAGAGACACAGAGGGGCACAGAGACTCACTGAGTGAAATAGTGATTGGTTCAGCAATCGAAGTGCATCGCCATCTCGGTGCTGGTCTGCTGGAATCAGCCTATGAAGAATGCCTCTGCTGGGAATTGCAACAGCGCGGTGTGCCGGTTCAACGGCAGCATCCATTACCTGTCAATTACAAAGGACAGCAACTGGATTGCGGATATCGAATTGATTTGCTGGTGGCAAACCGGCTGGTCGTGGAATTGAAAGCAGTCGAACAGCTTCTTCCAATCCATGAAGCTCAAATTCTCAGTTACTTGCGCCTCGGTGGCTTTGACACCGGATTACTGGTCAATTTCCACACCACCTTACTGAAGAACGGCATCAGACGATTCAAACTCTAGGGTTTTCTCTGTGATCTCTGTGCCTCTGTGGTGAAATAGGGGTTTTAACAATGCTTTTGATGATCGACAACTACGACTCGTTCACTTACAACCTGGTGCAGTACTTCGGCGAGCTGGGCCAGGATGTGCACGTGCACCGCAACGACGAAATCACCATCGCGGAAATCGAGGCCAAGCAGCCCAAATACCTGGTGGTGTCGCCCGGCCCCTGCTCGCCCGCCGAGGCCGGCATCTCGGTCGCCGCGATCAGGCATTTCGCCGGCAAGCTGCCCATCATGGGCGTGTGCCTGGGCCACCAGGCCATCGGCGAAGCCTTTGGCGGACATATAGTGCACGCCAAGACACTGATGCACGGCAAGGTATCCCCCGTGGAACATAACGATTTCGGCATGTTCAAGGGCATACCCAACCCGGTTACCGTTACCCGCTACCACTCGCTGGCCATCGAGCGCGCATCGCTGCCCGACTGCCTGGAAGTGACCGCGTGGACGGCAGATGGTGAAATCATGGGCGTGCGCCACAAGACGCTGCCCATCGAAGGCGTGCAGTTCCACCCGGAATCCATCCTGACCGAACACGGCCACCGGATGCTCGACAACTTCCTCAAGGAATTTGCCTGACCGCCCAAGGCCGCCGCGTGCGGCCTTTTCCTTGGCGCGCGACAAGGCAAAGCGAAAGCAAAACCCAAATGAACCACAGAGACACAGAGGCACAGAGAAAGCAAAACCCGAGGAATAGCTTTGATTTCTCCCGCAGTTTCTCTGTGCCTCTGTGTCTCTGCGGTAAACCGGTTTTCGCCCCACTCCGGAAATCACCCTGCCGATGAAAACCGCCCTCACCCTGCTGCTGGCGCTACTTGCCGGAGGCGCACTGGCCGACGACGGCAACGCGCGGCGCAGCGCCGAGCGCGAGCATGTGCAGACACTGCTGCTCGCGCAGCCGAGCGCGGATGCACAATGCGGCCAGCAGGCGGGCAACCAGGCCGAGCTGAAAGCCTGCCTGGCCCGGCTGCTGCTTCAGGGGGAGCAGGACAGGCTGAATGCCGAAGCCGCCGCGCTCGCCGCGATGAAACAACTGGACCGCGTTCTGCAGCGCCAGCACGCCACGCCCGCGCTGCAAAAGGACATCAAGGCCTATGCCGCCTATCGCAAGGCGCACTGCGCCTGGGTCGCCGCCAGCTACGGCAGCGGCGCAGGCGCCGGCATTGCCGAGGCCGCCTGCCTGATCGACCTGGACCGCGCCCGCGCGCACACCTTTTCCATCTATTACATGCGCTAGGAACAACCATGAGTATTCGACTTGGCGCCATCCGCCAGATTGCCTTCGTCGTGGAAGATATTGATGAAGCCATGCGACACTGGACCCAGGTCATCGGGGTCGGCCCCTTTTTCATCAAACGGCAAATTACCCTGGCTGATTTCGTTTACCGTGGCGAGCCCTCGCAATCACCCACCATCAGCATTGCGCTGGCCAATTCGGGTGAGCTGCAAATCGAGCTGATCCAGCAGCACGACCACACACCCAGCCTCTATCTGGAATTTTTGCAACAGGGTAAACGCGGTCTGCAGCATGTGTCCTCGTGGCTCAGCCGTGCCGACATGGAGCGAAAGAAATCCCAATTACTGGCAGAAGGCATGCGGATCGCCCAGCAGGGAACCATTGCCGCCAGTGGCGTACGCCTGATCTATCTGGACACCGAAACCGCAGATGGCCCCGTTTTTGAACTGGCGGATCTCGACGAACCCGAACATCACCCGCGTCTGCACCGTATCCGCGATGCAGGCACGAACTGGAACGGCCAGAACCCTGTCATCGAAGTCAATCAATAACGCGTCAATCAAATTAATACGGACCTCATCATGATCACCATCCAAGCCGCGCTCAACCGCCTGATCGACAACAACGAGCTGTTCTACGACGAAATGCTGCACCTGATGCGCCAGATCATGTCCGGCGACATGCAGCCCACGCAGATCGCCGCGCTGTTGATGGGCCTGCGCACCAAAGTGGAAAGCGTTTCCGAGATCGCCGCCTCGGCCACCGTGATGCGCGAATTCGCCACCCAGGTCGCCGTCAAGGATCGCAGCCACCTGATCGACACCTGCGGCACCGGCGGCGATGGCGCGCACACCTTCAACATCTCGACCACCTGTGCCTTTGTCGCCGCCGCCGCCGGCGCCAAGGTCGCCAAGCACGGCGGGCGCTCGGTGTCCTCGAGTTCCGGCAGCGCCGACGTGCTGGAAGCGCTGGGCGTAAACCTCAACCTGACGCCCGACCAGGTCGGCCAGTGCATTGACCAGATCGGCGTCGGCTTCATGTTCGCGCCCAACTTCCACAGCGCGATGAAATACGTCGCCCCGGTGCGCCGTGAACTGGGCGTGCGCACCATCTTCAACATCCTCGGCCCCTTGACCAACCCGGCCGGCGCCGACAACCAGCTGATGGGCGTCTTCCACCCCGATCTGGTCGGCATCCAGGCGCGCGTGCTGAAGCAGCTGGGCAGCACGCACGTGATGATCGTGCACGGCCGCGACGGGCTGGATGAAATCAGCCTGATGGACAAGACGCTGGTGGCGGAGCTGAAGGACGGCGACATCACCGAATACGAACTCGACCCGCGCGACTTTGGTTTTGCCTTCTGCGACGTGAAGGACCTGCACGCCGGTGACGCCCAGCAATCCAAGGCAGTGATCGAACAGGTGCTCGACAACGTCGCCGGCCCGGCGCGCGACATCGTGCTGCTCAACGCCGGTGCGGCGATTTACACCGCCAACAAGGCGGTGACACTGGAAGACGGCATCAACGCCGCGCACGAGGCACTCGCCAGCGGCGCGGCGAAGGCCAAGCTCGCCGAGCTGGTGGCGCTGACGCAGCAGCTGGCGGGGTAATCCGGGCTTCACCACAGAGGCACAGAGAAGGTCAAAAACCTCAACGCAGAGGCGCAAAGACGCAGAGAAGGCGTAGCTTGGGTTGCGCGCCGCCCGACTTGCAAACGGCCTCTTGCCGAAGGTTACAAAGCCTCATTATTGATTCGGCCCTCAGAAGTTTGAATATCCGTAGGAGCGAGCTTGCTCGCGAAGCCTTGCTGATCGCGAGCAAGCTCGCTCCTACAAGTGAAAGCATCAGAGGGTTGCATCAATAATCCAAGTCACCAATCCGATAAGCCACAGTCATGCCCATACCCGACTACCAGACCATCATGTTGCCACTCTTGCAACTGGCAGCCGATCAGAAAGAACATCGCTTTCGTGACGCCATTGAGCACCTCAGTACCCTGTTTGAGCTGACAGAAGCTGAACGAGCTGAAATGCTGCCAAGTGGTGCAGCCCCATTGTTTGCGAACCGGGTTGGCTGGGCACGCTTTTATCTGAAGCAGGCAGGACTCCTGGAAAGCCCGCGACGGGGTCAGTTCAAAATTACTGCGGATGGAATGGGGCTACTGATCAAGTCGCCCGCAAAAATCACGCTGGCGGTGCTGGAGCAGTATCCTGCTTTTGTAGAAAGCCGATCACGCAAAAACCCCAGCAACGAGAGCAAAGATGCAAGCCCCAGTCATGCTGCCAATGCGCTGATGCTTGAGGAAACCACCCCCGAAGACCAGTTGGCCGATGCCTATCGGCGCATTCGTGCTGAGCTGGAAAACGAGCTGCTTGAACAAATCAAGGCCTCTTCCCCGGCCTTCTTCGAGCAACTGGTAGTAGACCTGCTGGTTCGAATGGGTTATGGCGGCTCCCGGCAAGACGCCGGCCGCGCCGTTGGTCGCAGCGGCGATGGCGGCATCGACGGCATCATCAAGGAAGACAAGCTTGGTCTTGACTTGATTTATCTGCAAGCCAAGCGCTGGGAGGGCACCGTTGGCAGACCGGAAATCCAGAAGTTTGCCGGCGCACTGCAAGGCCACCGCGCCAACAAGGGCGTATTCATCACGACCAGCAGCTATACCAGGGAAGCGCTGGAGTATGTTGAGCTCATCAACACCAAGATCATTCTGATCGATGGCAATCAACTGACCCGGCTGATGTTTGAGCACGGAGTTGGCGTCTCAACGGTTGGCGTCTACGAGTTGAAGCAAATTGACTCGGATTATTTTGAAAGCATCTAAATTCACATCGAGTTTCGACCTGATCGACTGCCTGACGCTGGCGCTGCTGCCGGTTCTGGCCGCCCTCATCCTGCGCAGCAGCCACGCCCTGCCGCTGGCGCTGGCCTGCCTGGCATTCAGCGCCATCGCCTTTGCCGCCTACGGGCTGGACAAGGCGCGGGCGCAAAGCGGATCGTGGCGAATTACCGAGGCTACGCTGCATGGCTGGGCGCTGCTGGGCGGCTGGCCGGGCGCATGGCTGGCGCAGCGCGTGTTTCGGCACAAGACCCGCAAGGCCGGCTTTCGTGGCGTGTTTCTGGCGACGCTGCTGCTCAATCTGGCCGGGCTGCTGGCACTCACGCAAAAGCTGGCGGCGTGATCGGCAGCACCTTGACCACAGAGGCACAGAGAAGCTCAAAAACCGCAGCGGAACAACCACACTGAGCCAGGCGCTTGCGCAACACAAGCAGCGGACTCAGGCACATGCATACGCTGCGTCATTGGTAGCGCCGCGTACTGATCCGGCAATATGCGCCAAAAAATGCCAGCCGCAGCACAGTCACACGGAGCCAGATTGCCGAGGAGGAACGGCACCTGAATAAGCAGCCAGGGAAGCAACCCGGCGTCGAGTCACCGAACCGCCTTTTCCAACAGGCATGAATCAGCCCCCACCAGACTGCGGTACTCCCCTCTTGTCGAATCCCCCCGCTTGCTTCTGGAGATCGCATGCGCAGCAAATTCATGGCGCTGCTTTTGCTGGTTTTTCTGCCACAGGCGCCCATGCTCTTGACTCGGCCAGAAGTTCCGAATCAGGCGTGCATGCCGCAATGCGTAGCCTGGGCTAGATGCCATTCTGTGCACGCGGTGCGGTCGTTGAACATGCGCCACGCCGGGGCGAGCCATTTCTTTACGTGCTCACGTTTCGCCTTGCTGTTCGGCAAGGGTCTTCCAGTTGACACACGCCCTATATAAATGGGTATAGCTACGCAGCCTTTTATAATAAAAGGCCACAAATCCATACCCATGACGGTAAACATCAGGCCAGCCAATCGGCCGCCCCGCTCAGGTGCTAGTTGCCAGTTTTTGCTGCAGCCAGAAAATCCCGGCGACCGTCTTGCCGTCGGTGATCGAGCCATCGAGCACGCCGGCGACCAGCTCCTCCAGCGTCATGGCGATGCATTCGACGAATTCGCCTTCATCGAGCTGCGCGGCGCCGGCCTGCAGGCCCTGCGCGAGGAAGACGTGGATTTCCTCGTTGGTGTAGCTGATCAGCGGGTGGATCACGCCCAGCTGCTCCCAGCGCGCGGCGCTGTAGCCGGTTTCTTCCAGCAGTTCGCGCCGTCCGCAGGCTTCGGCGCCCTCGCCTTCATCCAGCTTGCCGGCCGGGAATTCGATGAACACGCGGTGCAGCGGGTAGCGGTATTGCCGCTCCATCAGGATGCGCCCGTCGGGCAGCACCGGCAGGATCATCACCGCGCCGGGATGGACGACGTATTCGCGCGTGGCGAGCGACTCGTCGGGCAGGCGCACGGTGTCGCGGTTGATGTGCAGCAGCTTGCCGTCAAACACGCGCGCGGATTCGACGGGCAGTTCGGCAAGATGCGGATTGGCAGAGGGAGAGTGGGCAGTGTTCATGATCGGCAGGGGCAAAAAGAAGCAGTGTAACCGCTGCGTGCAGCGCCGGGTTTGACGCTGGCGCGGCGCATGGCCTCGCCTGTGGCTGACTGGGCTTGTCCTGATGGGCAGAACGCTTCAATCCAATCCCGCCCACCCTCAGAGACGCACTGACGCAGAAAGCACAGGCGATCTGGCCGGCCTCAACGCTGGGCCGGTGCTGCGGGTTTGTCTTTCCTGTGTGCTTCGGTGCCCAATGCGGTGTCTGCATGTGCTGGCCAGCCTTGCCCAGCAAAATCGTTGCCGCACTATTGATATTGAGAACGCTTATCAGTTAATATTGAGGGCATGGACACGAGAAACACCACCATGAAGCCTGATGCACAACTGCCGGCCCTCTCCAGCCGGCAGTTGCTGCAAGGGCAGCGCCAGATCGTGATCGAGCATCGCGGCGAGCGCTATATCCTGCGCGTAACCAGCCAGGGCAAGCTGATCCTGACCAAGTAAGCCACCAGACCCGATTCAAGCCACACCCAGCACGCCAGCCAGTCCCGCCTTCTTGGCGTGGTAGCCAGCCGCAACGCGTCCCCCTTGGACGCCTCCCGCTACCACCAGCCAGAGAAGGACCGGAATGAAAGCCGTACCGCATTGCCTCGCCCTTACCCTGCTCGCTACGGCGATGCAGACCCTGTTCGCCAGTGACGCCAGCACGCTGGTGGCCGCGCAAACGCTGCCCACCGTCGTCGTCACCGCCACGCGCAGCGAAGCCCCGCTCGACACGCTGCCGCCCTCGGTCAGCGCCGTGGGTCGCGAGGAGATGGATGACGGCTTCGTGCGCGATTACACCGATCTGGCCAAGACCGATCCGGACATCGCCATCAGCCGCAACCCGCGCTATGGGCTGTCCAGCGTGAACATCCGCGGCCTGGAGGGCAATCGCGTGCTGATGCTGGTCGACGGCATCCGCCTGCCCGATGCGTTTGCCTTCGGCCCCTACCAGAACAGCGGCCGCGACCTGGTCGACTTCGACAGCCTGAGCGCCATCGAAATCGTCCGCGGCCCGGCGTCCACGCTGTACGGCTCGGATGCGCTGGGCGGCGTGATCGGCCTGCGCACGCTGGAGCCGATGGATCTGCTGCGCGGGCGCGGCAGCTTCGCCGGCCAGGTCGCCGCCGACTACGACAGCAGCGACGACAGCGCCGGCACACGCGCCACGGTCGCCGGCATGACGGGCGACCAGCATTTCTGGCTCGTGCAGGCCGGCATCCGCAGCGGCCACGAGATCGACAACCAGGGCGAAAACAGCAGCCAGTCCGCCGCGCGCACCGCGCCGAACCCGCAGGACTACAAGACGACCAGTGCACTCGCAAAGCTGCGCACGCTGCTCGACGGCGGCCACACGCTGGGCGTGAGCGCCGACTTTTTCCGGCGCGACACCGACGCCATCCTCTACACCGACCTCGGCAACCCGATGACGCCGACGGTGCGCGACAGCCGCGCCGCAGACGAAACCCGCCGCTGGCGCGTTTCCGGCGAATACGACTATGCCGCGCCAGCCGCGGGCGGCGTGATCGACAGCGCCAGCGTGCGCGTTTACGCACAGCAGGAAGACACGACGCAGAAAACCCTGCAGACCAGAACGAACGCGCCGAACTGGAGCCGCGTTTCCGAATACAGCCAGGACCAGTTGGGCCTCTCCGCGCAGGCCGGCAAGCAGTTGCAGAGCGGCACCGTTAATCACGCGCTGCTTGTCGGCGCGGAAATCCTGCGCTCGGACCTCACCCAGTTCCGCAGCGGCACGCCGGCCAGCAGCACACTCGATGTGCGCGACGTGCCGAAAACCGGCACGACGCAATGGGGCGTGTTCGCGCAGGACGAAATGCGTTTCGGCCAGAGCGGCTTCACGCTGACGCCGGGGCTGCGCTACGACCATTACGAACTGGCGCCGCACACCGATGCCGCCTTCGACAAGCAGGGCGGCCGCGCGGTCGGCCTGTCCGACGGCAAGCTCTCGCCCAAGCTGCTGGCCAGCTGGCAGGCGAACCCGGCACTGACACTGTTCGCCCAGTACAGCCACGGCTTTCGCGCGCCCAACGCCATGGAGCTCAATGGCAGCTACATCAACTACGCCATGGGCTACGGCGCGGTCGCCAATCCGGACCTCAAGCCCGAGACCAGTCGCGGCGTCGAGCTGGGCGCGCGCTTTGGCGGCCAGCAAGCCGGCGGCAGCGTGACGGTGTTCGACAACCGTTATAAGGACTTCATCGAGCAGGTTTCGATCAACTGCCCCGGCAGCCCGGCCTGCGTGCCAGGCGCGGCGCTGATCTATCAGTCGCAAAACCAGGCGAAGGTGCGCATCTACGGCGCCGAAGCGCGCGGCCACTGGGAATTCGCGCCGGGCTGGCGCAGCTGGGCCAGCGTCGCCTACGCCGTCGGCGAGAACGAAAGCACTGGCGAGTGGCTCGACAGCGTCGCGCCGCTGAAGGGCGCGCTGGGGCTGGAATACCGCCAGGTCGCCTGGGGCAGCGCACTGACGCTGAGCGCCGCCGACCGCCACCACCGCGTGTCGGACGACAGCTACTTCAAGGCGCCGGGCTACGGCGTGCTCGACCTCACCGCGTGGTGGGAGCCGGTGAAGGACGTGCGCATCAATGCCGGCGTGTTCAACCTCGCCGACAGGAAATACTGGCTGGCCAGCGATGTGGTCGGCGTACCGGCCAACAGCAGCACCGTCGACCGCTACAGCCAGCCCGGCCGCAATGCGCGCGTGAACGTGCGCTGGAGTTTCTGAGCGCGATCTTCACACCTGCTGATGGCCGGGGCAGCCCGGCAAACACCGAAAGCCATTTACCACAGAGAAACAGAGAAACCTGACTAGAAACCCTTCTCAGCAAACCACAAAAACCTATTGAACCACAGAGACACAGAGGGCACAGAGGAAGCAAAACCCTGAGAATTGCCTGGACGTGCTCCGGCTTTTCTCTGTGTTCTCTGTGCCTCTGTGGTGGCTTTGGGTTTTGGCTGACGATCTAGCCCATCAGCGCGTCGCTTGTTTTTCATATCACCAACAGGATTCAGCATGAACGCCATCCCCTCCGCCGAACTCATCCGCCAGCTGCAGGCCAGCCACGCCGCGCTGCGCGAACGGGAACCGAAGCTGCGCGCGCGCGACGTGGCCCGCCGCCTGGCCATCAGCGAGGCCGAGCTGGTCGCCGCCGGCTGCGGCGTCGACAGCATCGCGCTCGCCGGCACGCCGCAAGCCTTGTTCCGCGACCTGCCCGGCTTTGGCCGCGTGATGGTGCTCACGCGCAACGACTGGTGCGTGCACGAGCGCCACGGCGAATACGAAGAGGTCGAGGCCGAGAAGGCCATCGGCCTGGTGCTGGGCAGCGATATCGACCTGCGGCTCTTCTTCAATTACTGGCACAGCGCCTTTGCCGTGACCGAGCGCGGCGGCGATGGCGAGAAGGGCGAGCGGCGCAGCATCCAGTTCTTCGCCGCAGACGGCGAAGCGGTACACAAGGTATATCTCACCAGCCAAAGCAATGAAAGCCATTGGGACACATACATTGCCACCCATAAGGCGGCGGAACACAAGCTGCCCCGAGTAGCCCCCTACCCGGCCGACAGCGCGGCGCGCCACGCCGCAGCGCCCACCGCCTTGCGGGACGCCTGGCTGGCGCTCACCGACACGCACGGCTTTTTTCCCATGCTGCGCAAGTTCGACATCCAGCGCCTGGGCGCGCTCGAAGCCGTCGGTGCCGATCTGGCGCAGCAGGTCGCCAGCGATGCGGTTCAGACCTTGCTGAACTCGGCGGCGGCGCAAGCACTGCCCATCATGTGCTTCGTCGGCAGCCGCGGCGTCGTGCAGATCCACTCCGGCCCGGTGAAAAAGCTCCTGCGCACCGGCCCGTGGTTCAACGTGCTCGACCCGGATTTCAACCTGCACCTGAACACCACGGCGATCGCCAGCAGCTGGGTGGTGAACAAGCCAACCAGCGACGGCTGGGTGACGTCGCTGGAGCTGTATGCGGAGTCCGGCGAGCTGATCGTGCAGTTCTTCGGCGTGCGCAAGCCCGGCATCCCGGAAGACCGCGCCTGGCGGGCGCTGCTGGAGGGCCTGTGCGCGACGCCGCTGGCGGCGTGATTGCAGGTCTGCGGCATCGGACGACGACAAATCCCTTGCAAGACAAGAAGAGTTTTAGCGCCTACGGCGCGGGGTTTGCATGCCGGTTCCGCCCGGCGGACGGGTTCATTTCTTTTGCTTCGCCAAAAGAAACGAACCAAAGAAAAGGCGAGCCCGGTCCGCCGCCCCTTCGGGGTTCCCTTGTATCTCGCAGTACTTGGCGGTTAGCTTCCGCCAATCGGGAGAAGGACAGCTTGTGGATTCCCTTAAGGTCCAAACCTTGTATCGCAGATCAAGCCCTTCTCCCACCTCTTCGCCAGCCTGAACACTGAACGGTAGCCAAGGGCCCAGACCCTGCATGCACAAGGCAAGTGGGTGAAGTTGGCAAACGCAATCACTGGAAACAAGCATGATCTATCTCGGTATCGATGTCGCCAAGGCCAAACTGGATTGCGCCCTTCTGCG